>NZ_JBVIRI010000009.1:0-347415 GCF_055576225.1 Streptomyces sp. NPDC033845 | reverse complement strand
ACGCCCGGTTACATTCCGAACCCGGAAGCTAAGCCTTTCAGCGCCGATGGTACTGCAGGGGGGACCCTGTGGGAGAGTAGGACGCCGCCGAACAACCCGCCCTTTTAGCTCAGTCGGTAGAGCGTCTCCATGGTAAGGAGAAGGTCAACGGTTCGATTCCGTTAAAGGGCTCAGAGAAAAAGAGAAAGGCCTCCGCCTCATGGCGGGGGCCTTTTTCGCGTTCCGGGCCGGTTCGGTGAAGAGTGCCGAAGCAGGGCGGGGGCCGGCCGAGGGCGCATTCCGCCCCCGGCCGGCCCCCGCGGGGATCAGTCGCCCGTGCGTTGTTCGGGGACGCGGAAGGCGAGGATGGCCATGTCGTCCGAGGCCGGTTCCGCGGCGAAGCGTTCCACCGCGCGGAGGACCCGGGCCGCGACCGCGCCGGCCGTCAGGCCCGTGCAGGTGGTCAGGACCTCTGTCAGGCCGTCGTCACCGAGCATCCGGGAGCCCTCGCGGCGCTCCGTCACCCCGTCCGTGACGCACAGCAGCACATCGCCCGGCTCCAGCGTCAGCGACTGCTCGTAGAGGTCCAGGTCGTCGATCACGCCCAGCAGCGGCTGCGGGTCGGCGGCCGGGAGCACCCGGCCGTCCGGGCGGAGCCGGAGCGGCAGCGGATGGCCGGCGCACACCACCTTCATCTCCGCGCTGCCGTCCGGCTGCGGGTGGAGTTCCCCGTAGAGCAGCGTCAGGAAGCGGCTGCGGGCGCCCTCGTCGAGGATGGCGGCGTTCAGCCGCTCCAGCACCGCCGGGCCGCCCAGGCCCTCGCGGGCCAGCAGCCGCAGCGCGTGCCGGGCCAGACCGGTGACGGCCGCCGCCTCCGGGCCCGTACCGCAGACATCGCCGATCGCGAAGCCGTAGGCGCCGTCGCGGATCGGGAAGACGTCGTAGAAGTCGCCGCCGACCTCGTTGCCCTCGCCGGCCGCACGGTAGATCACCTCGACCTCCATCCCGGGGATCGCCGGGGAACCGGGCGGCAGCAGACTGCGCTGGAGGGAACGGCTGATCGCCGTGCGCTCCGAATACAGGCGGGCGTTGTCCAGGGCCAGGGCCGCCCGCCGCGACAGGTCCTCGGCGAGCTCCAGGATCTCCTGGCGGAAGTGCTCCTCGTGCGGCTTCCCCAGGGTCAGCATGCCGATCACCCGGTTGCGGGCCAGCAGCGGCAGCACCACGGTCTCGGCGTTCACCGCGGCCGAGGCCGCCGGCCAGGCGCGGGCGCCCGTCTCCGTCACCGGCTCCGGCGGATCCACCCGGGACAGCAGCGCCTTCAGGTCGTCGATCCGGTCCTCGTCCTCGTGCAGCACGTACGACAGGAAGGGGTCCGAGGCCGGGTCGGACAGCGTGTACACCGCACACCAGGCGGCCAGCGTGGGCACCGTCATCTGTGCCATGAGCGCCAGCGTCTGGTCCCGGTCCAGGGTGCCGGCCAGCAGGTCCGAGGCCTCCACCAGGAAGGACAGCGAGCCGCGGCGCAGCCGCTCCAGCTCGCCCAGCCTCGCCGACTCCACGGCCAGCGCGATCCGGTCCGCGGCGAACTGCAGCCGCAGCGCCTCCTCGTTGGAGTACCGGGCGGCACCCTCCGCGGCCACGCCCAGGGAGCCGGTCAGCCGGCCCTCCACCTTCAGCGGGACCGTCACCACCGACCGCATCCCGGTGTTCTCCAGCAGCGGGACCGCGCCGGGCACCGATGCCAGGTCCTCGTGGACGGCGGGCATCCGGGCCGATCCGAACCGGTTCGTGCCGGCCTCCACGGGAACCCGGGCGAACCGCTGGCGGGTGGACGGCAGCCCGGTGGTCGCCCGGACCTCCAGCTCGGTCTCGTCGTCCGTCGCGAGGAGCAGGAAGGCGGCATCGGCGTCCAGCATGTCCCGGGCCCGCTCGACGGTCCGCTGGAGCAGACCGTCGAGATCGTCGGGGGCGGGGGAGCCGATGAACACCTCGAAGGGGTCCGCGGTCCGGGGTTCGGACAGTCGGCCGTCCTCGGCGGGCACCCGGGCCGGGCTCTGCAGGATGGCCCGCTCGTCCTCGTGGACCAGCAGACAGACGGTGGACGGCTCCCCGTAGGCGTCGCGGACCCGCAGGTGCGAGGCGTAGACCGGGATCACCCGGCCGTCCGCGCCGCGGATCCCGTAACTGCCCTCCCAGCGGGACAGGGCGAGGGCCTCGGCGACGCCGGTGCCGGTGCCGGGGGTCTGCGGCCAGGCCGCCAGTTCGGCGAGCGGCCGGCCGATGGCCTTGGACGCAGGATGGCCGAAAGCGTGCTCCGCGTCCTCGTTCCAGGCCGAGACGGTGCCCGAGCCGTCGATCTGCAGGACCGCGACCCGGACCCGGGTCTCGGCCAGCGGCAGCAGCTGGTCGGGGACGACCGGCCCGGCGGAGCGGGTACCGACCGGCCGGTCCGGCAGGTCGAGGCGGAACCACACGTGTTTGCGGGTCGCGGTGTACTCGACGCCCCAGCGGGTGGCCAGGGCCGCGCACAGCATCAGTCCGCGGCCGCTCTCCCGGTCGGGATCGGCGTACGGCCGGTTCGGCGGCGACAACGGCAGCCCGCGGTCGGGATAGCGGTCGGCGACCTCCACGCGGACACCGTCCCCGGCGCGCAGGCACAGCACCTCGGCACCCGTCCCGGCGTGGACCACCGCGTTGGTGACCAGCTCACTGGTGAGGACCACCGCGTCGTCGACGATATCGGCGAAGCCCCAGCCCTGGAGGGTGTCGCGGACGAATGCGCGGGCCGCGGCGACCGAGCGTCCGACGGGGTCGAAGCTGGCAGCCGCCCTGGCGGTGATCACAGGACTCCTCACGAGCGGATGGACAGTCGGACGCCAGGGTACTTACCCCGGTCGGGGTGCGGGCGCCGTCGGGCGGGATTCCACCCGTGGGGTGTGGGCGATGTGCGAAGGTACCGAAGCGTTATGGCCGGGTTCGGCCAGGGTGAAACACTGGGCAGGCATGTACGGGCGGGGTTGTGCTGGACGGGCAGCCCGGTGGAGTGACGGTCGACCCTTTCGGGAGGGACACGGTGGAGTCTGGCGTAGCGGCGCGGCGGACAGGTGCGCGCGCGAAGGGCGGGCGGTCCCGGCGGGGCGGGACGACGGAGGTCGACACCGCGGCGCTGAACCGTCTGCTCACGGCCCTGGTGTCGATGCGGGACGGGAACTTCCGCAAACGGCTGACCGTCTCCGGCGACGGGGTGATGGCGGAGATCGCCGCCGTCTACAACGAGGTCGCCGATCGGAACCTGCACCTCAGCGGCGAGCTGTCCCGGGTCCGGCGGATGGTCGGCCGGGAGGGCAAGCTCAGCGAACGTCTGGAGACCGGGGCCTGCGAGGGGTCCTGGGCGGCCGCCATCGACGCCTCCAACCAGCTGGTGGAGGATCTGGCCCGGCCGGTCTCCGAGGTCGGACGGGTCCTGTCGGCGGTCGCCGAGGGCGACCTCCAGCAGCGGATGGACCTGCGGACCCAGTCCGCCGACGGGGTGGGGCATCCGCTGCGCGGGGAGTTCCTCAAGGTCGGCCGGACGGTCAACAACCTGGTGGACCAGCTGTCCGCGTTCACCGACGAGGTGACCCGGGTCGCGCTGGAGGTGGGCACCGAGGGCAAGCTCGGCGGTCAGGCCCAGGTGCGCGGGATGTCCGGTTCCTGGAAGGACCTGACCGACTCCGTCAACACCATGGCGTACCGGCTCACCGCCCAGGTGCGTGACATCGCGCTGGTGACCACGGCGGTGGCCAAGGGCGATCTGTCGCGCAAGGTCACCGTGCACGTGGCCGGCGAGATGCTGCAGCTGAAGAACACCGTGAACACGATGGTGGACCAGCTGTCCTCGTTCTCCTCCGAGGTGACCCGGGTGGCCCGCGAGGTGGGCACCGAGGGCGAGCTCGGCGGGCAGGCGCAGGTTCCCGGGGTGGCCGGGGTGTGGAAGGACCTGACCGACTCGGTCAACACCATGGCGGGCAACCTGACCGCCCAGGTGCGGGGGATCGCGCAGGTGACCACGGCGGTGGCCAACGGCGACCTGACCCGGAAGGTGACGGTCAGCGCGCGCGGCGAGGTGGCCCAGCTCGCCGAAACGATCAACCAGATGACGGACACCCTGCGGACCTTCGCCGACGAGGTGACCCGGGTGGCGTCCGAGGTGGGCGCGGAGGGCCTGCTCGGCGGGCAGGCGCAGGTGCCGGGTGCGGCGGGGACCTGGAAGGACCTCACCGACTCGGTGAACACGGTTTTCCGGAACCTGACCACCCAGGTGCGGGACATCGCCCAGGTGACCACGGCGGTGGCCAGCGGTGACCTGTCGCAGAAGGTCACGGTGGACGTGGCCGGAGAGATGCTGGAGCTGAAGAACACCGTCAACACGATGGTGGACCAGCTCCAGGCCTTCGGTGCCGAGGTGACCCGGGTGGCCCGGGAGGTCGGGGTCGAGGGCGAGCTCGGCGGGCAGGCGCAGGTGCCGGGTGCGGCGGGGACCTGGAAGGACCTCACCGACTCGGTGAACACCGCGTTCCGCAACCTCACCGGGCAGGTCCGCAACATCGCCCAGGTGACCACGGCGGTGGCCAACGGCGACCTGTCGCAGAAGGTCACGGTGGACGTCTCCGGAGAGATGCTGCAGCTGAAGAACACCGTCAACACGATGGTGGACCAGCTGTCCTCGTTCGCCGACCAGGTGACGCGGATGGCGCGGGACGTGGGCACGGAGGGCCGGCTGGGCGGTCAGGCCCGGGTGGAGGGGGTGTCCGGCACCTGGAAGGAGCTCACCGACTCGGTGAACTTCATGGCCGGCAACCTGACCTCCCAGGTCCGGCAGATCGCCCAGGTGACCACGGCGGTGGCCCGCGGAGACCTGTCGCAGAAGATCGACGTGGACGCCCGCGGGGAGATCCTGGAGCTGAAGAACACCATCAACACGATGGTGGACCAGCTGTCGGCGTTCGCCGAGCAGGTGACCCGGGTGGCCCGGGACGTGGGTACCGAGGGCCGGCTGGGCGGTCAGGCGCAGGTGCCGGGCGTGGCCGGGGTGTGGCGCGATCTGACCGACTCGGTGAACGGCATGGCCGGGAACCTGACCTCGCAGGTCCGCAACATCGCGCAGGTGGCCACGGCGGTGGCCCGCGGAGACCTGTCGCAGAAGATCGAGGTGGACGCCCGGGGCGAGATCCTGGAGCTGAAGAACACCCTGAACACCATGGTGGACCAGCTCTCGAACTTCGCGGAGCAGGTGACCCGGGTGGCCCGCGAGGTGGGTACCGAGGGCATCCTCGGCGGCCAGGCCGAGGTGAAGGGGGTCTCCGGGACCTGGAAGGACCTCACCCAGTCGGTCAACTTCATGGCGAACAACCTGACCTCGCAGGTCCGCAACATCGCCGAGGTGACCACGGCGGTGGCCATGGGCGACCTGTCCAAGAAGATCACGGTCGACGCCAAGGGCGAGATCCTCGAACTGGTCACCACCGTGAACACGATGGTGGACCAGCTGTCCTCGTTCGCCGAGCAGGTGACGCGGGTGGCCCGCGAGGTGGGTACCGAGGGCATCCTCGGCGGTCAGGCCCGGGTGCGCGGGGTGACCGGCATCTGGAAGGACCTGAGCGACAACGTCAACACCATGGCCGGGAACCTGACGGCCCAGGTGCGCGGGATCGCGCAGGTGTCCACGGCGGTGGCCAACGGCGACCTGACCAAGACGGTCACCGTCGAGGCCCGCGGTGAGGTGGCGCAGCTCGCCGACACCGTCAACACGATGGTGAAGACCCTGTCCTCGTTCGCGGACGAGGTGACCCGGGTGGCCCGCGAGGTGGGCACGGAGGGTCGGCTGGGCGGTCAGGCGCACGTGCCGGGGGTGTCGGGGACCTGGAAGGACCTCACCGACTCGGTGAACTTCATGGCCTCCAACCTCACCGGGCAGGTCCGGCAGATCGCCATGGTCACCACCGCCATCGCCAAGGGCGACATGACCAAGAAGATCGACATCGACGCGCGCGGGGAGATCCTGGAGCTGAAGACCACCATCAACACGATGGTGGACCAGCTGTCCTCGTTCGCCGACCAGGTGACCCGGGTGGCCCGCGAGGTGGGCACCGAGGGGATCCTGGGCGGTCAGGCCCGGGTCCGGGACGTGGACGGGACCTGGCGGGACCTGACCGAGTCGGTGAACGAGATGGCCGGGAACCTGACCCGGCAGGTGCGGGCGATCGCGGCGGTGGCGACCGCGGTGACCCGCGGTGATCTGAACCTGAAGATCGACGTGGACGCCTCGGGGGAGATCCAGGTCCTCCAGGACAACATCAACACGATGATCGCCAACCTGCGGGACACCACGCTGGCCAACAAGGAGCAGGACTGGCTGAAGGGCAACCTGGCCCGGATCTCCGGTCTGATGCAGGGCCGCCGCGACCTCGACGACGTGGCCTCCCTGATCATGAGCGAGCTCACCCCGGTGGTGTCGGCGCAGGCCGGGGCGTTCTTCCTGTCGGTGCCGGCCGGCGGTGCCGCCGAGCTGGCGGCCGACGGGACCGGCGAGGGCTCGTACGAGCTCCACATGCGGGGCAGCTACGCCTACGCGGGGGACCGGATGCCGACCTCCTTCCGGCCGGGGGAGGGGCTGATCGGGACGGTCGCCGAGGAGAAGCGGTCCATCCTGGTGGAGAACACCCCGCCGGGCTATCTGAAGATCTCCTCGGGGCTCGGTGAGGCTCCGCCGGCCCATGTGATCGTGCTGCCGGTGCTGTTCGAGGGCAAGGTGCTCGGGGTCATCGAGCTGGCCTCCTTCCAGCCGTTCACGCAGATCCAGAAGGACTTCCTCAGCCAGATCGCCGAGATGATCGGCACCAGCGTCAACACCATCAGCGTCAACTCCAAGACCGAGGTGCTGCTGAAGCAGTCCCAGGAGATGACCGAGCAGCTGAGGGAGCGTTCGGACGAGCTGGAGAACCGGCAGAAGGCCCTCCAGGCGGCCAACGCCGAACTGGAGGAGAAGGCCGAGCTCCTCGCCCAGCAGAACCGGGACATCGAGGTGAAGAACACCGAGATCGAGGAGGCCCGGCAGGTGCTGGAGGAGCGGGCCGAACAGCTCGCCGTCTCCATGCGCTACAAGTCGGAGTTCCTGGCGAACATGTCGCACGAGCTGCGCACCCCGCTCAACTCGCTGCTGATCCTGGCGAAACTGCTCGCGGACAACGCGGAGGGCAACCTCTCGCCGAAGCAGGTGGAGTTCGCGGAGACCATCCACGGGGCCGGCTCGGACCTGCTCCAGCTGATCAACGACATCCTGGACCTGTCGAAGGTCGAGGCGGGCAAGATGGACGTCTCGCCGACCCGGATCGCCCTGGTGCAGCTGGTGGACTACGTGGAGGCCACCTTCCGGCCGCTGACCGCGGAGAAGGGCCTGGACTTCTCCGTGCGGGTCTCCCCGGAGCTGCCCGCCACCCTGCACACCGACGAGCAGCGGCTGCTCCAGGTGCTGCGGAACCTGCTGTCGAACGCGGTGAAGTTCACCGACAACGGGGCGGTGGAGCTGGTGATCCGGCCGGCCGGGGCGGACGTGCCCACGGCCATCCGGGAGCAGCTGCTGGAGGCCGGCTCGCTGCGCGACGCCGATGCCGACCTGATCGCCTTCTCGGTCACCGACACCGGGATCGGCATCGCGGCGAGCAAGATGCTGGTGATCTTCGAGGCCTTCAAGCAGGCGGACGGCACCACCAGCCGCAAGTACGGCGGCACCGGGCTGGGCCTGTCGATCAGCCGGGAGATCGCCCGGCTGCTGGGCGGCGAGATCCACGCGGCCAGCGAACCGGGCCGGGGTTCCACCTTCACCCTGTACCTGCCGCTGCACCCGAGCGAGCTGCCCCCGCAGGGGTACGCGCCGCCGTCCCCCGGCGGCAGCCGGGACCTCTACCGGCCCGGGCAGGCGGCGCTGCCGGCGGCCGGGGCCCCCGGGGCCGATCGGGGAGCGCCCGCGCTGCCCGCGGGCTCCCGGGAGCCGGTGGAGGCGCGGCAGGAGGGCGGGGAGCCGGGCGGGCCCGGCGGCCAGGGCTCCTCAGCGCTGTTCCGGCGCCGCCGGAAGGCGCTGGGCGAGGCCGCGCCCCGGCCGGAGGCGGCGGGCCGGCCGGCCGCGGAGGAGTGGGTGCTGGCGGAGGACCCGCCGGCGCCGCCCCGCTCGTACGGCTTCCACGGCGAGCAGGTGCTGATCGTCGACGACGACGTGCGGAACGTGTTCGCGCTGACCAGCGTGCTGGAGCAGCACGGGCTCGCGGTGCTCTACGCGGAGAACGGCCGGGAGGGCATCGAGGTATTGGAGCAGCACGACGACGTGACGGTGGTGCTGATGGACATCATGATGCCGGAGATGGACGGCTACGCGACGACGGCGGCGATCCGGCGGATGCCGCAGTTCGAGGGGCTGCCGATCATCGCGCTGACCGCGAAGGCGATGAAGGGCGACCGGGAGAAGGCCATCGACTCCGGCGCGACCGACTACGTCACCAAGCCGGTCGACCCCGATTTCCTGCTGTCGGTGATGGAGCAGCACATGCGGGCGAAGTGAACGGGGCGGGGGGAACCTTCGGGTCTCCCCCCGCGTTTCCGCTACGTGCACAGTGACATCTTGGTGACAGGGTGTGGCGATCTCGGGACTGGGGCTACGATGACCGGCACAAGGACGGGCCGGGGAGGCCCTGTGCCGGGGCGAGGAGGACAGGGCATGGTGCAGAAGGCCAAGATCCTCCTGGTCGACGACCGGCCGGAGAATCTGCTGGCGCTGGAGGCCATCCTCTCCGCGCTCGATCAGACACTGGTGCGGGCGTCGTCGGGGGAGGAAGCGCTCAAGGCGCTGCTGACGGACGATTTCGCGGTCATCCTGCTGGATGTCCAGATGCCGGGAATGGACGGTTTCGAGACCGCCGCGCACATCAAGCGGCGGGAGCGGACCAGGGACATCCCGATCATCTTCCTGACCGCGATCAACCACGGTCCGCACCACACGTTCCGCGGCTATGCCGCGGGCGCGGTGGACTACATCTCGAAGCCCTTCGACCCGTGGGTGCTGCGGGCCAAGGTCTCGGTGTTCGTGGACCTGTACACGAAGAACTGCCAACTGCGGGAGCAGGCGGCGCTGCTGAGGCTCCAGCTGGACGGCGGCAGCCCGGGCGGCAGCGAGAGCAAGGAGGCGGCCGGGCTGCTCGCCGAGCTGTCGGCGCGGCTGGCCGCGGTGGAGGAGCAGGCCGAGGCGCTCACCAAGCAGTTGGGCGAGGAGGCCGCCGAGGCCTCCGTGGTGGCCACCGCCGCCCATCTGGAGCGGAAGCTGACCGGGCTGCGGAGGGCCCTGGACGCGCTGGAACCGGGGGCGGCCGGCGGTGCGCCCGTGCTGCCCGCCCAGAGCTGATCCCAGGTCAGGTCTGCCGGACCGTCAAAACGGTTGTCCGTAGGCCGACACGAACGGGTGAAGGGGTGGGCAGGCGTGTTCACCGGCGCCCGCACCGGTAACCTCGCCCCCATGGCCTCACGTACGTCCGGCAAGGGTTCCCAGAGCAGCGCGGGCAACGCGAAGGCACGCACCGGCCGTACGACGGCACCGGCCGGGAAAGCGTCGCCCGCGGCCAAGCCCCCCGCGAAGAAGGCGGTGCCCGCGAAGCGGGCCCCGGCGAAGAAGGCCGCGGTGCGCAAGGTGCCGCCGAAGCCCGCGCCCTCCCCGACCAACGGGGTGCTGCGGCTGGTCCGCTGGTTCTGGCTGGGGCTGGCCCATGTGGTGGGCGGAACGTTCCGCGGGCTGGGACGCGGGGCCAAGAACCTCGACCCGGCGCACCGCAAGGACGGCATCGGGCTGCTGCTGCTGGCCCTCGCGCTGATCGTGGCGGCCGGCACCTGGTCGAACCTGAGCGGTCCGGTGGGCGATCTGGTCACCATGCTGGTCACCGGGGCCTTCGGCCGGCTCGACCTGCTGGTGCCGGTCCTGCTGGGCGCCATGGCGGTGCGGTTCATCCGGCATCCCGAGGAGGTCGACGCCAACGGCCGGATCGGGGTCGGGCTGTCCGCGCTGGTGATCGGGATCCTCGGTCAGGTCCACATCGCCTGCGGCTCCCCGGGCCGCGGCGAGGGCGAGGCCGCGATGCAGGACGCGGGCGGACTGATCGGCTGGGCCGCCTCCAAGCCGCTGATCTTCACGATGGGGGCGCCGCTGGCCGTCCCGATGCTCGTGCTGCTGACCGTGTTCGGGCTGCTGGTGGTCACCGCCACCCCGGTCAACGCCATTCCGCAGCGGCTGCGCCGGCTCGGCATCCGGCTGGGGGTCATCCAGCCCAACGAGTACGACGAGGAGCACGGGGGGCCGGTCGGCGACCGGCACGACCCCGAGCGCTGGCAGGCCGGATCGGGGGCCGCCCGGCCCGGTGCCGAGGACGACGAGGACCTCGACGAGGTGGCGGCGGCCGAGGAGGCGGCCCTGGCCAAGCGCCGCCGCCGGCCCCGGCGCACCCCGGTGCAGCCCCCGCTGGACCGCGAGATGGACGCCGTGGACGTGGCCGCGGCGGCCGCCGCCGCCCTCGACGGGGCGGTGCTCGGCGGGTTGCCGCCGTCCCCGCTGGTGGCCGGTCTCACCCAGGGCATCACCACCGGCCGCACCGGGGCGGAACCCACCGCGCCGGTGCCGCCGGCCCGGGGGAGCGGCCCGGCGGAGCCGGCCGCCGAACCCGCCGTGGACCAGGACGGCCCGGGCGCCCCGGCCGGTGCCGCCGCCCCGTCCCCGGAGCGGACGGCCCCGGCCGCCCCGCCGGTGCCGGTCGCGCCGCCCACCGCCGGCACCGCCGACGGGGCCGGACTCTTCACCGTGCCCGACCTCACCAAGGCCCCGCCGCAGCCCTCCGTCTCCGCGCTGCCGCCCCGCGCCGAGCAACTGCTGCTCAGCGGGACCTCGTACGTCCTGCCCTCGCCGGAGATGCTGGAGCGCGGCGGCCCGGGCAAGACCCGCAGCGCCGCCAACGACGCCGTGGTCGCCTCGCTGAAGAACGTCTTCGCCGAGTTCAAGGTGGACGCCGATGTCACCGGGTTCACCCGGGGCCCGACCGTCACCCGCTACGAGGTCACCCTCGGCGCGGCCGTCAAGGTCGAGCGGATCATCGCGCTGACCAAGAACATCGCCTACGCGGTGGCCAGCCCGGACGTGCGGATCATCAGCCCGATCCCGGGGAAGTCGGCGGTCGGCATCGAGATCCCGAACACCGACCGGGAGATGGTCAACCTCGGGGACGTGCTGCGCCTGGCGGACGCGGCCGAGGACGACCACCCGATGCTGGTGGCGCTCGGCAAGGACGTCGAGGGCGGCTATGTGATGGCCAATCTGGCGAAGATGCCGCACGTGCTGGTGGCCGGGGCCACCGGCTCCGGAAAGTCCTCCTGCATCAACTGCCTGATCACCTCGGTGATGGTGCGGGCCACCCCGGAGGACGTGCGGATGGTGCTGGTCGACCCCAAGCGGGTCGAGCTGACGGCCTACGAGGGCATCCCGCACCTGATCACGCCGATCATCACCAACCCCAAGCGGGCCGCCGAGGCCCTCCAGTGGGTGGTCAAGGAGATGGACCTCCGCTACGACGACCTCGCCGCCTTCGGCTACCGGCACATCGACGACTTCAACAAGGCCATCCGCGACGGCAAGATCAAACTGCCCGAGGGCAGCGCCCGGGAGCTCAGCCCCTACCCGTACCTGCTGGTGATCGTCGACGAGCTCGCCGACCTGATGATGGTGGCCCCCCGGGACGTGGAGGACTCCATCGTCCGCATCACCCAGCTGGCCCGCGCGGCCGGCATCCACCTGGTGCTGGCCACCCAGCGGCCCTCGGTGGACGTGGTCACCGGTCTGATCAAGGCGAACGTGCCCTCCCGGCTGGCCTTCGCCACCTCCTCGCTGGCCGACAGCCGGGTCATCCTCGACCAGCCGGGGGCCGAGAAGCTGATCGGCAAGGGCGACGGGCTGTTCCTCCCGATGGGCGCCAACAAGCCCGTCCGGCTCCAGGGCGCCTTCGTCACCGAGGAGGAGATCGCCGGGATCGTCCAGCACTGCAAGGACCAGATGGCCCCGCAGTTCCGCAACGACGTGACCGTCGGCCAGAAGCAGGTCCGGGAGATCGACGAGGAGATCGGCGACGACCTCGACCTGCTGTGCCAGGCCGCGGAGCTGGTGGTGTCCACCCAGTTCGGCTCCACCTCGATGCTCCAGCGCAAGCTCCGGGTGGGTTTCGCCAAGGCCGGACGGCTGATGGACCTCATGGAGTCCCGGAGCATCGTCGGCCCGAGCGAGGGCTCCAAGGCCCGGGACGTGCTGCTCAAGCCGGACGAGCTGGACGCGGTCCTCGCCGTCATCCGCGGCGAGTCGGCCTGACGACCTGCGGTTAGCCTTTCAGGGACGGGCCGCTGCCAGCCAGGGCGGCCCGGCGTCCCGTCGTCCAGGTCCCGGGGAGGGATCGCCATGAGGATTCCCCTCCTCGGCGCCTACGCCGACCGCCGCCGCGGCATCCGCAACTACGACCGGGTCTACGGCCCGCTGGTCCCGGACGAGCGGATGTCCTTCGACGGCACCTTCGGGGACGCCGACCTGGACGCCGCCGTCGGCGCCGCCCTCGCCGGCCGCTGGCGGCCCGCCGCCGACCTGCTCGCCGCCAGCGAGCACGACACCGGACTCCGCGAACACCGGCTGGCCACCCTGGCCGGATACGCCGCCGAGGACTCCGGCTGGGCCGAGTCCTGGGCCCGGGACCGGTTCGACGACCGCGATCTGCTGCTGGTCCTCGGCCGGGCCAGGCTCTACCGCGCCTGGGAGATCCGCGGCGGGGACCTCGACCACGACACCCCCGCCAGCCGGCTGGCCGCCTTCGCCGAACTGGTCCCGCAGGCCGAACCGGACTTCCTGCGGGCCGCCGACCTCGACCCGCTGGACGCAGCCCCCTGGAACGGCCTGATGACCCTCGGCCTGGGCGCCGGCCGCCCCGAGGGCTGGCTCCGCGAGACCCTCGACGAGGTCCGCCGCCGGGCCCCGTCCCACCTGGAGGCCCACTGCACCGCCCTCCAGTGGTACTGCGCGAAGTGGTGGGGCTCGCACGACCGGATGTTCGCCTTCGCCCGGGAGGTCGCCGGGACCGCCCCCGAGGGGGACCCGCTGCGCGCCCTCCCGGTCCGGGCCTGGTTCGAGTACGCCGAGGCGAGCGGGCTGCCCGACGGCGAGGTGTGGCGCCGGCCCGCGGCCATCGCCGCCGTGGACCACGCGCTGGCCGGCGGCGGCCCCCGGGGCCACGCCTGGACCGTCGCCGAGACCCGGGGACTGCTGGCCTACGCCCTCTGGCGGCAGGACCGCTGGACCGAGGCCTACCAGGAGTTCCGGCAGATCGGCGGCCGGGCCTCCACCACCTTCTGGGACCGGGTCGACAGCCTCGACGGTCCCGCCGAGTTCCTCGCCGTCCGCAATCTCGTGGCCTGGACGGTCGCCTCCCGGGGCCTTCCGACCACCGGCTGAGACCCGCCCGCCCGGGGGTTTCCGGCCCGGCCGCCCGGGGACTCTCACCCGTACGGGATCGGCGGGCAACCGTTTCCCCGTGCCGTGCGTCGAGTTGAGGGAAGCGGGCGGAACGCCCGGCAGCCATTCGGATGGCGTACCGAGTGCACCCTCCGGTTGCTCCACCCTTTCGTCACCCCCCTAGACTGGACTTCCAGCAGGTGGCTACACGCTCGAAAGGCGCCCTCGTGTCCATCGGCAAATCCAACTCCCCCGAAGACGACCAGCCTTCGACCGCCGAACAGCGGCCGGACGCCGGACCGTCCATCGGCCGGACTCTCCAGCAGGCCCGGATCGCCGCCGGGCTCACCGTCGACGAGGTCAGCTCCACCACGCGTGTGCGCAGCCCGATCGTGCACGCCATCGAGCAGGACGACTTCACCCGCTGCGGGGGAGACGTCTACACCCGCGGCCACATCCGTACGATCGCCCGCGCCGTCGGCACCGATCCCGACCCGCTGATCGAGAGCTACGACGCCGCCCACGGCGGCCGTCCGGCCCCGACCCCCGCCGCACCCCTGTTCGAGGCGGAGCGGATCCGCCCCGAGCGGCAGCGGCCCAACTGGACCGCCGCCATGGTCGCGGCGATCGTCGCCGTGATCGGCTTCGTCGGCTTCACCGCTTTCAGCGGCGGCGACGACACCAAGCGGCCCCAGGCGGAAGGTTCCGCCTCGCCCCAGCCGGCCCCCAAGCAGACCGGCAAACTCATCACCCAGACCCCCCAGGCACCCAAGGCGCCCAAGCCCCCCAAGCCCGACCCCTCGGACAGCGCCATCGCGGCCGCCCCCAAGGACCTGGTGACCGTGGTGCTGACCGCCAACGACGGGGAGAGCTGGATCTCCGCCAAGGACTCCACCGGGCGCCTGATCTTCGACGGCACCCTCCAGCAGGGCGACTCCAAGACCTTCACCGACAAGCGGTCCATCGATCTGGTGCTCGGCGACGCCGGAGCCGTCCAGCTGTTCGTGAACGGCAAGGAGATCAAGGACGACTTCCAGCCGGGACAGGTGGAACGCCTCACCTACACCAAGGACGACCAGCGCCAGGGCCAGGCCCAGGCGGGCTGACACCGGCCGCCGGGCGACCCGGCCACCTGCGAACGAACAGATCATTCCGGATCCCCGGGGCGCGGCGCCGCTTGAGCCGACGGCCCGGGGATCTTGGTGTGCGGGGACGCGCGGCGGGTGCCGGGGCTCGGACGAAGTAGTCTTGAGTCCATGCCCGAACGCCGTACCGTCGCCCTTGTCACTCTTGGCTGCGCCCGTAACGAGGTGGACTCGGAGGAGCTCGCAGGCCGCTTGGCGGCGGATGGCTGGGAGCTCGTCGAGGACGCCGCCGACGCGGACGTCGCCGTGGTCAACACCTGTGGCTTCGTCGAAGCCGCCAAAAAGGACTCCGTAGACGCCCTGCTCGAAGCCAATGACCTGAAGGACCACGGCAAGACCCAGGCCGTGGTCGCCGTCGGCTGCATGGCCGAGCGCTACGGCAAGGAACTCGCCGAAGCGCTCCCCGAGGCCGACGGAGTCCTCGGCTTCGACGACTACGCCGACATCTCCGACCGCCTCCAGACCATCCTCAACGGCGGCATCCACGCCTCCCACACCCCGCGCGACCGGCGCAAGCTGCTGCCGATCAGCCCGGCCGACCGGCAGGGCGCCGGAGTGGCCCTGCCCGGCCACGCCCAGGACGCCCCGGCCGAGGCGCCCGCCGAGGCCCCGGCCGACCTGCCGGAGGGGCTGGCCCCGGCCTCCGGGCCGCGCGCACCGCTGCGCCGACGGCTCGACAAGAGCCCGGTCGCCTCGGTCAAGCTGGCCTCCGGCTGCGACCGCCGCTGCTCCTTCTGCGCCATCCCGTCCTTCCGCGGCTCCTTCATCTCGCGCCGCCCCGGCGACGTGCTGGGCGAGACCCGCTGGCTGGCCGAGCAGGGCGTCAAGGAGGTCATGCTGGTCTCCGAGAACAACACCTCCTACGGCAAGGACCTGGGGGACATCCGGCTGCTGGAGACCCTGCTGCCGGAGCTCGCCGAGGTCCCGGGCATCGAGCGGGTCCGGGTCAGCTACCTCCAGCCGGCCGAGATGCGGCCCGGACTGATCGACGTACTGACCTCCACCCCCAAGGTGGTGCCCTACTTCGACCTGTCCTTCCAGCACTCGGCGCCCGACGTGCTGCGCGCCATGCGCCGCTTCGGCGACACCGACCGGTTCCTGGAACTGCTGGACACCATCCGCGGCAAGGCCCCGCAGGCCGGCGTCCGGTCCAACTTCATCGTCGGCTTCCCCGGGGAGACCGAGGCCGACTTCGCCGAGCTGGAGCGTTTCCTCACGCACGCCCGGCTCGACGCCATCGGGGTCTTCGGCTACTCCGACGAGGACGGCACCGAGGCCGTCACCTACCCGAACAAGCTCGACGAGGAGGTCATCGCCGAGCGGCTCGCGCACATGCAGCGGCTCGCCGAGGAGCTCACCTCCCAGCGGGCCGAGGAGCGGATCGGGGAGACCCTGGAGGTCCTCGTCGAGACCGTGGAGGACCTCGCGGCCGCCGGCGGCGACGAGGGCGAGACCGGGGCCTACGGCCGCGCCGCCCACCAGGCCCCCGAGACCGACGGCCAGGTGGTCTTCACGGACAGCGCCGGCCTGGTCCCCGGCCGTATGGTCATGGCGAAGGTGGTCGGCACCCTGGGCGTGGACCTGGTCGCCGAGCCGCTGGGCCTGGAGGCGCTTGAGGAGGCGGCCGGATGACCGGAGTCCCGGCATCAGCGACGGGCGGGGCCGGGCACCGGCCCGGAGCCCCCGGCGGAAAGCTGGGGGCCGCGGCCGTCAACCAGGCCAGCCTGTGGAACATCGCCAACATCCTGACGATGCTCCGGCTTGTACTGGTGCCGGGATTCGTCCTCCTGCTGCTCGCGGACGGCGGTTACGACCCCGTCTGGCGGGCCTGGGCGTGGGCGGCCTTCGCGGTCGCCATGATCACCGACGTGTTCGACGGGCATCTGGCCCGGACGTACAACCTGGTCACCGACTTCGGGAAGATCGCCGACCCGATCGCCGACAAGGCGATCATGGGGTCGGCGCTGATCTGCCTGTCCTGGCTCGGGGACCTGCCCTGGTGGGTGACCGGGGTGATCCTGGGCCGCGAGCTCGGCATCACCCTGCTGCGGTTCTGGGTGATCCGCTACGGGGTGATCCCGGCCAGCCGCGGCGGGAAGCTGAAGACGCTGGCCCAGGGCACCGCCGTCGGCATGTACGTGCTGGCCCTGACCGGCCCGCTGGCCACCTTCCGGTTCTGGATGATGGCGCTGGCCGTGGTGCTCACCGTGGTGACCGGACTGGACTACATCCGGCAGGCCGTGCTGCTCCGGCGCCGGGGGATCGCCGCGGAGCGGGCCGCAAGGTGACACACGTGACCGTTCACTCGAAAGGGGGACCAGCGGGACTCGATGCCGCGGCCCTCGCCGCGGAGGTCCTCGGACTCCTCGCGGAGAGTGACGGAACCATCGCGGTCGCGGAATCGTTGACCGGAGGGATGGTGGCAGCGGAGCTGACCGCCGTCCCCGGTGCCTCCCGGTCCTTCCGCGGCTCCGTCACGGCCTATGCCACCGAGCTCAAGCACCGGCTGCTCGGGGTGGACGCCGCCCTGCTCGCCGCCCACGGGGCGGTGAACGCGCAGGTCGCGGCCGAGATGGCGGACGGTGTGCGGAAGCTGCTGGGGGCCGGCTGGGGGATCGCGACGACCGGAGTGGCCGGACCGGACACCCAGGACGGCCGGCCGGTGGGCACGGTTTTCGTGTCCGTCGCCGGTCCGGAGTCCGGGAAAACGGTCGGACTGCGGTTGAACGGCTCCCGGGAGGAAATCCGTAGGGAGAGTGCACGCACAGTGCTCGAAGTTCTTGCGAGCGAACTCCGCGAGAATGCGCGAAGTCAGGACAGGGAACGGAACGGGGGGATTTGATGTTTGCAGCCCTGAGTGAACACGACATCGCTCCCCGCACGGCCGCGGCGCGAGGCGGTACGGTGGGGCGTGAAGGATGCGGCTACACGGTCAGAGGAGGGAGCCACCGATGATTCTGCTCCGTCGCCTGCTGGGTGACGTGCTGCGTCGGCAGCGCCAGCGCCAGGGCCGTACTCTGCGCGAAGTCTCCTCGTCCGCCCGAGTTTCGCTCGGCTATCTCTCCGAGGTGGAGCGGGGGCAGAAGGAGGCATCCTCCGAGCTGCTCTCCGCGATCTGCGACGCGCTTGACGTACGGATGTCCGAGCTGATGCGCGAAGTCAGCGACGAACTGTCGCTCGCCGAGCTGGCACAGTCGGCCGCGGCAAGCGAACCGGTGCCCGCGCCGGTCCGCCCGATGCTCAACTCGGTCTCCGTGGCCTCGGTCGCGGGCGGGCCGACCGAGCGGGTGACCATCAAGGCGCCTGCGGAAGCGGTGAACGTCGTAGCCGCCTGAGTGCACGAGTGCGGCCGGAGCCCCGGTCGGCAGGAAGATCCCTTCCTGCCGACCGGGGCTCCGGGCGTTCCGGCGACCGGTTCCGCCGCTCTGGGTGCGGGCGGCCGGGGGGTACGGGAGGATGAGCGGGTCCGGGTCCCGCCCCCTGGGAGGCAGCCGTGCCCCGCTTGCTGATACCCGTGGCCCTGGTGGCCGGGACCCTGTGGTGGTGGGCCGTGCTCCGGCTGGCACTGACCCCCGCGGAGTCCGGCCCGGTCGAGGGAGCGGTCGCGGTGGGCGGCTGGGGGCTGAGCCTGCTCCCCGTCCACTGCGCCCGCCGGGCGGTCACCAGGGCATCGCGATCCCGCCGTTCGGACGCAGGATCTGGCCCGTCATGAAGGCCGAGGCGTCCGAGGCGAGGTAGAGCACGGCCCGCGCCACGTCCTCCGGTTCGCCGGCCCGGCGCAGCGGGGACATCCGGACCATCGCGGCCTCGGTCTGCTCCTGCACCTCACTGCCGTGCCGGCCGGTCATCGGGGTGCGGATC
The DNA here is from genome assembly GCF_055576225.1 of Streptomyces sp. NPDC033845. Lineage (NCBI taxonomy): Bacteria > Bacillati > Actinomycetota > Actinomycetes > Kitasatosporales > Streptomycetaceae > Streptomyces > Streptomyces sp. NPDC033845. The sequence goes on along the minus strand of NZ_JBVIRI010000009.1, from coordinate 328,878 downwards.
CAGCCCGGGGCGACCACGTTCGCCCGGATCCCGTACGGCCCGTTCTCGGCGGCCAGGATCTTCGTCATCTGGACCACGGCGGCCTTGGCCGCGCTGTAGCAGAGCAGTCCCGGCCCCGCGGTGTCCACCGCCCCCGAGGCCATGGTGACGATGGAGCCCGGGGTCCCGGCGGCCAGCATGGCCCGCGCGGTCTCCTGGCAGGCGTACAGCACCCCCTTGAAGTTCACGTCCAGCACCCGGTCCAGATCCTCGTCGAGGGTCTCGACCACGCTGCTGGTGTGCATGATCCCGGCGATGGCGGCGGTGATGTCGAGGCGGCCGGCGGCCTCGACGGCGGCCCGGACCGCCGCCCGGTCGGTGACGTCGAGCGGGTGGGCGACGGCCGTCCCGCCCTTGTCGGTGATCAGGCCGACGGTCTCCGCCAGCCCGGTCTCGTCACGGTCGGCGCAGTGGACGGCGGCGCCGGCCTCCGCGAGGAGCAGGGCGCTGGCGCGGCCGATGCCGCTCGCGGCGCCCGTGATCAGCGCGGTGCGGCCGGTGAGGTCGTACGGGGCGAAGGGCATGACCGGGACGGTACGACCGGATCTGACGGACCGTCAATGGGTGGGGGTGGGGCCGGGCTGGCAGCGGGGGCACCAGTAGGTGGGGCGGCCGTCCTGGTCGGCCCGCCGGACCGGGCCGCCGCAGCGCAGACAGGGCCGGTGCTCGCGCCCGTAGACGAACAGGTCGGGGGAGCGGCGGCCGGTGGTGTTGCGGCGCCGGTCCTTGTTGGCCTCCAGCAGCCGGCGGGCCGCCGCCACCAGCCGCAGCGGGTCGGGGGAGTCCCCGACCCGGGTCCACGGGGTGACCTGGGCCAGGAAGCAGAGCTCCGACTTGTACACGTTGCCGACGCCCGCCAGGTTCCGCTGGTCCAGCAGGGCCTCGCCGAGCGGCCGGTCCGGGTCGGCGCCCAGCCGGGCGGCGGCCAGCTCCGGATCCCAGTCCGGGCCCAGCAGATCCGGGCCCACATGGCCGACCACGGTGGCCTCGTCGGCGGTGCGGAGCAGCTCCAGCACCGGCAGCCGATAGCCGACCGCGCTGTGGCCGGAGGTGCCCAGGACCGCCCGGATCTCGTACTCCGGGCCGCCCCGCCAGCGCTCGCCGACGGCGAACACCCGCCAGGCCCCGTCCATCCGCAGATGGCTGTGCAGGGTCAGACCGCCCTCGATCCGGGCCAGCAGGTGCTTGCCGCGCGGCACGACCTCCAGGACCCGCCGCCCGGTCAGATCGGCGGTGGCGAACCGGGGCACCCGCAGATCGCTACGGGTCAGCACCCGCCCGCCCAGCGCCTCCTGCAGCCGGCGGGCGGCCCGCCAGACACTGTCTCCCTCGGGCATGGCTCCATTGTGGGCCCCCCCGGCCCGGGGAGCCCTCCCGGAGCCCGGCCACGGCGGACGCGGGCCGGGCTCAGGGGCGCAGCCGCAGCCCCCGGGGAGTGGCATGGAACCCGGCCGCCTCCAGAGCGGCCCCGAAGGGGGAGGTCAGGGCCGGGGCGGTGTTGATCCGCTCCACCGTGAGACCCGGCAGGGTGCCGGCCCGCGAGGCGGCCGCCAGCGCGGCGGTGGCCGCCTCCAGCCTCGGATCCTCCGGATCCGCCCAGGCCAGCAGGGTCTTCCCGCCCCGCTCCAGATACAGCAGCAGCTCCCCGTCCACCAGCACGACCAGCGAACCGGCCTTGCGGCCCGGCTTGTGGGTGACCCCGGCCGGCGGCTCCGGCCAGCCCAGGGCCGCCCCGTACGCGTTCGCCGGATCGGCCGCCGCCAGCACCACCGCCGCCAGCGGCGGCGGAGTCCGCTCGGCCGCCCGCAACCGGTCCACCGCCCCGTCCATCGCGAACTGGGCCGCACCCAGCCCCTCCACCACATAGCCCCGGCGGGCCTGCCCGCTGTCCTCGAACGCCGACAGCACCCGGTACACCGCGCTGAACCCGCCCTCCACACCCTCGGCCTGCACCGCGCCCCGGGTGACCACCCCGTGCCGGTCCAGCAGGGCCCGGGCCCGGGCGTGCGCCCGGTGCGTGGGATCGGCGGTCGCGGCCGGCAGCAGCGACCAGCGGCCCGCCACCGTCGGCGGCCCGGACCGGGACACCGAGGCGGACAGGGTGCCGTAACGGCCCCGGGGGACCGGACGGCGGGCCCGGTGCGCGGTGGCCCCCGCGGTCCGCCCCGAACCCAGCAGGGCGCGCAGCGGGGCCAGCGAGTCGTTGGTGAGCCGCCCCGACCAGGCCAGGTCCCACACCGCTTCGGACAGCTGGACATCGGTGGCCTCGGGCCACTGGACCCGCACCGACTCCGCGATCTGCCGGAAGAACAGGCCGTACCCGCCCGCCAGACAGTCCAGCACCGCCCGGTGCAGCGGACCCGGCTCCAGCGGATGGGCCGGCGGCAGCAGCAGCGGGGCCGAGTCCGCCAGGTACAGCGACACCCAGCCGTCCTTCCCCGGCAGCGCCCCGGCGCCCGCCCACAGGACCTCGCCGGTGGTGGTCAGCTCGTCCAGCAGGGCGGGGGAGTAGCCGGCCACCCGGGAGGGCAGGACCAGCCGCTCCAGCGCCGAGGCCGGCACCGGCGCGCCCTGCAGCTGCTCGACCGCCCGGGCCAGCCCGTCGATACCGCGGAGCGCCCCGCCCAGGTGCTGCCACTGCGGGAGGAACACGGCCAGCGAGGACGGCGGGACCGGCTCCAGCTCCTGCCGCAGCGCCGCCAGCGACCGGCGGCGGAGCCGCCGCAGCACCGTCGCGTCGCACCACTCCTGCCCGCTGCCCGAGGGATGGAACTCGCCCTGGACCACCCGCCCGGTCGCCGCCAGCCGGTGCAGGGCCCCGTCGGTGACCGCGGCCCCCAGCCCGAAGCGGGCGGCGGCCTGCGCGGTGGTGAACGGGCCGTGGGTGCGCGCATGGCGGGCCAGCAGATCACCCAGCGGATCCTTGACCGGTTCGGTGAACGCCTCGGGGACCCCCACCGGCAGGGCCGTGCCCAGGGCGTCCCGGAGCCGGCCCGCGTCCTCGATGGCCGCCCAGTGGTCGGCGCCCGCGATCCGCACCTCGATCACCCGCCGGGCCGCCGCCAGCTCCCGGACCCAGGCCCGGTCCGCACCCCGCCCGTTGAGCTCGGCGTCCGTCAGCGGGCCCAGCAGCCGCAGCAGATCGGCGACCGACTCGGCGTCCTTGACCCGGCGGGCCGGATTCTCCGGATCCAGCCACTGCAGCTCCCGCTCCAGCTCGGCCAGCACCTCGGGGTCCAGCAGCTCCCGCAGCTCCGCCCGGCCCAGCAGCTCGGCCAGCAGCCCGGAGTCCAGCGACAGGGCCGCCGCCCGCCGCTCGGCCAGCGGGGAGTCCCCCTCGTAGAGGAACTGGGCCACGTAACCGAACAGCAGGGACCGGGCGAACGGTGAGGCCTCTGGGGTGGTGACCTCCACCAGGCGGACCCGGCGCGCCTCGATGTCCCCCATCAGCTCGGTCAGCCCCGGCACGTCGAACACGTCCTGGAGACACTCCCGGACGGCCTCCAGGACGATCGGGAAGGACCCGAACTCGGAGGCCACCTGGAGCAGCTGCGAGGCCCGCTGGCGCTGCTGCCACAGCGGGGTCCGCTTCCCGGGGCTGCGCCGGGGCAGCAGCAGGGCCCGGGCCGCGCACTCCCGGAACCGGGAGGCGAACAGCGCCGAACCGCCGACCTGCTCGGTGACGATCCGGTCGACCTCCCCCCGGTCGAAGGCCACGTCGGCGGCGCCCAGCGGGGCCTGCCCGTCGTCGAAGGCGAACCCCGGGTCCCGCCCCGGATCGGCGGCGGCCCCGCCGGGCGGCCCCGCCGGGTCGTGGTCGAGGAGGTCCATGCCCAGCAGGTCCGCGTCCGGCAGCCGCAGCACGATCCCGTCGTCGGCGTGCATCACCTGGGCGTCCATGCCGTACCGCTCCGCGAGCCGGGCGCCCAGCGCCAGCGCCCACGGGGCGTGCACCTGGGCGCCGAAGGGGGAGTGCACCACCACCCGCCAGTCGCCCAGCTCGTCCCGGAACCGCTCCACCACGATCGTGCGGTCGTCCGGCACATGACCGCAGGCCTCGCGCTGCTCCGCCAGATACGCCAGCACGTTGTCGGCGGCCCAGGCGTCCAGCCCGGCCGCCAGCAGCCGCAGCCGGGCGTCCTCCGCCGACAGCCCGCCCAGCTCCCGCAGGAAGGCGCCGACCGCCCGGCCCAGCTCCAGCGGCCGGCCCAGCTGGTCGCCCTTCCAGAACGGCAGCCGGCCCGGCACCCCGGGCGCCGGGGACACCAGCACCCGGTCCCGGGTGATGTCCTCGATCCGCCAGGACGTGGTGCCCAGGGTGAACACGTCCCCGATCCGGGACTCGTACACCATCTCCTCGTCGAGCTCCCCGACCCGGCCGCCGCCCTTCTTCGGGTCCGCGCCGGCCAGGAACACCCCGAACAGCCCGCGGTCCGGGATGGTCCCGCCGGAGGTCACCGCCAGCCGCTGGGCACCGGGCCGGCCGGTGACCGTACCGGCCACCCGGTCCCACACCACCCGGGGCCGCAGCTCAGCGAAGGCGTCCGAAGGGTAGCGGCCGGCCAGCATGTCCAGCACCGCCGTGAAGGCCGAGTCGGGCAGCGCCGCGAACGGGGCCGCCCGCCGCACCAGCGCCACCAGGTCGTCGAACTGCCAGGTGTCCATGGCGGTCATCGCCACCAGCTGCTGCGCCAGCACGTCCAGCGGGTTGGCGGGGATCCGCAGCGACTCGATGGCCCCCGACCGCATCCGCTCGGTCACCACCGCCGACTGCACCAGGTCCCCCCGGTACTTGGGGAACACCACCCCCCGGGAGACCGCCCCGACCTGGTGCCCGGCCCGGCCCACCCGCTGGAGCCCGGAGGCCACCGAGGGCGGCGACTCCACCTGCACCACCAGGTCCACCGCACCCATGTCGATGCCCAGCTCCAGACTGGAGGTGGCCACCACGGCCGGCAGCCGGCCGGCCTTCAGGTCCTCCTCCACCAGCGCCCGCTGCTCCTTGGACACCGACCCGTGGTGGGCCCGGGCCAGCAGCGGCGGAGCGCCCAGCGCCGCCCCCGACTGGGCCATCACCTCGGCGGGCGGCGCCCCCTCGGGCAGGGGGGTGCCGGAGGCGCGTTCGTAGGCGATCTCGTTCAGCCGGTTGCACAGCCGCTCGGCGAGCCGCCGGGAGTTCGCGAACACGATCGTCGACCGGTGGGCCTGCACCAGATCGACGATCCGCTCCTCCACATGCGGCCAGATCGACGGCTTGTCCCCGCCGTCCCGCTCCTCGGAGGCCGGGGAGCCGCCCAGCTCGCCCATGTCCTGGACCGGGACGACCACCGACAGGTCGAACTCCTTGGCCGACGGCGGCTGGACGATCTCCACCCTGCCGCGCGGGGCCAGATAGCGGGCCACCTCCTCCACCGGGCGGACCGTCGCGGACAGCCCGATCCGGCGGGCCGGGCGGGGCAGCAGCTCGTCCAGCCGCTCCAGCGACAGCGCCAGATGCGCGCCCCGCTTGGTGCCCGCGACCGCGTGGACCTCGTCCAGGATCACCGTCTCGATGCCGGCCAGGGCGTCCCGGGCGGCCGAGGTCAGCATCAGGAACAGCGACTCGGGGGTGGTGATCAGGATGTCCGGCGGCCGGGTGGCCAGCGCCCTGCGCTCGGCCGGCGGGGTGTCCCCGGACCGGATGCCCACCCGGATCTCCGGCTCGGGCAGCCCCAGCCGCACCGACTCCTGCCGGATCCCGGTCAGCGGACTCCGCAGGTTCCGCTGGACGTCCACCGCCAGGGCCTTCAGCGGGGAGACGTAGAGCACCCGGCAGCGCTGCTTCGGGTCGGCCGGCGGAGGGGTCGCGGCCAGCCGGTCCAGGGCCGCGAGGAAGGCGGCCAGGGTCTTGCCGGAGCCGGTCGGCGCCACCACCAGCACGTCCGATCCGGCGCCGATGGCCCGCCAGGCCCCCTCCTGCGCGGTGGTGGGCGCGCGGAAGGCCCCGGAGAACCAGGAGCGGGTCGCGGGAGAGAACGAGTCGAGCGCGGAGCCGGCCATGGCACCATCGTGCACCCCGCCACCGACAACGGTCCGGAGCCCGGGGAACTCGCGGAGCGGGCGGGGCGCAGAATGGGGGAATGGGGAGAGAAGCCGGCACCGGAGGCCGCGGTGCCGAATGGGCGCGGCACTGGCAGTACCGGGAGCTGCCCGGCCTGGACCTGCTGCGGGCCCACTACGTCCGCCACACCTTCCCCCGGCACGCCCACGACGGATACGTGATCGCCGCCGTCACCGGCGGCATAGAGGAGGTCGGCCTGCCCGGCCGCACCGAACGGGCCGGACCGGGCAGCGTGGTCCTGATCAACCCGGAGGTGCCGCACAGCGCCCGGGCCGGGGCCCCCGAGGGCTGGGCCTACTCCACCCTCTACCCGGCCAGGGAACTGGTCGCCGAGGTGGCCGCCGACGTCTCCGGGCTGCGCGGCACCCCCGGCTTCACCGCCTCCGTCGTCCCGGACACCGAGGGCGGCCGGCTGATCACCGAGGTGCACCGGGCCGCCGAGCAGGGGAACGCGCTGGCCGCCGACAGCCTGCTGCGGATCGCGGTGGCCCGGATGCTCCGCGGCCACGGCGGCCCGCTGCCCGGCCGGCCGTCGCCCGGCGCGGGCGCCGGAACCGCCGAGCGGGCCCGGGCCGTGCTGGAGGAGCGCCTCGCCGACCCGCCCTCCCTGGAACAGCTGGCCGCCGAGCTGGGAACCAGCCCGTTCGCCCTGCTGAGGGCCTTCCGCGACCGCTACGGCATGCCCCCGCACACCTGGCTGACCGACGCCCGGGTCCGCCGGGCCCGGCTGCTGCTGGCCTCCGGTACCGCGCCCGCGGCGGCGGCCGTGGCGGTCGGCTTCACCGACCAGCCGCATCTGAACCGGCACTTCACCCGGATCGTGGGCGTCCCGCCCGGCGCCTACCGGCGGGAACGGGCGGCCGGCTGAGCCTCCGGGCGCAAGAACGTACAAGACCGGGGGGCGGGCCGCGCCTAGCGTCACGGTGTGACAGAGCAGCAGACGGACCGCGCGGCGGGCACGAAGGCACCGGTGCCCGCGGAGAACATGGCGGCCATGACAGGTGGAACGGGCGGACCCGGCGCCCCGGGCCGGGAGGTCCCGGACCCAGCCTCGGGCGCGGCCCCGGCATCGGACCGCAGGGCGGTGATCAGGGACTCCCTGGGCGTCGGGGTGGCCGTCGGCCTGTCCGGGTTCGCCTTCGGGGTGACCGCCGCCGGATCCGGCCTCAGCCTGGCCCAGGCCTGTGTGCTCAGCCTGCTGGTGTTCACCGGCGCCTCCCAGTTCGCCCTGGTCGGCGCCCTGGCCGCGGGCGGGAACCCCTTCACCGCGGCCGCCGGTGCCTTCTTCCTCGGCACCCGCAACGCGTTCTACGGGCTGCGGCTGTCCCAGCTGCTGGGCCTGCCCCGGGCGGTCCGCCCGTTCGCCGCGCACTGGGTGATCGACGAGACCGCCGCCGTCTCCCTGGCCCAGCGGGACCGGGCCTCGGCCCGGCTCGGGTTCACCGTCACCGGTCTCACCCTCTACCTGCTGTGGAACCTGACCACCCTGCTCGGCGCGCTCGGCGCAGAGGCCATCGGCGACACGTCCAAGTGGGGACTGGACGCCGCCGGGCCGGCCGTCTTCCTCGCCCTGCTCGCCCCGATGCTGAAGACCTCGACCGAACGGGCGGTGGCCGCGCTGGCGCTGGTCCTCGGCCTGGGCTTCCTGCCGGTGCTGCCCGCCGGGGTGCCGGTGCTGGTCGCGGCCCTGGCCGCGCCCGTGATCCTCTTCGTGAAGGGACGCCGCTCGTGAACGTCTGGATCGCCATCGGCGCCACCGTCGCCGGCTGCTACCTGCTCAAGCTGGCCGGGCTGCTGGTGCCGGCCGGAGCCCTGGAGCGGCCGCTGGTGCGCCGCCTCGCCGCGCTGCTGCCGGTCGCCCTGCTGGCCGCGCTGACCGCGCAGCAGACCTTCAGCTCGGGCCAGCACCTGGTCCTGGACGCCCGGGCCGCCGGACTGGCGGCCGCCGGCATCGCCCTGCTGCTGCGGGCCCCCTTCCTGGTCGTGGTCGCGGTGGCCGTACTGGTCACCGCCGGCATCCGGGCCATCGGCGGCTAGTCCGCGCAGGTCCGTCCGTCCGGCGGGCCGGGTGGGTCGGGTGGGCCTCCTGGTGCGTGGCCGATCGGGCGGCCGTACGCGCGCAGGGTGAGCAGGGCCTCCAGGGTGGCGATCGGCCGCCGTTCCAGGGAACTGCCCGGGGCCCCCGGCCGGTGCGGCACCGGCCAGCCCCCGTCCTCCTCCTGCCGGGCCGCCAGGAAGTCCAGGGAGCGCTCCAGCTCCGCGTCGGTGAACCAGGAACGGGCCACCGACTCGGGGCGCCGCGCGAAATCGTGCGGGAACAGGTGCTCGCCCGGGGCGTAGCCGGCGGCGGCCGGCTGTTCGGCACGCAGCCCCGGGTCGAGCAGCACCAGCCCCGCCGAGCGGGCCAGCCGGCCCAGCCGGTCGGCCGCCGCCACCGCCCGCGGCCGGTCCGGCACCCCGTCCAGGAAGGCGACCGCCGCCTGGATCTCGTACGGGTGCCAGTGCCGCAGGCCCTCCACCCGCTCCCAGCAGAAGTCGGTGGCCCGGAACAGCCAGGCGTCCCAGACCCGGTTCCGGTGCAGCAGCCCCACCACCGGACCGGTGGTCAGCAGGGCACCCCGCGGGTCCTCCCGCACCGGGTGGTACGGGTCGGCCGGACAGCGGCGCGGCCCCGGCAGGACCACCGGGAGCGCCCCCTCGGCGGTGGAGCCGAGGGCGAGCTGCCGGCACAGCCGCTCGATCCGCCGGCCGGCGCAGCGGCCCAGGCCGTCCAGCACCCGGAGCGCGTGCGCGCAGTGCAGCGGCTGGCTGAGCGGCCCCCGCAGATCCGGATCCAGCCCGTGCCCGTATCCGCCGTCCCGGTTGAGGTACGAGCCCAGGGCGGTGTCCACCTCCTCTGCGGTGCCGCCGAGGAAATGGAAGGCGAACCGCCGCTGCTCCAGCACCCGGGCCGTGAGCCAGACGAACTCCTCGGCCCGGTGCAGGGGCGATCCGGTCGCCGCTTCGTCTCCAGCCATGGCCGCACCGTAGGGCGGCGGCCGGGTGCCGGAGGCCGGAACGGGCCGGGGTGCACTCCTGGGAGCGGGATACTGGAGTCATGAGGTTGACAATCTTCTGGGAGCGGATGGCCGACCACTTCGGGGCCGGCTACGCCGACTCCTTCGCGCGCGACCACGTCATGTCCGAGCTGGGCGGCCGCACGGTCCACCAGGCGCTCGACGCGGGCTGGGAGGCCAAGGACGTGTGGCGCGCGGTGTGTTCGGCGATGGGTGTACCGGCCCACCTGCGCTGAGCTGGGCCGCACCCCCACCGGTGCGGGAGACTGGCCGGGTGGCAGCCACCGATGAGACCGACACCTCCGGCCCGGCCTCGGCCGGCCGGCCCGCGCCGACGACCGGCCGGGGCCAGGGGCCCGTACCGGGCGCCCGGGCCGCGGAACCCGTGACGGACCGGCCGGTCCCGGGACCGGCCCGACCGCCCGGACCCGCGTCAGGGCAGCAGCCCGGAGCCGGGGCCGGGAGCCCCGCCGACGGGCCCGCCGGTCCCGAGGCCTCGCCCGGCGGACCCCCCGGTTCCGGGCCCGGCCGGTGGACGGCGGCCCCCGGGGAGCGGATGCCCCGCTGGCTGCCGCGTGCCGTGGTGCTCGTGCTGGCCCTCTACGCCTGCTTCCAGCTGGGCAGCTGGGCCTTCCACCAGCTGATCGGGCTGCTGGTGAACATCCTGATCGCCTTCTTCCTCGCCCTCGCGATCGAGCCCGCGGTCTCCCGGATGGCGGCCCGCGGGGTCCGGCGGGGGCTGGCCACCTTCCTGGTCTTCCTGGCGGTCTTCGTGGCCGGGGTCGGTTTCGTGGTCCTGCTCGGTTCGATGCTCGCCGGGCAGATCATCCAGATCATCGAAGACTTCCCGCAGTACCTCGACGATGTGATCGGTTCGATCAACACCACCTTCCACACCGAGCTGTCCCGGCTGGAGATCCAGGACAGCCTGCTGCACTCCGACTGGCTGCAGAAGTACGTCCAGAACAGTGCCAGCGGGGTCCTCGACGTGTCCGCCACGGTGCTCGGCGGACTGTTCCGGCTGCTGACGGTCGGCCTGTTCGCCTTCTACTTCGCCGCGGACGGTCCGCGGCTGCGCCGTGCCCTGTGCTCGGTCCTGCCGCCGGCCCGGCAGTCCGAGGTGCTGCGCGCCTGGGAGATCGCCGTCACCAAGACCGGCGGCTACCTCTACTCGCGCGGGCTGATGGCGCTGATCTCGGGTGTGGCGCACTACATCGTCTTCGTGGTCCTGGACCTGTCCTACGCTCCGGCGCTGGCCGTGTGGGTGGGTCTGGTCTCCCAGTTCATCCCCACCATCGGCACCTATCTGGCCGGTGCCCTGCCGATGCTGATCGCCTTCACGGTCAACCCCTGGTACGCGCTGTACGTGCTCGGGTTCGTGGTGATCTACCAGCAGTTCGAGAACTATGTGCTGCAGCCCAAGCTGACCTCCAGGACGGTGGACATCCATCCGGCGGTGGCCTTCGGCTCGGTCATCGCCGGCACCGCGCTGCTGGGCGCGGTCGGTGCGTTGATCGCGATTCCGGCGGTGGCCACCCTGCAGGCCTTCCTCGGCGCCTATGTGCGGCGCTACGAGGTGGCCGACGAGGTGGGGCCCGCCGGCCGGCGCGGGGCGAACGGTGTCCGGGTGTGGTTCGGCGACTGGCGCGGGACCGGCCGGACCGGCCGGACTAGGGGGCCGGGGTCGGAGGGATAGGGGAGCCGAAGGCGGCCAGGGCCTCGGCGACCGTGGCCTCGGCCACGGATTTCTCGACCCCGAGTCCGCTGAGCACTCCGGTGCCGTTCTCCTGCTCCAGCAGGGCGAGCAGTATGTGCTCGGTGCCCACGTAGTTGTGGCCGAGTCTGAGGGCCTCCCGGAAGGTCAGTTCCAAGGCCTTCTTGCTGCCGGCGTCGAAGGGGACGAGATCGGGCACGGAGTCGGCGGGGGCGGGGTCCGGCAGCGTGGCGGTGGCCGCGGCGCGGACGGCTCCGCCGTCGATCCGCTGGGCCTTCAGGGCGAGGCCGGCCAGGCCCTCCGGCTCGGCGAGCAGGCCGAGCACCAGGTGTTCGGTGCGGATCTCGGTGCCGCCGGCCGCGCGGGCCTCGTTCTGCGCGCTCATGACCACATTGCGGGCGCGCTCGGTGAACCGGGCGAAGCCCTGGCCGGGGTCGAGGTCGGTGTCGGCCTTGGGGACGAACCGCTTCTGGGCGGCCTGGCGGGTGACGCCCATGCTGCGGCCGATGTCGGTCCAGGAGGCGCCGGAGCGGCGGGCCTGGTCGACGAAGTGGCCGATGAGGTGGTCGGCGACGTCACCGAGGTGCTCGGCGGCGACCACGGCCCCGCTCAGCTGTTCCAGGGCGTCGGCGTGGGCCTGCTTGATGGCGTCGATGAGGTCGTCGAGGCGGACGGGATGGGTCGTGCGGACGGGTTCCACAGGAGGATTCGTCATGGTGCAACCGTAGGTTGACAGTCCGAGGGGTGTCAACCCGCGGTTGTCAGTTCGTGCCGGCCTGTGGAAAACCGGGCCGCGGACCGGTGGCGACCGCGCGCCGAGGTGCGCGGGGGCTCCCCGGTGGGCGAGGGTGGTGAGTCCTGCCGTCGAAGAGGAGGCCGCCGTGAACTGGACCCTGGAAGTCATCCCGATCCCCGTCACCGACCTGGACCGGGCGAAGGCGTTCTACGCGGACGGGGTCGGCTTCACCGTCGACCTCGACGACGAGGTCGCCCCCGGCATGCGCATCGTCCAGCTGACCCCGCCCGGCTCCCGCTGCTCGGTCGCGCTGCTCCAGGGCATGCCGCCGCTCCCCGGCACCCGGACGATGGACCCGGGCACCCTCCACGGCCCCCAGCTCTGCGTCACCGACATCGAGGCCGCCCGCGCCGACCTGCTGGCCCGCGGGGTCGAGGTCTCGCCCATCCGGCACGTGGGCGCCACCGGCTGGGAGGAGGGCAAGGGCGACACCTGGAACTCGTTCATGTCCTTCACCGACCCCGACGGCAACGGCTGGATGGTCCAGGAGGCCCCCTCGGAGCTCTCGGAGCGCTGAGGGGTCGCCCGGCCCGCCCCGTGGGATCGTGGGACCAGGGGGCGAAGGCCGCGCATCCCGCAGGAAGAGGTGGGTCCGATGGCTCACACGAGACGGTCGAGGATCAATTTCACGGCGGCGCTCGCGGCAGCCGCGCTGGCGGGCGGTCTGCTGTTCGGGGCCCCCGCCGGAGCGACGGCCGCCCCCGGCGGCGCCCCGGCGGCCGTACCCGGGGCCCCCTGTCCGGTCACCCAGCTGATCGCCGACGGGGCGCGGCGGACCGGCTCCGGAGTGCGGATCACCGTGCTCAACGAGGGGCCGAAACCGTGTGAGCTGCGGGGCTTTCCGACCGTGGCCCTCGCCGGCCAGGGCTCGCCGGATCGCGCCAAGGCGCTCGCGGTCACCCGCAGGGGAGAGGCGCGGACGGTGCGGCTGCCGGTCGGCGGCCGGGCCTCGACCGACCTGTCCTTCGCCCCGGTGCTCGGGGAGGCGGGCGGATACTGCGCCTCCGGCGCCGAACCGCTCGTCGCGCCCTCCCTGGTGGTGGGCGTCGGTGGCGGGCTGCTCCAGCTGGCGCCCGACGACGGCGGGGACTTCGCCCTGTGCGGCGGGGTGGGTGCCACCGCCTTCCGCTGAAGGCGGTACCACCCGGTACGCCGTGCGCGGCGTGGTCCGCTTGACAGGAAAATCGAACACGTATTCTGATTGATTGTCCACAGCCGAAACGGCCGTGGAGGCGCGTTGTCAGTGGCAGGCATTAGCGTCTTCGGCGTGAAGCGATCGACTCAAGCATCCCGGGTGGAACCCATGGCAGGCACCGACCGCGAGAAGGCGCTCGACGCCGCTCTCGCACAGATTGAACGGCAATTCGGCAAGGGCGCGGTGATGCGCCTCGGGGACCGTCCGAACGACCCCATCGAGGTCATCCCCACCGGGTCGACCGCTCTGGACATCGCCCTCGGCGTCGGCGGGCTCCCCCGCGGCCGCGTGGTGGAGGTGTACGGACCGGAGTCCTCCGGCAAGACGACCCTGACCCTGCACGCCGTCGCCAACGCGCAGAAGGCCGGCGGCACCGTCGCCTTCGTGGACGCCGAGCACGCCCTCGACCCCGAGTACGCGAAGGCGCTGGGCGTCGACACCGACAACCTCATCCTGTCCCAGCCGGACACCGGTGAGCAGGCCCTGGAGATCGTGGACATGCTGGTCCGCTCCGGTGCCCTCGACCTCATCGTCATCGACTCCGTCGCGGCCCTCGTGCCCCGCGCCGAGATCGAGGGCGAGATGGGCGACTCGCACGTGGGCCTCCAGGCCCGACTGATGAGCCAGGCGCTCCGGAAGATCACCAGCGCGCTGAACCAGTCCAAGACCACGGCCATCTTCATCAACCAGCTCCGCGAGAAGATCGGTGTGATGTTCGGCTCCCCGGAGACCACCACCGGTGGCCGGGCGCTGAAGTTCTACGCCTCGGTCCGGCTGGACATCCGCCGCATCGAGACCCTCAAGGACGGCACCGACGCGGTCGGCAACCGCACCCGGGTCAAGGTCGTCAAGAACAAGGTCGCCCCGCCCTTCAAGCAGGCCGAGTTCGACATCCTCTACGGCCAGGGCATCAGCCGCGAGGGCGGCCTGATCGACATGGGCGTGGAGCACGGCTTCGTCCGCAAGGCCGGCGCCTGGTACACGTACGAGGGCGACCAGCTCGGCCAGGGCAAGGAGAACGCCCGCAACTTCCTCAAGGACAACCCCGACCTCGCCAACGAGATCGAGCGGAAGATCAAGGAGAAGCTGGGCGTGGGCGTCCGCAAGGACGCGCAGCCCGCCCCGGACGCGGCCGCCGCCGGCGACGCGCCCGCCGAGGACGCGGCCAAGGCCGTGCCCGCGCCGGCCGCCAAGGCCAAGGCGGTCAAGGCCACGGCCGCCAAGAGCTAGCCGATGCGGGAGTACGACGGGGGCGGCCGCCCCGGTCCGTCGAGGGCCGGACCGGAGCTGCCGCCCCAGAGCCCCGAGGAGCAGGCGCGGGCCATCTGCCTGCGCCTGCTCACCGGGAGCCCGCGCACCAGACGCCAGCTCGCGGACGCCCTGCACAAGCGGGACATCCCCGAGGAGGTGTCCGAAGAGGTCCTCTCCCGGTTCGAGGAGGTCGGCCTCATCGACGACGCCGCGTTCGCCGGCGCCTGGGTCGAATCCCGGCACCGGGGCCGCGGCCTGGCCCGCCGCGCCCTCGCCCGGGAACTCCGCACCAAGGGCGTCGACGGCGGCCTGGTCGCCGAAGCCCTGGAACGGCTCGACCCCGACCAGGAGGAGGAGACCGCCCGGGAACTGGTCTCCCGCAAGCTCCGCTCCACCCGGGGACTGGACCGCGACAAACGCCTCCGCAGACTCGCCGGAATGCTCGCCCGCAAGGGATATCCGGAGGGCATGGCCCTACGGGTCGTCCGCCGCGCCCTGGAGGAGGAGGGCGAGGACACCGACGACCTCCCCTACGGGGACCCGTCCCACGGAGGGTAGGGGTAGCCCCCGGTCAGGAGGCCGGGGTGCTCCACTGTCAGAAAGGGCCCTGGCCAGCAGAGTTGACCGCATGATGCTGCGCTACGCCCTCAAGACCGTCCGGCACCGCAAGGCCGGCTTCCTCGGCGCCTTCGTCGCCCTCCTGTGCGCGGCGGCCCTCGTCACCGCCTGCGGAATCCTGCTCGAAACCGGACTGCGCGGCACCATCCGCACCGAGCGCTACGCGGACACCCCCGTGCTGGTCTCCGCCGACCAGAACGTGCACCGCACCACGGTCAAGGCCAAGAAGGGCAAGACCAAGGTCAAGCACAAGGCCAAGCCCGTCCCCGAGCGGGCCTGGCTGCCCGCCGTCACCCTGGACACCGTCCGCCGACTCCCCGGAGTGGCGCGCGCCCTGCCCGAACTGACCTTCCAGGCCGTGCCACTGGCCCCGGGCGCCGCCGACGGCAACCCCGGCTACGGGCACGCCTGGGAATCCGCCGCACTCACCCCCTTCACCCTGGAATCCGGCCGGGCCCCGCGCACCGACCGCGAGGTCGTCGTCGACCGGAAGCTCGCCGCCCGCACCGGACTGCGCCCCGGCTCCCCGCTCACCGTGCAGGCCACCGGTGAACCCCGCCGCTACACCGTCAGCGGTGTTGCCCGCGCCGCCCACGGCGACCTCGCCCGGCAGACCACCCTGTTCTTCGCCGACCCCGAAGCCCACAGACTGGCCGCCCGCGACGGCCTGGTCGCGGCCATCGGCCTCCAGCCGAAGCCCGGGGTGACCACCACCGCCCTCGCCGCCGAGGTCAGGAAGGCCCTGGCCGGCAGCACCGCCCGGATCAGCACCGGCGAGGACCGGGGCCCGGTCGAGTTCCTCGACGCGGCCGGCGCCCGCACCAGACTGGTCTCCCTGGGCGGCGCCATGGGCGGCACCTCCCTGCTCGTCGCCGTCCTCGTGGTCGCCGGCACCTTCGCCCTCTCCGTCCAGCAGCGGCACCGGGAACTCGCCCTGCTCCGCGCCATCGCCGCCACCCCCGGACAGCTCCGCCGGATGCTCGGCCGGGAAGCGCTGATCGTCGGCCTGGCCGCCGGGGCCCTCGGCGCCCTCGCGGGCCTCCCGCTCGCCGCCTGGCTGCACGGCCGCTTCATCGAGCTCGGCGCGGTCCCCGCCACCCTGGAGCGCACCGCCGGCATCCTCCCGATGCTCGCCGCCCTCGCCACCACCCTGCTCGGCGCCTGGGCCGCCGCCCGGATCGCCGCCCGCCGGATCACCCGGATCCGCCCCGCCGAGGCCCTCGCCGAAGCCGCCGTCGAACCCGCCCGGCCCGCCTGGGCCCGGATCGCCGCCGGACTGCTGCTGCTCGCCGGCGGAGCCGTGCTCGTCGCCGTGCTCTCCACCCTGCGCACCGAACCGGCCTCCACCCCGGTCACCTTCCTCGCCGTGGTGGTCCTCGCCGGGGCGGTCTCCCTGCTCGGCCCGCTGCTGGTCCGCGCCGCCACCGCGCTGCTCACCGGCCCGCTGCGCCTCACCGGAGTCAACGGCCGTCTCGCCACCGCCAACCTGCGCGGCAACGCCGGCCGGATGGCCGCCGCCGTCACCCCGCTCACCCTGCTCGTCGGCATGACCTGCACGGTCCTCTTCGTCCAGCCCACCCTCGGGGACGCCGCCCGCGCCCAGGCCCGGGAGGGAGTGCGGGCCGGCTGGGTGCTCGCCGCGAGCGGCCCCGGCGTCGGACCGGCCGCCGCCGACGCGGTCCGCCGCACCCCCGGGGTCACCGCCGCCACCGAGATCCTCCGCACCACCGTCCGGGTCGGCCTCACCAAGTACCCGGCCCAGGGAGTCACCCCGGCCGGCCTCACCCGCACCTGGGACCCGTCCGTCAGCAGCGGCAGCCTCGCCGGATTCGGCGAAGGCGCCGCCGCCGTCAGCGAACTCGCCGCCGACCAGTTGGGCCTGAGGCCCGGCAGCCCGCTCACCGTGCACCTCGGCGACGGCACCCCCGTCACCCTCACCGTCTCCGCCGTCTACCGCCGGGGCCTCGGCTTCGGCGACCTCACCCTCCCGCACGACCTGGTCGCCGCCCATGTGGACAACCCCCTCGCCGGCCGGGTGCTCGTCGCCACCGACCCGGGCACCGGGCCCAGCGAGCTCAGCGCCGTACTCGCCCGATTCCCCGGCACCACCCTGCTGTCCGCCGCCTCCGCGGACCGGCTGAACGCCGAACGCGGGCGGGCCGGAGCCGAGATCAACCTGCTCGGCATGGCCCTGGTCCTGGCCTTCGCCGCCATCGCCGCGGCCAACACCCTGGCGATGTCCACCGGCGAACGCGTCCGTGAGTTCGCGGTCCTGCGACTGGCCGGCGCCACCCGCCGCCAGGTGCTGCGGATGGTCCGCACCGAAGCCCTGTCGGTGGTGCTGATCGCCACCGTCCTCGGCTCCGCGATCTCCGCCGCCGTCCTGACCGCCTTCAGCGTCGGGATGACGGGCGCGGCCGCCCCCTCGGTGCTGCCCCCGGTCTACGCGGCGCTGGTGGCAGCCGTCGCGCTCGTCGCCCTGGCCGCCACCGCCCTGCCCGGCCGGCTGGCCCTGCGGCCCCGCCCGGTGGACGTGGCCGCGGCCCGCGCCCACTAGGCGGCGACGGACGCAGGGGAGGGAGACACGGGGGAGCCCGGGCCGACCAGGCCCGGGCTCCCCGCGCGCGTCCCGCCGGTCAGCCCCGGGAGACGGGCACCACCGGGAGGCCCGCGGACTTCCAGGCCTGGAAGCCGCCGATCAGGTCGGTGGCCCGGTGCAGTCCCAGACCGTGCAGCGAGGCCACCGCCAGGCTGGAGGCGTAGCCCTCGTTGCACAGCACGATCCAGCGCAGGTCATGACCGGTCGCGGCGGGGGTGCGGTGGCTGCCCTGAGGGTCCAGCCGCCACTCCAGCTCGTTCCGTTCGACCACCAGCGCGCCCGGGATGACCCCGTCGCGTTCGCGCAGCGCCTGGTAGCGGGTGTCCACCAGCAGGGCCTCGCCCGCCTCCACGGCCGCGTACGCCTCCAGCGCCTCGATCCGCCGGTAGCCCGCGCGGACCAGTTCCAGGTGCTCGTCGATGCCGACCGGGGCCGCCGGCTCCGGGGCGCTCACTCCCAGTCCGCCGGACGCTCGACGCGCTCCAGGGTGAGCACCGGGCCGGACCGGCTGTACCGGCGGATCTGCGGCAGCGGCGGGTAGTAGGCGTGCACCGAGATCGCGTGCTCCCCGGCCGACTCGTTGAGGACCTCGTGGACATGGTGCTCGCCGAAGGCCCGGCCGACCCCCGGCCCCAGCACCCGGCTGCGGTCGTTGCCCTCCGCCAGGTGCAGGCTCCGCCAGCCCTCCGAAGGCAGCCGGACGGCCAGCGAGTGCTCGGTCAGCCGGCCCCGGGCGGTGGCGAACGCCCCGCGCGATTCGGCGTGGTCGTGCCAGCCGGTACCGGTGCCGGGCGGCCAGCCGATCAGCCAGGCCTCGCTGCCGCCGGGCCCATCCAGCCGCACCCAGGTGCGGCCCTCCGGATCCAGCGGCAGGGCGGCGATCAGCTCGGGGTCGGCCGCGGTGCGCAGCGCGAAGTCGAGGAGCTCGGCGGCGCCGGGACCGGCGGGCGCGGCACCGCCAGGGTGCGGATGCCGCTGGGCAGGGGCGGGCGCGGGGGCGTGCGTGGGTGCAGACATCGGGGTGTGACCGTCCTGTGGGTTCGCGTGGGGGCGCGCACGACGGCGCGCGGGAGGAGGCGAATCAGCAGGAAGGGCGACAGACGCAGCCCGCGTAGCGGAGCAGGTCCATGTGGACCCTCCGCCAGAGGAACACGTCGTTGCCGGTCATGTCCGCGAGTGAACCACGACTGCCCTTGAGGGTCAATCGATCACTGCTGTGGTGTGGAGGACTCCCCGGCGGTCCGTACCGGGCCCGGGGAGGAGCCTGGTTCGGGCGCGACCGCCGGAGCCGGTACGGCCGGCAGCGCGGCCACCGCCGCCCCCGCGGCCGGCCCCGGGGTGCCGGGACCCTCCGGGGGACCCTTGCGGAGGGCGTCCGCGGCCTCGTACAGCTCGGCCGGCCGGACCCCGGCGAAGGTCCCGGTCAGATGCCCGTCCGGCCGGACCAGCAGCACCGTGTGCGCCGGGGCCCCCGGATAGCCGTCCGCGACCAGCAGCTCCGCCCGGACCGGCAGGGCGCTCACCGCGGCCGCCAGCCGGGGCATCAGCCCGGCCTTCATCCAGTGCCGCCGGTCCCACACCCCGGTGCCCGGGGCCACCAGCACCACCAGGGCCCGGCCCTGGCCCAGCCGGTCCCGCAGCGGTACGGTCGTCCCGTCCGGCACCGTCACCGGCACGTCCGCCACCCCGCCGCCCGGCTCCGTGTCGGTCGGCACCTCGCGGACCGCCACCGGAGGGGCGTACGCCGGGGGCGCGCCGAGCGGGCCGCGCCCCAGATGCCCTTCGGTGAGCAGGAGTTCGTGGGTGCGCGCGGTGCCCGGCAGATAGGTCCGCAGCCCGCCGCCCCCGCGCAGTACCGGCATGGCCTGGTCGGCGGCCCGCAACCGGGCGGCGACGGCGGTCCGCCGCTCGCCCTGATAGCTGTCCAGCAGGGCCTCGGAAGCCCCCTGGTGCCAGGCCAGGGCCAGCTTCCAGGCCAGGTTCTCGGCGTCCCGCAGGCCCTCCTCCACCCCCTGGGTGCCGACCGCGCCCAGCAGGTGCGCGGCGTCCCCGGCGAGGAAGGCCCGGCCGTCGCGCCAGCTCCGGGCCAGCCGGTGGTGCAGGGTGTGCACCCCGGTGTCGATCAGCTCGTACGGGGGAGTGCTGCCCCCGCACCAGCCGGCCAGGGTGTCCCGGATCAGGCCGATCAGCGCGTCCGGGGTGACCAGTTCGCCCCGCGGCGGCAGCAGCCAGTCCAGCCGCCACACCCCGTCGGGCAGCGGCCGGGCCGTCACCTCGGCCGCCCCGGAGGAGGGGTGGCCGCGGTGCAGCAGCGCCTCGCCGGGCCAGGGCAGCTCGGTGCGCAGCGCGGCCACCGCGTACCGCTCGACGGCGGTGCGGCCGGGGAAGCGGATGCCCAGCAGCTTGCGGACGGTCGACCGGGCGCCGTCGCAGCCCACCAGCCAGCTGCCGCGCCACCAGGTGGTCTCCGCGCCCGGGGTGTGGACGGTGACCCCGTGCGCCTCCTGCTCCAGCGAGTCGAGCCTGCTCTCGGGGACCAGCCGGACCAGCGGATGGGCGGCGGCCGCGGCGCGCAGGCCGCGGGCCAGGGCGTGCTGCGGCAGGTGCAGCGGGGCGTGACCGTCCTCGAAGGTGATGCGGCGGGTCTCCTGGCGCCGCCGCATGGTCCGCCAGGCGGCGAACCGGGCCCCCTCGTCGCCGAGCGTGGCGCAGCCCAGCCGGTGCGCCATGGCGGCGGTGTCGGAGTGCAGCACCACCGTCCGGGCCGGGCGCGGCTGGTCCTTCCCGGGGCCCTCGTCGAGGAGGACGGAGGGCACGCCGTGGCCGGCCAGGGCGAGGGCGAGGGAGAGTCCCACGGGCCCCGCGCCGACGACGATCACCGGGTCCATGGCGCGGCTCCCGGTGTCCGGTATGTGATCACAGAACGTATGCAACCCACTGGAGGTGCGTGCGTCAAGTGACACCCGGCCTGGTGGGGCGGAAGAAGACGCGCGCGGTGCGGCGGAGGTGATCCGCCGTGCCGCGCGCGTCGGGTGATGCGCAGTCAGGTGTGACGTGCGATCACGGGGTACCGGCGGTGGGCCGGTGGTCCGGGTCAGACGGCCTTGCCGCCACCGATCAGGTCGGCCGTCTCCTTGGCCATCACACCGGTGGCCTTCTTGGACTGGCGGAGGCGCTTCTCCAGCCAGGAGGCGAAGCCGGTGAGGGCGAAGTTCACGAGCACGAAGAGCAGGGCGATGACCACCAGGGTGGCGATGGTGTTGCTGTAGTTGGCGGTGATCTGCCGGTTCATGGAGAGCAGTTCGCCGTAGCCGAGCAGCGCGCCGGCCAGCGCCGTGTCCTTCAGGATCACCACGAGCTGGCTGACCAGCGCGGGGAGCATCGCCGTGACGGCCTGCGGGATGAGCACGTAGGCCATGGTCTGGCCCTTGCGCATGCCGATCGCCTTGGCGGCGTCGGTCTGTCCGGAGGGCAGCGAGAGGATGCCGGCGCGGACGATCTCGGCGATCACCGAGGCGTTGTAGAGGACCAGGCCGGTGACACAGGCGTAGAGCGGCCGGATGTCGGAGCTGACGGTGGAGAACTTCACGTAGAGCGCGCTGCCGAAGACCATCAGGATCAGCACCGGGATGGCACGGAAGAACTCCACCCAGGCGCCGACCGGGACCCGCACCCAGGCGTGGTCGGAGAGCCGGCCGATGCCCAGCAGGACGCCGAGGGGCAGGGCGATCACCATGGCGATGGCGCCGGCCTTGAGGGTTTCCAGCAGGCCCGGGAGCAGGAAGGTGGTCCACACCTTCCCCTCGGTGACGAAGGGGCTCCACTTGTCGCCGTCCAGCTGGTTCTGGTCGGCCAGGGCGGAGAGGACCCACCAGGCCGCCAGGCCCATCAGGACCACGAAGACCGCGGTGTAGACCAGGTTGCGGGCCTTGGCCTTGGGGCCGGGCGTGTCGAAGAGCACGGAGTTCATCGCTTCACCGCCATTCGCTTGGCCACCCAGCCCAGCACCAGGCCGGTGGGCAGGGTCAGCAGGACGAAGCCGAGGGCGAAGACGCCGAAGACGGCGAACAGGGAGTCCGGCTCGTTCTCGATCATCTCCTTCATCAGCAGGGACGCCTCGGCCACGCTGATGGCCGCCGCCACCGTGGTGTTCTTGGTGAGGGCGATGAGGACGTTGGCGAGCGGGGCGATGACCGCCCGGAAGGCCTGCGGGAGCACGATCAGGGTGAGCACCTGGAAGAAGCTCAGCCCCAGCGCGCGGGCCGCTTCGGCCTGGCCGATCGGCACGGTGTTGATGCCGGAGCGCAGCGCCTCGCAGACGAAGGTGCCGGTGTAGGCGATGAACCCGAGGACGGCCAGGCGGAAGCCGATGTCCTCCGAGGTGGTCCCGCCCAGGGTGATGCGCAGGGTCTGGTCCAGGCCGAACGAGCAGCCGATGATCAGAACGGTGAGCGGGATGTTCCGTACGACGTTCACGTACGCGGTGCCGAAGGCACGCATCATGGGGACCGGGCCGACCCGCATCCCGGCGAGCACGGTGCCCCAGATCAGGGAACCTATCGCCGAGTAGACGGTGAGCTTCACCGTCACCCAGAAGGCGCCGAGCAGGTCGTACTGCCCGGAATCAAGAAAATCGAACACGTTGTCCTGCGCTCTCCCCAGGATGGCCGGTGGGGCGCGCCGCCGCCCGTGACAGGCGGGCGGCGACGTGCCGCACCGAGGACTCAGCTGCCTTCGGTGATCTGCGGGGCAGGCTCGTTCTTGTAGTTGGCCGGGCCGAAGTTCGCCTTCACGAACTTGTCCCAGGAACCGTCCTCGACCATCTTCTTGAGGGCGCCGTTGATCTTCGTCTGAAGGTCCTTGTCACCCTTCTTCAGGCCGATGCCGTAGTTCTCGTTGCTCAGGCTCAGCCCGACCAGCTTGAACTTGCCCTGGTTGTTCTGCTGCGCCGCGTAGCCGGCCAGGATCGAGTTGTCCGTGGTCAGCGCGTCGACCGACTTGTTCTCCAGGCCGGTCAGGCAGTCCGAGTAGCCCGGGACCTGCCGCAGGTCGGCCTTGGGGGCCAGCTTGTCCTTGACGTTCTGGGCCGAGGTGGAGCCGGTGACCGAGCACAGCTTCTTGCTGTTCAGGTCCTCGGGCTTGGTGATCGAGGTGTCGTCGGCGCGGACCAGCAGGTCCTGGTGGGCCAGGAAGTACGGGCCGGCGAAGTCGACCTTCGCCTTGCGCTTGTCGTTGATCGAGTAGCTGGCGACGATGAACTTGACGTCGCCGTTCTGGATCATGTTCTCGCGCTCGGCGCTGACCGCCTGCTTGAACTCGATCTTGTCCGGGGCGTAGCCCAGTTCCTTCGCCACGTAGGTCGCGACGTCCACGTCGAAACCGGTGTACTTGCCGTCCGGGGTCTTCAGGCCCAGGCCGGGCTGGTCGAACTTGATGCCGATGGTGACCTTGCCGCCGGAGCCCGCGTCCTTGTCGTCGCTGCCGCCGCAGGCGGTGGCGGTCAGGGCGAGAGTGAGCGCTACGGCCGCGGCCGCACCGGTCTTGAGAGCCTTCATGGTGAACTTCCCTCGGATGAGACGATGTTGAACTGCCACGGGATCAGTACCAGACCGAAATCCTCAGTGGTGCAGGATTTTCGACAGGAAGTCCTTGGCGCGGTCGCTGCGCGGGTTGGAGAAGAACTGCTCGGGCGCCGCCTCTTCGACGATCTTCCCGTCGGCCATGAAGACGACCCGGTTGGCCGCGGAGCGGGCGAAGCCCATCTCGTGGGTGACCACGACCATGGTCATCCCCTCGGCGGCGAGCTGCTGCATGACCTCCAGCACCTCGTTGATCATCTCGGGGTCGAGGGCCGAGGTGGGCTCGTCGAAGAGCATCACCTTGGGCTCCATCGCCAGGGCCCGGGCGATCGCCACCCGCTGCTGCTGGCCGCCGGAGAGCTGGGCGGGGTACTTGTCCGCCTGGGTCCCGACGCCCACCCGGTCGAGCAGGGCGCGGGCCTTCTCCTCGGCCGCGGCCTTGTCCTTCTTGCGGACCTTCACCTGGCCGAGCGTCACGTTCTCCAGCACCGTCTTGTGCGCGAAGAGGTTGAACGACTGGAAGACCATGCCCACATCGGCGCGCAGCCGTGCCAGTTCCCGTCCCTCGGAGGGGAGTTCGGAGCCGTCCAGGGTGATGGTGCCGGAGTCGACGGTCTCCAGTCGGTTGATGGTCCGGCACAGTGTCGACTTGCCCGACCCCGAAGGCCCGATGACCACCACGACCTCGCCGCGGGCGATGCTCAGGTTGACGTCCTGAAGCACGTGCAGGGCGCCGAAGTGCTTGTTGACGTTACTCAGTACGACCAGATCGCCGCTCATCGGCTCACCACGCTCCGTCCTCCTCGGTTGGGAGGACAGTAGTGAGCGGGTGTGCGCACCGTCACCACATCTGAGCGAGAATTGAGGATAACGATCCGGCTTCCCGCCGCCACGCTGCGTACACGACCGGAGATGCCTTGCGGTATGCCCCCGGTGTGCTGTTTTACTGAGCGCGACTTCACCGTGCGCGACCAGGAAAGGGGGACCGGAATGAGACTGCTGCTCGTCGAGGACGACGACCACGTCGCGGCGGCCCTGTCCGCCATCCTGGCCCGGCACGGCTTCAAGGTGACCCATGCGCGCAGCGGCGAGGAGGCCCTCCAGGCCCTGCTGCCGGCCGGCCTCCCGGCCACCGTGCCGTCCTACGGGGTGATCCTCCTCGACCTCGGCCTGCCCGACCAGGACGGCTACGAGGTCTGCGGCAAGATCCGCAAGCGCACCGCCATCCCGGTGATCATGGTGACCGCCCGGGGCGACGTCCGTTCCCGGATCCACGGCCTGAACATGGGTGCCGACGACTACGTGGTCAAGCCCTACGACACCGGCGAGCTCCTGGCCCGGATCCACGCCGTCGCCCGCCGCACCGGCCCCGGGCCCGGCACCGGATCCGGTGCCGCCGCGGGCCCCGAGGGCACCGCCCCGGCCGGCCCCGGCCAGGGCCCCGCGGGCACCCCCGGAATGGTCCGGCTCGGCTCCGTCAGCATCGAGCTGCCCACCCGCCGGGTCGCCGTGGACGGGGTCGACGTACCCCTCACCCGCAAGGAGTTCGACCTCCTCGCCCTGCTCGCCCAACGCCCGGGCGTGGTCTTCCGGCGGGAGCAGATCATCAGCGAGGTCTGGCGCACCAGCTGGGAGGGCACCGGCCGCACCCTCGAAGTGCACGTGGCCTCCCTCCGTTCCAAACTCCGGATGCCCGCACTGATCGAAACGGTCCGCGGGGTGGGCTACCGGCTCGTCGCCCCCGGCCCCGGCACCCCCCAGTAGGCCGATCACCGTGCGCGCCAGGCTGCTCCCCCTGCTCGTCGTCCTGATGGCGGGCATGCTCATCGCCCTCGGCTTCCCGCTCGCCGTCAGCCTGGCCGCCGGCCAGCAGCAGCGGGTGATCGTGGACCGGATCGACGACAGCGCCCGGTTCGCCGCCCTCGCCCAGTTCGTCGTGGACTCCGAGGGCTCCGGGGACAAGGGGGCCGACGAGCGCCGCGAGACCCTCCGGCTGGAGCTCGCCCGCTACCAGGAGCTGTACGGGATCCGGGTCGGCGTCTTCCACCGCGACGGCAACGCCATGGTCCGCGCCCCCGGCTGGTGGCAGCTGCCGGGCACCGACGAGGCCCGCCGGGCCTTCGAGGAGGCCCTCGCCGGCCGCCGCAGCCATGACCCCGGCCAGGTGTGGCCCTGGCAGCGGCACGGAAAACTGCTGGTCGCCTCCCCGGTGGTGCTCGACGGGGACGTGGTCGCCGTGGTGGTCACCGAATCGCCCACCGACCGGATGCGCTCCACCACCCTGCGCGGCTGGCTGCTGATCGGCGCCGGGCTGGCCGCCGCGATGCTCGTCGCCTTCGGCGCCGCCCTCCGGCTCACCAGCTGGGTCCTCAAGCCCGTCGGCACCCTGGACGCGGCCGCCCACGGCATCGCCACCGGCCGGATGAACTCCCGGGTCGCCGCGTCCGGCGGCCCCCCGGAACTCCGGCGGCTGGCCCGTTCGTTCAACGAGATGGCCGACAACGTCGAGGAAGTCCTCGAACAGCAGCGGGCCTTCGTCGCGGACGCCTCCCACCAGCTCCGCAACCCGCTCGCCGCCCTGCTGCTGCGGATCGAACTGCTCGCCCTGGAACTCCCCGAGGGCAACGAGGAGATCGCCTCGGTCCGCACCGAGGGCAAACGCCTCGCCCGGGTCCTGGACGACCTGCTGGACCTGGCGCTGGCCGAGCACGCCTCCGCCGAGATCCGCGTCATCGACATCGGCGCCCTCGCCACCGAGCGGATCGCCGCCTGGCGGCCGCTCGCCGAGGACAAGGGCGTCCGCCTCACCGGCACCGGCCGCACCGCCGCCACCGGCTGGGCCGACCCGATCGCGCTCTCCAGCGCCCTGGACGCGGTCATCGACAACGCCCTGAAGTTCACCCCGGCCGGCGAGGAGGTGGAGGTCACCGTGGACACCGAGGGGAACTCCGCCCGGGTGGTCGTCGCCGACCGCGGGCCCGGACTCGGCGAGGAGGAGCTGGCCCGGATCGGCGACCGGTTCTGGCGCAGCGGCCGCCACCAGAACATCAAGGGCTCCGGACTCGGCCTGTCGATCTCCCGGGCGCTGCTCGCCGCCGGGGGCGGCACCATCGGCTTCGAGACCAACCCCCCGCACGGGCTGCGGGTCACCGTCTCCGTCCCGCGCACCGCCCCGGACCCGGGCTGACCGCAGCCGCCCGCGCGGCCGGCGCGCATACTGGACCGACCCCTCCCAGGAGCGCCGCCACCGTGACCAGGCCCAGCCAGCCCCTCCAGCAGCCCACCGGACCGTCCGCCCGCCAGGGCGCGGACCCGGCCGGGTCCGCCGCCGCACCGACCGCCGCCGGCCCGGCCTCCGTCGTGCCCGCGCCGCGGCCGTACGGCGGGTCCGCCGACCCCGAGGGGCTCACCCTCGCCATCGACATCGGCGGCACCAAGATCGCCGGGGCGCTGGTGCACCCCGACGGCGGGCTCGGCGCCACCGCCCGCCGGCCCACCCCGCGCGGGGCCGGCCAGGACGGGGACACCGTGATGGCGGCCGTCGCCGAGGTGGTCGCCGACCTCGCCGCCGACCCGGGCTGGCCCGCCGTACGCCGCTGCGGGATCGGCAGCGCCGGCCCGGTGGACGCCGTCCGCGGCACGGTCAGCCCGGTGAACATCGGCGCCTGGCGGGACTACCCGCTGCTCGCCCGCACCGAGGCCGCCCTCGCCGCCCACGGCCGGCCGGTCCCCACCGTCCTGGTCGGCGACGGGGTCGCCATGACCGCCGCGGAACACTGGCTGGGCGCCGCCCGGGGCCACGCCAACGCCCTGTGCATGGTGGTGTCCACCGGAGTCGGCGGCGGACTCGTCGTCGACGGCAGGCTGCTCCCCGGCCCCACCGGCAACGCCGGCCACATCGGCCATATGAGCGTGGCCTTCGACGGCCCGGAATGCGCCTGCGGGGGCCGCGGCTGTGTCGAGGCCATCGCCTCCGGCACCGCCATCGCCCGCTGGGCCCGGGAGGCCGGCTGGACCGGAACGGACCCCTCCGCCGCCGGGGTGGCCGCCGCCGCCCGTGCCGGGGACCCGGTCGCCCTCGCCGCCTTCGACCGGGCGGGCCGCGCCCTGGCCGCCGCCATCGCCGCCACCGCCACCCTGATCGAGACCGACATCGCCGTCATCGGCGGCGGGGTGGCCGCCGCCGGCGACACCCTCCTCGGCCCGGTCCGCGCCCATCTGCCGGCCTACGCCACCCTCGACTTCGTCCGGGACCTGCGCATCGCCCCGGCCGCCCTGGGCACCGAGGCCGGACTGATCGGCGCCGCCGCCGCGGCCCTCCGCCTCCTCCCGGCCTGAGCACAGGCCCCCGGGAGGGGTTTACGGCTTGACCGAGCGGTAGTAGCGGCGCGCGCCCTCGTGCAGGGGCACCGGGTCGGTGTAGATCGCGGTCCGCAGGTCCACCCGCTGCGCGGCGTGCACGACCTCTCCGATCCCGTTCCGGCTGGAGATCACCGTCCGGGTGAACCGCTCGGTCAGCCCGGGACTCGTCCGCACCGTCGTGACCAGCAGGTTCGGCACGGCCACGGTGGTCACCGCCGAAGTGTTCCTGGCCCGGGCATAGGCGTCCTGAGGCATCACCGCCGCCCGGTACCAGCGGCCCGGCGCCCCGTCCCGCTGCAGCTCGGGCAGCAGGTCGCCCAGCGGTACCAGCCGGATGTCGAACCGGTCCGAGAGCTCCCGCACCGCGTTCGTCGGCAGCCCGCCGGACCAGAAGAACGCGTCGATCCGGCCCGCCTCCAGCTCCGCCGGCATGGTGTCGATCCCTATCGACACCGCCTCCACGTCCCGCCGGGGATCCAGTTTCGAGGCCGCCAGCAGCCGCTCCGAGATCAGCCGGACCCCGGAACCGGGCTGCCCGACGGCCACCCGCTTCCCCTTCAGGTCCCGGGCCGACTGCACCTCGGACCCGGCGGGCACCACCAGCTGCACGTAGTCGTCGTAGAGCCGGGCCACCCCCCGCAGTCCCTCGGCGCCGGGCTTGCCGTCCTGCCGGTACTTGGACACCGCGTCGGCCGTCGCCACCGTGTAGTCCGCCTCGCCCGCCGCCAGCCGCGCCAGGTTCTCCTGCGAGCCCTCGCTGGGCAGCAGCCGTACGTCCACCCCGGGCAGGTCCTGGCCCAGCGCCCCCTTCAGCAGCTCCCCGTACCGGTGGTAGACGCCCGTCCGCACGCCCGTGCTGAACGTCAGCGGCCCCTCCGGCTCGGAGTCCCCGAACGGCCACAGCCACCAGCCGAGCAGCGCGAACACGACCAGGGCGGCCGACAGCCCCCGCAGCGCACGGCGCCTGCGGAGGCCCGGAGCCCGGGACGGTTCGAGAGACATGCGCGCGATCCTGCCAGCCGTCCGCCGTCCTGTCACGGTCCGACCGGACGGGCGTTCGCACCGGCGGCCCGGGAGCACCCCTTACCCTTGTCGGGTGAGTGTCGAGGGCGAGGCTGCTGTTTTGAAAACGTACGAGGTGCGCACCTACGGGTGCCAGATGAACGTGCACGACTCCGAACGCCTCTCCGGCCTCCTGGAGGGCGCCGGCTACGTCCGCGCCCCCGAGGGCTCCGACGGCGACGCCGACGTGGTCGTCTTCAACACCTGCGCGGTCCGTGAGAACGCCGACAACAAGCTGTACGGGAACCTCGGCCGGCTCGCCCCGATGAAGACCAGGCGCCCCGGCATGCAGATCGCCGTCGGCGGCTGCCTGGCCCAGAAGGACCGCGACACCATCGTCCGCCGGGCCCCCTGGGTGGACGTGGTCTTCGGCACCCACAACATCGGCAAGCTGCCGGTCCTGCTGGAGCGCGCCCGCGTCCAGGAGGAGGCGCAGATCGAGATCGCCGAGTCCCTGGAGGCCTTCCCCTCCACGCTGCCCACCCGCCGCGAGTCCGCCTACGCGGCCTGGGTGTCGATCTCGGTCGGCTGCAACAACACCTGCACCTTCTGCATCGTCCCGGCGCTGCGCGGCAAGGAGGAGGACCGCCGTCCCGGCGACATCCTCGCCGAGATCGAGGCGCTGGTCGGCGAGGGCGTCTCCGAGATCACCCTGCTCGGCCAGAACGTCAACGCCTACGGCTCCGACCTCGGCGACCGCGAGGCCTTCAGCAAGCTGCTGCGCGCCTGCGGCCAGATCGAGGGCCTGGAGCGGGTCCGGTTCACCTCCCCGCACCCGCGCGACTTCACCGACGACGTGATCGCGGCGATGGCCGAGACCCCGAACGTGATGCCGCAGCTGCACATGCCGCTGCAGTCCGGCTCGGACGGCATCCTCAAGGCCATGCGCCGCTCCTACCGGCAGGAGCGCTTCCTCGGGATCATCGAGAAGGTCCGCGCCGCGATCCCGCACGCGGCCATCTCCACCGACATCATCGTGGGCTTCCCCGGCGAGACCGAGGAGGACTTCCAGCAGACCATGCACACCGTCCGCGAGGCCCGCTTCGCGAACGCCTTCACCTTCCAGTACTCCAAGCGGCCCGGGACCCCCGCCGCCACCATGGAGGGCCAGATCCCCAAGGAGGTCGTCCAGGACCGCTATCTGCGGCTGGTCGCCCTCCAGGAGGAGATCTCCTGGGCGGAGAACAAGAAGCAGGTCGGCCGCACCCTGGAGGTCATGGTCGCGGAGGGCGAGGGCCGCAAGGACGGTGCCACCCTCCGGCTCTCCGGCCGCGCCCCCGACAACCGCCTCGTCCACTTCACCCAGCCCGAGGCGGAGGTCCGCCCCGGCGACGTGGTGACCGTCGAGATCACCTACGCGGCCCCGCACCACCTGCTCGCCGAAGGCCCCACCACCGCCGTACGGCGCACCCGCGCGGGCGACGCCTGGGAGAAGCGGAACGCCGCCCCGGCCCAGCCGCAGGGCGTGCTCCTCGGCATCCCGACGCTGGGCGTCCCGGCCCCGCTGCCGGCGGCCACCGGGGGCTGCGCCGTTCCCTCGGCCTGACCCGCCGGGCGGGGCACCCTGCCGGTCGATACGGCTAGGCTGCGGATCATGCTCGTAGCCGCAGCCGTATGCCCCGCCCCGCCCCTGCTGGTCCCGGCGGTCGCAGCCGACGCCGCCGAGGAGCTGAGGGAGGCCCGGGCGGCCTGCTCCGACGCCCTCGCGGTGCTCGCCGCCGCCCGCCCCGACCTGCTGGTCGTCGTCGGGGCGGCCGCCGAGGGCGGCGGCTACGACCAGGGCACCCCCGGGAGCTTCGCGGGCTTCGGCGTGGACCTGGCCGTCACCCTCGGCCCCGCCACCGGTGAACCGCCGTCCGGTGAGGCCACCGGCGGCAGCCTCCCGGCCTCCCTCGCGGTGGCCGGCTGGCTGCTGGAGCAGGCCCGCTGGGCCGCCGCCCCGGTCGCCGGGGTGGCCGTCGCCGAAGACCTCGTACCGGAGGGCTGCCGGGTTCTGGGAGCCGACCTCGGCGGATCCGCCGACCGGGTGGCCATGCTGGTCCTCGGCGACGGCAGCGCCTGCCGCACCCTCAAGGCCCCCGGCTACCTGGACGACCGCGCCGAGGCCTTCGACGCCGCCGCGGCCCGCGCCCTGGGCGGCGCCGACACGGCCGCGCTGGCCGCCATCGACCCGGACCTCGCCCGTCAGCTCCAGGCCGCCGGGCGGGCCCCCTGGCAGGTCCTGGCCGGGGCCGGCGGGGGAGCGGGGCTGGAGGGCCGGCTGCTCTACGAGGACGCCCCTTACGGGGTCGGCTACTTCGTCGCCGCCTGGTCCTAGTGGGACCGGGCGCACCGGAAGGGGGGCGCGGGCCGATCGGCCCGCGCCCCCCTTCTGGTCACCGCGGCTCAGGAGGTCTCAGGGAGCGGCGGGCGGCCGGGCCGGGCCGTCGCCCGGGGCGTCCTTGTGCGCGATCTTCCCCAGGGCGTCCTTGGCCTTGCCGGTGCCCGTCTCGATCTTGTCGCTGTACTTGCCCTTGGTCTTGGAGTCCACGGCCTTGGCGACCTTGTCGAGGCCTTCGCCGATCCTGCCCTCGTGCTGCTGCGCGAGGCCCTCGACCTTGTCCTTGGCGGGTGCGAGCTTGGCCTTGAGATTGTCCAGCAGGCCCATGGGTCACCTTCTCCTGGCTGTCACTTGGCTGTTGACTACCGACGGGCGCCTTCGCCGGCCTCGGCGGCGAAACCTGCCGAATGCGCCCATGTCCACCTGCTCCAACGGTACGCGCGAGGGTGGAGTTCCGCCCTGGTCACAGGACCGCGGCGACCGGAAGCCCGCCGCGCCCGCGACATCACCTCACTCGTTCGGGCAGCCGTCACCGGGTTTGCGAGACTGTTCCGGTGAGAAGTGCAGCCCCCGCCCCGCGGGTCATCGCCGTCGTCGGTCCCACCGCGGCCGGAAAGTCCGATCTGGGCGTAGCCCTGGCCCGCCATTTCGACGGCGAAGTCGTCAACGCCGACTCCATGCAGCTCTACCGCGGGATGGACATCGGCACCGCCAAGCTGACGACCGCGGAACGCGGCGGAGTCCCGCACCACCTCCTCGACATCTGGGAGGTCACCGAAACCGCCAACGTGGCCGAGTACCAGCGGCTGGCCCGCGCCGAGATCGACGCCCTCCTCGCCGCCGGCCGCACCCCCGTCCTGGTCGGCGGCTCCGGCCTCTACGTCCGCGGCGCCCTGGACGTGATGGAGTTCCCCGGCACCGACCCCGAGGTCCGCGCCCGGCTCGAAGCCGAACTCACCCTGCGCGGCCCCGGCGCCCTGCACGCCCGGCTGGCCGCCCTCGACCCCGCCGCCGGCACGGCCATCCTGCCCAGCAACGGCCGCCGCATCGTCCGCGCCCTCGAAGTCATCGACCTCACCGGCAAACCCTTCACCGCCAACCTCCCCGGCCACGAGTCGGTCTACGACTGCGTGCAGATCGGCGTCGGCGTCGGCCGCCCCGAACTCGACGAGCGGATCACCGTCCGGGTCGACCGGATGTGGGAGGACGGGCTGGTCGACGAGGTCCGGGCCCTCGAAGCCGCCGGACTCCGCGAAGGCGTCACCGCCTCCAGGGCCCTCGGCTACCAGCAGGTCCTGGCCGCCCTGGCCGGCGAGTGCACCGAGGCCGAGGCCCGCGCCGAGACCGTCCGCGCCACCAAGCGGTTCGCCCGCCGCCAGGAGTCCTGGTTCCGCCGCGACCCGCGCGTCCACTGGCTCAGCGGCGCCGCCGAGGACCGCGGGGAACTGGTCGGACTCGCGCAGTCGTTGGTCGAACGAGCGGTTACAGCCTGATCACGTGATGGCATCGGGACGCCCCGTGCGCCCGTGGCGGGGCTCCTGGCGTGCCATCATCAAATTCCGACGGTGCCGTCACCGGCGGTGAACGGCGGCGTACGAAGTCCGAGTGGGGAGGGCACGTGGCGATGGAGGCCGGCCCTCGCGACACCGGGCGGGACGACACCCGACAGGAAGCGGACCCAATGGTTCGGGGCCTGGCCGACGAAACCGGCCCGCAGGACGGACTCGGCCTGCCCGCCGATCCCACCCGTCTCACCCCCGACGGCCCGGACGGCACCGAGGGCCTCGACGGCACCGAGGAGCTCAGCGGCCCCGCAGTGGAGGTCGAGCTCCGCCCCCAGCGGCGGCTGCGGATCTGGCAGCTCGCCCCCATCGTCACCCTCGCCGCCGCCGGCTCCCTGATGTTCGCCTTCCCCCTCGCCTTCGAGTTCGGCGACGGCGGAGCCCTCGTCGCCATGCTCGGCCTCCTGATCAGCTCCTGCGCCGGCGGCTGGGGCATGATGGCCGCCCGCCGGGTCGGCTACACCTGGCCCGGCCTGCCCGCCCGGGGCTCCGGCATCCGCTCCGACTGGCGGGTCATCGCCCTCTACACCCTGATCGCCCTCGCCGTGGTCGCCCTCGCCGTCTGGCGCGTGGCCCGGCTGCGCTGACCCCGCCCGGGGCCCGCGCGGGGCGCGGCCCGACCGGACCCGCCCCCCCCGACCGGACCCGCCCCCCGGCCGGACCCGGCCACCGCTCGTTACCATGAAGGCGTGACCAGCAGCCTCGCCTTCCTCAAGGGCCACGGGACCGAGAACGACTTCGTCATCCTCCCGGACCCCGACAACGCCCTCGACCTGACGCCCACCGCCGTCGCCCGCCTCTGCGACCGCAGGGCCGGACTCGGCGCGGACGGCATCCTGCACGTCGTACGCTCCACAGCCCACCCCGAGGCCCGGCACATGGCCGACGAGGCCGAATGGTTCATGGACTACCGCAACAGCGACGGCTCGGCGGCCGAGATGTGCGGCAACGGCGTCCGCGTCTTCGCCCGCTACCTCCACCACGCCGGCCACGCCGAACCCGGCGACCTGGCCATCGCCACCCGCGGCGGGGTCAAGCGGGTCCACCTCCACAAGCAGGAGCTCGTCACCGTCTCCATGGGCCGCGCGCTGCTCCCCGAGGGAGAGGTCACCGTCTCCGTCGGCGACCGCAGCTGGCCCGCCCGCAACGTGAACATGGGCAACCCGCACGCCGTCGCCTTCGTCGACTCCCTCGACGAGGCCGGCGACCTGTACGAGGCGCCCCCGTTCAGCCCCGCGGCCGCCTACCCGGACGGCGTCAACGTCGAGTTCGTCGTCGACCGCGGCCCCCGCCACGTCGCCATGCGGGTCCACGAACGCGGCTCCGGCGAGACCCGCTCCTGCGGCACCGGCGCCTGCGCCGTGGCCGTGGCCACCGCCCGCCGGGACGGCGCCGACCCGGCCCGCACCGGCGAACCGGTCAGCTACCGGGTGGACCTCCCCGGCGGCCGGCTGGTGATCACGGAGCACCCCGACGGGACCGTGGAGATGACCGGACCCGCCGTCATCGTGGCCGCCGGGGAGTTCGACCCGGCCTGGCTCGACGAAACGGTTTTCGCCTGAAGGTTCCCTCTCATGGGTGATCCGTTTCACGCTCAGCGAGAGCCGGACTCCGCCACGTGGTGGGGTCGGTAGCATCAGACACCGGCCCTGAGGGCTCACCCCATGCCCACCACCGCCGGTCGAAGCCGCCGGAGGTGCCCATGAGTGCAGAGGCCACGAACCCCGATGCACGCCCCGAGCTGCGCAGACGCGGCCGCACCCGCCTGGATCTGCGCAGGCTGGGGCGTGCCGCACTGCTGGGCCCGGCCCCCCGGGACCGACTCCCGGACGCCATCAGCCATGTCGCCGAAGCCCATCGCGCCCACCATCCGGACGCCGATCTCGATGTGCTCCGCCGGGCGTACACGCTCGCCGAGTCCTCGCACCGGGGCCAGATGCGCAAGAGCGGCGAGCCGTACATCACCCACCCGCTCGCCGTCACCCTGATCCTCGCCGAGCTCGGCGCCGAGACCACCACCCTGACCGCCTCCCTGCTCCACGACACCGTCGAGGACACCGAGGTCACCCTCGACCAGGTGCGCGCCGAGTTCGGGGCCGAGGTCTGTTTCATCGTGGACGGGGTCACCAAGGTCGAGAAGATCGACTACGGTGCCGCGGCCGAACCCGAGACCTTCCGCAAGATGCTCGTCGCCACCGGCAACGACGTCCGCGTGATGTCGATCAAACTCGCCGACCGCCTCCACAACATGCGCACCCTCGGGGTGATGCGCCCCGAGAAACAGGCCCGCATCGCCAAGGTCACCCGGGACGTCCTCATCCCGCTCGCCGAACGCCTCGGCGTGCAGGCCCTGAAGACCGAACTGGAGGACCTGGTCTTCGCGATCCTGCACCCCGAGGAGTACGAGCACACCCGCGCCCTGATCGCCGCCCACTCCGGGACCGCCGACCCGCTGCCCGCGGTCGCCGAGTCCGTCCGGGCCGTGCTGCGCGAGGCCGGCATCCCCGCCGAGGTCCACATCCGGCCCCGCCACTTCGTCTCCGTCCACCGCATCTCCCTCAAACGCGGGGAACTGCGCGGCTCCGACTTCGGCCGGCTGCTGATCCTGGTCGGCGAGAACGCCGACTGCTACGGGGTGCTCGGCGAACTCCACACCTGCTTCACCCCGGTGGTCTCCGAGTTCAAGGACTTCATCGCGGTACCCAAGTTCAACCTCTACCAATCCCTCCACACCGCCGTCGCCACCGCCGGCGGCGAGGTCGCCGAGGTCATCGTCCGCACCCGCCAGATGCACCGGGTCGCGGAAGCCGGCGTGGTCGCCCTCGGCAACCCGTACTCCCTCACCGAGGCCGGTGCCGCCGCCGCGGCCGCCGTGTCCGGCGACGCCGACGAGGAACGCGTGGACCCGACCCGCCCCGGCTGGCTCTCCCGGCTCCTCGACTGGCAGCAGTCCGCCCCCGACGCCGACACCTTCTGGAGCTCCCTGCGCGCCGAACTCGCCCAGGACCGGGAGATCACCGTCCTCACCGCCGACGGGGCCGGCCGCCTCGGCCTGCCCGCCGGAGCCACCTGTATCGACGCGGCCTACGCCCAGCACGGCGAGGCCGCCCACGGCTGTATCGGCGCCCGGGTCAACGGGCGCCTCACCTCCCTCTCCAGCCCGCTCGCCGACGGGGACACCGTCCAACTGCTGCTGGCCCAGGACGCCTCCTCCGGGCCCGCCCCCGACTGGCTGGACCACGCGCACACCCAGGCCGCCCGGATCGCCATCAGCGGCTGGCTCCAGTCCCATCCGGACGGCGGACGGCCCGACCCGGCGGCCCCCCGGGCCCCGCTCTCCGTGGTCGGGGCCCGCGGCGGCGGCGGGAACGCCGTCGCCGACCTGCCCGACGCCCCCGTCCGGCTGGCCGGCTGCTGCACCCCCGTCCCGCCGGACGCCGTCGCCGGATTCGTCGTCCGCGGCGGCGCCGTCACCGTCCACCGGGTGACCTGCACCGCCGTCGCCCAGATGCGCTCCCTGGGCCGGACCTCCGTCGCCGTGCACTGGCGGGCCACCGCCGACTGCCGGGTCACCCTGGTCGCCGAATCGTTCGGCCGCCCCCACCTCCTCGCCGACCTCACCGAGGCCATCTCCCGGGAGGGCGTCGACATCGTCTCCGCCACCGTGGACCCCCCCGACGAGCAGCGGGTCCGGCACCGCTACACCCTCCAACTGCCCGACGCGACCGTCCTGCCCACCCTGATGCGGGCCATGCGGGACGTCCCGGGGGTCTACGACGTCGCCCGGGCCTGACCCCGCCGGCCCCGGGCGGGGCGGCCCGGCCCCGCCCCGTTCGGGTGGGCCCGGGTCGCCCGCCGCCGCGCCGCCCCCACCCGAACGGCCGCTCCTGGTATCGCGTAGGGGATGCGCCTCACCTCCCCCCGCCTGCGCGCCGCCCTGCTCGCCACGGCCTCCCTCACCCTCGTCGCCGCCGTCCTGCCCACACCCCCGGCCCTCGGCATCGGCGACCGCCTCTTCCCGGAACTCGGCAACCCCGGATACGACGTCCTCGCCTACGACCTGTCCCTCGCCTACCGGGACAACCGCACCCCGCTCGACGCCGTCACCGTCATCGACGCCCGCACCCTGCGCGCCCTGGACCGGATCAACCTGGACTTCACCCACGGCACCGTGCGGTCCGCGCAGGTCAACGGGGAACCCGCCCGCTTCGAGAGCAGCGGGGAGGACATCGTCCTCACCCCGGCCCGGCCCCTCGCCGAACACGCCCCGCTGCGCATCACCATCCGGCACACCAGCGACCCGCGCGGCCGCGGCGACGGCGGCTGGGTCCCCACCGAGGACGGGCTGGCCATGGCCAACCAGGCCGACGCCGCGCACCGCGTCTTCCCCTGCAACGACCACCCCGCCGACAAGGCCTACTTCACCTTCCGGATCACCGCCCCGAACGGGCTGACCGCCGTCGCGAACGGCCTGCCCCTCGCCCCGCCCCACCGTGCCGCGGGCCGCGCCGCCGGGACCGACACCACCTGGACGTACCGCACCCGCCACCCCATGGCCACCGAGCTCGCCCAGGTCTCCATCGGCGACTCCGCCGTGGTCCACCACACCGGCCCGCACGGCCTGCCGCTGCGCGACGTGGTCCCCGCCGCCGACCGCGAGCGCCTCGACCCCTGGCTGAAGAAGACCCCCCACCACCTGGAGTGGATGGAGGAACGCGTCGGCCGCTACCCCTTCGAGAACTACGGGATCCTGGTCGCCCGCGCCACCACCGGCTTCGAGCTGGAGACCCAGACCCTCTCCCTCTTCGAACGCGGCCTCTTCACCGGCGCCGGCTACCCCGAGTGGTACGTGGAGTCCGTGATGGTCCACGAACTCGCCCACCAGTGGTTCGGCGACAGCGTCAGCCCCCGCACCTGGTCCGACCTCTGGCTCAACGAGGGCCACGCCACCTGGTACGAGGCCCTGTACGCCGACGGGCTCGGCAAGTACCCGCTGGAGCGCCGGATGCGCGAGGCCTACCAGCGCTCCGACCAGTGGCGGGCGGCCGGCGGCCCGCCCGCCTCCCCCAAGGGGCCCGAGCCCGGCAAGAAGATCAGCCTCTTCCGGCCGGTGGTCTACGACGGCTCCGCGCTGATCCTCTACGCCCTCCGGCAGGAGATCGGCACGCCCGCCTTCGACCGCGTCCAGCGACGCTGGGTCACCGAGTACGCCGACTCCGTGGCCGGCACCGAGGACTTCGTCAGGCTCGCCTCCCAGGAGGCCGGCCGGGACCTCACCGCCTTCCTGAACCCCTGGCTGTACGGCACCACCACCCCGCCCATGCCCGGCCACCCCGACTGGAGCGGAGCCCCCGCTCCGGCCACCGGCACCCCGAAAAGGGTGTGACGCGCCCGGAACGGGCATGTCACCATCGAGCGGTCCGGCCGGCCCGTCCGGCGGCGCCGGGAATCCCCGGCCGGTGTGACACGTTGTACCCGTACACCATTCGTATCGACGTAAGGATCCAATGACCTCCTCTTCTTCCCCTTCCCAGGACGCGCGGGACGCGCAGAGCTTCAATGAGAGCCTCCGGGCCGATGCCCTGATGGAAGAGGACGTCGCCTGGAGCCACGAGATCGACGGAGCACGGGACGGCGACCAGCTGGAGCGCTCCGACCGCGCGGCCCTGAGGCGCGTCGTCGGACTCTCCACCGAACTCGAAGACGTCACCGAGGTCGAGTACCGCCAGCTCCGCCTGGAGCGCGTGGTGCTCGTCGGGGTCTGGACCTCGGGAACCGTGCAGGACGCCGACAACTCGCTCGCCGAGCTCGCCGCCCTCGCGGAGACCGCCGGAGCCCTCGTGCTCGACGGCGTCATCCAGCGCCGCGACAAGCCCGACCCGGCCACCTTCATCGGTTCCGGCAAGGCCCGGGAGCTCCGCGACATCGTCGTCGAGACCGGCGCCGACACCGTCGTCTGCGACGGTGAGCTCAGCCCCGGCCAGCTGATCGCCCTCGAAGACGTGGTCAAGGTCAAGGTGGTCGACCGGACCGCCCTGATCCTCGACATCTTCGCCCAGCACGCCAAGTCCCGCGAGGGCAAGGCGCAGGTCGCGCTCGCGCAGATGCAGTACATGCTGCCGCGACTGCGCGGCTGGGGCCAGTCGCTGTCCCGGCAGATGGGTGGCGGCGGCGGTGGCGGCATGGCCACCCGAGGCCCGGGTGAGACCAAGATCGAGACGGACCGGCGCCGGATCCGCGAGAAGATGGCGAAGATGCGCCGGGAGATCGCGGAGATGAAGACCGGCCGCGACCTCAAGCGCCAGGAACGCAAGCGCAACAAGGTGCCCTCGGTCGCCATCGCCGGCTACACCAACGCCGGCAAGTCCTCCCTGCTCAACCGGCTCACCGGCGCGGGCGTGCTGGTGGAGAACGCCCTGTTCGCCACCCTCGACCCGACCGTGCGCCGGGCCGAGACCCCGACCGGCCGGGTCTACACCCTGGCCGACACCGTCGGCTTCGTCCGGCACCTGCCGCACCACCTCGTCGAGGCCTTCCGCTCGACCATGGAGGAGGTCGGGGACTCCGACCTCATCCTGCACATCGTCGACGGATCGCACCCGGCGCCGGAGGAGCAGCTGGCGGCCGTGCGCGAGGTCATCCGCGAGGTCGGCGCGGTCAACGTGCCGGAGATCGTGGTGATCAACAAGGCGGACGCCGCGGACCCGCTGGTCCTGCAGCGGCTGCTGCGCATCGAGCGGCACTCCATCGCCGTGTCCGCCCGCACCGGGCGGGGCATCGAGGAGCTCCTCGCGCTGATCGACACCGAGCTCCCGCGGCCCGCGGTCGAGATCGAGGCGCTGGTGCCCTACACCCGCGGCTCGCTCGTGGCCCGGGCGCACGCCGAGGGCGAGGTGATCTCCGAGGAGCACACCGCGGAGGGCACCCTGCTCAAGGCCAGGGTCCACCAGGAACTGGCGGCGGACCTCGCTCCGTACGTTCCGGCGGCCCGCTGACCGAGGACGGCACGGCACAGCACGAAGGGGTGTGGCCCCCGCCCTACCGGCGGGGGCCACACCCCTTCGTGCGTCCGCCCGAGGGCGGCTACTTGAACTTGCGGCTGACGGCGTCGAAGATGCCCTTCGCCTCCTTGCCCAGCCGCGGTCCGGCCAGCCAGGTCGCCTTGGCCGGTCCGATCGAGGTGTTCGACACCAGTGCGGGCTCACCGTCGGACCCCTTGGCGACCCAGCCGCCACCCGAGGACCCGCCGGTCATGGTGCAGCCGATGCGGTACATCACCGGATCCGTCCGGTTCAGCGACAGCCGGCCCGGCTTGTCCGAGCACTGGAAGGCCCGCTGGCCGTCGAACGGCTCGGCCGCCGGGTAACCCGTCGCCGTCATCTTGGAGATCTTCGGCACCGAGGGCGCCGCGAACTCCACCGGCAGCGCCGAACCGACCGTCTCCTCAAGGGACTTGGAGGACCCCTTCTCCGGGGTCACATGCAGCACCGCGAAGTCGTACGGGGCGCCCGCGCCACCCGTCGGACCACCCGTGGCGATCCACTGGTCCGAGGTCTGGGCCCAGTCGCTCCACCACACGCCGTACGGGGCGACCTCGTCACGGCTCGCCCCCTTCAGCTGGGCCGAGGACTTGGCGGAGTCGTTGTAGGAGGGCACGAAGGCGATGTTGCGGTACCAGCCGCCCTTGGCGCCGGCGTGCACACAGTGCCCGGCGGTCCACACCATGTTGGACTTGCCCGGGTGCGCCGGGTCCTTCACCACGGTCGCCGAGCAGACCATCGAGCCCTCGGGGCCGTCGAAGAACACCTTCCCGGCCTGCGGAACCCGCTCGTGGTACGGCGCGGCCACGGACTTCGCCGGAACGGCGGCCGGAGTGGGGTCGGTGACCCCCTGGTCCTTGCCCAGATCGGGGTCGGCGCCGCCGCGCTCGGGCTTCTGCGCGTCCCGCATCCGGTCGGGGTCCCACAGGTCCTCGATGATCGGGTTGACGTAGTCCTCGGCCTCGCGCAGCCAGTCCTCCTTCTTCCAGTTCTTCCACTCACCGCCCTTCCACTTGTCCAGGTCGATGCCGCGCTCCTTGAGCTTCTCCTTCCACTGGTCCGGGATCTTGAGCCCGTCGGACCCGGAGGGGACGCTCGCCGACACGGTGGGATTGGTGTCACCGCCCGCCTCGTCGTCGCCCGGCCCGCAGGCCGCGGCCGTGAGCGTGAGCGCCGCCGCGCAGAGTACGGCGGTGACCGGTCGCATCGGTCGCATGTTGTGAATCCCCCATGGGTGATCGAGAAGTTCCGGGACGCGAAGTGCAAGCCCCCACTATGCCGATGCCGTTGGGGACGGCACGGAGCGGGTCCACGGTTCCGCCAAGGATCTTGCGACTACCCGTGATCCCCCGCGGACACCGTCGTTGGTACGTACGGGGGAAGCGGGGGCAGCGTTCATGTTCGAACCGCCATCCCCGCGCAGCCGACCGGAACCCATCGCGCGGGAGGACCGACAGCCGTGGCCGTGCCGACCGAACAGGCCGCAGCGGCGGCCGCCCGCACCTACGCCCGCTCCCTTCCGGTCGTACCCGTCCGGGCCCGCGGACTGACCATCGAAGGCGCCGACGGCCGCCGCTATCTCGACTGCCTCTCCGGATCCGGCACCCTGCCCCTCGGCCACAACCACCCCGTGGTCCTCGAAGCCATCCGCGGAGTCCTGGACTCGGGCGCCCCCCTCCAGGCCTGCGGCCTCACCACCCCGGTCCAGGACGCCTTCACCGCCGAACTCCTCGCCGGCCTGCCGCCCGGGCTCGCCGCCGACGCCCGCGTCCGGTTCTGCGGACCGGCCGAGGGCGACGCCGTCCCCGCCGCCCTCGCCCTGGTCCGCACCGCCATGGGAGCAGACCGGACCGGACCGCCCGGGACACTCGTCGAGACCGTCCGGGCCGAGGACGGCATGCTGCCCCTGCCCGACGACCGGCTCCGCCGGATCCGCGCGGTCACCGAGGCCCGCGGCACCCCGCTGATCGTCGACGAATCCCGCACCGGGGTGGGCCGCACCGGCGCCTTCTGGAGCGTCGACCACGCCGCGGTGACCCCCGACGTCATGGTCCTCTCCCACGCCATCGGCGGAAGCCTCCCGCTGGCCGCCCTGGTCTACCGCTCCGCCCTGGACACCCCCGAGCACACCGGCCCGGGAGCACCCTTCCGCGCCAACCAGCTGGCCATGGCCGCGGGCACGGCCACCCTCGCCCACGTCCGCGCCCACCGGCTCGCCGACCGCGCCGCCGCCCTCGGCGACCGACTGCTCACCGCCCTCCGCTCACTGGCCACCTCCCACCCCTGCATCGGGCGGGTCCGGGGCCGCGGACTGATGATCGGCCTCGAACTCCTCGACCCGGCGGACGGCGACCGGACCCCCGCCCCCGACCTCGCCGCCGCGGTCCGCCAGGAATGCCTGGACCGCGGCCTGATCGTCGGGACCGGCGGCCGCCACGGTGCCGACCTCCACCTGCTGCCGCCGCTCACCCTCACCGACGGACAGGCCACGGCCGTCCTGGACCGGCTCGCCGAGGCGGTGGCCACCGCCGAAAGAACCCGGCCCCACTGACCACTCCAAGGAACCCCCAGTGACCTCCTCCACCCCCGAACCCGCCCACCCCACCAGCCGCCCCCCCTTCCCGGACCGGACCGGAACCGCACTCCCTCACCAGCAGGACCGCACCCACCACCCGGACAGCACCCACTCCCCGGACGGCGCCCCCACTCCGGACGATGCCCCCTCTCCCCATGGCGGGCACCAAGCGGACGGCGCCCCCCGCGGGGACAGCGGGCACCACCAGGACAGCGCCCGTCCGCCCCGCACCGCTGCACCGGACGAGGACCCCGTGGACCCGGCCGGGGCGCCCGACCCGCTGGACCACCCGGACGCGGCCACCGCCGCCGACGCCACGGGCACGGAGACCCTCCTCCGCTGCTGGGTTCGCGAGAGGGCCCTCACCCGGCCCCCCACCGGCAGCCGTCTGCGCATCCCGCTGCCCGCCTCCGGGATCACCCTCCTGGTACCCGTCCGCTACTGGTCCCCGGCCGGCACCCACCGCTTCGGACCCGCCCGGATCGAAGGCAGCCCGGCCACCGCCCCCGACCTCGACGCGGTCACCGCCGCCGCCCTCCTCTCCCGGGAGACCGGCCCCGGCCCCGGCACCGACCTGGTGGCCCGGGTCGCCGACTCCGTCCGCCACACCACCGCCTTCCTCACCGAACACCGCACCCGCCCCGACCCCACCGGGCCCGCGGCCACCGACCTCTTCCTGACCGCCGAGCAGTCCCTGATGCTCGGCCACCCCCTCCACCCCACCCCCAAGAGCCGCGAAGGGCTCTCCGACACCGAGGCCCGCGCCTACTCACCCGAGCTGCGCGGCTCTTTCCCCCTGCACTGGACCGCCGTCCACCCCTCCGTCCTCGCCACCGACTCCGCCTGGACCGAACGAGGCCGCACCGTCAGCGCCGCCCAGCT
Organism: Streptomyces sp. NPDC033845; assembly: GCF_055576225.1. Taxonomy (NCBI): domain Bacteria; kingdom Bacillati; phylum Actinomycetota; class Actinomycetes; order Kitasatosporales; family Streptomycetaceae; genus Streptomyces; species Streptomyces sp. NPDC033845. Next base: position 286,128 of record NZ_JBVIRI010000009.1, on the reverse strand, counting down.
CCTCACCCGACTCGCCCCCGGACTCCGGCTGCCCGACGGCACCACCCCCCTTCCCCTGCACCCCTGGCAGGCCCGCGAACTCTTCCGGCGCCCCGCCGTCGCCGCCCTGCTCGACTCCGGGCTCCTCCACGACCTCGGACCGCACGGCGACCCCTGGCACCCCACCTCCTCCGTCCGCACCGTCCACCGCCCCGGCAGCCCGCTGATGCTCAAGCTCTCCCTCGGCCTGCCCATCACCAACTCCCGCCGGGAGAACCTCCGCAAGGAACTCCACCGCGGGGTCGAGGTCCACCGGCTGCTCCGCTCCGGACTCGCCGAGCAGTGGCAGGCCGCCCACCCCGGCTTCGACATCGTCCGCGACCCCGCCTGGATCGCCGTGGACACCCCGGCCGCCACCGGAGCCGTCACGGGCACCCCGATCCCCGGCCTCGACGTGATGCTGCGCCACAACCCCTTCCGCCCCGGAGACGACGCCCTCTGCGTCGCCGCGCTCACCGCCCTCCGCCCCCGAACCGACCGGCCCGCCCTCCGCTCCCGGCTCGCCGAGCTCATCGCCCGCCTCGCCGCCCGCACCGGCCGCCGCCCCACCGCCGTCGCCGCCGAGTGGTTCCTCCGCTACCTCGACCATGTCGCCCTGCCGGTCCTCGCCCTCGACGCGATCGCCGGCATCGCCCTCGAAGCGCACCAGCAGAACACCCTGGTCCTCCTCGACGCCGACGGCTGGCCCGCCGGCGGCCGCTACCGCGACAACCAGGGCTACTACTTCCGCGCATCGCACCGCGCCGCCCTCGACGCCCGGCTCCCCGGCATCGGCCGCGCCAGCGACACCTTCGTCCCCGACGCCGTCACCGACGAACGCTTCGCCTACTACCTCGGCATCAACAACGTGCTCGGCCTCATCGGAGCATTCGGCTCCCAGCAGCTCGCCGACGAACGCGTCCTCCTCGCCGCCTTCCGCCGCTTCCTCGGCAAGGCCGCCGCCCTCGGACCCGTCCCCGCCCAGCTCCTCGACTCACCCACCCTCCGCTGCAAGGCCAACCTCCTCACCCGGCTCGGCGGCCTCGACGAACTCGTCGGCCCCGTCGACACCCAGTCCGTCTACGTCACCATCGCCAACCCCCTCCACGACTGACCGCACCACCACCCCGCCGCCCCCACCGGCCCCGCACCCCGCCCACCACCGACGCGGAGAAGAACAGCGCATGCCCCCGACCCACACCGGCCCCGCCGTGGCCGACACCCTTCCCCACCGGCTCACCCCCGATCTGCTGCCCCGGCTCGCCGAGGCCGACCTCCTCGACAGCCCCGCGGGCTGGGGCCCGGCCGCCACCCGGGCAGGACTGTTCCGACTGGAACCGGTCCGCCCGGACCGCGACCTGAAACTGATCACCCGCTGGATGAACGACCCCGAGGTGGAAGCCTTCTGGCAACTCGGCGGACCCGCCCTCCGCACCGCCCTGCACCTGAGGGCACAGCTCCACGGCGACGCCCGGAGCATCCCCTGCCTGGGGCTCCTCGACGGCAGGCCGATGAGCTACTGGGAGATCTACCGGGCCGACCTCGACCCGCTGGCCCGGCACTACCCGGCGCGGCCCCACGACACGGGTATCCATGTGCTCCTCGGAGACGCCGCAGACCGGGGCCGCGGCCTCGGGACCACGCTGCTGCGCGCCGTCGCCGACCTGATCCTCGACAACCGTCCGCGCTGCACGCGCGTCATCGCCGAACCGGACATCCGCAACACCCCCTCCGTCTCCGCGTTCCTCAACTCCGGTTTCCGCCTGGCCGCGGAAATCGACCTCCCCGAGAAGCGCGCCGCACTGATGCTCCGCGAACGGGCCCTGCGCACGCTGCTCTGATCCTTGGAACGAGCCGTCGTTCCGGCGAGTTCCCCACCGGGTTCCGCGCCGTGTCCCTCGTACGGGCGGAGATCCCGCCCGCCCGGCACCGGCCGCTCCGGCGGAACGACCGGCGCTGTCGGCGGGGCCGCGTAGGGTTGGCGGTGCTATGACGAAGCCCTCCCTCACCGACCTGCTGCACGCCGCCGTGACCGCCGTCGGCGGCACCGAGCGGCCCGGCCAGGTGGCCATGGCCGAAGCCGTCGCCGAAGCGATCGACGACAACTCCCACCGGCTGATCCAGGCCGGCACCGGCACCGGCAAATCCCTCGGCTACCTGGTGCCGGCCCTCGCCCACGGCGAGCGCGTGGTGGTCGCCACCGCCACCCTCGCCCTCCAGCGCCAGCTGGTCGAGCGGGACCTGCCGCGCACCGTCGAGGCGCTCCATCCGCAGCTGCGCCGCCGCCCGCTCTTCGCCATGCTGAAGGGCCGCTCGAACTACCTCTGTCTGCACCGGCTGCACGAGGGAGCCCCGCAGGACGAGGAGGAGGGCCTCTTCGACCAGTTCGAGGCCGCCGCCCCCACCAGCAAGCTCGGCCAGGACCTGCTGCGGCTGCGGGACTGGGCGGACGAGACGGAGACCGGGGACCGGGACGACCTCACCCCCGGTGTCTCCGACCGGGCCTGGTCCCAGATCTCCGTCTCCTCCAGGGAGTGCCTGGGCGCCACCAAGTGCGCCTACGGCGCCGAGTGCTTCGCCGAGGCCGCCCGCGAGCGGGCCAAGCTCGCCGACGTGGTCGTCACCAACCACGCCCTGCTCGCCATCGACGCGATCGAAGGGGCGCCGGTGCTGCCCCAGCACGAGGTGCTGATCGTGGACGAGGCCCATGAGCTGGTCTCCCGGGTCACCGGGGTGGCCACCGGCGAGCTCACCCCGGGCCAGGTCAACCGTGCGGTGAAGCGCGCCGCCAAGCTGGTGGACGAGAAGACCGCGGACTCCCTGCAGACGGCCTCCGAATCCTTCGAACGCGTCATGGAGCTGGCGCTGCCGGGCCGTCTGGAGGAGATCCCGGAGGACCTCGGCTACGCCCTGACGGCCCTCCGGGACGCCGCGCGGAACGTGATCTCGGCGATCGGCTCCACCCGCGACAAGTCCGTCCAGGATGAGGACGCCGTCCGCAAGCAGGCCCTGGCCGCCGTGGAGAACGTGCACGGGGTGGCGGAGCGGATCACTCTGGGCTCCGAGTACGACGTGGTGTGGTTCGAGCGCCACGACCGGTTCGGCGCCACCCTCCGGGTCGCCCCGCTCTCGGTCTCCGGGCTCCTGCGGGAGAAGCTGTTCGAGGACCGCTCGGTGGTCCTCACCTCGGCCACGCTCAAGCTGGGCGGGGACTTCAACGGGGTGGCCGCCTCCATGGGCCTGGCCCCGGAGGGCACCGAGGGGGACGACGTCCCGGTCTGGAAGGGCCTGGACGTCGGCTCTCCCTTCGACTACCCCCGGCAGGGGATCCTGTACGTGGCCCGGCATCTGGCCACCCCGGGCCGGGAGGGCACCCGCGGGGACATGATGGACGAACTGGCCGAGCTCATCGAGGCGGCCGGCGGGCGCACCCTGGGGCTGTTCTCCTCCATGCGCGGGGCCAAGGCGGCAGCCGAGGAGCTCCGGACCCGGCTGGACAACCCGATCCTGCTGCAGGGCGAGGAGACCCTCGGCGAGTTGATCAAGGGCTTCGCCGCGGATCCCCGCACCTGTCTGTTCGGCACCCTCTCGCTCTGGCAGGGCGTGGACGTGCCCGGTCCCAGCTGCCAGCTGGTGATCATGGACCGGATTCCGTTCCCCAGGCCGGACGACCCGCTGATGAGCGCCCGCCAGAAGTCGGTCGAGGAGCACGGCGGCAACGGCTTCATGGCGGTCGCGGCCACCCATGCCGCCCTGCTGATGGCGCAGGGCGCCGGCCGGCTCGTCCGGGCGACCGGGGACCGCGGGGTGGTGGCGGTGCTGGACCCCCGGCTGGCCACGGCCCGCTATGGCGGGTTCCTCAAGTCCTCGCTGCCCGATTTCTGGTACACCACCGACCGCAACCAGGTCCGCCGCTCGCTGGCGGCGATCGACGCGGCGGCCCGCGCCGACGGGAAGTGACGGCGAAGTGACGTCGGGGCCCCTGTCAGGGTCTGACGGCGTCCGGACGTGAAGAACCCCGGGACCGGCGCAGTGGGTCCCGGGGTTCGGCGAGGGCGGCGGGGGGTCAGATCCGCCGGAGTACCGCGACGACCTTGCCGAGGATGGTGGCCTCGTCGCCGGGGATGGGCTGGTAGGCCGCGTTGTGGGGGAGCAGCCAGACATGGCCGTCCTCGCGCTTGAAGCGCTTCACGGTGGCCTCGCCGTCCAGCATGGCGGCCACGATGTCGCCGTTCTCGGCGACCGGCTGGCGGCGGACCGTGACCCAGTCCCCGTCGCAGATCGCGGCTTCGATCATCGAGTCGCCGACGACCTTGAGGACGAAGAGCTCGCCGTCGCCGACCAGCTGCCGGGGGAGGGGGAACACGTCCTCCACGGATTCCTCGGCGAGGATCGGACCGCCGGCGGCGATCCGGCCGACCAGCGGGACGTAGGAGGCGGCGGGCTTGCCGGTGGTGTCGGTGGGCTGCGAGCTGGGCTGGTCCGAGCCGCGCACCTCGTAGGCCCGGGGGCGGTGGGGGTCGCGGCGCAGGAAGCCCTTGCGTTCCAGGGCCATCAGTTGGTGGGCGACGGAGGAGGTGCTGGACAGGCCCACCGCCTGGCCGATCTCCCGCATCGACGGCGGGTAGCCGCGGCGCTGCACCGAGTCCCGGATGACCTCGATGACCCGGCGCTGCCGGTCGGTGAGTCCGGAACTGTCGGCGCGGATCCCTGGGGGGCGTCCGGGGAGGGAACGAGCGGGACGGGTCTCCGACTCCGGGTTCAGACTTGCGTCGTTCATGGCATGCACCGGCTCAAGTCGGCTCTGGGAGCGGTTCTGGGCAGTGATGGTGGCACTGTCTGCGGTGGTGGTCACGTCGGCGGCCCCTCTCGAACGGAATCTTCTCCCCTGGATTGGACAACGGTAGTAGCTTTCGAAAGGTTGCGCCAAACACACGTTCGAGTGAAAAAACGCAGATTGCTCTACGTGTTCACTTTGCTGGGTGTATGGAGCGCGTCGGCCCCGGTGGCGACCGTCCGGCGGCGGGCTCGGCCCGAACGGGGGTTCGGCCCGGCCCGGGCTTCTTGCGGTAGCCTTCCCGGTCGGATCGCCGACGGGCGGGCAGTGCCCCAGTCTGGCAGCCGCAATCCCCGGATCCGGCCATTCCGGACCGCGACACGCGGATGCCCCGTAAATCCGCCGGAACCCAAGATCTAGTGGTTGTATGGGCGCCGCCACCCAGAAGTTGTGGTCCCCGGTCTGCCGAGGGTCCCGGCATCGCATATGCTGGTGGCTGCTTCACGAACCTCGACGGGCGCCTCAGGGTGGCCGCCGACGGGTCTGCGTGGGCAATTCAGTCGTGCCGAGAAGGAGGGTGAGGGAGCGTGCACTGCCCCTTCTGCAGGCATCCCGACAGCCGCGTCGTCGACAGCCGGACCACGGACGACGGCACGTCGATCCGCCGGCGCCGCCAGTGCCCGGACTGCTCCCGCCGCTTCACCACGGTGGAGACCGCGTCACTGATGGTGATCAAGCGGAGCGGGGTGACGGAACCCTTCAGCCGTACCAAGGTCATCTCCGGCGTGCGCAAGGCGTGCCAGGGGCGGCCGGTCACCGAGGACGCCCTCGCCAAGCTCGGCCAGCGGGTCGAGGAGGCGGTGCGCGCCACCGGCAGCGCCGAGCTGACCACCCACGACGTGGGTCTGGCCATCCTCGGACCGCTGCAGGAGCTCGACCTGGTCGCGTACCTGCGTTTCGCGTCCGTGTACAAGGCGTTCGACACGCTGGAAGACTTCGAGGCCGCCATCGCTGAATTGCGGGAGCGGCCCCACACCCGAGAGTGCGAGCCCGCCGGGACCGGTCAGGTCCCCGTGCCCGCCTCCGCCACCGACTGACCGGGCCGGCCGCACGGCGGCCCCCCGGCCCGGAGGCAGCCCCGGCGGGAGCCGGCGCGATCGCGTCAGTTGCGTGCAGTTCCGCTGCACATTGAAGAGATCAGAACCGTGCCACGGAATATTGCTGGCACTTTAGGGCGTTTTTGCCCGCATATGGGAGGCGGCATGACAGAGACGGCGAGCGGTTCGGCACGTGGTACCCGCGCCAAGGGCACCAAGGCGAACAAGGGCCTGCGTATCGAGCGCATCCACACCACTCCCGGCGTGCATCCGTACGACGAGGTGGCCTGGGAGCGCCGCGATGTCGTCATGACCAACTGGCGCGACGGCTCGGTCAACTTCGAGCAGCGTGGCGTCGAGTTCCCCGACTTCTGGTCGGTGAACGCGGTCAACATCGTCACCAGCAAGTACTTCCGCGGAGCGGTCGGCACCCCGCAGCGCGAGACCGGTCTGAAGCAGCTCATCGACCGGATCGTGAAGACCTACACGAAGGCCGGCGAGGACTACGACTACTTCGCCTCGCCCGCCGACGCGGAGATCTTCGAGCACGAGCTGACCTACGCGCTGCTGCACCAGATCTTCAGCTTCAACTCCCCGGTCTGGTTCAACGTCGGCACCCCCCAGCCCCAGCAGGTCTCCGCCTGCTTCATCCTGGCCGTCGACGACTCCATGGAGTCGATCCTCGACTGGTACAAGGAAGAGGGCATGATCTTCAAGGGCGGCTCCGGCGCCGGCCTGAACCTCTCCCGCATCCGCTCCTCCAAGGAGCTCCTCTCCTCCGGCGGCAACGCCTCCGGCCCGGTCTCCTTCATGCGCGGCGCCGACGCGTCCGCCGGAACGATCAAGTCGGGCGGCGCCACCCGCCGCGCGGCCAAGATGGTCGTGCTGGACGTGGACCACCCGGACGTCGAGGACTTCATCGCCACCAAGGTGAAGGAGGAGGAGAAGATCCGCGCCCTGCGCGACGCCGGCTTCGACATGGACCTCGGCGGGGACGACATCACCTCCGTCCAGTACCAGAACGCCAACAACTCCGTCCGGGTGAACGACGAGTTCATGACGGCCGTCGAGAACGGCACCGAGTTCGGCCTGCGGGCCCGGATGACCGGCGAGGTCATCGAGAAGGTCGACGCCAAGGCGCTGTTCCGCAAGCTGGCCGAGGCCGCGTGGGCCTGCGCCGACCCGGGCATCCAGTACGACGGTGTGATCAACAACTGGCACACCTGCCCCGAGTCCGGCCGGATCACCGCGTCGAACCCGTGCAGCGAGTACATGCACCTGGACAACACGTCCTGCAACCTCGCCTCGCTCAACCTGATGAAGTTCCTGAACGACGACGGCAAGGGCGACCAGTCCTTCGACGCCGCCCGCTTCGCCAAGGTCGTCGAGCTGGTCATCACCGCGATGGACATCTCCATCTGCTTCGCGGACTTCCCGACCCAGAAGATCGGCGAGAACACCCGCGCCTTCCGCCAGCTGGGCATCGGCTACGCCAACCTCGGCGCCCTGCTGATGGCCACCGGCCACGCGTACGACTCGGACGGCGGCCGCACCCTCGCCGCCTCCATCACCTCGCTGATGACCGGCACCGCGTACAAGCGCTCCGCCGAACTGGCCGCGGTCGTCGGCCCGTACGACGGGTACGCCCGCAACGCCGAGCCGCACCAGCGCGTGATGAAGCAGCACGCCGACGCCAACGCCACCGCCCCGCGGGCCGGCGACCTGGACTCCCCGGTCTGGGCCGCGGCCACCGAGGCCTGGCAGGACGTCGTCCGCCTCGGCGCGAAGAACGGCTTCCGCAACTCCCAGGCGTCGGTGCTGGCCCCGACCGGCACCATCGGCCTGGCCATGTCCTGCGACACCACCGGTGTCGAGCCGGACCTGGCGCTGGTCAAGTTCAAGAAGCTGGTCGGCGGCGGCTCCATGCAGATCGTCAACGGCACGGTCCCGCAGGCCCTGCGCCGCCTGGGCTACCAGGAGGAGCAGATCGAGGCGATCGTCGCCCACATCGCCGAGCACGGCAATGTCGTCGACGCCCCCGGCCTCAAAGCCGACCACTACTCGATCTTCGACTGCGCGATGGGCGAGCGCTCCATCTCCCCGATGGGCCACGTCCGCATGATGGCCGCGATCCAGCCCTGGATCTCCGGCGCGATCTCCAAGACGGTCAACATGCCGGAGACGGCGACCGTCGAGGAGGTCGAGGAGATCTACTTCGAGGCCTGGAAGCTCGGCGTCAAGGCCCTGGCGATCTACCGCGACAACTGCAAGGTCGGCCAGCCGCTCTCCGCCAAGAAGAAGGAGGACGAGAAGGCCGAGGTCACCGCGAAGGCGGAGGAGACCATCCGCACCGCGGTGGAGAAGGTCGTCGAGTACCGTCCGGTCCGCAAGCGCCTGCCGAAGGGCCGCCCGGGCATCACCACCTCCTTCACGGTCGGTGGCGCCGAGGGCTACATGACCGCCAACTCCTACCCGGACGACGGCCTGGGCGAGGTCTTCCTGAAGATGTCCAAGCAGGGTTCCACCCTCGCGGGCATGATGGACGCCTTCTCGATCGCCGTCTCGGTCGGCCTGCAGTACGGCGTCCCGCTGGAGACGTACGTCGCGAAGTTCACCAACATGCGCTTCGAGCCGGCCGGGATGACGGACGACCCGGACGTGCGGATGGCGCAGTCGATCGTCGACTACATCTTCCGCCGCGTGGCCCTGGACTTCCTGCCCTTCGAGACCCGCTCGGCCCTCGGCATCCACTCCGCCGAGGAGCGCCAGCGCCACCTGGAGACCGGCTCGTACGAGGCGCTGGAGGACGGGCTCGACAACGAGACCCTGACCCAGCCGGTCCCGCTGGCCTCGGTCCCGGCCCCGGTGGCGGAGATCCCGGCCGCCCGCCCGGTGGCGCACACCAACGCGGAACTGGTCGAGATGCAGCTCGGCGTGTCCGCGGACGCCCCGCTCTGCTTCTCCTGCGGGACCAAGATGCAGCGCGCCGGCTCCTGCTACATCTGCGAGGGCTGCGGCTCGACCAGCGGTTGCAGCTGACGCGCGGCAGGCCGCGGCCGTAAGCGGTAGTTGACGAAGGGGACCGGCCCACCAGCCGGTCCCCTTCGCCGTACCGCGTTGTTAGCCATTTAGCTCATGTGCTAAAAAGCTCATATGAATGAGCCTGATGAGATCGAGGCCGGAGTGTTCCGCGCCCTGGCCGACGCCACCCGGCGGCAGATCCTGGAGGACCTGCGCGAGGGGGAGCTGGCGGCCGGCGAGATCGCCGCCCGGTTCCCCATCAGCGCCCCCTCCGTCTCCCGCCACCTGGGCGTCCTCAAATCCGCCGGACTCGTCCGGGAGCGGCGCGAGGGCAACCGGATCCTCTACACGCTCGTCGAGGAACGGCTGGCCGCCTCGGTCGGCCGGTTCCTCAGCACGGTGTGCCCCGAGCAGATCGTGCTCCGGCACCAGCGCCGCCGACCGGACCAGGGGGAGAACGCACAGTGATCAGTCCCAAGCTCAGCAGCGTCATCGAGCGCCGGCTGCTGGTGAACTACCGCGTGGACCCGGACACCGCCGCCCGGCTGCTGCCCGACGGGCTGCGCCCGCAGCTGGTCGGCGGCTGGGCGGTGGCCGGCATCTGCCTGCTCCGGCTCGGCGGCACCCGGCCCCGCTGGGCCCCCGCCGGCACCGGACTGCGCAGCGAGAACGCCGCCCACCGGATCGCCGTGGAACAGGACGGACCCGACGGACCCGGGACCGGGGTGTACATCCCGCGCCGGGACAGCGGATCCCGGCTGAACGTCCTGGCCGGCGGCCGGATCTTCCCCGGCACGCACGGCTCCGCCGTCTTCGACGTCCACGAGACCCCCGAGCGGATCCGGATCGGCTACCGGACCCGCGACGCGTCCACCCGGGTGCGGGTCACGGCCGAGGTCACCGACGAGCTGCGCGGCAGCACCCTCTTCGGCAGCCTCGCCGAGGCCTCCGCCTTCTTCCGGGACGGCTCCCGCGGCTACTCCCCGGGCCGCACCCCCGGCCGGCTCGACGGAATGGAACTCCGCACCGACGCCTGGCGGATCGAGGCCACCGAGATCACCTCGGCCGAGTCCAGCTTCTTCGAGGACCCCGACCGCTTCCCGCCGGGCACCGCCCACCTCGACAGCGCCCTGCTGATGCGCGACGTCCCCGTGGAGTGGCACCCGCTCGCCGCCTGAAACGGCCGAACTCCCGTGGACGTACTGCGCCGAGGACTGACCGGCGCCGGTCCGCGCACCGTACGATGCCCCTGTGCTGGTCAAGTGGATTCGCTGCACGGTGACGGATCGACGCGGGTTCGAGCGTGGTCAGCGGAAATGGGCGGGGCTGCCCGGCGAGCCGGGATTCCGGGGGCAGGGCGGCGGCTGGAGCCGGGGCCGGCAAGGGGTCGCGCATGTGTTCGCGTTCTGGGAGAGCCGGTCCTTCTACGACTCCTTCATGGCCCGCTCGCACGACCGGCTGGCCGCCTCCCAGAATGGCACCTACACCGGTCTGCGCAGCAACCTCTTCGACCACCGCTTCGACGTGAAGACCGGCTTCGAGCCGCGGTTCACCGACGCCGACGTGGTGCGGGTGGCCCACACCCGGGTGCGGGAGGGCCGGCTGGACCACTTCGCGCTGATGCAGGAGAAGGTGTGGAACCCGGCCATGGCCGGCTCCCCGGGCATGCTGCGCGGACTGTTCGGCGAGGCCCCCGGACGGGAGTTCCTGGTCCTGTCCATGTGGCGGTCGGCGGCCGAGCACGGCAAGTACCGCCAGGAGCGGGTCGAACGGCTGTCCCTGCGCGCCCAGACCGAGGCCGACGTGGAGGCCCTGACCGGGGACGTGGTCGACCTGGAACCCGCCTGGACGGTCTGACCGGCGTGCTGGGGTCGTTCCCCGGCCGCGGCCCAACTAGGGTCGTGGGATGGTACGACCACAGCGCATCGTCCTCGTCCGGCACGGGGAATCGGAGGGCAACGCCGACGACACGGTGTACGAGCGGGAGCCGGACCACGCCCTGCGGATGACCCGCACCGGCCACCTCCAGGCCGCCGCGACCGGCGAGCGCCTCCGCGAGCTCTTCGGCGAGGAGCAGATCAGCGCCTACGTCTCCCCGTACCGCCGCACCCTGCAGACCTTCCGCGGCCTCGGTCTGGACCCCGCCCGGGTCCGCATGCGCGAGGAGCCCCGACTGCGCGAACAGGACTGGGGCAACTGGCAGGACCGGGACGACGTGCGCCTCCAGAAGGCCTACCGGGACGCCTACGGCCACTTCTTCTACCGCTTCGCCCAGGGCGAGTCCGGAGCCGACGTCTACGACCGGGTCGGCTCCTTCCTGGAGAGTCTCTACCGCAGCTTCGAGGCCCCCGACCACCCGCCGAACGTCCTGCTGGTGACCCACGGCCTGACCATGCGGCTGTTCTGCATGCGCTGGTTCCACTGGTCGGTCGCCGAGTTCGAATGCCTCTCCAACCCCCGCAACGGCGATTTCCGGATCCTCCGCCTCTGCGCGGACGGCCGCTACCGGATGGACCGCCCGTTTGAGCGGTGGACCACACCCGAGCCTTACGACCTCGACGGCTAGAGTGGCCCGCGATGATCCCTGACTCCACTCCCGAACGGTGCTACGCACGCGCCCTGGCCAGCCTGCGCGGACTGGCGGTGGGTGACGCCCTGGGCTCCCAGTTCTTCGTCCCCGCGAACTACCCGCTGCTCAAGCGGCGCGAAGCGCCCCCCGGCCCCTGGCAGTGGACCGACGACACCGAGATGGCCTGCTCGGTCGCCGGGGTGCTCGCCGAGCACCACCGCATCGACCAGGACGCGCTGGCCGGCTCCTTCGCCCGCCACCACGACTTCGACCGGGGCTACGGGCCCGCCGTGAACCGGATGCTGCGACTGGTCCGGGAGGGCGAGGACTGGCGCACCCTGTCCGCCGAACTGTTCAACGGGCAGGGCTCCTGGGGCAACGGCGCGGCCATGCGGATCGCCCCGCTGGGCGCCTGGTACGCCGACGACCCCGAGCAGGCCACCCACCAGGCGGAGATCTCCGCCTACACCACCCACCAGCACCGGGAGGCGGTCTGCGGAGCGATGGCGGTCGCCGCCGCCGCGGCGCTCGCGGGCAGCCCCGACGGCCCGCCCGGGCCGGGCGAACTGCTGGACGGGGTGATCGCCCTGGTCCCGCGCAGCGCCGTGGGCGCCGGGCTGCGACGGGCCCGGGACATGCTGGACTACGGCAACGCGAGCACCGTCGCCGCGGTGCTCGGCTGCGGGCGGCGGACCAGCGCCCATGACACGGTGCCCTTCGCCCTCTGGTCGGCCGCCCGGTCCCTCGGGGACTTCGAGCAGGCCTTCTGGACCACCGCCGAGGTGGGCGGCGACGTGGACACCACCTGCGCCATCGTGGGCGGGGTGCTGGGCGCGCGCGGGGAATCCGCCCTGCCCGAGGCCTGGCTGGCCCAGACGGAGGCCCTGCCGGCCTGGCTGCCGGAACAGCCCGTCTGACCGGGCACCACGTCTGACCGAACAGCCCGTCTGACCTGGCAGCCCGTCTGATCGGCGGCCCGGCATGTGCCGGGCCGTCCGTGCCTCCCGCCGCTGGCCCCCGGCATTGTCACGGTCCTGCCACAGGGCCCCTCGGGGGCTTCGGCCCCCTTCCGCCACCGGCCTACGCTGACCGCTTCGCCGCCCCGGACCGATCCCCGCCGGACCGGTCCCACGGGAGCGGCCGGAGCGGGAGGGGGCCCGATGCCAGACCAGCACGACCGGCCGGACCGGAGCGAGACCGAGCCGGAGACGGAGCCGCAGCCGCAGGCAGAGCCGGAGCGGCAGTCCGAGCGGCGGCCGGAGCCCGAGGTGGCGGGCGAGGCGGCGGCGGAAGCCGCGCGCCCGACGGTGCCGGCCGCCCGCGCCGGCCGTTCGCACGCCGGGCGGATCGACACCGGGCCCGGCTGGGCCGAACTGATCCGTCCCGCCGCCGCGGCCCCGGTGCGCACCGCCACCCTCTGGGCCGTCCCCGCGACCGGGCTCGCGGCCGCGCTGCTGCTCGGGGACGGCCTCGGTGCGGGCCTGCTGCTCACCGCCCTGCCCGCCGCGGTGGCCGTGGCCGCCGCCGCGCGGGCGGCGGGGCGCCGGATCCGCCCCTGGACGGTGGTGTGGGGCGCCGGGGCCCTGGCCCTGCTCGCGGTACCGCTGCTGCGCGACGCGGCCTGGCCCGCCGTGTTCGCCCTGCTCGCCGCCATCGGACTGGGCTCCCTCGCGCTCTACGGCAGCCGCACCTGGCCCGGGGTCCTGCTCGGCCCGCTCGGCTTCCTCGACGCCGCGCCGACCGGCCTGGCCTGGGCCTGGGAGGGCCTTCGGGCCCGGGCCGGCGGCAACCGGGACCGCTGGTGGCCGCTGCTCAGGGCGGCCGGCGCGGCCCTGGTGCTGCTGGTCCTCTTCGGCGCCCTGTTCGCCTCCGCCGACGCCGCGTTCGCCGATCTGCTGGGCGGTCTCGTCCCGGACGTGTCCGTGGAGGACGGGCCGTTCCGGCTGCTGCTCTTCCTGCTCGGCGCGCTGATCGCGCTCGCCGCCGCCCGGGCCGCCGCGGCCCCGCTGCGCTGGGACCGGATCAGGATCGCCCCCGGCAGCCCGCGCCGCCGGGCCGAGTGGGCGTTCCCGCTGCTGGTGCTCGACCTGCTGTTCGCGGGGTTCATCACCGTCCAGCTGGCGGTGCTCTTCGGCGGCTATGACCGGGTCCTGGAACGCACCGGCCTCAGCTACGCCGAGTACGCCCGGCAGGGCTTCTGGCAGCTGCTGTGGGCCACCCTGCTCACCCTGCTGGTGATCGCCCTCGCGCTGCGCTGGGCCCCGCGCTCGGGGCCGGGGGACCGGCGCCTGGTGCACGGGGTGCTGGGCACGCTGTGCCTGCTGACCCTGGTGGTGGTCGCCTCCGCGCTGCGCCGCATGGACCTCTACGTGGACGCGTACGGGCTGACCCGGCTGCGGCTGTCGGTGGCGGCGATGGAGCTGTGGCTCGGGCTGGTGATCGTACTGATCGTCGCCGCCGGGCTGTTCGGCGGACGCTGGCTGCCGCGCGCGGTGGTGGCGAGCGCCGGGGCCGCGGTGCTGCTGTTCGGACTGGCGTCGCCGGACGGGCTGATCGCCGAGCGCAATGTGAGCCGCTTCCAGCAGTCCGCCGAAGGGGACCGGGCGAACGGCCGGGCGATCGACCTGGCCTATCTCCGGACCCTGTCCGCGGACGCGGTACCTGCCCTGGACCGGCTGCCGGACCCCTACCGGTCCTGCGCGCTGGACGGGATCGCCGAGCGGCTGGCTGAGCGCGGCCGGAGCCCCTGGTACGCGCTCAGCCTGGGCGAGCACCGGGCCCGGCGGATCCTGGACGAGCGCCCGCCGGTGGTCGCGCCGGAGGTATGCGCCCGGCTCGGTGCGTTCCCGGACCGGCTCGGCTACTGACCGGCCTTCGGCGGTGCGGGCCCGGACACCCCTCGTACGTGTCCGGGCCCGCACCGCGCGGTGCGGGGTCAGCCCGCGTGCGGTCCTGCGGCGGAGGCGGTGCCGCCGAGGGCGGCCAGATCGCTGGGGCGCACCCGGATCACCAGCAGGGCGGTGAGCAGGGCCACCAGGGCCATGACGGCGCCGGCGGTGAAGGCGGTGGAGATGCCCTCGGTGAGCACCGCGTGCCCGGCCGGGCCGGGCATCACCCCGGTCCGCTCGAAGACCGCCTGCTGTTCGGGGGTGGCGGTGGCCAGGAACTCCGGCAGCCGCTTCCCGGTCTCCTCGCGGGCGGTCGTGCCGAAGACCGTGACCAGGATGGACAGTCCGAGGGCGCCGCCGACCTGCTGGCTGGCGTTGAGCAGCCCGGACGCGGCCCCCGCCTCGTGCTGGGCGACCCCGGAGACCGCGGTCAGGGTGAGGGTGACGAAGTTGAGTCCCATGCCGAAGCCGAACAGCAGCATCGGGCCGAGGACCCCGGACAGATAGCTGCTGTCGGTGCGCAGGAAGGTCAGCCAGATCAGCCCGCTGCCGGTGAGCGCGGATCCGGTGACCATGAAGGGCTTGGGGCCGAAGCGGGGGAGGAACCGCTGGGACAGCCCGGCCGCGATGATGATCACGGCGGTGATCGGGAGGAAGGCGATGCCCGACCGGATCGGGGAGTAGCCGAGGACGTTCTGGACGAACTGGACGATGAAGAAGAACATGCCGAACATCGCGGCGGCCAGGCTGAGCATGATCAGGTAGGTGCCGGCCCGGTTGCGCTCGGCGAACATCCGCAGCGGGGTGATCGGTTCGGGGGCGCGCAGCTCGACGAAGGCGAACAGGCCGAGAAGCAGGACGGCGGCACCGAACGAGGCCAGGGTCACCCCGTCCCGCCAGCCCTCCTCGGAGGCGCGGATGAACCCGTAGACCAGGGAGGCCATGCCGCCGGTGGAGGTGAGCGCGCCGGCCAGGTCGAAGCGGCCGGGGTGGCGTTCGGACTCGCTGATGTAGAGCGGGGTGAGCACCGCGATCAGCACGCCGATCGGCACGTTGACGAACAGCACCCAGCGCCAGTCCAGCCACTCGGTGAGCATGCCGCCGGCGAGCAGGCCGATGGCGCCGCCGCCCGCGGAGACGGCGGCGAAGACACCGAACGCCCGGTTCCGTTCGGGGCCTTCGGGGAAGGTGGTGGTGATCAGGGCGAGGGCGGTGGGCGAGGCGATGGCCCCGCCGACTCCCTGGAGGGCGCGGGCGGCCAGCAGTTGCCAGGGTTCCTGGGCGAAGCCGCCGAGCAGCGAGGCCAGGGTGAAGATCAGGATTCCGGTGACGAACACCCGGCGCCGGCCCAGGATGTCGCCGGCCCGGCCGCCGAGCAGCAGCAGGCCGCCGAAGGTGAGGGTGTAGGCGCTGACCACCCAGGAGAGGTCGGTGGTGGAGAAGCTCAGGGCGTTCTGGATGTGCGGTAGGGCGATGTTGACGATGGTCGCGTCCAGGACCACCATCAGCTGGCAGGCGGCGATCACGGCGAGCGCCACTCCGGGTCGGCCGGTTCGGCGGGCGGCGCCCGGTATCCGCCCTGTGGCCAGGGATGTCGATGTCACTGCTGAGCCCCCAAGTGGAAATAGTGAACGTGATCGTTCACTCAAGGTCCACCGTAGGATGGCTGGAATAGGGAACTCAAGCGTTCACTAAGCTGAAAATCCGTACGACCGTTGCGTAGATCGTGGCTGCCGGGCGTGCGGCGAGGGAGAGCGGGATGATGGCGGGTCCGGTGCGCCGACGGGGCGCCGAACTGGAGGCGGCGATCGTGGACGCCGCCATCGAGCAGCTCTGTGCCGTCGGCTGGAACGCCCTCACGATGGAGGGCGTGGCCTCCGGGGCGCAGACCGGCAAGGCCGCCGTCTACCGCCGCTGGCCCTCCAAGACCGAGCTGGTGGCCGACGCCCTGAGGGCCTCGCTGCACCCGCTGATCGAGATCGCCGACACCGGATCAATACGGACCGACCTGACGCTCCTCTGCCGGGGGATGCGGGATGTGATGCATTCCCGATCCGGCCGGGCGCTCCGGTCCGTGCTTCACGAATGCGATGCGATCGCCGCGCCCAGCTTCCAGGGCGTCATCCGCACGGCCCTCTTCGAGCCCTCCGGTCGGGTCTTCGCCATCCTGATCGAGCGCGGAATCCAGCGGGGTGATGTGCGTCCGGACGCGACCGGGGAGTTTGTCGCCGATGTCATTCCGGCGATGATGATGTACCGGGCGAAAGTGTGCAAGAGCGAATGGCGAGACTCGGACATCGAGGATTTCATCGCCCAGGTGCTGGTGCCGCTGCTCAGTCCGTGAGCAGGACCCGGCCCGGGGTGTCGCAGGCGGCACCGGGCGGCGTACCCTTGCTGGCGCCATGCCGTACGAACCACCCACCCACACTGTCGAACGCTCCCTCCGCGCAACCACCGGCGCGAGGACCGTCGCCGGAGTCGACGAGGTCGGAAGAGGGGCCTGGGCCGGTCCCGTCACCGTGTGCGCGGCGATCACGGGCCTGCGCCGGCCGCCCGAAGGACTCACCGACTCCAAACTCCTCACCCCCAAGCGGCGCGACGCGCTGGCCGAGGTGCTCGAAGGCTGGGTCACCGCGCACGCGCTGGGACACGCCTCCCCGGAGGAGATCGACGCACTCGGGATGACGGCGGCCCTCCGGCTCGCCGCCGTCCGCGCGCTGGAAGGACTCCCGGTCCGGCCCGACGCGGTGATCCTCGACGGCAAGCACGACTACCTCGGCCCGCCCTGGCGGGTCCGCACCGTGATCAAGGGCGACCAGTCCTGCATCGCGGTCGCGGCCGCATCGGTGCTCGCCAAGGTTCGGCGCGACCGGATGATGGCCGACCTCGGTGAAACCGGCGGCGGAATCGAGGAGTTCGCCTTCGGGGCCAACGCCGGATACCCGTCGCCCGTGCACCGGGCGGCACTTGAGCAACTGGGGCCCACCCCGTACCACCGGCTCTCCTGGTCGTACCTGGACGGGCTGCCCCAGTGGCGGCACCTCAAGAAGGTCCGTCGCAGCGAGGAATCACAGGATCTGGAAAACGGAGGCCAGCTCGGCTTCGATTTCTGATCGCGCCCATGTGCCACCCACCGGTACGTTTCGTACCGGTGTTTGATAGACATCAATTCATGCCTCTCACCCCCGAGGAGCCTCAGATTCACGAGAGTGCCCAGGGTCCCCGCGTCACGCCGGCCGCGAGCCGCACCGCGCAGACCCCCCGCCCCGTACCTGGTCCGCGTCCCGCAGCCGTCCCCCGGCCCGGCCGCCCCGGTCCCGTCCGGCCCGCTCCGCCCGCGCAGCGCGCCGACTCCGGACCCGTTCCCGCACCCACTCCCGCAGCCCCCTCGGTCTCCGCCGCGGTGCCGCAGGTCCAGCTCATCCCGGCCTCCGCCGAGGGCGCCCTGGACGCCGCCGAGGAAGCCGTCGACCTGCTGCTCGACACCGGTCGGGCGCCCGGCGACATCCTGGTGCTCACCACCGGCGACCCGCACCCGTGGGCCGCGCACGAGCTGTCCTTCGGCGATGCCGCCTACTGGGCCCAGCACGACGCCGGCGACGACGTCTTCTACGCGGACGCCGCGCAGGCCCAGCGGGCCGCGAACCGTCCCGTGGTGGTCTTCGCCGCCAACGGCGGGGAGCCGGCCTCGGCCGCGCACAACCTGCCGACCGCGCTGGCCCGGGCCGGCACGCTGCTGATCGTCTGCGGCGACCCCGCGCAGATCAACTCCGTGCTCGGCGCGGGCGTCTGACGCCCCGAACCCGCACACGGGGGAGAGGGCAAGGGGCGGGGCGGGCCATCGGCCGGCCCCGCCGTTGTCGTGTTCGTACGCCCGTCCGCGTACGCCCCCGCACCCCTCCCCGGGCCCGGGGTCAGCGCGCGACCGTCCGCCGCAGGGTCTCGGCCGCTCCGCCACCCGTCCGCAAGGTCATCGGAACCGGATCCGCCACCAGCTCACCCAGCCGCACCGGCCGGGAATCCGCGTCCGGCCGCCGGCCGCCCCGGCCCTCGCCCAGCACCTGCCAGCCGGCCCCGGTCAGCGTGATGTACGCGCCGCAGCGCAGCCCGTGCAGGGTGCACGCGTCCCGCAGCCCCCACATCCAGGCGCCGTCCTCCTCGGTCCAGCCCTCGTCGCCGTCCCGGCAGTAGAGGAGCACCGCCGTCCGGACCGGGGTCCGGCGGCGCAGATCGTGCGGGATCACCCGCCGCAGACGCGCCAGCAGTGCGTTGCGGTACTCCCAGCCGTCCGCCGAGGTGGACCGCTGGGTGAACGACGCACTGGCGACCAGCCGGTCCTCCGGGCCGAGCACGGCCAGCACCGCGTCGCCGGGCGCCGGGGCGTGCCGCGAATGGAGTCCGCCGACCACCTCGCGCGGATTGCGGAGCAGCGGGATCCCGGCGGCCGTCCACTCGGCCGGTTCCAGCAGCCGGCCATGTCTGCTGAGACCCTTGGTGGCCGCGATGGACGTACTTCTGGACGGGGCGAGTCCGAAGGCCACGGTCCTCCCTTCGGGTACGCGCCCGCTCTCGGGGCAGGTCTGGGTGAAGGCGCGCCGCAGCGCGGCCCTGGAGAGTGCCGACGAGCCGAGCGGGAGCCCTTCGATTCTCGCGTGGCCCATCAGCGCGCGGCAACGAGCAATTGGCCCGGCCGACCGTAATTGGCTGGTATGCCGTTCATATCCTTGCCCAGCCAGGCCGAAGATGACGCATTCCGTGACGACCGGACCGCCGGTACCAGCACAAACGACTCCCCTCGCGGCCCGGTCGCGCGGCGGCCGGGCCGCCCGGTACCGCCCCGCACCCCCCGGGCGCCCTCCGGCGCGCGGGGCGCCGCCCCGTCCGGATTGGCCGATTGTCCGTGGCATCGGGTTGCATGGGGGCATGGACAACCTGGAGCTCCGCGCAGAAGCCGATGCCATCCTCGCCGAGCTCGTCGGAGCCCCCGGAGGCTCGGCCCGGCTGCGGGAGGACCAGTGGCAGGCGGTGGCTGCCCTG
The DNA here is from genome assembly GCF_055576225.1 of Streptomyces sp. NPDC033845. NCBI lineage: Bacteria > Bacillati > Actinomycetota > Actinomycetes > Kitasatosporales > Streptomycetaceae > Streptomyces > Streptomyces sp. NPDC033845. Next base: position 266,721 of record NZ_JBVIRI010000009.1, on the reverse strand, counting down.
GTCGAGGAACGCCGCCGGGCCCTGGTGGTGCAGCGCACCGGCTGGGGCAAGTCCGCCGTCTACTTCGTCGCCACCGCCCTGCTGCGCCGCCGCGGCTCCGGCCCCACCGTGATCATCTCGCCCCTGCTGGCCCTGATGCGCAACCAGGTGGAATCGGCGGCCCGGGCCGGGATCCAGGCCCGCACCATCAACTCCGCCAACCCCGAGGAGTGGGAGACCATCTACCAGGAGGTCGAGCGCGGCGAGACCGATGTCCTCCTGGTCAGCCCGGAACGCCTCAACTCCGTGGACTTCCGCGAGCAGGTGCTGCCCAAGCTCGCCGCCACCACCGGCCTGCTGGTCGTCGACGAGGCCCACTGCATCTCCGACTGGGGACACGACTTCCGCCCCGACTACCGCCGACTGCGGTCCATGCTCGCCGAGCTCGCCCCCGGGGTGCCGGTCCTGGCCACCACCGCGACCGCCAACGCCCGGGTCACCGCGGACGTCGCCGAGCAGCTCGGCACCGGAGCCGGCGAGGCCCTGGTGCTGCGCGGCCCGCTGGAGCGCGAAAGCCTCCGCCTGGGCGTGGTCCGGCTGCCGGACGCCGCCCACCGGCTGGCCTGGCTCGCCGAGCACCTGCACGAGCTGCCCGGCTCCGGGATCGTCTACGCCCTCACCGTCGCCGCCGCCGAGGAGGCCACCGCCTTCCTGCGGCAGCGCGGCTTCGAGGTCGCCTCCTACACCGGCCGCACCGAGAACGCCGACCGCCTCCAGGCCGAGATCGACCTCCAGCAGAACCGTGTCAAGGCACTGGTCGCCACCTCCGCCCTGGGCATGGGATTCGACAAGCCCGATCTGGGCTTCGTGGTCCATCTGGGTTCCCCCTCCTCTCCGATCGCCTACTACCAGCAGGTCGGCCGCGCCGGCCGCGGGGTCGAACACGCCGATGTGCTGCTCCTGCCGGGCAAGGAGGACGAAGCCATCTGGCGCTACTTCGCCGACACCGCCTTCCCGCCCGAGGCCCAGGTCCGCCAGACCCTCACCGCCCTCGCCGAGGCCGGCCGTCCGCTGTCCGTCCCCGCCCTGGAGGCCGCCGTCGACCTCCGCCGCACCCGCTTGGAGACCATGCTCAAGGTCCTCGACGTGGACGGGGCGGTCACCCGGGTCAAGGGCGGCTGGGCCTCCACCGGCCGGCCGTGGACCTACGACTCCGAGCGCTACGCCTGGGTGGCGCGGCAACGGGCCGCCGAACAGCAGGCCATGCGCGACTACGTGAGCACCACCGACTGCCGGATGGAGTTCCTGCGCCGGCAGCTGGACGACGAGGGCGCCGCCCCCTGCGGCCGCTGCGACAACTGCGTCGGAGCCTGGGCCGACGCCTCCGTCTCCGCCGATACCCTGACCGGAGCGGCCAGGGAACTCGACCGCCCCGGAGTGGAGATCGAACCCCGCCGCATGTGGCCGACCGGCATGCCCGCCCTGGGCGTCGACCTCAAGGGCCGCATCCCGGCCAAGGACCAGTGCTCCACCGGGCGCGCCCTGGGCCGACTCTCCGACATCGGCTGGGGCAACCGGCTGCGCCCGCTGCTCGCCGACAACGCCCCCGACCGGCCCGTCCCGGACGAGGTCCTGCACGCCGCCGTCGCCGTCCTCGCCGACTGGTCCCGCTCCCCGGGCGGCTGGGCACCGAGCCTCCCCGAACCCGCCGACCGGCCGGTGGGAGTGGTCGCCGTACCCTCCCTCTCCCGCCCCCAGCTGGTCGGCTCCCTCGCCGAGGGAATCGCCACGATCGGCCGGCTGCCCTTCCTGGGCACCCTCACGTACACCGGGCCGGGCGGCGCGCACGCTGCCCGCCGCAGCAACTCCGCCCAGCGCCTGAGGGCGCTCTCCGGAGCCTTCGCCGTCTCCGAGGAGCTGGCCGCCGCGCTGGCCGCCTCCCCCGGCCCCGTCCTGCTCGTCGACGACTCCACCGATTCGGGCTGGACCCTCGCCGTCGCCGCCCGGCTGCTCCGTCAGGCCGGCAGTCCGCAGGTGCTCCCCCTGGTCCTCGCCGCGGCGGGCTGAGCGACCCGCCAACGGCGCCGGCCAGGACGGCCGACCCGCTCACTGTGGCACCCGGGCGGCCTGTCCGCACGGGCCTGTGGACAGAGACAGCCGCAGAGACAACCGCGGTGGCCCGGGAGTTATCCACAGGGGTTTCGGTCGGGGGCCGGGAGGCGGGACCGTCGGGGCATGACGAAGAACCAGGAACCCATCAAGTCCCCGCACCCCTCCGCCGGTCCGCAGATCACCCTGCGCAGCCCGGCCGAACTGGCCGACGCCCTGCCGTACATGGTCGGCTTCCATCCCACCGACTCGCTCGTGATGGTCGCCGTGCACGGCGAGGGCGGCCGGTTCGGCGGCCGCCTCCGGGTCGGCCTCCCGACCGCGCCGACGGAGTGGGAGGACACCGCCCGGCAGGTCGCGGACTGCCTCGTGCACGGCAGCGAGCGGCGCGGCGGCCGACCGGACGGCATCGTGCTCTACCTCTGCCAGGACCCGGCGGACGGCGAGACCCCCCAGCAGGTCATGACCCGGCTCCAGCCCTTCGCCCAACGGATCCGGATCGCCTGCGGAGCCCTGGAAGTGCCCGTGCTGGAGGCCCTCTGCATCTCCGGTGGGCGGTATTTGTCCTACTGCTGCCCCGACCCCCGCTGCTGCCCGGCCGAGGGCAACCCGCTGTCCGCACCCGGCACTTCGGTGATGGCGGCCGCGGCCACCTACGCCGGACTGCACGTCCGCGGCACCCTCAAGGACATCGAGCGGCGGCTGGAGCCCCTGCGCGGCCGGATCGCGGAGGAACAGCAGCGGGCCCTGGACGGGGCCGCCACCGGACTGGTCCCGAAGATCCTCGACGGCACCACCCGGGAGGAGGTCGGCGCCGAGACCCTCGCCCTGGCCCGCACCCTCATGAGGCGGCTGGAGCTCGCCCCACCCGTCGACAGCGGCCCCGCGGCCGACGACCGGGACGACGCCCTGCTCGCCCACGAGGAGGCCGCCGCACTGATCCTCGGCCTCCAGGACCGCGAGATCCGCGACATCGCCGCGGAATGGATGGAGGACGACGAGGCGGCCCCGGCCCTCCGCCTCTGGCGGGCCCTGGCCCGCCGCTGCGTCGGGGCCTACGCCGAACACGCCGCCGCCCCGCTCACCCTGGCCGGCTGGGTCTGCTGGTCCACCGGAGACGAACCGACCGCCCGGATCGCGCTCGCCCTGGCCCTGCGCGCCGACGCCGACTACCACTTCGCCCAGCTGCTCCACCGCGCCTGCAACGAGGGCATCGACCCGGAGGGGCTGCGGCACTGCCTCCGCGAGGAACGCCGCCGCCGCGAACCGCGCCGCCGCCGACGGGCCTCCCTGCGCCCGGCGGGGCGCAAGCCCAAGACCGTCCGCCGCGACGCCCGCCGCACCGCCGGACGCGACCGGTGAGCCGCGCCCGCCGGACCGGCCCGGCGGCGGCCGTGACCCGGGCGGGGGTGGGGGCGTTCAGCCTTGGAGCGGTGGCCCCCAGGGGCGGCCGCCGGCGCGGACCCGTCCCGAGCACAGCCCCGGCAGACAAGGCAGCCCGACTCATGGCGCACCCCGTACCCCCCGCCCGCCGGCCCGAACTGCCGCCCGTGCACGGCGCCGTCATCTGTGTGGCCGCTCCCTGCCTGGCGATCTCACCGGAACACGGCCAGCTCACCGGCCGCGGACTCGACGGCATCTACCGGTCCGGGCGCCGGCTCCTCTCCCGCTGCCTGCTGAGGGTCGCGGGCCGGGACCCGGTCGCCGTCCAGGGCCGCAGCCTCGGCGCCGACCGGGCCGGATTCACCGCCACCGTGCGCACCGGTGCCGAGACCGGCCCCGATCCCGACATCGGCGTCGAGCGGGTCCGGCACGCCGACGGCACCGAGCGGATCACCCTCCGGAACTACACGGCCCGCCCGCACCGGCTGCCCGTGGAGATCACCCTCGGTACCGACCTGGCCGACCTGGCCGCCGTCGCCGCGGGCCGGTCCGGCCCGGAACTCCCCGCCGGGGTGCACACCTCAGGACTGCGCTGGAGCACCGCCGGCAGCCAGTCGGTCACCACCGCCGAGCCGCCCCCGGACGATGCCGTCGCCTCCGCCGGACTGCTGCGCTGGCAGTTCGACCTGGCGCCGGGGGAGGCCCGCACCATCGAACTGCGCACCGCTCAGAACCGCACGGACCGGGCTCCCGTCGGACAGGTGGCCAACCCGCTCGCCCCGGCCCGGGCCGAGGGGGACGACTCCCGGGTCGAGGCCTGGTTCCGGACCAGCCTGGAGGACCTCCGGGCCCTGCTGCTGAGAGACCCGGGAAGCCCCTCGGACGCCTTCCTGGCGGCCGGAGTGCCCTGGCGCCTGGGAATGGCCCCGGCCGAGTCCCTCTGGGCCGCGAGGATGGCCCTTCCGCTCGGCAGCGGTCTGGCCGCCGCCACCCTGCGGATCCTGGCCCGCACCCAGACCGGCGGCCGGGGACCGGGGGCCGGTCTGATCCCCGGCCCGCTGCGCGGCTCCGGTCCCCAGCTGCCGCCCGGCTGCACCGGTACCGAGGCCACCCTCGCCTTCCCCACCGTGCTCGCCGAGGCCCGCCGCTGGGGACTGCCCGAGGACACCCTGGCGGAGCTCCTGCCCACCGCCGAACGCTGCCTGGACTGGCTCCGGTCCCAGCTCGGGGAGGACGGGCTGCTCGCCGACCCCGACCCGGGTCCCCGCCGTTGCGAGACCCAGGCGCACGCCCACCGTGCCGCCCTGCTCGGGGCCGATCTGCTGGACGGGTGCGGCCGGCCCGGAGCCCAGGAATGGCGGGACCGGGCCGCCGCCCTCAGAGCCCGGTTCCGCGAGGAGTTCTGGATCGACGGCGACGGCCCCTCCGGCGGCCGTCCGGCCGCCGCCCTGCACCCCGACGGCCGTCCGCTGCCCCGGCTCACCGGGGCCGCCGCCCACCTTCTCGACACCGGACTCCTCGGCGCCGGCCGGCTCGCCCCCGGACTGCTCGACCCGATCCGCACCGAGCAGCTCGCCCGGCTCCTCGGCGCCCCCGCCATGGACTCCGGCTGGGGGCTGCGCAGCATGGCGCTCCGAGAACCGGGCCACAACCCCTTCGGCCACCACTCCGGGGCGGTCCGCCCCCAGGAGAGCGCCGTCGCCATCGCCGGACTGGCCGCCGCCGGATTCGAGAAGGAGGCCACCGGGCTGCTCCGCGGCCTGCTGGACGCCGCCGGACACTTCGGATACCGGCTGCCCGAGATGTACGCCGCGGAGCAGCGCACCGCCGGCAGCGCCCCGCTGCCGCACCCGGCCGCCTGCCGGCCCGCCGCGGTGGCCGCGGCCGCCGGGGTGCACGTCCTGACCGCACTGGCGGGGATCCGCCCGGACGCGCCCGCCGGGACCGTGGCGCTCGCCCCGCTCGCGGGCGCCCCGTTGGGAGCTTTCAGGCTGTCCGGGCTCCGGGTGGCGGGGGAGCCCTTCGCGGTCCGGGTCAGCCGGCTCGGCCTGGGGATGGTGGAGGAGGCCGCGGATGCGCTGCAACTGGCCACATAGGGTGCGCCGGCTGTGCTCCAGGGCCGCCCTCATCGCCAAAGAGCTGTTTATCGTCAGGCAGACGACTATGATCGCCGCATGTCGCCCTACGACCCGTCGGCCTTTCCGCCCTTCGCCGTCACCGTCGACCTGGTCGTGCTCACCGTGCGTCGCCACGCGCTCTGCGCGCTGGTGGTCCGGCGGGGCGAGCAGCCGTTCCAGGGCCGCTGGGCCCTGCCCGGCGGCTTCGTCCGGGGAGACGAGGACCTGGCGGGCGCCGCGGCCAGAGAGCTCTCGGAGGAGACCGGGCTGTGCGCCCACGACCCGGCCGAGCCGGGTGCGGGCAACGGCGCCCATCTCGAACAGCTCGCCACCTACGGAGACCCCCGGCGCGACCCGCGGATGCGGGTGGTCAGCGTCGCGCACCTGGTGCTCGCCCCGGACCTGCCGGCCCCGCGGGCCGGCGGGGACGCCAACAGTGCCCGCTGGGCGCCGGTGGACGAGGTCCTCGCCCCCGAGGGGGAGGCCCCCGCGGCCCTGGCCTTCGACCACGCCGGGATCCTTGCGGACGGGGTCGAGCGGGCCCGCTCGAAGATCGAGTACTCCTCGCTCGCCACCGCTTTCTGCCCGCCGGAGTTCACCGTCGGCGAGCTCCGCAGGGTGTACGAGGCGGTGTGGGGCGTGACCCTGGACCCGCGCAACTTCCACCGCAAGGTGACCGGCACCCCGGGGTTCCTGGTGCCGGCCGGAGGCACGACCACCCGTCAGGGCGGCCGTCCGGCGCAGCTGTTCCGGGCGGGCGGTGCGACCCTGCTCAATCCGCCGATGCTCCGCCCGGAAGTCTGAGGGCCTGACGCACCCGGGGGCCTGCTGAATCGGGCGGTCCGACACCACCGCGGTTGCGTCGAATATCGGACATATCGCGTTATCTTGTTGGCGGTACTCACCCTGCCGCCGAGCGGTTTCACCTTCCGCGAGAGAAGCGATGCTCCAGGCCATCGGACTCACCAGCGCACCCCGTCGCGACCAGCGGCCCGCCGTGGACGACCTCACCTTCGAGGTCCTTCCCGGGCGGGTGACCGCCCTGCTCGGCGAAGCCGGGTCGGGCAAGACCACCGCCCTCCGGCTGATGCTCGAACTCGAACCGGGGCGCGGCGCCACCTACTTCCGCGGTCGTCCGCTGCACCGGGTCCCGCACCCGGGGCGGGAAGTGGGCGTCCTCCTCGGTGACGTTCCGGGGCACCCCGCCCGGACCGTCCGCAACCAACTGCGCATGCTGTGCGCCGCGGCCGGAGTGCCCGCCTCCAGGGCCGACAGCATGCTGGAGGTCGTCGGCATCGCGGGGCTCCGGGACCAGCGACTGGGCTCCCTCTCGCTGGGCATGGACCGGCGGGTCGGCATCGCCGCAGCCCTGCTCGCCGACCCCTGCACCCTGCTGCTCGACGAGCCGGCCGCCGGACTCTCCCCGCGCGAACAGAACTGGCTGCACGGCCTGCTGCGCGGCCATGCCGACCTCGGCGGCGCCGTGCTGTTCACCACCGACGACCCCAAGGAGGCCGCCCGCGCGGCCGACCGGGTCGTCACCATCGAAGGCGGCCGACTGATCGCCGACCAGGACGCCGCCGAGTTCGCCCGGACCCGGCTGCGCCCCAGGGTCGCCGTGCGCACCCCGCACGCGGCCAGGCTGGCCGACGTCCTGGGCCGCGAGGCACGGGCCGGCCGCCGCACGGTGGAGGTCGTCGAGGAGAGCGGCAGCCGGCTGTCCGTCTACGGCAGCAGCTGTGCCGAGATCGGGGAGGCGGCCTTCCGGCACGGTGTGCTGGTCCACCAGCTCGCCGACGAGACCGGGGACAGCGGCCCGCCGGCCGCGCCCCCGGAACCGTCCGGCGCGGACGCGGGCGCGGGCACCAGTGAGTCCCGGCCGCCGTCGGCCGTGCGACGGGTGGGCGGACCGCTGCGGCCGCTCCGCTACGAACTGCGCCGGGTGTCCGGCACCGCCACCCCGCTGTTCACCGCGGCTGCCGTGATGGCCGCATCGGTGGTCGGCGCGCTGCTCCTGGCCCGGTCCGGAGACGTCTCGCAGAACCGGCTGCTGGCCGCCTGGCCCGAGCTGCTGCCGCTGCCGCCCGCCGCGCTCGGTGCCGGACTGCTCGGTGCGCTCGCGTTCGGGGAGGAGTACCGCTATCCCGCGCTCGCCGCCGACCGCGGGACCGTGCCCCGCCGACTGGGGCTGCTCTGCGCCAAGCTCGGAGTGTGCGCCGTCCTCGCGCTGCTGCTCGGGGTGCTCGCCGTCGTCGCCGATGTCGCCGCCCTCAAGCTCGTGTTCGACACCGGACCGCTCCGGTCCCCGGCCGAGTGGATTGCCCCGGCGGCGAGTTGGGCCGGTCTGCTGGTCGGCTGCTCCTGGGCCGGAGTGCTGGCCGCGGGGGTGTTCCGGTCCGCCTCCGCCGGACTCGCCGCCGTACTGGCCGTACCGGTCATGGTGGTTCCGCTGGTGACCAGGGCGCTGGAAGGGCCCTCCGCCTACCCGGTCGCCGGAATCGCCTCCCGGCTGCGCGGACTGACCCTGGCCCAGTGGCCGCCGGAGGCGGACCGACTGATCTCCGGAGCCCTGCGGGTGATGGCCCAACCCGTGGGAACCGCACTGGTGTTGTCCCTGATCATCCTGCTGTGCGCCTACGGATTCACCGGTCTGCGCGGCCGCGTTCGCTGGTGATCGGTTCCTTACGATAAGTCGTCAATTGCGTAGGAGGCACTGATCACCCTTTCGTGTGCTTTTCACCAAAGACCTCAAGGGTCTTCCGGGCACAGCCGACAAAGGATTCGTGAGTACCCTTGCGCACACCATGATGACCGCCGCCCGCCACGCCGAATCAGGCCTCGCCGGCCCGGGCGAACTCGATCGCTACCCGTACGCGGAGAGCACCGGCACCGACCGCGTCGGCGCGTCCCACTGGGACGGCGCCGACGTGGAGTTGAGCCGGGTCGGCCGCCGTGCCGCCGGCAGCCGTGGCCGCGGCCTGCACGGCCAACTCGTCCAGCAGCTCGGACAGATGATCGTCTCCGGCGACCTCGGCGCGGACCGTCCGCTGGTCCCGGAGGAGATCGGGCAGCGCTTCGAGGTCTCCCGCACGGTCGTCCGCGAGTCCCTCAGGGTCCTGGAGGCCAAGGGCCTCGTCAGTGCCCGCCCCAACGTCGGCACCCGGGTCCGCCCGGTCGCGGACTGGAACCTGCTCGACCCCGACATCATCGAATGGCGTGCCTTCGGCCCCCAGCGGGAGGACCAGCGCCGCGAGCTCAACGAGCTCCGCTGGACCATCGAGCCGCTGGCCGCCCGTCTCGCCGCCGGCCACGGCCGCCCGGACATCCAGCAGCGGATGGCCGACATGGTCGAGATCATGGGCCACGCCCTCGGCCAGGGCGACGCGATCACCTTCGCGCGCGCCGACAACGAGTTCCACGCCCTGCTGATCCAGGTCGCCGGGAACCGCATGCTGGAACACCTCTCCGGCATCGTCTCCGCCGCCCTCCAGGTCTCCGGCAGCCCCGTCACCGCCTGCGACCGCCCCAGCGAGACCTGCGTGGCCCACCACGCCCGGATCGTCGAGGCCCTGGCCGCCGGGGACGCGCTCGGCGCGGAGAACGCGATGCGTCAGCTGCTGACGGTGCATCCGGAGGTCGAGCGGGTGGTTCCCGCGCCCCGCGAGCACTGACCTGCGGGGTGCGCGCAGGGGTACCGGAACGCGGAGCCGGACCGCGTGTCGCCGGGTCGACGGACCCGGTGACACGCCCGTCGGGACGCCGCCGGAGCGACCTGATGTGATTCGGGCCACGAAGATTGGGCGTAACGCTCAGCGAGGTTCCGCGATGACCTAAGAGGTGATGGCCGACGGAGGGAACACAGCAGCCGTACCGGGTGCTGTACCGCTCCCCGGCCCCTGCCCGCGCCGCCGGCCCATCCCTGTCGGTGGTCGTCGGCTCCGGTCCAGCACCTGGCCGGGGTCGGAAGCCGTTCCCATCGTTCCGAGAGGTTGTTCGTGTCGGCCAGCACATCCCGTACGCTCCCGCCGGAGATCGCCGAGTCCGAGTCTGTGATGGCGCTCATCGAGCGGGGCAAGGCCGAGGGGCAGATCGCCGGCGATGACGTGCGTCGGGCCTTCGAGGCTGACCAGATCCCGCAGACCCAGTGGAAGAACGTTCTGCGCGGCCTCAACCAGATCCTTGAGGAAGAGGGTGTGACGCTGATGGTCAGTGCCGCGGAGTCACCCAAGCGCAGCACCCGGAAGAGCGTCGCGGCGAAGGCCCCGGCCAAGCGGACCGCCACGAAGCCGGTCGAGACCCGGACGACGGCGGCGGCCGGCACCGTCGCCCCCGCGGAACCGGCGGCTGACCCGGAGTCCGTCCTCGCCCCCGGCGCGGACGAGCCGGAGGCCTCGGGGAGCGAGGCCGAGACCGCCCCCGTCAAGAAGGCGGTGGCCAAGAAGGCCGCTGCGAAGAAGGCCGCGCCCGCCAGGAAGACCGCCGCCAAGAAGACCGCGGCGAAGAAGACGGCGGCCGCCAAGGACGGCGAGGACGAGGGCTCCGAAGAGGGCCCCGGCGCCGCCAAGGCCGGCGAGGGCGAGGACGAGGAGACCGGCGAGGCCAAGGGCTTCGTCCTGTCCGACGACGACGAGGACGACGCCCCCGCCCAGCAGGTCGCGGTGGCCGGCGCCACCGCCGACCCGGTCAAGGACTACCTCAAGCAGATCGGCAAGGTGCCCCTCCTCAACGCCGAGCAGGAGGTCGAGCTCGCCAAGCGCATCGAGGCGGGCCTGTTCGCCGAGGACAAGCTGGCCAACTCCGACAAGCTGGCCCCCAAGCTCAAGCGCGAGCTGGAGATCATCGCCGAGGACGGCCGCCGTGCCAAGAACCACCTGCTGGAGGCCAACCTGCGCCTGGTGGTCTCGCTGGCCAAGCGCTACACCGGCCGCGGCATGCTCTTCCTGGACCTGATCCAGGAGGGCAACCTGGGCCTGATCCGCGCGGTCGAGAAGTTCGACTACACCAAGGGCTACAAGTTCTCCACCTACGCCACCTGGTGGATCCGGCAGGCCATCACCCGCGCCATGGCCGACCAGGCCCGCACCATCCGCATCCCGGTGCACATGGTCGAAGTGATCAACAAGCTGGCCCGCGTGCAGCGCCAGATGCTCCAGGACCTGGGCCGCGAGCCCACTCCGGAGGAGCTGGCCAAGGAACTCGACATGACCCCCGAGAAGGTCATCGAGGTCCAGAAGTACGGCCGCGAGCCGATCTCCCTCCACACCCCGCTGGGCGAGGACGGCGACAGCGAGTTCGGTGACCTGATCGAGGACTCCGAGGCGGTCGTCCCGGCCGACGCGGTCTCCTTCACGCTCCTCCAGGAGCAGCTGCACTCGGTGCTCGACACCCTCAGCGAGCGCGAGGCGGGCGTGGTCTCCATGCGCTTCGGCCTCACCGACGGCCAGCCCAAGACCCTGGACGAGATCGGCAAGGTCTACGGGGTCACCCGTGAGCGGATCCGCCAGATCGAGTCCAAGACCATGTCCAAGCTGCGCCACCCGTCCCGCTCCCAGGTGCTGCGCGACTACCTGGACTGACCGGAGAGGGCCCGGTGCCGGTGGCCGCGCGAATGCGCACGGCCACCGCGCCACCCACTCTGGGTGGAGTCGTACCCACCCAGAGTCAGGAGGCCCTATGCGTCGTCCCCTCGCCCGTGTCCTGGCGGGCGCAATGACCCTGGCGGCAGCAGCGGCCGCCATACCACTGGCCCAGGCGCGGCAGGCCCCTGCGGACGGAGTCGTGATCGGGGGAAAGCCGGTCCGGGTCGCCGACAGTCCGTGGGTGGTGGCCCTCTCCAGCCGTGACCGGTTCGGGGGTACGCGGGCGGGCCAGTTCTGCGGTGGTGTGATCGTCGGCCCGGCGAAGGTGCTGACCGCCGCGCACTGCCTCGGCCGCCAGGTGCTGGGCGGTCCGGTGGAGTCCGTCCGGGACCTCCGGGTGATCATGGGGCGCACCGAGCTGAGCGAGAGCGAGGGCCGCGAGGTCCCCGTCTCCGGGGCCCGGGTGAACCCCGCCTACGACCCGGTCACCAACGCCGGGGACCTCGCCGTGCTGGAGCTCGGCGAACCGGTGCCCGCGGAGTACGTGCTCCCGCTCGCCGGCCCCGGGGATCCCGGCTACGCGGCCGGCACCGAGGCGGCCGTATACGGCTGGGGGGACACCAGCGGATTCGGTGACTACGCGTACGCCCTTCGGGCGGCCGGAGTGACCGTGCTGGCGGACGAGGTCTGCGGGGCGGCCTACCCGGGGGACGCGGACGGGCGGTACCTGCCGGAGTCCATGGTGTGCGCGGGGGACCGGGAAGGGGGCAAGGACGCCTGTCAGGGGGACAGCGGCGGCCCTCTGGTGGCCCAGGGCAGGCTGATCGGCCTGGTGTCCTGGGGGCGCGGCTGTGGGCGCGCTGACAGCCCCGGCGTCTACACGAGGATCGCCCCGCTGACAGGGTTCGTGGCGGGCTGACGGAGGGCGGCCCGCACGGGCCGCCGGTGCTCACGGAACGAGGACGGGCGGTCCCCCTGGGTTACAGGGGGACCGCCCGTCGACCGGCCTGGCCGGTCCTGGCTCGTCGGGATGTGAGTGTCAGCGATCCTCGGTGTCGGAGCTGGCCGGAACGGCCGTGAGCCGCTCAGTCTCATCCTGTATTTCCGCGGCGATCTTCTTGAGTTCCGGCTCGAACTTGCGTCCGTGGTGGGCGCAGAAGAGCAGTTCACCACCGCTCAGCAGCACGACGCGCAGATAAGCCTGGGCGCCGCAACGGTCGCATCGGTCAGCGGCCGTCAGCGGGGTCGCGGGTGTCAGAACAGTAGTCACGTCGCCTCTTCTCTAGCTCGACGAGCTGTCGTACCAGGGTCAACATCCAACCAGGCCGAAAACGTTCCCGCTCGCGGCTTTTCCTCGAAACTTCCTTCCGAAGCTGGCCGGCTGCTGCCGGTTGGCGGCGAAGGAGCCGTATTGCGTTGCTTTACGGTTTCGCGTTGCTTGTCAGTGCGTGTTGCCGGTTTGATCCTCACCGGCGGGGGTGCCGGTTGTTGATGAGGACGTGCCCGAACCCTAAATGGTTCATGCGCGGAAGGGAACGTGATGTTTGCTTCACCCCATCGAGGTATCGAACACCCGTACGGATCTGCATTAGGCTGGAAGAACCGCGAGGGTGGCGTTGCATCGGCTCTACCAGGCCTCGGTACCCTCTGACCGGCAACCGATCCACCCCTGCGCCCGACCGGGCCAGAAAAGAAATTCAGCGAGGAGCGAACTGCGTGACCGCCGACACGTCCGTGCCTTCCAGCGCGCTGCTGCCCGGAGCAGACCGGGACGGCTCCAACTACACCGCGCGGCACCTGCTCGTCCTCGAGGGTCTTGAGGCCGTCCGCAAGCGCCCCGGGATGTATATCGGTTCCACCGACAGCCGTGGCCTGATGCACTGCCTCTGGGAGATCATCGACAATTCCGTCGACGAGGCCCTGGGGGGCTTCTGCGACCACATCGAGGTGATCCTGCACGAGGACGGCTCCGTCGAGGTGCGGGACAACGGCCGGGGCATCCCGGTCGACGTGGAGCCCAAGACCGGCCTGTCCGGCGTCGAGGTCGTCATGACCAAGCTGCACGCCGGCGGCAAGTTCGGCGGCGGCTCCTACGCCGCCTCCGGCGGTCTGCACGGCGTCGGCGCCTCCGTGGTCAACGCCCTCTCCGCCCGGCTCGACATCGAGGTGGACCGCAACAGCGCCACCCACTCGATCAGCTTCCGCCGCGGCGTCCCCGGCATCTTCACCGAGCAGGGCCCGGACAGCCCCTTCGACCCGGCAAACGGGCTGCACAAGGGCAAGCGGGTCCCCAAGGGCCGCACCGGCACCCGCACCCGCTACTGGGCCGACCGGCAGATCTTCCTCAAGGAGGCCCGTCTCAGCCTGGAGACGCTCTACCAGCGGGCCCGGCAGACGGCCTTCCTGGTGCCCGGTCTGACCCTGGTGGTCCGCGACGAGCGCGGGATCGACGGGGCGGGCAAGACCGAGGAGACCTTCCGTTTCGACGGGGGCATCAGCGAGTTCTGCGAGTACCTGGCGCAGGACAAGGCGGTCTGCGACGTGCTGCGGCTCACCGGCCAGGGAACCTTCAAGGAGACCGTGCCGGTCCTGGACGAGCGCGGGCACATGACCCCCACCGAGGTCACCCGCGAGCTCGGCGTGGACATCGCGCTGCGCTGGGGCACCGGCTACGACAGCCAGCTGAAGTCCTTCGTGAACATCATCGCCACCCCCAAGGGCGGCACCCACGTGTCCGGCTTCGAACGGTCGGTCGCCAAGACCGTGAACGAGGTGCTGCGCTCCGCGAAGCTGCTGCGGGTCGCGGAGGACGACGTGGTCAAGGACGACGCCATGGAGGGCCTGACGGCGGTGGTGACCGTCCGGCTGGCCGAGCCCCAGTTCGAGGGCCAGACCAAGGAGGTGCTGGGCACCTCGGCCGCCGCCCGGATCGTGTCCGCCGTGGTCGCCAAGGAGCTCAAGGCCTTCCTGACCTCCACCCGGCGGGACGACAAGCAGCAGGCCCGCGCGGTGATGGAGAAGATCGTCGCGGCCGCCCGGACCCGGATCGCGGCCCGCCAGCACAAGGAGGCCCAGCGCCGCAAGACTGCCCTGGAATCCTCCTCGCTGCCGGCCAAGCTGGCCGACTGCCGCAGCGACGACGTGGACCGCAGCGAGCTCTTCATCGTCGAGGGCGACTCCGCCCTCGGCACCGCCAAGCTCGCCCGGAACTCCGAGTTCCAGGCCCTGCTGCCGATCCGCGGCAAGATCCTCAACGTCCAGAAGTCCTCCGTCTCGGACATGCTCAAGAACGCCGAGTGCGGAGCGATCATCCAGGTCATAGGGGCCGGCTCGGGCCGGACCTTCGACATCGACGCCGCCCGCTACGGCAAGATCGTCCTCCTGGTCGACGCCGACGTCGACGGCGCGCACATCCGCTGTCTGCTGCTGACCCTCTTCCAGCGCTACATGCGGCCGATGGTGGAGGCGGGCCGGGTGTTCGCCGCGGTGCCGCCGCTGCACCGGATCGAGCTGGTCCAGCCGAAGAAGGGCCAGGACAAGTACGTCTACACGTACTCGGACAACGAGCTGCGGCAGACCCTGCTGGAGTACCAGCGCAAGAACATCCGCTACAAGGACTCGATCCAGCGGTACAAGGGCCTGGGCGAGATGGACGCCGACCAGCTGGCGGAGACCACGATGGACCCCCGCTTCCGCACCCTGCGCCGGATCAACATCGGCGACCTGGACTCGGCGGAGCAGGTGTTCGACCTGCTCATGGGCAACGAGGTGGCCCCCCGCAAGGAGTTCATCACCGGCTCGGCGGCCACCCTGGACCGCTCCCGGATCGACGCCTGACCGACGTCCGACCGACGTCCGATCCGGCCGGACCGGCCCTCCGGAGCGCTTCACCCCGTCACCTGATGGGGTGAAGCGCTCCGGTACACCAGTCCGGAATCAGTCCGCCCGCACATCCTTGGGGCACGCGGCCACTGCGCCTGCGGACAAGGAGAGTTCGGTGGACAAGCACGATGGTCCCGATGCCGGAACGATCCGGCTCGACGACCCCTGGTACGACGCGCTGGCCGCCGGCTGGGGCGAAGGCGCCGACGAGGGTGCCGCGCCGACCGGGGCCGGACGGCCGGAGGAGGTTCCGGGAGGTGCGGCCGGCGGGGCCGGGCGGGCCCCGGACGCGGCCGCGATCTATCTGGAGGTCCAGCGCAGCGCCGTCTTCCAGGAGGTGCGCCGCCGCTACCGCCGCTTCGTCGTCCCCGCGACCCTCGCCTTCCTGCTCTGGTACCTCGCCTACGTGATCACCGCCACCATGGCGCCCGGGCTGATGGCCCGACCGGTGCTGGGCGCCGTCAACGTGGCCATGCTGGCCGGGATCGGCCAGTTCCTCAGCACCTTCCTGCTGACCTGGGCCTACGCCCGGCACGCCCGGCTCCGGCGGGACCGGGCGGCGCTGGAGCTGCGCTGGACCGTGTTCGACCACGAGCGCACCCGGGGAGCCGGCCGATGACCACCGAGCACCAGACCCTCGCGCTGGTCCTGTTCAGCGCCTTCATCGCGGTCACCCTCGGCATCACCACCTGGGTGAGCCGCAACCGGCACGGATCGGCGGAGGAGTTCTATGTCGGCGGGCGACTGTTCTCCCCGCTGGAGAACGGTTTCGCCATCGCGGGGGACTACATGTCCGCCGCCTCCTTCCTCGGCATCTCCGGACTGATCGCCCTCTTCGGCTACGACGGCATGCTCTACTCGGTCGGCTTCCTGGTCGCCTGGCTGGTGGTGCTGTTCCTGGTGGCCGAGCTGGTCCGCAACTGCGGGCGCTTCACCCTCGCCGACGTGGTCGCCGCCCGGATGGCCGAACGCCCGGTGCGCATCGCCGCCGGGGTCTCCTCGGTCACCGTCTCCGTGCTCTACCTGGTCGCCCAGATGGTCGGCGCGGGCAGCCTGGTCGGACTGCTGCTGGGCAGCAGCGGCACCGCGGCCCGGACCCTCACCGTGGTCGGGGTCGGCGCCCTGATGGTGATCTACGTGACCTTCGGCGGGATGCGGGCCACCACCTGGATCCAGATCGTCAAGGCCGTGCTGCTGATGGGCGGCGCGATCATGCTGACCGTACTGGTGCTGCTCCGGTTCCACGGGGACTTCAACCAGCTGCTGTCCACCGCCGCCGACCGCAGCGGCCACGGCTCCGACTTCCTGGGCCCGGGACTGCGCTACGGCGGGGACTGGACCTCACGGTTCGACTTCGTCAGCCTCGGTCTCGCCCTGGTCCTCGGCACCGCCGGGCTGCCGCACATCCTGTCCCGGTTCTACACGGTGCCCACCGCGCGGGCCGCCCGGCGCTCGGTGGTCTGGGCCATCGGCCTGATCGGCGGCTTCTACCTGATGACCATCGTGCTGGGCTTCGGCGCGGCCGCCCTGGTCGGCCCGGACGCCGTCCGGGAGTCCAACGCCTCGGGGAACACCGCGGTCCCGCTGCTCGCCGCCTTCCTGGGCGGCGGGGCGGACACCACCGGCGGAGCCGTGCTCTTCGCCGTGGTCGCGGCCATCGCCTTCGCCACCATCCTCGCGGTGGTCGCCGGGATCACCCTGGCCTCCTCGGCCTCGGTGGCCCACGACCTGTACGCCTCGCTGCGGCGCCGGCACGCCCGGCAGCGCAGCGAGGTGGCGGTGGCCCGTACGGCGGCCGTGGGGATCGGGGCGGTGGCGATCGCCCTCGGGCTGGTGGCCCAGAACCTGAACGTGGCCTTCCTGGTGGGCCTGGCCTTCGCGGTGGCCGCCTCCGCCAATCTGCCGGTGCTGCTGTACTCGCTGTTCTGGCGCGGGTTCACCACCCGCGGCGCCGTCTGGTCCGTCTACGGCGGGCTGGTTCCGGCGGTGCTGCTGGTGCTGTTCTCACCGGTGGTGTCCGGCGGCCCGGACGCCCTGATCCCGGGCGCGGACTTCGTGCTGTTCCCGCTGCAGAACCCCGGGATCGTCTCCATCCCGCTGGGCTTCCTGGCCGGCTGGCTGGGCACGGTGACCTCCGGGCAGCCGGCCGACGAGGCCAAGCACGCCGAGACCGAGGTCCGGTCGCTGACCGGGGCCGGGGCCGTCTGAGGGCTCAGGGCCCCGGTGCGGCCGGGAGCCAGGCGTAGCGGTGTTCCGGCCGGCCGGTCTCCCCGTAGCGCAGGGTCAGCCGGACCCGGCCGGCCCGGTCCAGGAGCTTCAGATAGCGCTGGGCGGTCTGCCGGCTGATCCCGGCGAGGTCGGCGACCTCCTGGGTGGAGAGCGGGCCCCCGGCGGCCCGCAGCACCTGGCGGACCAGGTCCGCCGTGGTGGGGGAGTGGCCCTTGGGGAGGTCCGGCGGGCCGGCGGCGCCGGCCAGCGCACCGAAGATCCGGTCGACCTCGGCCTGTTCGGCCTCGCCGCCGCAGTCGAGGGTGCGGCGCAGGGCGCCGTAGGCCTCCAGCTTGGCCCGCAGGCCGCCGAAGCTGAACGGTTTCACCAGGTACTGGAGGGCTCCCAGCCGCATGGCGGACTGGACGGTGGCCAGGTCCCGGGCGGCCGTCACCATGATCACGTCGGTCTGACGGCCGAGCTGCCGGAGGCGCCGGACCAGGTCGAGACCGGTTCCGTCCGGCAGGTAGTGGTCCAGCAGGACCAGGTCCACCGGGTGCCGGCCGGCTTCCAGGAACTCCAGGGCACCGGCGGCGGAATGGGCCTGCGACACGACGGTGAACCCGGGAACCTTCGCCACGTACGCCGCGTTGATCCGGGCAACACGCATGTCGTCGTCGACGACCAATACGTGGATCGTCCCCTCCGGTACCGCGCTCATCGCAGGGCCTCCGGGAGCACGACGGAGAACTCCGCCCCTCCGTCCGCTGCTTCACCGGCCAGCGCGGTGCCGCCCTGCCGCTCCGCCAGCCGGCGGACCAGGGCCAGCCCGAGCCCGCGCTCACGGTGGGCGCGCGGCCGCTTGGTGGACCAGCCCTCGGTGAAGATCTCCTCGCGCCGGGCGGCCGGGACTCCGGGACCGCTGTCGCGCACCCGCAGCACGGCGGTACGCCCCTCGGCGCGCAGTTCCACCTCGACCAGGGCGCCGACCGAGCCCGTCGAGGCGTCCAGCGCGTTGTCCACCAGGTTGCCGAGGATGGTGACCAGACCGCCCGGGTCCACCAGCCGGTCGGGGAGCAGGGTGGCGGGGGCCAGCCGCAGGGTCACCCCGCGCTCGGCGGCGACCGTGGCCTTGCCCACCAGCAGGGCGGCGAGCAGCGGATCCCGGACCTGCCCGGTGATCCGTTCGGCGGTGCTGCGGTGCGCCCCGGCCACCTCGGTGACGAACTCCACCGCCTCCTCGTGCAGGCCGAGCTCCATCAGGCCGAGGAGGGTGTGCAGCCGGTTGGCGTGCTCGTGGTCCTGGGCGCGCAGGGCGTCGATCAGGCCCCGGGTGGAGTCGAGTTCACGGCCGAGGTGCTCCAGTTCGGTGCGGTCGCGGAGGGTGGCGACGGCGCCGCCGTCCTGGGTGGCCATCCGGTTGGCCACCAGCACCCGGGGGCCCTGGACGGTCAGCAGGTCGTGTCCGGTGATCCGGCCGGACAGGACCTCGGCGGTGCGGCCGGCGCCCAGGACCTCTTCCAGAGGCCGGCCGGACAGGCTGCCGGGGGACCGGTCCGGGTCCAGGCCGAGGAGCCGGGCGGCCTCGTCGTTGACGAGCCTGATCCGGCCGTCGGGGTCGAGGGCGACCACGCCCTCGCGGATGGAGTGCAGCATGGCCTCGCGCTCGGCGAGCAGTCCCGCGATATCGGAGAAGGCCAGGTCGCGGGTCTGCCGGTGGATCCTGCGCGAGATCAGCCAGGCGGCGAGCGCGCCAACGGCGAGGGCTCCGCCGGCGTAGGCGAGGAGGCCGGGGACGGCGCCGAGCAGCCGGTCGCGGACGCTGTCGTAGGCGATGCCGACGGAGACGGCGCCGACGAGTTCCCCTTCGGCGGAGATCAGGGGCACCTTGCCCCGGGCCGAGCGGCCCAGGGTGCCCTCGTCGATCTCCATCACCTCGTGCCCCGCCAGCACCTCGGCGGGGTCCGTGGAGACCGGCAGTCCGATCCGGTCGGGGGCCGGGTGGGAGCGGCGGATCCCGTTCCGGTCGAGGACGACCACGTACTCGGCTCCGGTGGCCCGGCGGATCCGCTCGGCGGCGGCCTGCACCGGGCTGTCCGCCGAGGCCGGGCCGGACAGCAGGCCGGCGGCGACAGCGGGGTCGGCGGCGGTGCTCTGGGCGATGGCGAGGGCGCGGCGCATCGCCTGGTCGTCGAGCTGGGCGCTGAGCGGGGCCAGGAACAGTCCGGTGGCCAGCACGGCGACCCCGGCGGCGATGGCCAGCTGGGTCAGCAGGATCTGGGAGACCGCCCGCCGGGGGAGCCGCAGGGCGCGCCGGGTGTTCATGACCGGAAACCGTACGGTGCCCGCGGCGGGAAGGGAACCGCAGCTTCCGCGACCTCCGGGGCTGGCGGGGTCAGGGGAGGGGCTGGGGCGGGCGGGGGCCGGTGTAGTGGCCGGTGGGGCGCATCCGGAGGGGGCGCTCCTGGTACTCCTCCAGGGCGTGGGCGATCCAGCCTGCGGTCCGGGCCACCGCGAAGACCGTCTCGCCGGCCTCGGCGGGCATCCCGCAGGCCACGGTCAGTACGGCGAGCGCGAGGTCCACGTTGGCGTGGAGTCCGCGGCCCTGCCGGGCCGTCACCGCGACCACGTCACGTGCGGCGGCCAGGGCCGGGGCGGCCCCGTCCAGGACCGCCAGCCGGCCGAAGAGGGCGGTGGCGCGCGGGTCCTCCCCGGAGTAGAGCCGGTGGCCGAGTCCGGGGATCCGGCGGCCGGCCCGCAGGTGGTCCGCCACCACCGGGGCCGCCCCGTCCTGCTCCAGCACCTCGCGGAGCATCCGGTGGGCCAGCCGGCCGGCGGCGCCGTGCAGCGGCCCCTCTAGCGCTCCGAGGCCGGCGGAGACGGCCGCGTACGGGTGGGCGCGGGCCGAGGCGGCCACCCGCACCGCCAGTGTGGAGGCGGCCAGGTCGTGGTCGACCAGCAGTCCGAGGGCGAGGTCGAGGACCGCGACGGCCGCCGGATTGGCCGGTCTGCCGGTGAGCCGGGGCCACAGGCGCGCGGCCAGTCGCTCCTCCCGGCCCTGTTCCGGACTGCCGGTGCCCGGCGCGGTGGGGGCGTCCGGGTGGTGGGGCAGGGCCTCGACCAGGGTGGGGATCAGGGCGCGGGCCGAGCCGAGGACGGACTCGGGGGAGAGGTCGTAGCGCAGCGGGTCGGCGACCGCGGCGGCGGCGGTGGCCACCCGCAGCCGGTCCACCGGCCCGCTGTGCCCGGGCAGGGCGGCCACCGCCCGGTGGGCGGCGGCCAGCAGTTCCGGCGGGGCGGTGAAGCGGGTGCCGCTCGGGGGGAGGCCGGTCCACAGCCATTCGGCGACGTCCTCGTAGCCGTGGCGGTCGGCCAGTTCCACGGCGTCCACCCCGCGGAAGTAGTAGCGGCCGGGCTCGATCAGGGTCAGCGCAGTCCGCACCGCGAGCTCGCCGGTGCCGGACGGGCCGGCTGCCTCCCGCCGGTTGCGCCGGGCCAGTTCGGCGACCTCGGCGGCATCCAGGGTGGAGCCGCGCCCGGCCGCGTCGCGGCGGCTGCTGAGCCGGCCGCGGCTGATGTACGCGTACACCGTCGCGGGCTTCACGCCGAGGAGTTCCGCGGCCTCGCGGGTGGTGAGCCGATCGTCCATGACTCCACCTTATCCACATTGATTGGATCAACATTGACAGTGATTGAGTCAAGGGTGGATCGTCGACACATGAACACAACCGTCGAAGTGCCCCGCGGACTCGCGGGTGTGGTGGTGACCGACACCGAACTCGGGGACGTCCGGGGCCGGGAGGGCTTCTACCACTACCGGCAGTACTCCGCCGTGGAGCTCGCCACCCACCGCTCCTTCGAGGACGTCTGGCACCTGATGTTCCTCGGCACCCTGCCCACCCCGACTGAACGGGCCGCCTTCACCGCACGGGTGGCCCCGCTGCGCCGGCTCCCCGCCGAGGTCGCCGACGCACTGCCCGCCCTGGCCGGGGCCACCGCCCTCTCCGGCCCCCTCGCCGGACTGCGCACCGCGCTCTCGCTGCTCGGCGCCTCGGCGGGCTTCCGCCCGCTCTACGACCTCGCCCCCGAGCGCCGGGCCGCCGACGCGCTCGCCGCCTGCGCCGCCGTCCCCACCCTGCTCACCGCACTGCACCGGCTCGGCCGGGGGCTGGAGCCGGTCCCCCCGCGCGAGGACCTGCCGTACGCCGCCAACTACCTCCACATGCTCACCGGCGAGGAGCCCGACCCGGTCCGGGCCCGGGCCGTGGAGCGCTATCTGATCTCCACCGTCGACCACGGATTCAACGCCTCCACCTTCACCGCCCGGGTCATCGCCTCCACCGGCGCCGACATGGCGGCCTGCCTCACCGGCGCCGTCGGGGCGCTCTCCGGCCCGCTGCACGGCGGGGCCCCCAGTCGCGCCCTGGACACCCTGGACGCCATCGGCACCCCCGACCGGATCGACGGCTGGATCCGGCAGCGGGTGCTGGCCGGCGAGCGGATCATGGGTTTCGGTCACCCCGTCTACCGCACCGAGGACCCCCGGTCCCGGATGCTGCGCGGGATCGCCCAGCAGCTCGGCGGTCCGCTCGTCGAGTTCGCCGTCCAGGTCGAGGAGCAGGTGGAGGCGATCCT
Source organism: Streptomyces sp. NPDC033845 (assembly GCF_055576225.1). Taxonomy (NCBI): domain Bacteria; kingdom Bacillati; phylum Actinomycetota; class Actinomycetes; order Kitasatosporales; family Streptomycetaceae; genus Streptomyces; species Streptomyces sp. NPDC033845. Next base: position 244,829 of record NZ_JBVIRI010000009.1, on the reverse strand, counting down.
CGCCGAGCTCAAACCGGGCCGTGAGCTGCACACCAACGTGGAGTTCTACGCCGGGGTGGTCATGGAGCTGTGCGGGCTGCCGCGCGAGATGTTCACCCCGACCTTCTGCGCGGCACGGGTGGTCGGCTGGAGCGCGAACATCCTGGAGCAGGCCGCTGACAGCAAGATCATCCGACCGGCCGCCCGCTATACCGGCCCTACCCCGCCACAGCCCCTGCCCGCCATATCCTGACCGCCCGCCGGGCTGGCTACGATCGACCGGGTGAACAGCAGGCAGCCCATCCCCGTCGTCGTCCTCGCCGGATTCCTCGGATCCGGCAAGACCACCCTCCTCAACCATCTGCTGAAGAGCAGCCGGGGGACCCGCATCGGAGTGGTGGTCAACGACTTCGGCTCGATCGAGATCGACGCCATGAAGGTCGCCGGCCAGGTCGGGGACTCGATGGTCTCGCTCGGCGGTGGCTGTCTGTGCTGCGCGGTGGACGGCAGCGAGCTCGACTCCTACCTGGAACGGCTGGCCCGTCCGGCCAACCGCATCGACGTCATCGTCATCGAGGCGAGCGGACTGGCCGAACCGGAGGAGATGGTCCGGATGCTGGTGGCCGGGGAGAACCCCGCCGTCCGGTACGGCGGCCTGGTGCAGCTGGTGGACGCCGCGGAGTTCGACGCCACCCGGGCCCGGCACCCGGAGACCGACCGGCATCTCGCCGTCGCCGACCTGGTGGTGGTGAACAAGGCCGACCGGACCGACGCGGCGGGACTGGCCCGGGTCACCGAGACGGTCTCCGCACTCGCACCGGGCACCCCGCTGGTCACCGCCGACCACGGCCGCATCGACCCCGAACTCCTCTTCGACCGCCGACCGTGGAAGGAGACCCGGGGACAGCTCTCCTTCGAGGACCTCCTCGCCGAGGAGGAGGACGACCCGCACAGCCACCCGCAGCACCCGGAAAACCCGAACCACGCAGGGCACACGCACACCGCCTACGAGAGCCTGGCCTTCACCGCCGAGCAGGCCCTCAGCCCGCGCCGTCTGATCGACTTCCTCGACCGGCGGCCGCCCGGCCTCTACCGCATCAAGGGCCAGGTGTACTTCGGGGTCCCGGGCCACCAGGAGAAGTACGAGATCCATGCCGTCGGCCGGTTCCTCCGGTTCGCCCCGCAGCCCTGGGGGCGGGACGAACCCCGGGTGTCCCGGTTCGTGCTGATCGGCTCCGGCATCGACACGGGGGAGCTGGAGAAGGGGCTCCAGGCCTGCCGGGAACCCGAGCCGGAGCGCACCGACCCGTCCGCGATGTGGGGCGTCCTGCGGTACACGGACCGGACGGAGTCCGAAGGGACGGCCGCAGCGACGAGCGGGGAGGCGGACGGGGAGGAGCCGCCGCCCTACTCCACCTCCACGCCGTAGTCCCGCAGCAGGGCGGCCAGACCGGTCCGGTAGCCCTTGCCGCCGAGCACGAACTCCCAGTCACCGTTGGCCCGCCGTCGGAAGGAGCCCAGGACCAGCGCGGTCTCACCGGCCCGCCCGTCGGACACCTCCAGCCGGCCGAGCTCGCCGCCGTCCGCGTCCAGCAGCCGGATGTGGGCCTCGCTGAAACCGGCCAGGTCGGCGGCGGTCCCGGCCTCCGGATCCACCGCGGCGACCAGCACCAGCCGGTCGGCCTCGGCCGGCAGCGCCTCGAAGGCCACCTCCAGGGCGGCCCGGTCGGGGGCCGGGCGCTCCCGGGTCCGCACCGAACCGTTCGGGTTCCGGGGGTTGTTGAAGAACACGAACTGCTCCTCGTCGAGGACCCGGCCGCCGGCGCACACCAGGGCGCACACGTCCAGGACCACCGCACCGGACCAGTTCATGCCCAGCACATTGAACTCGGCCTCCGGCTCCGGGGGTTCCGGCTCCCGTCGCTGCGCCGGGACACCGCCGGCGGCGGGCGCGGCCGCAGACCCGGCCGCGGGTGCGGGCGCGGGGTCCGTGGGCGGGGCCGGGCGGGGCTGGGCCGAGCGGTCCCCGAGCCGGCCGCGCAGCCCGTGCCGGTGCAGCAGGTCCACCAGCTCGGGGCCGGAGACCAGTTCCAGCGGCTTGTTCTCGGCGAAGGAGTGGGAACCGGGGCCGAAGGAGGAGGTGGTCACCAGCACGCCCTTGTTGGCCCCGGCGTCCTGGACGGTCCCGTACAGGTCCCGGACGGCGGTCGGGGGCACGGTGTTGCGGTACCGCTTGACCTGCACCACGATCCGGCCGCCGCGGATCGGCGCGGGATCCACGGCCTCCACGTCCACCCCGCCGTCACCGGACCGGCGGGTGGTCACGGCGTCCATGCCCATCGCCCGGAACAGCTGGGCCACCAGGTCCTCGAAGGCCAGCGGGTCCATCGCGTACAGATCGGGCTCGGGTTCCCGGCCGGCCGTCCGGGGGTCCGGCGGTCCGGCCGTCGGGCCCGGATCCGGAGGGGTGGCCGTGCCGGCGGCCCGCGCCGCGGGCAGGGCCGGTACCGGGGTGCGCTGGTCGGGGCGGGCGGACAGCCGGCCCCCCAGCTCGCCGGTCAGGCACTCCACCGCGCTCACCTGCTCCAGCCGCAGCCGGGAGAGCTCCTCCCGGGTGCCCGTCACGGCGGCCAGGCAGATCCGGGTCCGGTGCCCGGTGGCCGGGTCGTGGCCGTCCAGACAGGCGTTGACGGTGACCAACCGCAGCAGGCCGTGCTCGTCCAGCGCGTACGCCTGCTGGAGGACCAGCAGGGCGCACTGGGCGACGAGGTCGCGGTAGAGCGTCCGGCGCTGGGTGACCGGCCGGGCCGTCTCCTTGATCTGGTCGGTCCCCGGGGCGTACCGGAAGGCCCGGACGGCCGGGACCACGTCGAACCCGGGGAGCTCCCAGTCCAGCACCAGCTCGCGTGCCACCGGGTCGTACTCCGCCCGCGCCTGCCGGGGCAGCCCGTCCGGCCAGGCCGGGGAGCCGCCGAGGGCGGCGCCGAAGTGGGCGGCCACGGCGCCTGGGTCCCCGGAGGCCGCCAGTTCCGCCCGGCGGGCCAGCGCCGCGTTGTGCGAGCGGGCCCCGGTGATCAGTTCGGCGGCCCAGCGGTCGTAGTCCGCGCGGAGTTCGGTCAGTTGCCGCCGCCGCTCGGTCTCGGCGGCGTGGGCGGCCTGCCAGGCGGCGGAGTAGCGGGCGTGCGCCTCGCGTTCCAGGCGGGACCGCCGGTCCGCCGTCAGCGCCCAGCCGGAGCGGCCCTGGAAGTCCGCGAGCCGGGGCATCGGGACGGGGTGTGCCAGATGGCCGGGGTCGAAGGGCTCCACCCGCTCGGGCAGCGGCTGTTCGCCGGAGCTCCGGGGCGGGACCCGGCAGCCGGTGGCCAGCAGTCCCGTCAGTGCCTCGACCCGGGCCTCCGCGTCCGCCGTGAGCCGGTCGGCCTCGGCGGCCCGGTCGCGCCGGTGGGCGGCCTCCCGCTCGCGCGCCGCCCGGGCCGCCTCCCGTTCGAAGGCGCGCTGCTGCACGGCCGCCTGCCGCAGGTACGACTGCTGGGCGCGCTGTGCCGCGGCCCGGTTCCGGGCCGGTCCGTCCGTATGCCGACTCACCGTGAAAATCCCCCCACCAGGCGACATCGGATCAACCTTAGTCGCCCGGTGGGGGCTGATCACCCGGCCGGATCACCCGACCGGATCACCCGCCAGGATCACCCCGTGGCGGGGCTCAGAGCGCCGCTCCGGCCACCACGGCCACCTGCTGGGTGAGCGGGGTGCCCGAGCCGTCCCGTCGGGGGTCCGGCTCCGGCAGCTCCACCGGGGTGCCGTTGGCGCTCGCCCCGCGCGCCGGAGCCGCGCCCGCCCAGGCCAGGGTCAGCAGGTCCTCGCCCTTCAGGAACCGCTGGCAGCGGACACCGCCGGTGGCCCGGCCCTTGCGCGGGTACTGGTCGAACGGGGTGAGCTTGGCGGTGGCCACCGAGTCGTCCAGGGTGCCGTGCGAGCCGGCCACGCTGAACACGAAGGCCTCCGCGGCCGGGTCCACCGCCGAGAAGTGGATCACCTTGGCGGTGCCGTTGAGCTTGATGCCCGCCATGCCGCCGGCCGGCCGGCCCTGCGGCCGGACCTGCCCCGCCGGGTAGCGGAGCAGCTGGGCGTCGTCGGTGATGAAGACCAGGTCCTCCTCGCCGGTGCGGAGTTCCACCGCGCCGACGATCCGGTCACCGTCCTTGAGGGTGATGACCTCCAGCTCCTCCTTGTTGGCGGGATAGTCGGGGACCACCCGCTTGACCACGCCCTGTTCGGTGCCCAGTGCCAGGCCCTGGGAGTTCGCCTCGTCCAGCGAGATCAGGCAGACGACCTTCTCGTCCGGTTCCAGCGCGGACAGGAACTCGCCGATCGGGGCCCCGCCCGCCAGGTTCGGCGCGGCGGCGGTGTCCGGGAGCTGCGGCAGGTCGATCACCGACAGCCGCAGCAGCCGGCCGGCCGAGGTGACCGCGCCGACCTCGGCGCGGGCGGTGGCCGCGACCTGGGAGACGATCAGGTCGTGCCTGGTCCGCCGGCCCTCGTCCGCGGGCAGCGGGTCCGCCGTGACCGTGCGGGCGAGCAGGCCGGTGGAGGAGAGCAGCACCCGGCACGGGTCGTCCGCGACCTCCAGCGGGACCGCGGCCGGGGCGGTGCCCGCCGACTCCAGCAGCACCGTCCGCCGCTCGGTGCCGAACTTCTTCGCCACCGCCGCCAGTTCGCCGGAGACCAGCTTGCGCAGCTCCGCGTCGGAGTCCAGGATCCCGGTCAGCTCGTCGATCTCGCCGGTGAGGCGGTCGCGCTCCGACTCCAGCTCGATCCGGTCGAAGCGGGTGAGCCGCCGCAGCGGGGTGTCCAGGATGTACTGGGTCTGGATCTCGCTCAGTGAGAAGCGCTCGATCAGGCGCTCCTTGGCCTGCGCGGAGTTGTCGCTCTCCCGGATCAGCGCGATGACCTCGTCGATGTCGAGCAGCGCCACCAGCAGGCCCTCGACCAGGTGCAGCCGGTCCCGGCGCTTGCCGCGGCGGAACTCGCTGCGCCGCCGGACGACCTGGAAGCGGTGGTCCAGATAGACCTCCAGCAGCTCCTTCAGGCCCAGGGTCAGGGGCTGTCCGTCGACCAGGGCCACGTTGTTGATGCCGAAGGACTCCTCCATCGGCGTCAGCTTGTAGAGCTGCTCCAGCACGGCCTCCGGGTGGAAGCCGTTCTTGATCTCGATGACCAGCCGCAGGCCGTGCGAGCGGTCGGTGAGGTCCTTGACGTCCGCGATGCCCTGGAGCTTCTTGGAGCCGACCAGGTCCTTGATCTTCGCGATGACCTTCTCCGGGCCGACCGAGAAGGGGAGCTCGGTGACGACCAGGCCCTTGCGGCGGGCGGTCACGTTCTCCACCGCCACGGTGGCGCGGATCTTGAAGGTGCCGCGGCCGTTCTCGTACGCGTCCTTGATGCCGGCCAGGCCGACGATCCGGCCGCCGGTGGGCAGGTCCGGACCCGGCACGAAGCGCATCAGCGCCTCCAGGTCGGCCTGCGGGTACCGGATCAGGTGCCGGGCGGCGGCGATGACCTCGCCCAGGTTGTGCGGGGGCATGTTGGTGGCCATGCCGACCGCGATCCCGGAGGCGCCGTTGACCAGCAGGTTGGGGTAGGCGGCGGGCAGCGCGACCGGTTCCCGTTCCTGGCCGTCGTAGTTGGCGGTGAAATCGACGGTGTCCTCGTCGATCGACTCCGTCATCAGCGAGGTGGCGTCGGCCATCTTGCACTCGGTGTAGCGCATCGCGGCGGGCGGGTCGTCGTTGCCGAGCGAGCCGAAGTTGCCGTGGCCGTCGACCAGCGGCAGCCGCATGGAGAACGGCTGGGCCATGCGCACCAGGGCGTCGTAGATGGAGGCGTCGCCGTGCGGGTGCAGCTTGCCCATCACCTCGCCGACCACGCGGGCGCACTTGACGTATCCGCGGTCGGGGCGCAGGCCCATCTCGTTCATCTGGTAGACGATCCGGCGGTGGACCGGCTTCATGCCGTCCCGCGCGTCCGGCAGGGCCCGGGAGTAGATCACCGAGTACGCGTACTCGAGGAAGGAGCCCTGCATTTCGTCGACGACGTCGATGTCGAGGATCTTCTCCTCGAAATCCTCCGGCGGCGGGGTCTTCGTGCTGCGGCGGGCCATCGCTGCGGCGCTCCTTATCCAAGTGGACCGGGCTGATCGGGGTGACCGGGTCGGGGCGGGGACGGGCTGGTGGGGCTTCGGGACGGGCTGGGTCTGTCGCGGACCATTGTGGCCCGACGCTCCGACAACGCCGACTCCGACCCAGGAGTGACCCGGGAACTTATCCGGGGGACGGCGCGCTTGCATACAGTGACAGGTCTGACAGAAATCCCAGCATCGCGATCGAAGGGACCACATGCCCATGGGTCACACGGCCACCGAGCAGACCGCCCCCGGCGGCCTGACAGCGACCGAGCACCGGCTGGCCAACGGCCTGCGCGTGGTGCTCTCCGAGGACCACCTGACCCCGGTCGCCGCGGTCTGCCTGTGGTACGACGTCGGTTCGCGCCACGAAGTCAAGGGGCGTACCGGTCTGGCTCACCTCTTCGAGCACCTGATGTTCCAGGGCTCCGCGAGCGTTCCGGGCAACGGGCACTTCGAGCTGATCCAGGGGGCCGGCGGCTCCCTCAACGGCACCACCAGCTTCGAGCGCACCAACTACTTCGAGACGATGCCCACCCACCAGGTGGAGCTGGCGCTGTGGCTGGAGGCGGACCGGATGGGCTCGCTGCTGGCCGCCCTGGACGAGGAGTCCATGGAGAACCAGCGCGACGTGGTCAAGAACGAGCGCCGCCAGCGGTACGACAACGTGCCCTACGGCACCGCCTTCGAGCGGCTGACCGCGCTGGCCTACCCGGAGGGCCACCCGTACCACCACACCCCGATCGGTTCGATGGCCGATCTGGACGCGGCCTCCCTGGAGGACGCCCGGGCGTTCTTCCGGACGTACTACGCGCCCAACAACGCGGTGCTCTCGGTGGTCGGCGACATCGACCCGGAGCAGACCCTGGCCTGGGTGGAGAAGTACTTCGGCAGCATCCCCGGGCACGACGGCAAGCAGCCGCCCCGGGACGGCTCGCTGCCCGAGACCATCGGCGCCGAGCTCCGCGAGGAGATCGTCGAGGAGGTCCCGGCCCGCGCGCTGATGGCCGCCTACCGGCTGCCGCAGGACGGCACCCGCGAGTGCGACGCGGCCGATGTCGCCCTCACCATCCTGGGCGGCGGGGAGTCCTCCCGGCTGCACAACCGCCTGGTACGCCGGGACCAGACGGCCGTGGCCGCCGGTTTCGGAATGCTGCGGCTGGCCGGCGCGCCCTCGATGGGCTGGCTGGACGTCAAGACCTCCGGCGGGGTCGAGGTCCCGGCCATCGAGTCGGCGGTGGACGAGGAGCTGGCCCGGTTCGCGGCCGAGGGTCCGACCGCGGAGGAGATGGAGCGGGCCCAGGCCCAGCTGGAGCGCGAATGGCTGGACCGGCTGGGCACGGTGGCCGGCCGGGCCGACGAACTGTGCCGGTTCGCGGTGCTGTTCGGCGACCCGCAGCTGGCGCTGACCGCCGTCGGCCGGGTGCTGGACATCACCGCCGAGGAGGTGCAGGCCGTGGCCGCCGCCCGGCTGCGTCCCGACAACCGGGCGGTGCTGGTCTACGAGCCGCTGGCCGGGTCCGCCGACGGGGACGACGAGAACGACGAGAACGAGGGGGCGGAGCAGTGAGCGACACCGCAGCCGTGACCATGACCTTCCATCCGCAGCCGCAGGCCGGCGAGGCCCGTCCGTGGGCCTTCCCGGCGCCCGAGCGGGGTGCCCTGGACAACGGCCTGACGGTGCTGCGCTGCCACCGGCCGGGCCAGCAGGTGGTGGCGGTGGAGGTCGTCCTCGAAGCCCCGCTGGACGCCGAGCCGGCCGGTCTGGACGGGGTGGCCACCATCATGGCGCGGGCCCTGTCGGAGGGCACCGACAAGCACTCCGCCGAGGAGTTCGCGGCCGCCCTGGAGCGCTGCGGGGCCACCCTGGTCGCGCACGCCGACCACCCCGGGGTGCGGGTCTCCCTGGAGGTGCCGGTCTCCCGGCTGCCCAAGGGGCTGGCGCTGCTCGCCGAGGCGCTGCGGGCCCCGGCCTTCGCCGACGAGGAGGTGGACCGGCTGGTCCGCAACCGCCTCGACGAGATCCCGCACGAGCTGGCCAACCCGCAGCGGCGGGGCGCCATGCAGCTCTCCAAGGAGCTGTTCCCGCCGCGGCTGCGGATGTCCCGGCCGCGCCAGGGCACCGCGGAGACCGTGGCCCGGATCGACTCCGCGGCCGTCCGCGCCTTCTACGAGGCGCACGTCCGCCCGGCCACCGCCACCGCGGTGATCGTGGGCGACTACCCGGCCGCCGAGCTGGACGACGTGCTGGCCGAGACCCTGGGCGGCTGGACCGGCGGTACCGCCGAGCGCCTCCCGGCCACCCCGGTCACCGCCGACGACACCGGCCGGGTGGTCATCGTGGACCGGCCCGGAGCGGTCCAGACCCAGCTGCTGATCGGCCGGATCGGACCGGACCGGCACGACCGGGTCTGGGCGGCCCAGGTGCTCGGGACGTACTGCCTGGGCGGCACCCTGACCTCCCGTCTGGACAAGGTGCTGCGCGAGGAGAAGGGCTACACCTACGGGGTGCGGGCCTTCGGCCAGGTGCTCCGCTCCACCGCCCCGACCGCCCCGGAGGGCGCCACCGGGGCGTCCATGCTGGCGATCAGCGGGTCGGTGGACACCCCCAACACCGGTCCGGCGCTGGAGGACCTGTGGAAGGTGCTCCGGACGCTGGCGGAGGGCGGACTGACCGACGCCGAACGGGATGTGGCGGTGCAGAACCTGGTGGGCGTGGCCCCGCTCAAGTTCGAGACCGCGGCCTCCGTCGCGGGCACCCTGGCCGACCAGGTGGAGCAGCAGCTGCCGGACGACTACCAGGCCCGGTTGTACGCGCGGCTGGCGGAAACCGGCACGGTGGAGGCGACTTCGGCCGTGGTCAGCGCGTTCCCGGCGGACCGGCTGGTCACCGTCCTGGTGGGCGACGCGGCGCAGATCGAGGCCCCGGTGCGGGCCTTGGGCATCGGAGAGGTGACGGTGGTCGCCAACTGACCTGCGGGCGGCGCCCGGAGGAGGTCTGACCCCAGGGGCCCCGGTGGTTCATCCACCGGGGCCCCTTTTGCTCTTGATGCCCGATTGGCTGGAGTGGTGCCCGGTATGCGGTGTGGCGTACGCAACAAAATCCCGTGTCCGTTTGGTGATCTACCGATCATCCGCCTAGCGTCGGTCCCGCTGTCCGTCAGCTGTAACCGCCGCACCCGCGGCACCGGACAGCGATCGCCGAGTCCCCGTCAGGCGCGAGCCTGGGGAGCCGGGGACCCACATGAGTCCCTGGGGTGAATCGGGCCGCCTCGCAAGAGGGGGACCGTAGGAGACCTTCCTGCTCCGAACCCGTCAGCTAACCCGGTAGGCGAGAGGGAAGGAAAGGATCAGCCCCTTCATGGCGTTTGGCAGTCGTGCCGCCGGCTCCGGCAAGCACCGTGGTACCAGCCGTCTGAGCAAGAAGAGCGCCGGCATAGCCGGTATAGCCGCCCTCGCCACCACGGGCGTCGTCGGCTCCTTCGCCGCTCCGGCCTTCGCCGCGGACAACGACCACGTGAACCTGGACACCGGCCTCAACGCCGTTGTCGTCGCCGATGACCTGGCGGGCGAGATCGAGGCCCAGGCCGAGGCCCAGCAGCACGCCGCCGAGGCCGCCGCCGCGAAGGCGCAGGCCGAGGCCGAGGCGAAGCAGCGGGCCGCCGAGGCCAAGCGCATCGCCGAGGTCAAGGCGAAGGCCGAGCGCGAGGCCAAGGAGCGCGCCGCCCGCGAGGCCGAGCGCAAGCGCCTGAACACCTTCGTCTCCCCGCTGGCGAACTCCTACGTCTCGACCCAGTACGGGGCGGGCGGCAGCATGTGGTCCTCCGGCACCCACACCGGCATCGACTTCCACGCCGACTCCGGCACCGTGGTCCGCTCCGTGGGCCTCGGCACGGTCGTCGAGGCGGGCTGGGGCGGCGCCTACGGCAACAACGTGGTGATCAAGCACGCCGACGGCACCTACACCCAGTACGGGCACATGCTGAAGCTGTCCGTCTCGGTGGGCCAGCAGGTCGAGCCCGGCCAGCAGATCGGCCTCTCCGGCAACAGCGGCAACTCCAGCGGCGCGCACCTCCACTTCGAGGCCCGCACCGGCGCGGACTACGGTGACGACATCAACCCGATCACCTACCTCCGCTCGCACGGGGTCCGCGTCTGACGCACCGCCCCGCCCAGCACCTCCGAACAGGCCCCGGCTCATCGAGCCGGGGCCTGTTTCTTTTGCCTTCCGTCGCCGCCCGGAAATAATCGTGTGCTGCAATGGGGTCGAGACAATGACGCCAGCATTAACCGGAGGTCCGGTCTTGCGTATTCCTGCGCACGCGGTGTGTACGGCAATCCGCGACGATATCGTCACCGGAGTCTACGAGCCCGGTGGCAGACTCACCGAGGAAGTGCTCGCCCGCCGGTACGGGGTCTCCCGGGTCCCGGTCCGCGAGGCGCTGCGCACCCTGGAGTCGGAGGGGTTCGTCACCACCCGGCGGCACGCGGGCGCCTGTGTGGCCGAACCCACCGCGCAGGAGGCGGCCGATCTGCTGGAGCTGCGGACCCTGCTGGAGCCGCTGGCGGCGGCCCGGGCGGCCCGGCGCCGCGGCGACGCCCACCTCAAGGTGCTCCGCGGGCTGGTCCGGCTGGGCCAGGAGCGGGCCAGACAGGGCCAGGGGGAGGATCTGCGCTCGCTGGGCGGCTGGTTTCACGAGACCCTGGCCCAGGCCTCCGCGAGCCCCGGTCTGATCGCCCTGCTGACCCAGCTGCGGCACAAGGTGGCCTGGATGTACGCGGTGCCGGTGCCGGTGCGGCCGGTGGAGTGCTGGACGGAGCACGGGGCGATCGTGGACGCGATCACCCGGGGGGACGCCGAGCGGGCCCGGGCGCTGACGGCGGCGCACGCCGAGCGGGCGGCCGACGCCCACCGGGTCCGGGTGTGGCCGGTGAGGACCTCGCAACCTGCCGTAAACATGCCGAGCGGCCGCCATTAACAGGGCCCGTATACAAAGGGAGCCCCGGCCGCGGCCGGGAATTCACTGCTGCCCGGAATTCGATGGCGGGCTGAATCCGTGTGCTGGATCCGCCTGCCGGAATTCCGTGTGTGTATTTCCGGCCGGGCGACCCGGGAAAAGCGGAGGAGCCGCGGCCCCGGTGTTCCGGGTGCCGCGGCTCCTCGCCGAGCTCGTGGCCGGGCGGACCCGGCGGGTGGGCTCAGACGGTCTCGGGAAGCTCGTCCAGGCCCTTCTCGACCAGCTGGGCCAGGCGGTCGAGCGCGGCCTCCGCGCCCTCGGCCTCGGAGGCGAGGATGATCTCCTCGCCGCCCTGGGCGCCCAGGCCCAGCACGGCGAGCATGGAACCGGCGTTGACGGGGTTGCCGTCCACCTTCGAGATGGTCACCGGGACGCCGGAAGCGGTCGCCGCACGGACGAAGATCGAGGCGGGACGAGCGTGCAGGCCCTCGGCCCAGCCGACGTTGACGCGGCGCTCTGCCATGGTGATGCCCTTCAGGTTCTGACGGTTGTCTAGACCAGTCTCTCACGGCACCCGGAATGCTCCGACCGACCTTCGGCCCGGATCCACCGCCGTTGGACCTTCCCCAGCTTGCACCGTTTTGCCCGGGGCTGCCTAACGCGCCGCGCGAGGGTCCTCCCGCCCGTTCGCGCCGTAGGATCAGGCCATGACGACCGCGTCGGACCCCTCGTACCCGGCCCACTGGGAAGCGGACGTCGTGCTGCGCGACGGCGGCACCGCCCGTATCCGGCCCATCACCACCGAGGACGCCGACCGGCTGGTCAGCTTCTACGAGCAGGTCTCGGACGAGTCGAAGTACTACCGCTTCTTCGCCCCCTACCCCCGGCTGTCCGCCCGCGACGTGCACCGCTTCACCCACCACGACTACGTGGACCGGGTCGGCCTCGCCGCCACCGTGGGCGGGGAGTTCATCGCCACCGTCCGCTACGACCGCACCGGCCCCGACGGCCGGCCCGCCTCCGGCGACGCCGACCAGGCCGAGGTCGCCTTCCTGGTCCAGGACGCCCACCAGGGCCGGGGGGTGGCCTCCGCCCTCCTCGAACACATCGGCGCGGTCGCCCGGGAGCGGGGCATCCGCCGCTTCGTCGCCGAGGTGCTCCCCGCCAACAACAAGATGATCAAAGTCTTCAAGGACGTCGGCTACCAGCAGAGCCGCACCTTCGAGGACGGCACCGTCCACCTGACCCTCCAGCTGGAACCCACCGCCGAGTCCCTGGCCGTCCAGCGCGCCCGCGAGCAGCGCGCCGAGGCCCGCTCCGTGCAGCGCCTGCTCGCCCCCGGATCGGTGGCGGTGATCGGAGTGAGCCGGTCCGGCGCCGGGATCGGCGCCGCCGTGCTGCGCAACCTCCGCGACAGCGGGTTCCGCGGACACCTCTACGCGGTGAACGACGCCCTCGCCACCGGCATCGGCGGCGACCTGCTCGACGGGGTCCGGGCCTACCGCGACCTCGCCGCCATCGGCGCCCCGGTGGACCTGGCCGTGCTCGCCGTCCCCGCCGAGCGGGTCCCCGAGGCCGTCACCGCCTGCGGGGAACACGGGGTGCAGGGCCTGGTGGTGCTGTCCGCCGGATACGGCGAGAGCGGCCCCGAGGGCCTGGAGCGGCAGCGCGAACTGCTCCGCCAGGCCCGCTCGTACGGGATGCGGATCATCGGCCCCAACGCCTACGGGGTCATCAACACCGCGCCCGGGATCAGCCTGAACGCCTCCCTCACCCCGGCCCCCGCACCCGCCCGCGGCCGGATCGGCCTGTTCACCCAGTCCGGGGCCATCGGGATCGCCCTGCTGTCCGGGCTGCTGCGGCGCGGCGAGGGGCTCTCCTCGTTCGTCTCGGCCGGCAACCGGGCGGACGTCTCGGGCAACGACATCCTCCAGTACTGGTACGAGGACCCCGACACCGACGTGGCCCTGATGTACCTGGAAACCCTGGGCAACCCGCGCAAGTTCACCCGGCTCGCCCGCCGCACCTCCGCCGTGAAGCCGGTGGTGGTCGCCAAGGGCGGCCGGCACACCGGCGTCACCCCGGCCGGACACGCCGTCCCCGGCACCCGGCTGCCCGACGCCACCGTCTCGGCGCTGCTCCGCCAGGCCGGGGTGATCCGGGTGGACACCGTCACCGAACTGGTCGACGCCGGCCTGCTGCTGGCCTCCCAGCCGCTGCCGGCCGGACCGCGGGTGGCGATCCTGGGCAACTCGGAGTCCCTGGGCGTGATCACCTACGACGCCTGCGTCTGGGAGGGCCTGCGCCCCGAGCCGCCGCTGGACCTGACCACCGGGGCCACCGTGGCCGACTTCCGGACCGCGCTGGCCGAGGCCCTCGCCTCGCCCGCCCACGACGCCGTGGTGGTCACCGCGATCCCCGCGGTCGGCGAACCCGAGCTCGCGGACGAGCTGGCGGACGCCCTGCGCGCGGCCGCCGCCGCGGTGCCCGGCAAGCCGGTCCTGGTGGTCCATGTGGAACTCGCCGAGCTCGCCGAGGCCCTCTCCGCGATCCGCCCGGCCCCCGCCACCGACCCGACCCCGGCACCGACACCGACACCCGCACCCGCATCTGAAGCGACACCCGCACCCGCGCCCGAAGCGGCACCCGCCCCCGACCCGGCCCCGGCGGCCGACCCGGCCCCCGTGCCGCGGATCCCCGCCTACCCCGCCGCCGAGCGGGCCGTCCGCGCCCTCGGGCACTCCGTCCGGTACGCCGCCTGGCGCCGGGAGGACGCCGAGGCCGGCCGGATCCCCGAGTACGAGGACATCGACGAGACCGGGGCCGCCGCCCAGCTCGCCGCCCTGCTGGCCCCGGTCGCCGGACCGCACCCGGTCACCCTGGAGGACTCCGACGCCCGCGAGCTGCTGGCCCGCTACGGGATCCGGGTGCCGCCCACCCTCCCCGCCCCGACCCCCGACGCGGCCGCCGAGGGAGCCCGCCGGCTCGGCTACCCGGTCGCCCTGAAGACCACCGCCCCGCATCTGCGGCACCGCGCCGACCTCGGCGGCGTACGCCTGGACATCACCGGCGAGGCCGAGCTGCGCCGCGCCTACCAGGAGCTGACCGGGACCCTGGGCAAGGCCGCGGAACTGCTGCCCGTCGTGCAGTCCATGGTTCCGCGCGGGGTGGACACCGTGATCCGCTCGGTGATCGACCCGGCCGCCGGAGCCGTCCTCTCCTTCGGGCTCGCCGGGGTCCCCTCCGAGCTGCTCGGGGACACCGCCCACCGGCTGGTACCGGCCACCGCCCGGGACGCGGCCGCGCTGATCCGGACCATCCGCGCGGCCCCGCTGCTGTTCGGCTGGCGCGGCAGCGACCCCGTGGACACCCCCGCGCTGGAGGAACTGCTGCTCAGGCTGTCCCGACTGGTCGACGACCACCCCGAGGTGGTCGGGGTCGCCCTGGAGCCGGTGGTGGTCGCCACCGAGGGGCTGTCCGTGCTCAGCGCCTCCGTCCGGATCGCCCACCCGCCGGCCCGCACCGACCTCGGCCCCCGCACCCTGCCCAGCTACTGAGCGTCGCACGGCGAGGCCGGGGGAGTCCGGACGGGCCTTAGGATGGACCTCATGGCGAAATCCGGTACGACGACCCAGGGGCTGCGCGCGGCGATCGAGCGCAGCGGCTACTACCCGGCCCTCGTGGCCGAGGCCGTGGAGGCCGCGGTGGGCGGCGAGCCGATCTCGTCGTACCTGGTCCACCAGGAGACCACCTTCGACTCCAACGAGGTCCGCCGGCACGTCACCGTCCTGGTGCTCACCGGCAACCGGTTCATCGTCAGCCACACCGACGAGCAGGCCGCCGACGCCGGCTCCCCCTCCCCGTACGCGACCACCTCGACCGAGTCGGTCAAGCTGTCCGGCATCTCCTCGGTGGTGCTCAGCCGGGTCGTCGCCAACCCGGAGTCCTACACCCCCGGCACCCTGCCCCGCGAGGTGGTCCTCACCATCGGCTGGGGCGCCGTCTCCCGGATCGACCTGGAGCCGGCCGCCTGCGGCGACCCGAACTGCGACTCCGACCACGGCTACACCGGCAACTCCACCGCCGACGACCTGAGCCTGCGGGTCAGCGAGGCCGGCGACGGCCCCGAGGCCGTCCGCCAGACCCTCGCCTTCGCCCAGGCGCTCAGCGAGGCGACCGCGGCCACCGCCGCCGGGGCGGGCGCACCGGGATCCGCCCGCTGATGACGTACTCGCCCGCGCAGGACTGGCAGGACCCGGAACCGCTGGACCTCGGCGGCGCCCCCGTCCCGGAGTACGGCCGCGGTTCGCTGGCCGACCTGCTGCCCACCCTGGCGGCCGGCCAGGGGGTCCCGGGGCTGGAGGCCACCCTCGCGGAGCTCACCCCGGCCGACCGGAACTGCGTGTTCCTGATCGACGGGCTGGGCTGGGAGCAGATCCGCTCGCACCCCGAGTGGGCGCCCTATCTGACCTCCCTGCTGGCCACCTCGCGCGGGGGCACCGGCCGGCCCATCACTTCCGGGTTCCCCGCCACCACCGCCACCTCGCTGGCCTCGGTGGGCACCGGTCTGCCGCCGGCCCGGCACGGCCTTCCCGGATACGCCGTCCGCAACCCCGCCGGCGGCGAGCTGATGAACCAGCTCCGCTGGCAGCCGTGGACCGATCCGAAGGCCTGGCAGCCGTACCCCACGGTCTTCCAGCTGGCCGACGCGGCCGGCGTGGCCACCGCCCAGGTGTCCTCCCCGGCCTTCCAGACCACCCCGCTCACCAAGATCGCGCTCAGCGGGGGCAGCTTCCTCGGCCGGATGACCGGTGAGGAGCGGATGGACCTGGCGGCCGAACGGCTGGCCGCCGGCGACCGCTCGCTGGTCTACACGTACTACAGCGAGCTCGACGGGGCCGGCCACCGGCACGGTGTGGACTCCGACGCCTGGCGCGGCCAGCTGATGCACGTGGACCGCCTCGTCCAGCGGCTCGCCGAACAGCTCCCGCCGCGCACCGCGCTCTACGTCACCGCCGACCACGGCATGGTGGACATCCCGTTCGACGAGGACTCCCGGATCGACTTCGACGAGGACTGGGAACTCGGCGCCGGGGTCGCCCTGCTGGGCGGCGAGGGCCGGGCCCGGCACGTGTACGCGGTGCCCGGCGCGGAGGCCGACGTGCTCACTGTCTGGCGCGAGGTGCTCGGCGACCGGTTCTGGATCGCGAGCCGTGAAGAGGCCCTGGACCGGGGTTGGTTCGGGGCGCCCGGGGAATGCGACGAGCGGGTGCGCGGCCGGATCGGCGATGTGATCGCCGCCGCCCACGCGGATGTGGCCATCACCGCCTCCGTCAACGAGCCCAACGAGTCGGCGCTGGTCGGCATGCACGGCTCGATGACCCCCGCCGAGCAGCTCGTCCCGCTGCTCGAAGTCCGCTCCTGACCCCGCGCCCGCCGCCCCGCCCTTCCCGTACACCCCGCCCGACCGCCGAAAGGTCCGTACTTCCCATGCCCGAGCTGGTGTTCTTCTCCGGAACGATGGACTGCGGAAAGAGCACGCTGGCGCTCCAGATCGCGCACAACCGCGATGCGCGGGGCCTGGTGGGCGTGATCTTCACCCGTGACGACCGGGCGGGCGCGGGCAAGCTGTCCTCCCGGCTGGGGCTGGTCACCGAGGCGATCGAGGCGCCCGAGGGCATGGACCTCTACGCCTATCTGGTCGCCCAGCTCTCCCAGGGCGGCAAGGCCGACTACGTGATCGTGGACGAGGCCCAGTTCCTGGCCCCGGCCCAGATCGACCAGCTGGCCCGGATCGTGGACGACCTGGACATGGACGTCTTCGCCTTCGGGATCACCACGGACTTCCGCACCAAACTGTTCCCCGGCTCCCAGCGCCTGATCGAACTCGCCGACCGGCTGGAACAGCTCCAGGTCGAGGCCCTGTGCTGGTGCGGCGCCCGGGCCACCCACAACGCCCGCACGGTGGGCGGGGAGATGGTGGTGGAGGGCGAACAGGTGGTCGTCGGCGATGTGAACCGCCCCGCGGAGGAGATCGGCTACGAGGTCCTCTGCCGCCGCCACCACCGCAAGCGCATGACCTCCGCCGCCGCCCACGCGAGCACCCTCTCCCCGGACGTCCTCCCCGTCAACCACTCCTGACCGGGCGGCCCATGAGGGCCGGGGTCAGGGGGCGGGCTGGACCACGGTGAAGATCGCGCCCTCCGGGTCGGTGACGGTGGCGAGGCGGCCCAGGGCGCCCTCGCGGGGGCCACGCAGCAGCTGGCCGCCGAGTTCCACGGCCTGCGCGGCGGCCAGGTCCACGTCCGACACCTCGAAGTAGGCCATCCAGTGCGCGCCGCGGTCGTGCGGCAGGGACCGGCCCACCCCGTGCACCGAGGCCACCGGCCGGCCGGCCAGGTGCAGGGTCAGATAGTCGAAGTCGGCGGAGACCACGGCCTCCGGCTCGTGTCCGAACACGTTCTGGTAGAACTTGCCGACGCTCAGGGTGTCCCGGGTGACCAGCTCGTTCCAGACCGGGGTGCCGTGCACCCCGGACAGCCGGGTGCCCAGGTGCAGGCCGGCCTGCCAGATGCCGAAGACGGCGCCCGCCGGGTCCGAGCAGATGGCCGTGCGGCCCGCGCCGCCGGCGTCCAGCGGGCCGACCGCGACCGTGCCGCCGCAGTGCCGGATCGCCTCGGCCGTCTCGTCGGCGTCGTCGGTGGCCAGATAGGTGGTCCAGGCGACCGGGAGGTTGCGGTCCGGGGGGAGCTGGCCGATGCCGGCGACCTCCTTGCCGTCCAGCAGGGCCCGGACGTAGGGGCCGAGGGCCTCGGGGCCCGGGGCGTACTCCCAGCCGAACAGGGCGCTGTAGAAGTCCTCGGTGGTCCCGAGGCCGTGCACCATCAGGCTGACCCAGCACGGTGTGCCGGGGGCGCGCCGTGTCACTGCCTCGGTCATCGCCGAATCTCCTTCACCGTCTTCGTGCGTCCGCCGGTCGCCGTCCGTCCGCTGCCGACCGCAGCTGATGTTTTCACTCCCCGGGCCGCGGCGCGCCCCGGCCGCGCCGCATTTCCGGTGCCCCGGAGGAGATGACCGAATCCCTGCGGGAGGCGGGTGTCGGCCTTGTTACGCGGGGGCCGTCGAGGGGGAGAGGATGGGGCCATGACCGCAATCCTCACCGCATCCGAACTGATGGCCGAGCTCGCTGGTCCGCGGCCTCCGGTGCTCCTCGACGTCCGCTGGCAACTGGGTGGACCCGATCTCCGCTCCGCGTACGAGGAAGGCCATCTGCCGGGTGCCTCGTACATCGACCTCGACCGGGAACTCGCAGGTCCGCCCGGGTCGGGCGGCCGGCATCCGCTGCCCGACCCGGAGGCCTTCGGCGCGGTGATGCGCCGGGCCGGGGTCCGGTCCGGCGCACCCGTGGTCGTGTACGACGGGGGGCTCGGCTGGGCCGCCGCACGGGCCTGGTGGCTGTTGCGCTGGACGGGTCACCCGGATGTCCGGGTCCTCGACGGGGGCCTGGCCGCATGGACCTCGGAGGGTGGTGCACTGACGGTCGAGGAGCCCTCGGAAGAAGGGGGCGATTTCAAGCCAACTCCGGGCGCGATGGGCCTGCTCGACGCGACGGAGGCGGCCGCGCTGGCTCGAACCGGGCTGCTGCTGGACGCGCGGGCGGGGGAGCGGTACCGGGGCGAGATCGAGCCCATCGACCGGGTCGGAGGCCACATTCCGGGCGCGGTCTCGGCTCCGACGGCCGAAAACGTACGACCGGACGGCCGGCTGCTCCCGGCGGCGGAGCTGCGGGAGCGGTTCGCCGCCCTGGGGGCCTCCGGCGGCACCGGAGTGGGCGTCTACTGCGGCTCCGGCGTCTCCGGGGCACAGCAGGTGCTGGCCCTTGAGGTGGCGGGCATCCCGGCGGCGCTGTACGCGGGCAGCTGGTCGGAGTGGTCCTCGGACGAGTCCCGTCCGGTGGCCACCGGACCGGACCCGCAGTAAGGCACCCACGGGGGGCCCGAGCCGGGGCAGCCGAAGGCGGCCGGTCCCGTGCCGGGCCGGCCGCCGGGGTGTTCCGCCCGGGCTACTCCTGCTTCTTGCGGCGGGTGCCGAAGACGATCTCGTCCCAGCTGGGCACCGCCGCGCGGCGGCCCGGCCGCACGCCGTCCGCCTCGGCCTGGCGGTCGGTGGTGCCGGTCAGCCGGTCCCGGTGGCCGGCCACCGTGCGGGGCATCAGGACGTCGGCGTAGGCGGAGCCGGCGCCCGCCGAGGCGGCCGGCGGGACCTCCTCGGCCTCCTCCGGCTCCGGTTCGGGGGCGGCCGAGGGCCGTTCCGGGACCACCAGGTCGCCGCGGAAGCTCGGGACCGCCTCCAGCAGGCTGGTGAGGGAGTCCCGTTCCTCCTCGGGTTCCGGCGGGGCAGCGGCGATCGCCGGGAGCTGCCGGTCCAGGGCGCGGTCGAGCGGCCGGTCCAGAGTGCGGTCGAGCGGCCGGTCGCGCGGCAGCCGGGCGATCCGGGGCACGAACGGGAAGGTGGGCTCGGGGGTGGCCGGCAGGTCCTCGGACTCGCCGATCAGCGAGCGGGCCTCGTCGTCCACCGCGACCACCAGCCGGCGCGGCGGGTCGTAGGTCCAGCTGGCCGAGTGGGGTTCGCCGACCACCCGGTAGACCAGCAGGACCTCCCAGGTGCCGTCGTCGCGGCGCCAGGAGTCCCACTGCACGGTCTCCTTCTCGGCCCCGCGCAGCAGCAGCCGTTCGGCGACGGCCTCGCCGAGCTGGGGTCCGGTGTTCTCGCCGGGGCGGCGGACCGGGGTCTTGCGGGCCCGTTCGGCCATGAAGGCGCGTTCGGCGAGGACCGGTCCCTCGAAGCGGCGGACCCGGTCGACGGGGATGCCGGCGAGCTGTGCGACCTCCTCCGCGGAGGCACCGGCACGTATCCGCGCCTGGATGTCCCGCGGGCGGAGGTGGCTCTCCACCTCGATCTCGATCTGGTTCAGCCGGGCACGGTCGTTGCGTACCGCCGCTCGAAGCCGTTCGTCGATCGGAAGCGTGTACTCCGTGCTGTCCGCAGCCTTGAGCACCAGTCGTGTGCCGTCATTGGAGACGGCCACGACACGCAGTTCGGGCATGGGGACCTCCCGGGTGGTGCCTGCCGACGTCACGTGCGTCGCTGCTTCCGCTAGTCGAGTGTGGCCTGCCCGGGTGCAGCCTGCCACAACCTTGCCGAGTTAAACCGGCGTGTCGGGCAAGCGCCCTTGATCGCCGTTATGGCACGGTTACCTGTTGGCGACAGACAGTGACCGGGTGGTCACTCTGTGCAGCAGAAACCCGTGCGATAGCGCTTCCTCGCCGGTTTCGAGCGCCGTTTCTCCATCAACCGGCCCCCTCTCCCGAGTCCGGACATCCGAAAGGAAGGACGGCCCCAGGGCTCGCCACAGTACTCCATTCGGGCCACCTGGGTGGACCGCCGCGCCGCCGAACTTGTCCGGGCGGAGCGGAGTTTGCGGGCCGGGCGTTTCGACCTGCCCGCGCGCGGGGCCGGTTCGGGGTGTCCTGCTTCACAGAATCCGCAGAAACGGAACTATTCGTTTCGCTCGTGGGTCAGTAACTCCTGTAACCGGTGGAGCGGGAGTTGTGGGGATGGATCGGAACACCAGGCAGGACACACGGCCGACCGGTGGCCCGGCGGACCCGGAAGGGCCGGCGGAGCGGAAGCTCGACCTGAGCGTGGCCCAGGTCGCGGGCAGTTCCCTGGCCACCGTCGCGGCCGCCCTGCTCGCCTCCCGGCTCGGGGTCTACGGCACCATCCTGGGCGCCGGGGTGGTCAGCGTGGTGGCCACCGCCGGCGGCCCGGTGATCCAGCACTTCTTCCGGCGCACCGGGGACCAGATCCGCGAGGCCGCCGGGCCCCGGGGCGGCCGGCAGCTGCCGCTGCCGCCGGAGCCCGCCGCCCCGCCGCCGGACGGGGAGTTCGGCGAGGCCACCGTGCACGGCAGCCGCTCCCGCCGGCGCGGCGCGAAGCGGACCGCGCTCGCCGCCGGACTGGTCTTCGTCCTCTCCCTCGGCGGCATCGGGGCCTACGAGGCCTTCGCCGGCACCCCGGTCAGCCACGACGGCCGCTCGCTGCTCCCGGGCGGCCCCACCCGCTCCGCCCCGGAGCGCACCCGCACACCGGAGCCGGAGGGGTCGGAGGGGTCCGGGCGCCCCGGGGGCGGGGCCACGGACGGCCCCGGGGACGGGACCGGCGGCGACGGCACCGGCCGGTCCCCGGACCCGGACCGCTCCACCGACCCCACCCCGACCCCGACGCCCACTCCGACGCCCACCCCCACCCCGACGCCCACTCCGACCCCGACCCCGACCCCGACGCCCACGCCGACGCCCACCCCGGGCCCGTCGGACGGGCGTTCACGGCCGGCCGCCCCGCCCGCGTCACCGCCGGCGGCCCCGGAGGGCGGTCAGGACCCGAGCACCCGCCTCAGGTAGTCGTTCCCGAACACCCGGTCCGGGTCCAGCCGGTCGCGGAGCGCCGTGAACTCCCCGAACCGCGGGTAGACCCCGGCGAAGTACTCGGCGTCCCGGGTGTGCACCTTCCCCCAGTGCGGCCGCCCGCCGTGCGCCGTGAAGATCCGCTCGGCCGCCGTGAAGTACTCCCGGTACGGGGTGCCCCGGTACATGTGCACCGCGATGTAGGCGGTCTCCCGGCCCGAGGCGGTGGACAGGGTGATGTCGTCGGCCGGGGCCGTCCGCACCTCGACCGGGAAGCTGATCCGCAGGTCCGATCCGTCCACCAGGGCCCGCAGCTCCCGCAGCGCCGCCACCGCCGCCGCACGCGGCAGCGCGTACTCCATCTCCACGAACCGGACCCGCCGCGGGCTGGTGAACACCCGGTACGGGATGTCGGTGTAGGTGCGGGCCGACAGCGCCCGGCTGGCGATCCGGGCGATCCCCGGAATGGCGGCCGGCACCGCCCGGCCCAGCGAGTTGGCGGCCTGGAAGACCCCGTTGGACAGCAGCTCGTCCTCCACCCAGGCGCTGACCGCCCCGGGCGGGGCGGCCGGGCCCGCGCTGCGGTTGTTCCGCTTGGTGTTGCAGTTGCCGGTGTGCGGGAACCAGTAGAACTCGAAGTGCTCGTTCTCGACCACGTGCTGGTCGAACTCCGCCGTCACCCGCTCGAAGGGCATCGGCTCCTCACGGGCGGTCAGCAGGAACAGCGGTTCCACCGCGAAGGTCACCGCCGTGACCACGCCCAGCGCCCCGATGCCGATCCGGGCGGCCGCGAAGACCTCCGGATTCTCCTTCTCCGAGCAGACCAGCAGCTCCCCGTCCGCGGTCACCAGGTCCAGGGCGCGGACCTGGGCGGCTATCGAGGCCGAGTCCCGGCCGGTGCCGTGGGTGCCGGTGCCGATCGCCCCGGACACCGTCTGCTCCATGATGTCGCCCATGTTGGTGAGCGACAGGCCCTGCGCCGCCAGCCCCCGGTTGAGGTCCTTCAGAAGGGTGCCGGCCGCCACCTTCACCGTCCCGGCGGCCCGGTCCACCTCCAGGATCCCGGCCAGCGCCTGGGGCCTGATCAGCACCCCGTCCGTGGCGGCCGCGGCCGTGAAGGAGTGGCCGGTGCCCACCGCCTTCACCCGCAGCCCGTCCGCGGCGGCCCGCCGGACCGCCTCCCGCAGCTCCCCGACCGAGGCCGGTTCCACCACCCGGGCCGGCGTGGCGGTCACATTGCCCGCCCAGTTACGCCACGTGCTCCCGGACTTCCCTGCTGTCGCCGTCCCCATCGCCGGTGCGCTCCTCCCCTTGCGCCGGCCTGGTCAGCCGGCGGTATCCCGCGAACGCGACCGCCGCCGCGGCGGCCCCCGCCGAGATGGAGACCACGTACCCGGTCCGGGCGCCCGCCGAGTCGATCACCCAGCCGGCCACCGAGGACCCGAGCGCGACCCCGACCGCGAGCCCGGTGCTCGTCCAGGTCATCCCCTCGGTCAGCTTCGCGCGTGGTACGTGCGCCTCGATCAGGGCCATCGTCGTGACCATCGTGGGAGCGATGGCGAGGCCCGAGACGAAGAGCGCCACGGCCAGAAACGGAAGGTTCCCGGCCAGTAGGAGGGGGATCATACTCACGGCCATGGCGGTCACGCCCAGTACCCAGCGGCGTTCGGCCTTCCCCTTCAGGTGCAGCAGCCCGAAGACCACCCCCGCCAGACAGGACCCCAGCGCCCAGACGGCCAGCACCAGACTGGCCGCCGCCTTGTGCCCGGCCTCCTCCGCGAAGGCCAGGGTGACCACGTCGATGGAGCCGAAGATCGCCCCGGTGGCCACGAAGGTGGCCACCAGCACCTGGAGTCCGGGGGAGCGCAGCGCCGACCCGCGGTCCGCCTCGGTGTGCGCGGACCGCGGGTGCGGTTCCGGTTCGGTGCCGCGCTGGGCCGTCAGCCACCAGGTGCCGGCCAGCAGGCAGACCGCCGCCACCAGCGGACCCGCCTCCGGGAACCAGGTGGTGGACAGCCCGATGGCCAGGATCGGCCCGAAGATGAAGCAGACCTCGTCCACCACCGACTCGAAGGAGTACGCGGTGTGCAGCTCGCGCGGGGAGTCCCGGTAGATCACCGTCCAGCGGGCCCGGATCATCGAACCGACGCTGGGCACCACACCCGCTCCCGCCGCGAACACGAAGTACGTCCAGTCCGGCAGCCCGTACGCCGCCGCCAGCAGCAGCCCGGACACCGAGGCGACCGCGATCAGGGTCGCGGGCCGCAGCACCCGGCGCTGCCCGTGCTGGTCCACCAGCCGGGACACCTGGGGGCCCAGCGCCGCGGTGGCCAGCGCCAGGGTGGCGGTGACCAGTCCGGCGAGCTTGTAGCGGCCGGTGAGCTCCGAGATCATCGTGACGATCCCGATGCCGACCATGGACAGGGGCATCCGCCCGATGAACCCGGCGGCGCTGAACGCCTTGGCGCCGGGGGCCGCGAAAATCGCGCGGTAGGGACTGGGCACATCGCCCTCCGTAAGGGATGTCATTGGCCCATACAGGTTACGACCGGGATCAAGGCCCCCGCACGGCCGGAATCCGCATCCCTGTCCGGTGGTGACAAGGTGGCCCGGCCGACTGCACGGCGGTCGGTGCCGGGTGGCAGGATTCAAGGCATGTCAGACCAGTTCCCGCACCCCGCGAGCGGCGCCGACGGATCGGCCCGCCCCTACGACGCCCTCCTGCTGCTGTCCTTCGGCGGCCCCGAGGGTCCGGACGACGTCGTGCCCTTCCTGGAGAACGTCACGCGCGGCCGAGGCATCCCACGCGAGCGCCTCAAGGAGGTCGGGCAGCACTACTTCGGCTTCGGCGGGGTCAGTCCGATCAACGC
Organism: Streptomyces sp. NPDC033845; assembly: GCF_055576225.1. Taxonomy (NCBI): domain Bacteria; kingdom Bacillati; phylum Actinomycetota; class Actinomycetes; order Kitasatosporales; family Streptomycetaceae; genus Streptomyces; species Streptomyces sp. NPDC033845. The sequence goes on along the minus strand of NZ_JBVIRI010000009.1, from coordinate 220,378 downwards.
GCAGAACCGGGAACTGCTGGACGCCCTCCGCAAGGACTTCGCCGAGCACGGCCTGGACCTGCCGGTCTACTGGGGCAACCGGAACTGGGCGCCCTACCTGACGGACGTGCTGCGCGAGATGGCGGCCGACGGGCGCCGCCGGATCGCCGTGCTGGCCACCAGCGCCTACGCCTCGTACTCGGGCTGCCGGCAGTACCGGGAGAACCTCGCGGAGTCGCTGGCCACCCTGGAGCGGGAGGGTTTCGAACTGCCGCGGGTGGACAAGCTGCGGCACTACTTCAACCACCCCGGGTTCGTCGGGCCGATGGTCGACGGGGTGCTGGAGGCCCTGGAGTCGCTGCCCGCCGGGGTCCGCGACGGCGCCCGGCTCGCCTTCACCACCCACTCCATCCCGGACGCCTCGGCCGACACCTCCGGCCCGGCCGAGGGGCACACCTCCGGCGGCCGGGGCGGGGCGTACGTCCGCCAGCACCTGGACGTGGCGGGGCTGATCGCCGACGAGGTCCGCGAGCGGACCGGCCTGGAACTCCCCTGGGAGCTGGTCTACCAGTCGCGCAGCGGCGCCCCCCACATCCCGTGGCTGGAGCCGGACATCTGCGACCACCTCCAGGCCCAGCGGGACGCCGGCGCCCCCGCCGTGGTCATGGTCCCGATCGGCTTCGTCTCGGACCACATGGAGGTCCTCTACGACCTGGACACCGAGGCCACCGCCAAGGCGGCCGAGCTCGGCCTGCCGGTGGCCCGGTCGGCCACCGTGGGCGCGGACCCGCGGTTCGCGGCGGCCGTCCGGGAGCTGGTGCTGGAACGCGCCGCGACCGAACGCGGCGAGAGCGTGGAACGCTGCGCCCTGGGGCTGCTCGGCCCCACCGCCGACCGGTGCGCGGTCGGCTGCTGCCCGGCCCGGGAGCCGCGCCCGGCGGCCGCCGGCGTGGACAGCCCCTACGCGTGAGGAGCGCCGAGGTGCCCATGGACAGGGACGAGGACGGGGCGGACCCGGCGCCCGAGCTGCTCGCGGAGCTGCTGGAGGTGGCCCTGGAGGCGGCCCGGCTCGCCGGGGAGCTGCTGCGGGACGGACGGCCGGCCGATCTGGCGGTGGCCGCCACCAAGACCAGCCCGATCGACGTGGTGACCGAGATGGACATCGCGGCGGAGAAGCTGATCGCCGGCTTCCTGGCGGAACACCGGCCGGGTGACGGGATGCTGGGCGAGGAGGGCGTGGACACCGAGGGCAGCACCGGGGTGCGCTGGGTGGTGGACCCGCTCGACGGCACCGTCAACTACCTGTACGGGCTGCCGTCCTGGGCGGTGTCCGTCGCGGCCGAGTACCGCGGCCGGACGGTGGCCGGAGTGGTCCGGGCGCCGCTGCGCGGGGAGACCTACCGGGCGGTGCTCGGCGGCGGCGCGTACCTGGAAGGCACCGCCCCGGACGGCGGGCGGCGCGCCGGGGTGCGGCTGGCCTGCCGGCCGGAGGCCCCGCTGGACCAGGCCCTGCTGGCCACCGGCTTCGGCTACCTCCAGGCCCGCCGGGCGCACCAGGCGGAGGTGGCCCGGCGGATCATCCCGCTGGTCCGGGACATCCGGCGGGGCGGTTCGGCGGCCATCGACCTCTGCGACGTGGCCTGCGGCCGGCTGGACGGCTACTACGAGCGCGGGCTCAACCCCTGGGACCTGGCGGCCGGTGAGCTGATCGCCCGCGAGGCGGGCGCGCTGACCGGCGGCCGGCCGGGCGAGCCGGCCTCGGGGGAGCTGGCCCTCGCCGCCACCCCGGCGGTCTTCGGGGCGCTCCAGCCGCTGCTGGACGAAGCGGGTGCCTGGCACGACTGACCGGCCCCGGACGGCACTGACCGCCCCCGGAGAGCGGGGACGGCGAAGAGCCGCCGTGCACGGACCCGGGGGTCCGTGCACGGCGGCTCTTCTGTGAGGGTGTGGCCCGCCGTCAGGCGGCGGCGACGTGGACGCCGTGTTCGGCGGCCAGCCGGCGGAGGTCTTCCAGCTCGGCCTCCTCGACCTCGGCGAGGAATTCGTCGCCGGTGCGGTGGGCCCGGTCGAGGTCCGACTCGGTGGTGCGAATGCGGTGCAGGAGTCCTGCGGTGAATGCGTCCATGGCGGCTGCGCCCCCTCTGCGTGGCACGGAGTGTCCGGGAGGTAGGTGATCGGTGATCGGGATGTGTATCTCGTCCTCCCCGGCACCCAGGCCCCAGAAACCTCGGGAGCACAGGGAATCCTCACTTCCGCCCCGCCGGGCCCCTCCCGGGGGCCCGCATCGGCGTCTTACAGCCGGTTTACGGCCGAAACGGGCAGGATGGGGGCGCAAACGCACTGCCCGTCTGGGCCCGGAGGAAGGAAAATCGACGTGCGCGTACTCGTCGTCGAGGACGAGCAGCTGCTCGCCGATGCGGTGGCCACCGGACTGCGGCGGGAGGCGATGGCCGTGGACGTGGTCTACGACGGCGCGGCCGCCCTGGAGCGGGTCGGGGTCAACGACTACGACGTGGTCGTGCTGGACCGGGACCTCCCGCTGGTGCACGGCGACGACGTCTGCCGCAGGATCGTGGAGCTGGGCATGCCCACCCGGGTGCTGATGCTGACCGCCTCCGGCGATGTCAGCGACCGGGTCGAGGGCCTGGAGCTCGGGGCGGACGACTACCTTCCCAAGCCCTTCGCCTTCACCGAGCTCACCGCCCGGGTGCGGGCGCTGGGCCGGCGCACCACCGTCGCGCTGCCGCCCGTACTGGAACGGGCCGGGATCAAGCTGGACCCGAACCGCCGCGAGGTCTTCCGGGACGGCCGGGAGGTGCAGCTGGCGCCCAAGGAGTTCGCGGTGCTGGAGGTCCTCATGCGCAGCGAGGGCACCGTGGTCTCCGCCGAGCAGCTCCTGGAGAAGGCGTGGGACGAGAACACCGATCCGTTCACCAACGTGGTCCGGGTGACGGTGATGACCCTGCGCCGGAAGCTGGGCGAGCCCCCGGTGATCGTGACCGTGCCCGGCTCCGGCTACCGGATCTGACGCGGATGGCGAGCTCTCCCGCGCCACCCGCGGCGCCACCGAAACCGACCTGGGACCCCGGCCCGCCCGAGGGTCCCTTCCCTTGGCTGCGGCCGACCATCCGGATACGGCTCACGCTGCTCTACGGCGGCATGTTCCTGATCGCCGGGATCCTGCTGCTGTCGATCATCTACCTGCTGGCCGCGCAGACCATGCGGGTCGGACTGCCGCCCCCGTTCAAGATCGTCGGGGGTCAGGACGTCCAGGTCACCAGTGAGACCTGTCCGGCCGTCAGCCTGGTGAAGACCGCCGGGCAGCTCAACGACGCGGTCGCGGCCTGTATGGACATCCAGCGCAAGCATGCGCTGGACGACCTGCTGAGCCGCTCCCTGATGGCGCTGCTGGGCCTGTCGATCATCGCCTTCGCCTTCGGCTACGCGATGGCCGGCCGGGTGCTCTCGCCGCTGGGGAAGATCACCCGGACCGCCCGCCGGGTGGTCGGCTCCGACCTGACCCGGCGGATCGAGCTGGACGGCCCGGACGACGAGCTCAAGGAGCTCGCCGACACCTTCGACGAGATGCTGGACCGGCTGGAGCGGGCCTTCACGGCCCAGCAGCGGTTCGTCGCCAACGCCTCGCACGAGCTGCGGACCCCGCTGGCGATCAACCGGACCCTGCTGGAGGTGCACCTCTCCGACCCCGGGGCCCCGGTGGAGCTCCAGCAGCTCGGCAAGACCCTGCTCGCCACCAACGAGCGCAGCGAGCAGCTGGTCGAGGGCCTGCTGCTGCTGGCCCGCAGCGAGAACCAGATCGTCGAGCGCAAACCGGTGGACCTGGCCGAGGTGGCCTCGCGCGCCATCGACCAGGCGCGCGGTGAGGCCGAGGCCAAGGGCGTGGAGATCCGCGGCGAGCGCGGGCTGGCGGTGGTCCAGGGCAGCGGTGTGCTGCTGGAGCGGATCGCCCTCAACCTGGTGCAGAACGCCGTCCGGTACAACGTGCCGGAGGACGGCTGGGTCCAGGTCACCACCGAGGTGGCGCACGGCCAGGCGGTGCTGGTGGTTTCGAACACGGGTCCCGTGGTTCCCGCGTACGAGATCGACAACCTCTTCGAGCCCTTCAGACGGCTGCGTACCGAGCGAACGGGCAGTGACAAGGGTGTCGGGCTCGGGCTGTCCATCGCGCGCTCCGTGGCGCGCGCCCACGGCGGACGGATCCACGCCGAGCCGCGGGAGGGCGGTGGCCTGGTGATGCGCGTCACCCTGCCCATCTGAAGCCCGTCCCGGTGTTCGCTACCGGCTGAACGCCGGGACGCCCGGGACGGGTGGAGGCTGTGGGATCGCTCACAGTCCCCGCCGCCCGCCCCTGTACGGTCCGTGACCTCCACGGACCCGGAAAGCCCGGGAAAGTCCGGGTTTCCGGCCCATCGATCGGCGGAAAATACACGGGGTGGCGTTCGTGCACGACTGCCACCGGACCGTGTACGGTCCGCTCGACATACCGGCCCATCGCCCCTTCGGGCGGGCGGCTGGGTGTCGATTGAGTAACAGACCTTGATGTGAGGCAAAATCTCCGCCTCAGGTCGGGCACAAGTCCGGCCTCTCGCGCGTTACGTGCGCTGAGACACCGCTAACACCCAGAGGGGGAGAGCGAACAATGGCAACGGACTACGACACCCCACGCAAGACCGACGACGACGTCGACAACGACAGCATTGAAGAGCTGAAGGCCCGGCGCAACGACAAGTCGACCTCGGCCGTCGACGTCGACGACTTCGACGCCGTGGAGGGCCTGGAGCTGCCCGGCGCGGACCTCTCCAACGAGGAACTGGCCGTCCGAGTGCTGCCCAAGCAGGCCGATGAGTTCACCTGCATGAGCTGCTTCCTGGTCCACCACCGCAGCCAGCTGGCCCGCGAGAAGAACGGCCAGCCCATCTGCCGCGACTGCGACTGAGGGCTGCCGGCCGTGACAGGCTCGACGCCGTCCCGCAAGCGGTTCTTCCGCAGGCAGGGTGAGTCGGCGGAGACGTCCGTGGACGCCACGGGCCCGGAAACGGGCCCCGGGGCCCACGAACGCTTCCCCGCGCCCACCGGGCCCGCGGACCCCGAGGCGGACGGAGGGCCGGTGCTGCCGGCGGTCAAGCAGACCGGCGGCCTGACCCGGTGGAAGTCCGCCGGGCACCGGATGGAAGCCGTCAGGAACGGCGTGCGCAAGGGCGGCGACGGTGCTCGCGCGGTCGCCCTGTACATCGCCGACCGGATCATCGAGAACGCCCCGCGCGTTCCCGTACGGGACCTCGCGACCCTGCGCGCGCAGTTCCCGGGCCTGGGTCCCGATCAGCTTGCCGACAAGCTGATCTCCGGTGCCGCCAACGGCACCTCGACCGTGGGCGCGGGCATCGGCGCGGCCGCGATGCTGCCCGTGCCGCCGGCCATGCCGGCGGAGCTGGCCGCCGAGATCACCGGGGTCGCGGCGATCGAGCTCAAGCTCGTCGCCGAGCTCCACGAGGTCTACGGGCTGCGCCCGCCCGGCAACCTGATGGAGCGCAGCTTCGCCTATCTGACCTCGTGGACGGAGGAGCGGGGCGTGGACCTCACCAAGCCGACCACGCTCAACGCCGCCCTCGGCGGTCAGATGAAGCGGGAACTGCGGCAGCAGATCATGAAGCGGATGTTCCGCAACCTGCCCAACCTGATGCCGTTCATGGTCGGCGCCGCCGTCGGAGCGGTCATGAACCGCCGCGACACCAAGAAGCTCGCGGAGAAGATCCGCCAGGACCTGCGCCACCGGGCGGTGCCCTGGCACCAGCTCGCGGCCCTGCCCCCGCTGGAGCGGCCGCCGCACGAGCCCCCCGCGCTCGGCACCCCGGGACCGGGAGAGCTGCCCGGGTCCGGCTGACCCGGCCCGGTCCCGCCGAGCCCGCCGGGCCTGCGCCCGCTCCTACTCGGCGCGGGCCGCCCGAAGTGCGGCCGCCAGGGCCTCCGGCTCACGGGTGGACACGTACACGTAAGGGGTCGGATCCGCCGGGTCGGTGATCTCCACCCGGACCGCCGTCGGCACATAGCTGCGCATCAGCATGAACGCCCGGGTGTCCGCCTTGTGGGTGCGCCAGGCGCGCGCCTGCTCCGGGTCCAGCACCTCGGGCTCGCCCAGCGCCGCCACCGGGATCCGGGCGTCGCCCGCGGCCAGCGCCCCGTTCACCACCCGGACCCGGGCGCTGCCGTACGAACTGACCGCCAGCCCCGTGAGCGCCGTACCGCCGACCAGCCCGGCCAGCATCGGCAGCAGTCCCAGCGGCAGCAGCATCACCGCGCAGGCGAGACCCATCAATGCGGCGATGCCCCACCAGGCTCGGGGGGCGTGCAGGCGTTCGTCGTGGTGCGCGGGGGAGGGCTGCATGCTCCCAAGCTTGGCACGAGGCGACCGGCGGACAGCGGCGCGGGTAAGGTCTGCGGCTGTGAGTGGACGAAACGCAAGCCTGACGCCCCCGGCCGACGCCGTGGCACCCGTCCGGCACCCCGACGCCCCGGCACCCGGCGAACTCCTCGGCGCGCACTACGAACACTGTTTCGGCTGCGGCGGGGGGCAGCCGCACGGGCTGCACCTGGAGGCCAGGGCCGGCGAGGGGGTGCGCGTCAGCGCCGAGTTCACCGTGAAGCCCGCCCACCAGGGCGCGCCCGGCCTGGCCCACGGCGGGGTGCTGGCCACCGCGCTCGACGAGACCCTCGGCTCGCTGAACTGGCTGCTGCGGGTCATCGCGGTCACCGGCCGGCTGGAGACCGACTTCGTGCGCCCGGTCCCGGTGGACACCGTGCTCCACCTCCAGGCCGAGGTCACCGCGGTGGCCGGCCGGAAGATCTACTCCACCGCGGTGGGCCGGATAGGCGGGCCGGACGGCCCGGTGGCGGTCCGCGCGGAAGCCCTTTTCATCGAAGTCAAGGTCGACCACTTCATCGAGAACGGCCGACCGGAGGAGATCCGGGCGGCGATGGCCGACCCGGACCAGGTCAGGCGCTCCCGCGCCTTCGAGGTGAACCCCTGATGACCGTGCACGGCAACCACGCACCCGTGGACGTACTGATCCGCCGGGTCGACCCGGAGGTACCCCTTCCGGCATACGGCCACCCGGGCGACGCCGGCTGCGACCTGGTGACCACCCAGGCCGCCGAGCTCGCCCCGGGGGAGCGCACCGTACTCCCCACCGGGGTGTCCATCGCCCTGCCCGACGGGTACGCCGCCTTCGTGCACCCGCGGTCCGGCCTGGCCGCCCGCTGCGGGCTCGCGCTCGTGAATGCCCCGGGGACGGTGGATGCCGGGTACCGTGGGGAGATCAAGGTGATCGTGGTCAATCTCGACCCGCGCGAGAGCGTCCGGTTCGAGCGCTTCGACCGCATTGCCCAGCTGGTTGTCCAGCGGGTCGAGAAGGTGCGCTTCCACGAGGTGGCGGAACTTCCCGGCTCCGCCCGGGCCGAGGGGGGTTTCGGCTCCACCGGCGGTCATGCGGCTGTGGCCGGAAACGGCGCTGGTCAGCAGGGTGGGAATGGCTACGCTTCGGTCGTATCCGACCGGGAAGGACAGTGACGTGTTCGGACGTCGCAAGAAGAACAGCTCCGTCAAGGACGGTGGCGCGGCCGAGCAGGTCGTCGACGGCGTCGGAGCGGAGGACAACGAGGCCGCCGGTCACCCGGACGCCTCCGGTGAGCCCGCGGGCGAGGAGTTCGCCCAGGGCGGACAGCGCCGTGTGAACCTGCCGCCGGCCCCGCGGCCGGACGGTCCCTGGGACCTCTCCGAGGTGCCCGGCGACCCGGCCGAGGGCCGGGTGGACCTCGGCGGCATCTTCGTCCCGGGCGTCGAGGGCATGGAACTGCGCGTGGAGGTCGCCGGGGACGCGATCGTCGCCGCGACCGTGGTGCTGCGCGACAGCGCGGTGCAGCTGCAGGCCTTCGCGGCGCCCAAGAAGGAAGGCATCTGGGGCGAGGTCCGCGAGGAGATCGCCTCCGGCATCACCCAGCAGGGCGGCATCATCGACGAGGTCCAGGGCCCGCTGGGCTGGGAGCTGCGCGCACAGGTCCCGGTCCCGCTGCCGGACGGCACCCGCGGCGCCCAGCTGGTGCGCTTCGTGGGCATCGACGGCCCGCGCTGGTTCCTGCGCGGGGTGATCTCGGGTCAGGGCGCGGTGCAGCCGGAGTCCTCGGGCCTGCTGGAGCAGATCTTCCGGGACACCGTGGTGGTCCGCGGCGAGGGCCCGATGGCCCCCCGCGACCCGATCGTCCTGAAGCTCCCGAACGACGCCCAGATGGTGCCGGACGGCGTGCAGACGGACGAGCAGGAGGGCTCCCGCTTCTCCGGTGGCATGGGTCAGCTGGAACGGGGCCCGGAGGTCACCGAGATCCGCTGAGGCCCCATCCGGCCGCGCGACCACGACGGGCCGCACTTCCCCCTGCGCGGGGAGTGCGGCCCGTCGCCGTACGTGACAATGGGGCACATGGGACGCGGCAAGCTTCGGATCCACCTCGGCGCGGCTCCGGGCGTGGGCAAGACGTACGCGATGCTGGCCGAGGGGCACCGGCGGGTGGAGCGGGGCACCGACTGCGTGGTGGGGTTCGTGGAGCACCACGGGCGGCCCCGGACCGAGGTGCTGCTGCACGGACTGGAGACGGTGCCGCGCCGGGACCTGGTGTACCGGGGCTCGGAGTTCACCGAGATGGACGTGGACGCGGTGCTGGCCCGCCGGCCGGCCGTGGCCCTGGTGGACGAGCTGGCGCACACCAATGTGCCGGGCTCGCGGAACGCCAAGCGCTGGCAGGACGTCGAGGAGCTGCTGCGGGCCGGGATCGACGTGGTGACCACGGTGAACATCCAGCACCTGGAGTCGCTGGGCGACGTGGTCGAGGGCATCACCGGGGTCCGGCAGCGCGAGACGGTGCCCGACGAGGTGGTGCGGCGGGCCGACCAGATCGAGCTGGTGGACATGGACCCGCAGGCACTGCGCCGGCGGATGGCGCACGGCAACGTCTACCGCCCCGACAAGGTCGACGCGGCCCTGTCCAACTACTTCCGCCCGGGGAACCTGACGGCGCTGCGCGAGCTCGCGCTGCTGTGGGTGGCCGACCGGGCCGACGAGTACCTCCGGGAGTACCGGGGCGAGCACGGCATCCGGACGCCCTGGCAGGCCAGGGAGCGGATCGTGGTCGGGCTGACCGGCGGGCCGGAGGGCCGGACGCTGATCCGGCGGGCCGCCCGGCTGGCGGAGAAGGGGGCCGGCGGCGAGGTGCTGGCGGTGTACATCGCCCGCAGCGACGGGCTGACCGCGGCCTCGCCCAAGGAGCTCACGGTGCAGCGGACCCTGGTCGAAGACCTGGGAGGAACGTTTCACCATGTGATCGGGGACGACATCCCCGAAGCCCTCCTGGAATTCGCCCGCGGCGAGAACGCCTCCCAGATCGTGCTGGGCTCCAGCCGCCGCAGGGCCTGGCGGTACGTCTTCGGGCCCGGGGTCGGCGCCACCGTCGCCCGGGACTCCGGACCCGACCTCGACGTCCACATCGTCACCCACGAGGAGGCCGCCCGCGGCCGCGCCCGCATCCTGCCCGCCGCCCGCTCCGGGGCCCGGCCGGCCGCGCTCGGCCGGCCCCGGATCCTGGCCGGCTGGGTGGTCGGCCTGGTCTTCCCCGCCCTGCTGGGGATCCTGCTCACCCATGTGGACGCCGATCCCGGCCTGGCCAACGAGATGCTGATGTTCCTGGCGCTCACGGTGGCCGCCGCACTCCTCGGCGGACTGCTGCCCGCCCTGGCCTCCGCCGCCTTCGGCTCCCTGCTGCTGAACTACTTCTTCGCCCCGCCGCTGCACCGGCTCACCATCTCCGACCCCAAGAACATCGTCGCCATCGTGGTGTTCTTCTCGGTGGCCCTCGCGGTGGCCTCGGTGGTGGACCTGGCGGCCCGCCGCACCGAACAGGCCGCCCGGCTGCGCGCCGAGTCCGAGATCCTCTCCTTCCTCGCCGGCAGCGTGCTCCGCGGCGAGACCGCCCTCCCCGCCCTGCTGGAGCGGGTCCGCGAGACCTTCGGCATGGACTCCGTCACCCTGCTCGAACGGCACGGCGACAACGAGCCCTGGACCTCCGCGGGCAGCACCGGACCGCACCCCGCCACCCGCCCCGAGGACGCCGACGTGGACATGCCCGTCGGCGACCACCTCGCCCTCGCCCTCAACGGCCGGGTGCTGCGCGCCGAGGACCGCCGGGTGCTCGGCGCCTTCGCCGCCCAGGCCGCCGTGGTGCTGGACCGCCGCCGACTCGTCGACGAGGCCGAGGGCGCCCGCCGACAGGCCGAGGGCAACAAGATCCGCACCGCCCTGCTCGCCGCCGTCAGCCACGACCTGCGCACCCCGCTGGCCTCCATCAAGGCCTCGGTGAGCTCCCTGCGCGCGGCCGACGCCGAGGACCTCGACTTCTCCGAGGAGGACCGGGCCGAGCTGCTCGCCGGCATCGAGGCCGGCGCCGACCGGCTGGACCACCTGGTCGGCAACCTCCTCGACATGTCCCGCCTCCAGACCGGCACCGTCACCCCGCTGATCCGCCCCGCCGACCTGGACGAGGTGGTCCCGATGGCCCTCGGCGGCGTACCGGAGGACAGCGTCGTGCTGGACATCCCCGAGACCCTGCCGATGGTCGCCGTCGACCCCGGACTGCTGGAACGCGCGGTCGCCAACGTGGTCGAGAACGCCGTCAAGTACAGCCCCGCCGGACAGCCCGTCACGGTGGCCGCCTCCGCCCTGGGCGACCGGGTGGAGGTCCGGGTGGCCGACCGCGGACCCGGGGTCCCGGACGAGGCCAAGGACCGCATCTTCGCCCCCTTCCAACGGCACGGCGACGCCCCCCGCGGAGCCGGGGTCGGCCTCGGCCTGGCCGTGGCCCGCGGGTTCGCCGAGGCCATGGACGGCACCCTCGCCGCCGAGGACACCCCCGGCGGCGGACTCACCATGGTGCTCACCCTGCGCGCCGCACCGCCCGGGGACGGACCCCCGGACACCGGCCGGCCGCACCCCGGACGGCAGGAAGCCGCCGGAGTCCCAGAGAAAGCAGGACCCTCATGACCCGGGTGCTCGTGGTCGACGACGAGCCGCAGATCGTCCGCGCCCTCGTGATCAACCTCAAGGCGCGGAAGTACGAGGTCGACGCCGCCGTCGACGGGGCCGGCGCCCTGGAACTGGCCGCCGCCCGGCACCCCGACGCCGTCCTCCTGGACCTCGGCCTGCCCGACATGGACGGGGTCGACGTGATCCGCGGGCTGCGCGGCTGGACCCGCGTCCCCATCCTGGTCCTCTCCGCCCGCCACAGCTCCGACGAGAAGGTGGAGGCCCTGGACGCGGGCGCCGACGACTACGTCACCAAGCCCTTCGGCATGGACGAGCTGCTCGCCCGGCTGCGCGCCGCCGTCCGCCGGGCCGAGCCGGTGGCCGGCCCCGTCGGCGAGGAGGTCCTGGTGGAGACCGCCGGGTTCACCGTGGACCTCGCGGCCAAGAAGGCCGTCCGAGAGGGCCGTGACGTCCGCCTCACCCCCACCGAATGGCACCTGCTGGAGGTCCTGGTCCGCAACGGCGGCCGGCTCGTCAGCCAGAAGCAGCTCCTTCAGGAGGTCTGGGGCCCCTCCTACGGGACCGAGACCAACTACCTCCGGGTCTACATGGCCCAGCTGCGCCGCAAACTGGAGCCCGACCCCTCGCACCCCGTGCACTTCATCACCGAACCGGGCATGGGATACCGCTTCGAGAGGTAGTGGAGCCGCCGGTACGCTTCCTGTATGAGTGCTGAACCGCGTCCCGAGAAGCCCGCGAAGCCGGCCCGGCCCGCAGGCCGGTTCCGGCGGATGATCGAACGGCTGTCCTCCACCCAGGAGGAGCTGCATTCGGCGGAGCTGCAGGAGGACGCAGAAGCCGCCGGCTGCACCAGGATCTGCGACTGCCACGACCGCCAGATAGTGAAGGTGACCGGTACGCTGCGCACCGTCACCCTGCGGCCGAGGGCGGGCGTCCCCGCGCTGGAGGCGGAGCTGTTCGACGGCTCGGCCGCACTGGACGTGGTCTGGCTCGGCCGGCGCTCCATCGTGGGCATCGAACCGGGCCGCCGGATGATCGCCTCCGGCCGGATCGCGATGAGCCACGGCCGACGGACCCTCTTCAACCCCAAGTACGAACTCCGACCCCTCGGACAGGAGCACTAGCCGGTGACGTCATTGGACAAGCCGACCGAGCCCACCCCCGGCGCGGGGGCACAGGCCGACGCGGACGACCAGAAGGCGGTCACGCAGGCGGCGCTCTTCGACGCCTTCGGCGGGATCCGCGGAACCCTGGAGACGATGCTCCCCGGGCTTCTCTTCGTGATGATCTACACGGTCAACAAGGACGTGAAGCTCTCCGCCATCGCGGCGGGCGCCGTCGCGGTCCTGCTGGTGATCGTCCGGCTGGCCCGCAAGGACACCGTCAAGCACGCCTTCAGCGGGGTCTTCGGCGTCGGCGTCGGCGTCGCCTTCGCCCTCTTCACCGGCAGCGCCAAGGGCTTCTACCTGCCCGGCATGATCTACGGCGCCGGACTGGGCGTGGCCTTCACTCTGTCCGCCCTGGTCGGCTTCCCGCTGCTCGGGGTGGTGCTCGGACCGGTCTTCAAGGAGAACTTGTCCTGGCGGACCCGCAACCCCGGACGGAAGAAGGCCTACACCCAGGCCAGCCTCGCCTGGGGGCTGATCTTCCTCGCCAAGTACGCGATCCTCTTCCCGCTCTACTGGTGGGGGGACGCCACCCAGCTGGGCTGGGTGCTGATCGCGCTGAAGCTGCCGCCGATGGTGCTGGCCGTCTACTTCACCTGGGTGTTCCTGGCGAAGGCGCCGCCGCCGATCGACGTGTTCGCCGAGATGGAGGCGGAGGAGGAGGCCGAACGGCTCCGCAAGGCCGCCGGACACTGAGCCCCGGACACTGAGCCCCGGACACTGAGCCCCGGACACTGAGCCCGGGACACTGAGCCCGGGACACGGCCGAGGGGCGGGACACCGGGATGACCGGATGTCCCGCCCCTCGGCCGTTGTCCCGCCCAGACGTCTAGCGGCGGGCCTGGAGGAGGTCCTCCAGCTGCTCCTCACGGGCCTGCGCGGCCACGAACAGCAGCTCGTCACCGGCCTCCAGGGTCTCCTCCGGGCTCGGCGTGAGCACCCGGTTGCCCCGGATGATCGTCACCAGCGAGGTGTCCTCGGGCCACTCGATGTCACCGATCTGGGTACCCGTCACCGAGGACTCCGGCGGCAGCGTCAGCTCGACCAGGTTGGCGTCGCCGTGGCTGAAGCGCAGCAGCCGGACCAGGTCGCCGACGCTCACCGCCTCCTCCACCAGCGCCGACATCAGCCGCGGGGTGGACACCGCCACGTCCACGCCCCAGGACTCGTTGAAGAGCCACTCGTTCTTCGGGTTGTTGACGCGGGCCACCACCCGGGGCACCCCGTACTCGGTCTTCGCCAGCAGCGAGACCACCAGGTTCACCTTGTCGTCACCGGTGGCCGCGATGACCACGTTGCAGCGCTGTAGCGCCGCCTCGTCCAGCGAGGTGATCTCGCAGGCGTCGGCCAGCAGCCACTCGGCCTGCGGGACCCGCTCGACCGAGATGGCCGTCGGCGCCTTGTCCACGAGCAGCACCTCGTGGCCGTTCTCCAGCAGCTCACCGGCGATGGACCGGCCCACCGCGCCGGCTCCGGCGATCGCGACCCTCATGCGTGTGCCTCCTCGGGACCCTCGGCGAAGGCCTCCTCCACCTTGGCGATCTCGTCCGTCCGCATCATCACGTGGACGAGGTCGCCCTCCTGCAGCACGGTCTGGGAGGTCGGCAGCATCGCCTCGCCCAGCCGGGTGAGGAACGCGACGCGGACCCCGGTCTCCTCCTGCAGCTGACTGACCTTGTGCCCGATCCAGGCGGCGGAGGTGTGCACCTCGGCGAGCTGGACGCCCCCGCTCGGGTCCCGCCACAGCGGTTCCGCGCCCGAGGGGAGCAGCCGGCGCAGCATCTGGTCGGCCGTCCACCGCACGGTCGCCACGGTGGGGATGCCCAGCCGCTGGTAGACCTCCGCGCGCTTGGGGTCGTAGATCCGGGCGGCGACGTTCTCCACGCCGAACATCTCGCGGGCCACCCGGGCGGCGATGATGTTGGAATTGTCACCACTGGAGACGGCCGCGAACGCGCCCGCCTCCTCGATTCCCGCCTCGCGGAGGGTGTCCTGGTCGAAGCCGACCCCGGTCACCCGGCGACCGCCGAACCCGGCTCCCAGCCTGCGGAACGCGGTGGGGTCCTGGTCGACCACGGCGACCGTGTGCCCCTGCTGCTCCAAGGTCTGCGCGAGGGCGGAGCCCACTCTTCCGCAGCCCATAATGACGATGTGCACGGCCGTCCTTCCGGCTGTAGCGGCTGTTGCTCTCTCCAGCCTCATTCATGCTCAGGCTTCACAGGGTCTCAGACCGTGGCCCAAGCTACACACGGGCGGTCACCGATGGGGCCGGTAACCGCGCAGTGGTGCGTAAATGCCCGCCCGTGGGGGGTGGTGGTTGGGCAGCGGTCTTTTCGAACGCTTAACATCCTCTGCGTGTCCAAACTGACCGACGTGCCCAAACGGATCCTGATCGGCCGGGCGCTGCGCAGCGACCGCCTCGGGGAAACCCTCCTTCCGAAGCGGATCGCCCTGCCCGTCTTCGCCTCCGACCCCCTCTCCTCCGTGGCGTACGCCCCGGGCGAGGTGCTGCTGGTCCTGTCGATCGCGGGCGTGTCGGCGTACCACTTCAGCCCCTGGATCGCGGCCGCGGTCGTCGTCCTGATGTTCACCGTGGTGGCCTCCTACCGGCAGAACGTCCACGCCTACCCCAGCGGCGGCGGCGACTACGAGGTGGCCAACACCAACCTCGGCCCCCGGGCCGGCCTCACCGTCGCCAGCGCCCTGCTCGTCGACTACGTCCTGACCGTGGCCGTGTCGATCTCCTCCGGAGTCGAGAATCTCGGCTCCGCGGTGCATTTCGTCATCGAGCACAAAGTGCTGTCCGCCATCGTCATGATCCTTCTGCTGACGCTGATGAATCTGCGCGGGGTGAAGGAATCCGGGAAGCTCTTCGCGATCCCGACCTATGTGTTCGTCGCCGCCGTATTCATCATGATCGCCTGGGGTGCCTGGCAGGGCATCGTGATGGACCAGTCGATGGACGCGCCCACCGCCGGACTGGAGATCAAACCCGAACACCAGGGACTGGCCGGGTTCGCCCTGGTCTTCCTGCTGCTGCGGGCCTTCTCCTCCGGCTGCGCCGCCCTCACCGGCGTCGAGGCGATCAGCAACGGCGTGCCCGCCTTCCGCAAGCCCAAGAGCAAGAACGCGGCCAGCACCCTCGCCCTGATGGGCCTGCTCGCCACCACCATGTTCTGCGGGATCATCGGCCTGGCCATGGCCACCCACGTCAAGATGGCCGAGAACCCGGCCGTCGACCTGCTCAAGGACGGAGTCCCGGTCGGCCCCGAATACGTCCAGGACCCGGTCATCTCGCAGGTCGGCGAGGCCGTCTTCGGCAGCGGCAGCATCCTCTTCGTGCTGCTCGCCACCGCCACCGCGCTGGTGCTCTTCCTCGCCGCCAACACCGCGTACAACGGCTTCCCGCTGCTCGGCTCGATCCTCGCCCAGGACCGCTACCTGCCGCGCCAGCTGCACACCCGCGGCGACCGGCTCGCCTTCTCCAACGGCATCGTGCTGCTGGCCGGCGCCGCCATACTGCTGGTCTGGATCTACGACGCGGACTCCACCAAGCTGATCCAGCTCTACATCGTCGGCGTGTTCGTGTCCTTCACGCTCAGCCAGATCGGCATGGTCCGGCACTGGAACCGCCATCTGCGCACCGAACGGGACCCGGCCGCCCGCCGGCGGATGCACCGCTCCCGCGCCATCAACACCTTCGGCGCCGCCTTCACCGGCCTGGTGCTGGTCGTGGTCCTGGCCACCAAGTTCACCCACGGGGCCTGGGTCGCCCTGCTCGGCATGGTGATCTTCTACGGCACCATGAGCGCCATCCGCAAGCACTACGACCGGGTGGCCGCCGAGATCGCCGCCGCCGAGGGCCCCAGCGACGACAGCGTGCGCCCCTCCCGGGTCCACTCCATCGTCCTGGTCTCCAAGGTCCACAAGCCCACCCTGCGCGCCCTCGCCTTCGCCAAGCTGACCCGCTCGGACACCCTGGAAGCGCTCAGCATCAGCGTGGACCCGGTCGAGACCAAGGCGCTGCGGACCGAATGGGAACGGCGCGGGATCAACGTGCCGCTCAAGATCCTGGACTCCCCGTACCGCGAGATCACCCGGCCGGTCGTCGAGTACGTCAAGGGACTGCGCAGCGAGAACCCGCGCGACGCCGTCAGCGTCTACATCCCCGAGTACGTCGTCGGACGCTGGTACGAGCACGTGCTGCACAACCAGAGCGCCCTGCGGCTCAAGGGCCGGCTGCTGTTCACCCCCGGGGTCATGGTCACCTCGGTGCCGTACCAGCTGGAGTCCTCCGAGCTCGCCAAGCGGCGGGCCAAGCGCCGGCAGGACTGGAACGCGCCCGGCTCGGTCCGCCGCGGCCCGGTCGACGCGCCGCGACCCCCGAAGGAGACGGCCCGGGCGGGCGGCAAGCCGAACGGCAAGCCGGGGAGCGAGCCGAAGGGCAAGTCGGGCGGCAAGCCGGGCGGCACGGCCTAGCGTCCGGCGGCGCCGACGGCCTCCGCGGCCACGTAGACTGGTGGGTCGGTCCCCGGACCGACCCACCAGTCTTTCTCTTCCCGCACGTCCCTTTCCGCACCTGGAGCCTCCCCGCCATGACCACGCCCATCGAATCCGAGAAGCAGTCACTGGTCGGGGAGGAGTACGAGGTCGAGGTCGGCCCCGTCGCACACGGCGGCCACTGCATCGCCCGCACCGCCGACGGCCGGGTCCTGTTCGTCCGCCACACCCTCCCCGGCGAGAAGGTCCTCGCCCGGGTCACCGAGGGCGAGACCGACTCCCGCTTCCTGCGCGCCGACGCCGTCACCGTCCTCACCGCCTCCAAGGACCGCGTCGACGCCCCCTGCCCCTACGCCGGCCCCGGCCGGTGCGGCGGCTGCGACTGGCAGCACGCCAAGCCCGGCGCCCAGCGCCGGCTCAAGGGCGAGGTGATCGCCGAACAGCTCCAGCGGCTCGCCGGACTCACCCCCGAGGAAGCCGGCTGGGACGGCACCGTGATGCCCGCCGAGGGCGACAAGCTGCCCGCCGGCCAGGTCCCGCAGTGGCGCACCCGGGTCCAGTTCGCCATCGACGAGGACGGCACCGCCGGCCTGCGCAAACACCGCTCGCACGAGATCGAGGCCGTCGACCACTGCATGATCGCCGCCGCGGGCGTCTCCGAACTCGGCATCGAGAAGCAGGACTGGCCCCAGATGGCCACCGTCGAGGCCATCGCCGCCTCCGGCTCCGGCGACCGCCAGGTCGTCCTCACCCCCCGCCCCGGCGGCCGCCTGCCCCTCGTCGAACTCGACAAGCCGGTCTCCGTCCTGCGCGTGGAGGAGAAGGACGGCGGGGTCCACCGCGTCCACGGCCGCCCCTTCGTCCGCGAACGCGCCGACGGCCGCACCTACCGCGTCGGCATGGGCGGCTTCTGGCAGGTCCACCCGCAGGCCGCCGACACCCTGATCAAGGCCGTCATGCAGGGCCTGATGCCCCGTAAGGGCGAGATGGCCCTCGACCTCTACTGCGGCGTCGGCATCTTCGCCGGCGCCCTCGCCGAACGCCTCGGCGAGACCGGCGCGGTCCTCGGCATCGAGACCACCAAGCGCGCCGTCGAGGACGCCCGCCACAACCTGGCCGACTTCCCCCGGGTCCGCATCGAGCAGGGCAAGGTCGAGCAGGTCCTCCCCAAGACCGGCATCACCGAATGCGACCTGGTCGTCCTGGACCCGCCCCGCGCGGGCGCCGGCAAGCAGACCGTCCGCCACATCGCCGGCCTCTCCGCCCGCCGCATCGCCTACGTGGCCTGCGACCCGGCCGCCCTCGCCCGCGACCTCGGCTACTTCCGCGACAACGGCTACAAGGTCCGCACCCTCCGCGCCTTCGACCTCTTCCCGATGACCCACCACGTCGAATGCGTCGCCATCCTGGAGCCCGTCCGCGAAGACGCCTGACCGGGCGGATCTTCCGTATGGGGTCAGGAAGGCTCGCCGGATGGCGGGGGCTGCCGGTGCTTCGGTTCCGGCTGAGCCAGGTGTTCGATGAGAGCGCGCTGGCCGTCGAGCTCCTGGGCTTGTTCAGGTGGGACGTCGTAGTGGCGCAATGCGTCGGTTTCGGCGCGGGCAGCGGCGTGGTCGCCGCAGTACGCGAGGACCACGGCGCGTTGTGCGCGCAGACCGAGCGTGAGGTCGGTCAGCGCATGCCGGTCGGCAAGTGGCAGGAGGGTTCGGTCCAGGAGGGTCAGGGCCTCCTGGGGTTCCCCGATCTCGACGAAGTCGTCGGCGACCTCCTGTCCCATCGCCACCGTCGATCGCCAGACGTGGGCCAGCTGGTAGAACTTCATGGCGTGCAGGGCGGCCAGTCCGTAGTGGCCCTCCTGCTGTTGCCGGGTGCATCGGACGATCAGTGACAGGCAGTCGGCCAGGCGTTTGCAGTCGTCCAAGTCGACTTCTGTGCGGGCGATGTGATCAGCCAGAGAGTCGATTCCCGTTCCGACGACGTCGGAGGGGGTGAGGCCGATGTGGCTGTAGTAGTGCTCGGCGAGGTCCTGGGCCAGGATGCGTGCCTGGACGTGTTGATTCGCCGCGTAGAAGCCTGCCGCCTGGGTGTAGCGCAGGATTCGCAGGCCGAGGGCATTCCCGGAGATTTGCTGGCAAGCCGTCAGATACGTCGTGTTCATGGCGCGGACATCGCCTGATGCGGCCTGTTGAAGCATCGTCTGAGCCGCCAGTACGCAGGTCTCCCGTGGGCCTGCGACAGCGGGATGTGCGGCGGTGAGCCTGCTCATTTCTTCGGTCAGCTCGCTGTGGGCGGCGGCGTCGCTCGCGTCGATGGCGAGCAGGGCCAGGGCGTTCAGGGCGTCGAATCGGGCGCCGGGCTGGGCGTGCGGGTCTCGGGCCACCGCGGCGATGGTCGGACGCACCGTGCCGGAGAAGGAGTGCTCGAAGAAGAGGTCGTGTGTGGCGAGTTGGATCAGTTCTTCGGTCTGGCCGGTGCGCGCGAGCAGCATGACCCAGCGGGCAAGTCGACCGGCGGGTGCCGTTCCCGCGTGGAGGGAGGTCCGCAGAATGTCCCTGAGCTCGCGTGCGACGGCCTCCTCGGCTTCCCGCGCGGGGCGATGTTCGGTCGCGAGGGCCCGGGCGGCGTCATGGAGAGTGATCAGACCGCTGCCGGTGCGCTGGACGATCCCGAGGGAGGTGAGGTCCCGCAGGGCCCGGGCACAGTCGGCGGCGTCCACGCCGGTGATGTGGGCCAGCTTGGTCAGTTCGTCCTGGGTCAGCGGTGTCTCGGCATAGGCGAGGAGGAACGCGGTGGTGTGGGCCCGGGGATCCAGGGAGCCGAGCACCTCGCCGAGGATCAGATCCTGGGCTGTGGGGATGCCGTGCCGACGGTCGGTGAGCGCGTCACACATCCGGACGGGGTCGCTGTCGTACTGATTGCGGGCCAGGACAGCTGCGCCGCGCACATAGAGCGGAAGCCCTCCGGTGAGGTGGAGGATCCGGCGGACGGTGTGACTGTCCGCGGGAACCTCGGCGGTTGCGAAGGCGGCGGCGACGCTGTCCGGGCTCCAGCCGGTGAGGGTCTCCTCGGTGATGCCCAGCCGTGCGGTGAGGAGGACCTGGTCCGGCCGCGGCTGTCCGAGCAGGGTGAAGCGGGCCGAGGCCAGGGTCTCCACGATCTGCTGCAGAGGTGTGGCATCGATGCGATGCACGTTGTCGAGCACGATCGTGATGCGTGCGCCGTCGAGGCGCCGGTGAACCGAACGGAGGGCATCGATACCGGCACCGTGTGCGAGCTCCGTGCGCTGTTCGGCGTCCAGGTGCCGTGCGGCCAGTTCCCGGGCGAGGGATCCGGCGGCGGCTTCGCCGGTGAATGAGGCGACGTCGAAGTAGACCGGCGGTTCGGGGGAGTGGACGGCAGCGTGCGTGGCCCAGGCTGTTTTGCCGGCGCCGGAGAAACCGGTGATCAGACGGACTCGCGCGTCGGTGACCAGTTCTGGTTCGTCGGCCTGCGGAAGGTAGGGGTCCGGCAGGGCGGGAAAGGCCTGTAGCTCCGTGACGAACTGTTCGAAGAGGGCGGGTAGTTCGGCGGGTAAGAGGGCCTGTCCCTGGTGTCCGGTGCAGGCGTGGGCGATGCGGGCGGCGAGTTTGAGGACGAGCGTGCGGGGAGCGAGGGAGGAGAAGGGGACCCGGCCGGCTTCGTCGGCGCACCAGGTGAGGGCTTCGTCGATGTCGGCCCAGGCAGGCGGCAGCCATGGCTCGGGAACGGGAGCCCCGGGGCTGAGGACATGGACGTCGCTCGGCCATCGGCCGGAGGCGAGCTGGTCGGCGAGGTCGGGCCCGACGGTGGCATCGGTCACGATGACCAGAGAGGGGCGCCCCGGTCGGTCCCCCTTCTCGTGCAGGGTGCGGATGGCGGCGTAGTTGTCCACGGCGCTCCGGATGTCGCTCCACCGGAGTCTGCGGCCGCGGGTCTTCACCTGCAGGTATACGCGGCGGTCGGACAGGACGAGTTCGATGTCCTCGTCGCGTTCGACCAGGAGGCGGTGCGCGCTCCCGGCGGTCATACGCAGCAGACAGCCCACGGCGTACAGGTGCTGATAGACGAAGCCCTTGTGCACCGAGGTGATCCGGGTCAGTTGCGCCGGATCCAGGACCGATTCGTCGGCGGCCGAGGATGTGGGCCGTGCGGGACGGGCGAGGTCGTCGGACACGTCGTCCATCCTCCCGTCCGGCACCGGATTGTGTGGTTCGCACCGTGTCATTGGTGCTTGAAAGGGGCGGGGTAGCGGGATTGGAGTGGGGGGCTGGCTTTGGGGCCCTGGGTGAAGGTGTAGGCGGGGGTGTCGAGGGGGGTGCCGGTGTGGCGGTCCACGAGGACGGGGTCCGCGGGGGTGCCGGTGGTGGTGTGGGTCAGGATCAGGCTGCGGTCCTCCTCGGGGAGGTGGTGGTTGCCGTAGGCGGCCATCAGGAGGATGAGGGGGCGTAGGGCCCGGCCCTGGGGGGTGGGGGTGTAGGACGGGCCGTCCGGGTGGGTGGGGGTGTTGTCCGGGGCCTGGTGGAGGAGGCCTCGGGTGGTGAGGTCGGTGAGGCGGGAGGCGAGGAGGCCGGCGGGGGTGGTCAGGTTGCGGCGGATCGCCTCGAAGCGGGTGTGGCCGTCGAGGACCTCGTGGAGGATCTCCAGCGTCCACCACTGGCCGATCACCCGCACCGTGCGGGCCAGCGGGCAGTCGGGGATGCGGGGCGCCGGGCCGGCGCCATCGGCCGGGGGGCCGGGTGCGCTTGCCGCTGCCGCTGCCGCTGCCGCTGGCGCTGGCGCTGCCGCTGCCGCTGCCGCTGCCGCTGCCGGTGCCGGTGCGGGTGTGGGTTGTGGTGCGGGGTCCGGGGGCATGGGGGCGGGCCTTTCGGGGTGCGGGCCCGGGCCCGCCCGGGGCTCGGGGAACGCGGGCGGGCCCGGGCCGGGGAGAGAGTGCGGGACGGGGTGTCGGGGCGGCCCGGGCCGGGGGCCGGAGGTGTACGGGCCGGGTGTCGGACCGGGCCCAGCCGCTGTTGGGCGGGGCCCCCGGGGGTGCGTGGAGCGGGGTGGGCCGGCATGGTGCGTGCGTGCCGAGCATGCGTGGTGGGCGGTTCCGGGCCCGCGGGTTGTGGGTCGCTTCGGTGGGTCGGGGGCGGCTCTGGCTCCGGGGTGCCGCCGGCCTCGCCGGCAACGGCGGGGGCCCCGGGGTCAGGGGGTGGGTTTCAGGGTGGTGTAGCGGCGCATGGCGTAGAGGAGGGGGGCGGTGGGGGGTGTGGGGTGGGGGGTGTGGATGTGGAAGACCTCGCCCAGGACGACGACGTGGTCGCCCACCGGGAGGGTGGTGGTGAGGCGGCAGTCGGCGATGGTGTGGGCGTCCTCCGTGAGGTGGGGGAGGCCCGAGCGGGGGTGCGGGGTCCAGGGCACCCGGTCGAAGCGGTCGGGGGCGCCCGAGGCGAACAGGGCCGCGGTCGGTTCGGCGCGTTCGTGCAGCAGGTTCACCGCGAACGCCGAGACCCGCAGCAGGGCGGCCAGGGTGGGGCTCCCGGCGCGCAGGCACACCAGCAGGGTCGGCGGGTGCAGGGCGACGCTGCTCAGCGAGGAGCAGGTCAGGCCCCATGGTTCGCCGTCCGGTCCGGTGGTGGTCACGATGGAGACCCCGGCCGGGTGGGTGGTCATCAGGGAGCGGAACGCGGCCTGGTCCACCGGTGTGCGCGGGACCGCGTCCGTCACGGGGTTCGGCATGGTCGGACTCCTCCCGGCGGTGGCTAGGCCCTGCCCGCCTTGAGCCGGTTGACGTGCTCCAGGTACTCCCAGTGGCTGGGGAGCTCCTGGGTGAGGGCGGCGGCCTGGTCGCGGACCAGGCGGAGTTCCTTGGTCGCGGCGACCTCGTCCATCATCGCCAGGCCGGGCAGCGAGCGGATGTCGATGCCGCCGAGGCCCAGCAGCATCGCGGTGTAGGAGTAGGGCTCGAAGCCGTGGTAGTGGGGGAAGACGGTGTCGGCGTCGGGCAGTTTGACCCGCCACTGCTCCAGCCGTTCGGCGAACCCGTCGGGGACCTTGCGGGTCTTGGCGTCCCGCCAGTAGTCGTTGTCGGCGCGCCGGGCGGCGACGTAGTGGAGGACGAGGAACTCCCTGACGCCGTCCATGACGTTGCCGACCTGGCGGTTGTAGGAGCGGCGGAGCTGGTCGTCGTCGCGGCCGCCGGGGAAGTGCTTGACCAGCTGCTCCACGGCGTTCTGGATGAAGAACAGCCCGGTGGATTCGAGGGGTTCGACGAATCCGCTGGAGAGGCCGATGGCCACGCAGTTGTTCACCCAGGAGTTCTCGCTGCGGCCGATCCGCATCTTGATGTGGTTCGCGGTCAGGTCCTCGGCGGCGGGGCCCACGAACGCGCGCAGGGTGCGTTCGGCCTCGTCGGGGGTGCAGTAGTCGCTCGCGTAGACGTATCCGGTGCCGACCCGGCCGACCAGCGGGATCGTCCAGATCCAGCCGGCGTCCTGGGCGGAGGCCCGGGTGTACGGGCCCATGCCCTGCTCGGCCATCTCCATCGGCACCCGCAGGGCGACCGCGCTGTCGTTGGGGAGGGTGTCCTGGTAGGAGAGGAAGGGGACGCCGAGGGTCTTGTTGAGGAGTATGCCGCGGAAGCCGGTGCAGTCGATGAAGAGGTCGGCCGCGAGGTCGCCGCTCTCCTTGGTGCGGACGTGCGTGATGTTCCCGCTCTCGTCCACCTCGGTGCCGACCACGTCGTCGAGGACGTGCCGGGCGCCGCGGTCGGTGCTGTAGCGGGTGAGGAGCCGGGCCAGCAGGGTGGCGTCGAACTGGTAGGCGTAGGGGAACTGGGTGGTCTGCTCGGCCATGGTGGAGCGGGCGGCGTGCGCCGCCTCGTGCTCGCCGGCGTCCAGTGCCAGCAGGCTGCCGCCCAGCTGGCGGGGGGCGCGCCGGGCGTCGCAGAGCGCGGCGATGACGGAACAGTCCTTGTCGTAGTCGGGGCTGGGCCGTTTGTGCAGCCACCAGTCGGCGAGGGAGACGCCCTCGACGATCCGCGGCCGTTCGAAGGGGTGGTAGAAGTGGTGGCCCTTCTCCCGCCAGTTGTCGTAGCGGATGGCGAGTTTGTAGGTGCCGTGGCACTCCGGCATCCAGTCGGTCTCGGCGAGTCCGAGGTAGGAGAAGAAGTGCCGGATGGTGCTGAAGGAGGCTTCTCCGACACCGATGGTGGGCACGTTCTTCGATTCGACGAGGGTGACGGCGAGCCGGTCCCCGAAGGTCGCCTTCAGATAGGAGGCGGTCATCCAGCCCGAGGTTCCGCCACCGACGATCACCACGCTCTTGGCCATGCTGTTCTCACTTCCCGCACTCGTCGGCGAATTCGATGATCTTGCGTACCCCGGTTTCGAGGGCCGTCGGGTCCACGCAGAAGGCGATGCGGACCAGATGGCGGGCCCAGGGGGCGTAGTCGTGGGAGCGGACGCGGCCCCGGTCGTCGAACTCGGGGCGCATCGCGAACCCGTCGCCCGGGACGACGGCGACTCCCTTGCTCTCCAGCAGCCGGGTCGCGAAGGTCTCGGAGTCCAGGCCGGTGCGGGCCACGTCGAGCATCGCGTACCAGCCGCCGGCGGGCGGTTCGGCCAGCAGTCCGGCGTCGACCAGCGGGGCCAGCAGCAGGTCCCGGTTGTGCCGGACCAGTTTGCGGTTGGCGGCGGCCGACTGGTGCCGGCTGTTCAGTGCGGCGATCCCGGCGTACTGGACCGGGGTGGCGGTGCCGATGATGTTGGCCTCCTGGGCGACCTTCATGACCTCGGCGGCCCGGTCGTTGGCCAGGGCCACGCAGCCCAGCCGGTAGCCGGTCATCGCGAAGCTCTTGGAGAAGCTGAAGACGCTGTGCACGATGCGTTCGGCGACCGGGAGGTCGTGCTCCAGGGAGGCGGTGGAGATGTGCTCGCCCTCGTAGAGGAAGTGCTCGTAGGCCTCGTCGCTGATCACGTGCCAGCCGCGGGTGCGGGCCAGGTCGACGAGGGCGGCGAGCTCCGTCCGGTCCAGGACGACTCCGGTCGGGTTGGCGGGGGAGTTGATCAGCAGCACCCGGGTGCGGGGGGTCGCGGCGGCGGCTATCGCCGCGGGGTCCGGCCGGAAGCCCTCGCCCAGTGGGTACAGCACCGGCCGGAAGCCGGCGAGGAGGCTCTGCTGGAGATGGACCGGCCAGTGCAGTTCCGGCAGCAGGATCTCGGCGCCGGGTTCGGCGAGGGACTGGAGCAGGGCGGCCAGGCCCTGGCAGGAACCGGGGGAGATCAGCAGCCGGGAGACGGCGCTGTCCACGCCGTTGTCGGTGCGGAGCTTCTCCACCAGGGCCTCGCGCAGCTCGGGCAGGCCCTCCACGCCGGTGTACTTGGTCTCGCCCCGCCGGACGGCGTCGACGAAGGCGTCGGCCACGTCCTCGGAGGGGTCGAAGTACGGGTCGCCGACGTGCAGTTTGACCACCTCGGTGCCGGTCTCCCGTTCCCTCGTCTCGGCCGCCCGGAAGATCCGGTGCAGACAGGAGGAGGGGATGGAGCCGGCGACGGACACGATCTCTGGACTCACGCTCTTACCGCCTTTGTTCCGGTTGATTCCGGTTCGTTCAGGTCCGTTCAGGTCCGTTCAGGTTCGTTAAAGTTCGTTGAGGTTGGTTCCGTGCGAGTGGTCCGGTGTGCCGGGGGCGGCCGGCCCTCAGGCGGTGCGGCCGCCGTCCACCGGGATCAGGGCCCCGGTGACCCAGCCCGACAGGTCGGGGTCGAGGAGCAGGCCGACCCAGCGGCCGATCTCCGGTCCCTCGCCGAACCGGCCCATCGGGGTCGCGGACAGCAGGTCGGCCCGCATCCGCAGGGTGTCCGCCCCGTCCAGGCCGGTCTCCTCCCACATGGGGGTGTCCACCGGGCCGGGCAGGACGGCGTTGACCCGCACGTCCGGGGCGAGTTCGCGGGACAGTGACCGGGTGAGGCTGTTGAGGGCCGCCTTGGTCGCCCCGTAGAAGGCGCGTCCCGGCATGGCGAGCACCCCGCCGACCGAGGAGACGTTGACGGCGCTGCCGCGGTGGGCGCGCAGTTGGGGCAGGGCGCGGCGGATCAGTTCGGCGGGGGCCCGGACGTTGACGGCGAACATGGCGTCGAAGAGGGCGGGGCCGGTGTCGTCGAGCGGGCCGAAGCGGGCCAGTCCGGCGTTGTTGACCACCGCGTCGAGCCGGCCGAAGCGGCCGGTGGCGGTCGCGACGATCCGGTCGGCCGCGCCGGGGGCGCAGACGTCCTGGGCGAGGACCGCGACGCCGTCCCCGTAGCGGGCGGCGAGTTCCCGCAGGGGTTCCTCGCGGCGGCCGACGGCGGTGACCCGGGCGCCGGACTCCAGCAGGCTCTCGGCGATGCCGCGTCCGATGCCGGTGGCCGCGCCGGTGACCACCACGGACTTCCCGTCCAGGCTCATCGGGGTGCCCCGCTCCCGGCGAGGGCGGCGGTGATGTCGGCGATCGGGCCGGCCGGGTCGGTGAGGAGGCGGAAGTGGCCGCCGGGCCAGGAGCGGACGCCGAACGGTCCGGTGCCGACCGCGGCCCAGCCGGCGGCCCCGGCCCGGTCCACCAGGGGGTCCTCGGTGTGGTGGTGGCAGCGGACCGGGCAGCGCAGCGGTGCGGCGCCGGGGGCGGGCCGGTAGGTCTCGCTGAGCGCGATGTCGGACCGCAGGACGGGCAGCAGCAGTTCCCGGAGCTCGGCGTCCCCGGCGAGGTCGGGGGTGATCCCGCCGAGGTCGCGCAGGGCGGCCCACAGGTCCTCGTCGGCGGCCAGGTGGGTGGTGCCGCCGCCGGCCAGGCGGGGGGCGGGCGAGCCGGACACGATCAGGTGCCGTGCCGGGCGGCCGAGTTCCTGGAGGGCGCGCGCGGTCTCGTACGCGACGAGGGCGCCCAGGCTGTGGCCGAACAGGGTGCAGGGCAGCGGGTCCAGCCGGAGCAGTTCCCCGGCGACCCGTGAACCGATCTCGGCGATGTCGCGGGCGGGGGGTTCGGAGAACCGGTCGGCGTGCCCCGGGTACTGCACGGCGAGGAGTTCGGCGGTCGGCGGCAGGGCCGGGGACCAGGCGCGGTAGGTGGCCGCCGAACCGCCGGAATGGGGGAAGCAGACCAGTCGGTCGGCGGGCCCCGGCACGCTGTTGAGGGCCCGCAACCAGCCTCGGTCGCGCGTTCGGATGCGATTCACGTCATCGAGCTTCACCGAAGGCCGGGGGGTGGCCCCGGCAATCTGTCAAAGCTCTGTCGGGCCCGGCGCCGCCCGGTGGCTTCTGGCCGAACCTGAGGGCGTCGCACCCTAGGAGGACACATGCTGGACGGGTTCGTGCCCTGGCCGCCGGACTTCGCCGACCGCTACCGCCGGGCCGGGTACTGGCGGGGCGTACCGCTGCGGCGGCTCTTCGACGAACGCGTCGGACGCCATCCGCACAAGACGGCGGCCGTGGACGCGGCCGGCCGGGTCGGCTACGCGGAACTGGCCGGGCGGGCCGACCGCATCGCCTCCGGGCTCCTCGGGCTCGGCATCGGCCCCCGGGACCGGGTGGTGGTCCACCTGCCGAACCGGATCGGGTTCCTCTCCACCCTCCTCGCCCTGCTGAGCGTCGGGGCGATCCCGGTGCTGGCCCTGCCCGGGCACCGCCGCGACGAGATCGTCCATCTGGCGCGCTCCTCGGAGGCGGTGGCCTACATCGGGCCGGACCGGTTCCAGGGCTTCGACTTCCGGGCGCTGGCCCGCGAGGTCCGCGGTCTGCTGCCCGGGCTGCGGCACGTGGTGGTCGACGGGGACGCGGAGGAGTTCGTGCCGCTGTCGGAACTGGCCCGGTCCGCCGTACGGGAACTGCCGCCGGTCGACGCCTCCGAGGTGGCGCTGCTGCTGCTGTCCGGCGGCACCACCGGGGTGCCGAAGCTGATCCCGCGCACCCACGACGACTACGCGTACAACATCCGGGCCTGTGCCGAGGTGGTGGAGTTCGACGAGGACGGGGTCTATCTGGCCGCGAACCCGGTGCCGCACAACGCGGCGCTCGGCTGTCCGGGGGCGCTGGGGGCGCTGCTGCTGGGCGGGAAGGCGGTGCTGGCCGCCAATCCGAGCCCGGACCACGTGTTCCCGCTGATCGAGCGGGAGGGGGTCACCCTCACCACGCTGGTGCCGGCGCTGGCCCTGCTGTGGGCGGACGCGGCCCGGACCGACCCGGTGGACATGGCCGGGATGACCGTCCAGGTGGGCAGTTCGAAGTTCGGTCCGGCGGCGGCGGAGCGGGTGAGCGGCGCCCTGGGCTGCCGGATCCTGAACGTGTACGGCATCGGGGAGGGGCTGATCACCCACACCCGGCCGGGCGACCCGCCGGAGGTGGTGTTCGGCACGGAGGGCCGGCCGGTCTGCGCCGACGACGAGATCCGGATCGTGGACGCCGAGGGGGCCGAGGTCGGGCCCGGGGTCACCGGGGAACTGCTCACCCGGGGCCCGTACACCATCCGCGGCTACTTCGCGGCGCCGGAGCACAACCGGCGGTCGTTCACCGAGGACGGCTTCTACCGGAGCGGGGACCTGGCGCGGATGACCGGGGACGGGAACGTGGTCATCGAGGGCCGGCTGAAGGACATCATCCACCACCTGGGGGAGAAGGTCTCGGCGGAGGAGGTGGAGGGGCACGTGCTCACCCATCCGCTGGTCCTGGACACCGCGGTGGTCGGCATCCCGGACGAGGAACTGGACGAGCGGCTCTGTGTGTTCGTGGTGCCCGCGGGCGCCGCGGCCGAGGGGGAGCCGGCGGAGCGGGCGGCGGCGCTGACCCTGCGGACCGTCCGGGACCACATCCGGGGGCGCGGGCTGGCCTCGTACAAGCTGCCCGACGAGCTGGTGCTCCTGCCGGAGCTGCCCCGGACCCCGGTGGGGAAGATCGACAAGAACGCGCTGCGGGCCGCCCACCGCGAGCGGCCGGCGCCCCTGACGGCCTGAGGCCGGCGCGCACCACCGAAGAGCACCACCGAAAAGCCCCCGCCCCGTGGTCCCCCCGGTCTCACAGGCCCTCCGGGGGGAGCGCGGGGCGGGCCCGGTGCGGGCCGGCGCGGTTCAGCGGGGCAGGAAGCGGACGGGCAGGGTCTCGTGCCCGGTGAGGAAGTTCGAGTAGAGCGGGTGCGGGGTGCCGCGCAGCTCCATCTCCGACACCCCGGCCACCAGGGCGGCCAGCAGGCAGCGCAGTTCGGCCCGGCCGAGGAAGGCGCCGAGGCAGTAGTGCGGGCCGTGGCCGAACGAGAGGTGCTTGTTGGGGGAGCGGTCCAGGGTGAGCCGGCGCGGCCGGTCGAACACCGACTCGTCGTTGTTGGCGGAGATGTTCCACAGGGTGACGATGTCGCCCGCGCGGATCCGCCGGCCGTGCAGATCGAGGTCCCGGACCGCGGTACGGGCCAGGTGGATGCCCGGGGTGGACCAGCGGATCAGTTCCTCCACCGCGCTCTCCAGGGCGACTTGGCCGCTCCGCAGGGCCTCCCACTGGCCGGGGTTCCCGATCAGGGCGAGCACCGCGCAGATCGCCGACAGCCGGGAGGTCTCGTCACCGCCGAGGATGAGGCTGTAGCAGTTCACGGCGATCTCGTCGACGCCGAGCGGACGCCCCTCGACCTCCGCGGTGGCCAGCATGCTGATCACGTCCTCGCCCGGCCGGTCCCGGCGCTCCTGGGCGAGGTCCATGAAGTACAGCACGATCTCGTTGCGGGCGGCGAGGGCGTCGATCTCCCCGCCTTCGGCGCGGGCCGAGGACAGCGCCGTCTTGCTCCACCGGAGCAGGTCCGCACGGTCGACGGCCGGGACGGACAGCAGGTCGCAGATGGTGTTCATCGGGATCCGCTCGGCGACCTCGGCGGCGAAGTCGAAGGACTCCCGTCCGATGACCGCGGACAGCAGCTCCCCGGTGCGCTCCCGCACCTTCTCCACGACCTCGCCGAGGACCCGGGGGGTGAACGCGCTGAACATGAGGTTGCGCAGCCGCCGGTGGTGCGGGCCGTCGGTGACCGCCAGCATGCTGCCGCCGGCCGAGTCCCCGCCGCGCAGCACCACGTCGAGGACGTTCCCCCGCACGGAGGTCAGGGCCGTGTCGTGGTAAAGCGACTGGATGTCGGCATAACGGGAAACCACCCAGAAACCGGGTTTCCGGCCGACCGGTTCGTGCCAGTAGACGGGGCATTCGGCACGGACTTCACGCCAGAAATCGTGGACGTCGTTCTCGATGAATGTGGCCGGATCGGTCAGATCCAGGGAACGCACACGGAGATCGTACGGACTCATTTCCCGATGGTGACAGCCCGGCCCGGCCGGCCGGGTGAACTCTTGCCGCTTCCTTTCCTGTCCGTCCGGAGAGGGCGGAACGGTACGGTGCCCCACCGGAGATGTCAATATGCAGAACACATGGTGATGGGTGCGGAGTGAATCTGTCTGGTGTGAGCTCCGACTGATAGCGTCGAAATCTCTTCCGGGAGTCGAGTCCGGCCCCATTGCCCGGAGCACTCGACATCAATTCAGGCCCGTATTGCCTGAGGAATCGGAGCGCCCAGTGTTCGTTGTCGGAAGATTTCGGAACATTTCTGCGCGAGGGGGGGACTGTTCGCATGTCCAACCCGTTTGAGGACGAAAACCGAGACTATCTCGCACTGTGCAACGAGGAAGAGCAGTACTCGCTCTGGCCGACGGACACGGCCGTTCCCGAGGGCTGGCGGGTCGTGTACGGCCCGGCCGGCCGGGCGGAGACCGTCGACCACATCGACCGGGTCTGGACCGACATGAGGCCCAAGAGCCTCCGCTCCTCGTCGCCGTCGCGCTGACGGTCTTGTTTCTCGATTTCAACGGAACGGGGGATACCTGTGAAGGTAGAAGTGAAGGATCGAGTCACGTTCGTCCGCTGGCCCGCGGAAAGCAACATCAGGGAACAGTGCAAGGTCAGGGGGCATCTCTGTCTCCTGGTGGTCGAGCACGGCGCCTCCCCGCCGGAACACCTCAGTCCCCACGAGGACTGGGTGCGCCCTCCCATCGTCCAGGAAGACCTCCAGGCCAGACTCCGCCAGCTGGCGGACCGGGCCGTCCTCAAGTCGAAGCCGGTACTGGACCCGGCGGGAATCCTCTACTTCAAGGATTCGTCCGTCACGCTCTCCCTCACGCAATGCGAGATGCTGGCGCCGCTGGTGGCCCAGTACGGTCAGATCGTCTACCGGACCGAATTGCGCGAGATCCTCGAACACTCCGGTTCGAGTTCGTCCAGCAACGCCCTGGACCTGCATGTGATGCGACTGCGCCGGCGCCTGCAGCTCGCGGGTCTCGCGGTGCGGAACGTGTGGGGGCGCGGGTTCGTCCTCGAACCCCTCTGAGCGGCCGTCCCCGGAACCTCTCGGGACCCGCTCCGGGACACCCCTACGGGACCCGCTCCGGGACACCCCTACGGGTGCCGCCCCGGGCCGATCCGCCGGCAGCGCGTCCGGCCGCCGGATCGGCCCGGGGGCCGGCCGGGGACCGGCAGGTGGACCGGCACGTGGACCGGTCCGCGGGCTCAGGGGGCCGCGACGCCGAGCCCGGCGTGCGCCTGGCCGCGCAGTCCGCGCAGCTCCGCGAACGGCAGCGTGCAGCGGCCCAGCAGGTAGTCGGCGCCCGCCGAGCCGCCCGTTCCGGCCTGCCCGCCCATGATCCGGGTGACCAGGCTGATGTGCGCCACCTGCCACCGCCAGTAGCCGTTGCCCACGTCCAGCAGCGCCTCGATGATCCGGTAGTGGACCTCCGCGTCGATCCCGCGCCGGGCCACGCCCGCCACGGTGTGCCCCGACCGGACCACCCAGGCGGCGAAGGCCTCGTACAGCGGCCCGTCCTGGCCGGAGTCGCCGATCAGGTGCCGCAGCCGGTGGAACTGCTCCGACTGGGCGCCGCTCGCCGTGCCCAGCAACGGCCGGAACGCCGCGAAGTCGCGCAGCGGCAGCCGGTCCAGCGCGGCCACCTGGGAGTTCAGCACCCGGAGGAGTTCCGCGGCCCGCTGGAGCAGGTCGACGATCCATTCCGCCGGTGCGGTGTCATCCGTGGTCGTGAAGGAATCGACCACCGCTTCCAGATCGTCGATGACCTGCCGGAGCCACAATTCGCTCGCCTGGTGGGCGATGATGAAGAACTGCTCCGACAGCACGGTGGATTTCATGGCCGCGGATCCGGCACTGCGGGGCTTCTGGAGGGACAGCAAAACATCCAGTTCCAGGTAATCGTGATACTTCGGTTCGTCGGTCACAACTGTTCCCTCTCTCCGTGACGGAGGTCCGCGGCCCGGGACGCCCGTGCGGCGGCCGCGCGGGACCGGTCGGGTCGCGGAGCGGCAACGCCGGGTCCTGCCCCATCATGGGGCGCCCCGCCCCGACCCGAGCCCGCCGGGAAAGAGTTCTTTCACGCCCCGGCCGGCGGCCCGGGCTCCATGCCATCGTCGACCACTGTCATTCCTGTGTCATTCCTGCCGGAAATCTGTGTCGGAGGCGGAGCGGAGTTGAAGACTTTTTCGGACCTTTTCGAGTCCGTGGTCGCCGAATCGGGTGATTCCCCGGCCGTCGTATTCGGTGACAGCACCCTCGGATACGCGGAGTTGAACGCGAACGCGAACCGGCTCGCCCGAAGGCTCATCGCGGCCGGCGTGGGACCGGACTCCCTGGTCGCCGTCGCGGTGCCCAGGTCCGCCCGGCTGATCGTCGCGGTGCTCGCCGTGCTGAAGGCCGGCGGCGCCTACCTCCCGCTGGACCCCGGCTACCCGGCCGAACGGCTGGCCCACATGGTCGAGGACGCCCGCCCGGTCCTGCTGCTGCGGACCCGGGACGTCGCCGCCCCCGGCCTGGACCTCCCCGAGCTGGTCCTCGACGACCCGGCCGCCGAGGCCGGGTGCGCGGCGGAGCGCGCCGAGGACATCGCCCCGGCCGAACGGTCGGCGGCCCTGACCCCGCTCCACCTGATGTACGTCATCTACACCTCCGGCTCCACCGGGGTCCCCAAGGGCGTCGCCGTCCCCCACACCGGAGTGCCCGACCTGGTCTCCACCCAGGCCAGGCTCTACGGGGTCGGCCCCGGCCAACGCGTCCTGCAGTGGGCCTCGTTCAGCTTCGACGCCTGGTTCTGGGACTTCACCCTCGCCCTGCTGCACGGCGCCACCCTGGTGATGGCCGGACAGCACGAGCTGCTCCCCGGCGAGCCCCTGCGCGAAACCCTGCTCCGGCACCGGATCGACCACGCGGTGCTGCCGCCGGTGGCCCTCGGCATCACCGAGGAGGAGGGGCTGCTGACCGGCGGCACCATCACCTCCACCGGGGACGTCTGCACCGGCGCCCTCGCCGAGGAATGGTCCAAGGGCAGGCGCCTGTTCAACGCCTACGGCCCCACCGAGGTGACCGTCGGCGCCTCCATCGGCGGCCCGATCGAGGGCGTCCAGGAAGAGGTGACCATCGGGACGCCGTGGGACGGCGGGGCGGTGTACGTCCTCGACGAGCGGCTCACGGACCGCCGCGACGGCACGGAGGGCGAACTGTTCCTGGCGGGCAGCGGGGTGGCCCGCGGCTACCTCAACCGGCCGGGACTGACCGCCAGCCGGTTCGTCGCCGACCCCTACGGCCCGCCCGGCAGCCGGATGTACCGCTCCGGGGACCGCGGCCGGCACGAGCCGGACGGCGCCCTGTTCTTCACCGGCCGCATCGACCAGCAGGTCAAGGTCCGCGGGTTCCGCATCGAACTCGGCGAGATCGAGGCCCGGCTGGAGAGCCACCCCTCGGTGGAGATCGTGGTCGCGGCCGTCGGCGGGGACGAGGTCTCCACCGAGCACATCGTCACCTACGTCAAGACCTCCGCCCGGCACACCGTGACCGAGGCGGAACTGCGGGAGCACGCCCGCCGGGCACTGCCCGAGCACATGGTGCCCTCCCGCATCGTGGTCCTCGACCGGTTCCCCACGCTGCTGAACGGAAAGGTCGACCGCAAGGCGCTCGCCGAGCGGGCCGCCCGCAGCACCCCCGAACCGGCGGACGGCCCGCCCGCCGCCGCTGCCGGCCCGGAGTCCTGCGAACAGGCCCTGTGCCGGATGGTGCGGGAGACCCTGAAGAGCGGCCCGGTGCACCCCGGGGACAACTTCTTCGACCTGGGCGGCCACTCCGTGCTCGCCGCCCGACTGGTCAGCAGGATCCGTAGGGAACTCGGCCTGCGGATCCCCATGCGATCGATGTTCGAGGCCGAAGACCTCGCCGAACTGGCCCGGACCATGGAACAGGTCGGGCGGACCCCCCAGCCCTGACCGGATGACGACGCCGCTGATCCCCCAGCGCGCAAGGGAGTTTGGACATGCCAACGAACGCCGGGATGGACCGGGACGGCCTCCGCAGGACGGTCGCCGACCTGCTGGGCATCGAGCTGACCACCGCCGACGACGACAGCAACCTCTTCGAACTCGGCCTCCAGTCGCTGGAGATGATGCGGCTGGCGAACCGGCTGGCCCGGACCGGCGCCGAGGTCAGCTTCGCCCGGCTGTCCGACGACCCCCGGCTGTCCGCCTGGTTCGGCCTGCTCGCCGACCGCCCGGCCGCCCCTCCGGTCCCGGCCCCGGGGGGACTCGCCGACCCCGAGGGCCGCCCCTTCCCGCTCACCGCGGTGCAGCAGGCGTATCTGATCGGCCGCGCCGACGACCAGCCGCTGGGCGGGGTCAGCTGCCACGCCTATCTGGAGTTCGAGGCGCGGAACGTGGACCCGGAGCGGCTGGAGCGGGCCGTACGGGCCCTGATCGCCCGGCATCCGATGCTGCGGGCGGCCTTCGCCGACGACGCCACCCAGCGGGTCCTGCCGGAGTCCGGCTGGCCGGGGGTGACCGTCCACGACGTACGCGCCCGGCCCGCCGACCAGGCGGCGGCAGCGGCCCTGGCCGTCCGCGACCGGCTGTCCCACCGCCGCCTCGACGTCGGACGGGGCGAGGTCCTCGACCTCACCCTGACCCGGCTCCCCGGCGGCACCGACCGGCTCCACTTCAACGTGGACCTGCTGGCCTCCGACCTGGCCAGCATCCGGGTGCTGCTCGGCGACCTCGCCGCCCTCTACGAGGACCCCGGGGCCCTCGAACCCCTCGACTGCACCTTCGGCCGCTACCTCGCCGAACAGGAGGCCCGGCGCGCCCCGGAGCGCGAACGGGCCCGCGGATACTGGCGGGAGCGGCTCCCCTCGCTGCCCGGCGGCCCCCGGCTGCCGCTGGCCGTCGACCCCGAGTCGGTGGCCGTGCCCCGCTTCACCCGCCGCTCGCACGGGCTCTCGGCCCAGGAGTGGCGCACCATGGAGCGGCTGGCGGCCGAGTCCGGGCTGACCCCCTCGGTGGTGCTGGCCACGGCG
This sequence comes from Streptomyces sp. NPDC033845, assembly GCF_055576225.1. NCBI lineage: Bacteria > Bacillati > Actinomycetota > Actinomycetes > Kitasatosporales > Streptomycetaceae > Streptomyces > Streptomyces sp. NPDC033845. The sequence continues at coordinate 185,245 of NZ_JBVIRI010000009.1, read as the reverse complement.
TTCGCGATGGTCCTCGGCCGCTGGAGCGGGGACGAGCACTTCCTGCTCAACCTGCCGCTGTTCGACCGGGACCTGGACGCCCATCCGCGGATCGACCGGGTGGTGGCCGACTTCACCGGACTGGTGCTGGTCGAGGTGGAGGCGGCGGCCGGCGGCTTCGCCGACCGGGCCCGCGCCATGCGCCGGCAGATGCACGAGGGCATCGGAAACTCCGCCTACTCCGGAGTCGACGTGCTGCGCGACTTCGTGCGCACCGACCAGGACGCGCCGCGCACCGCCCCGGTGGTCTTCGCCTGCGACCTGTCCGGGCCGCTGGTCCCGGACGCCTTCGCCGCCCGGTTCGGCGAGCCGGTCTGGATGATCTCCCAGACCCCGCAGATCTGGCTGGACCACCAGGTCTACCGCACCCGCGACGGCGGGGTGCTGCTGGTGTGGGACGCGGTGGAGGAACTCTTCCCGGCCGGTGTGCTGGACGCCATGATGTCGGCCTACGAGGGCCTGGTCCGCCGGCTGCTGGACGGCGGATGGGAGGCCGGGGCGCCGGAGATCCCACTGCCCCTCGCCCAGGAACAGCGGCGGACCGAGGTCAACGCGGCCGCCCGCCCGCTCACCGGGAACCTCCTGCACACGGAGTTCTTCGCACGGGCCGGCGGGCGGGCCGGGCGGCCCGCCCTGCTGTGGGGCGAGCGGGAGTCGGTCACCCACGGGGAACTGGCGCGCCGGGCCCTGTCCGTCGCCGGGGCGCTGACCCGGCGCGGAGTGGGCCGGGGCTGCCGCGTGGCGGTCACCGCCCCGAAGGGGGCCGGGCAGATCGCGGCCGTCCTCGGGGTGCTCGCCGCGGGCGCGGCCTATGTGCCGATCGGGGTGGACCAGCCGGCCGAACGGCGCGCCCGGATCCTCGAACTCAGCGGTGCGACCGTCCTGTTGGACGGTTCCGGGCTGCCGGGCCCGCACCAGGCCGGGGCCGAGGTGCTCGCCATCGGGGAGGCGCTGGCGGAGCCCCCGCTGGACGCCCCGGTGCCGGGCGAGGACCGGGACACCGCCTATGTGATCTTCACTTCGGGCTCCACCGGGCTGCCCAAGGGCGTGGAGGTCAGCCACCGGGCGGCCGTCAACACCGTGGAGGACGTCAACGAGCGGTTCGGGATCGGCTCCGGCGACCGGGTCCTCGCGGTCTCCGCGCTGGACTTCGACCTCTCGGTGTGGGACGTGTTCGGCTTCCTCGCGGCCGGCGGCGCCGCCGTCCTGGTGCCCGAGTCCGGGCGCCGCGACGCCGCCCAGTGGCTGGACCTGTGCCGACGGCACGGGGTGACCGTCTGGAACTCCGTCCCGGCCCTGCTGGACATGGCGCTGACCGCCGCCGACGGGCACCCGCTGCCCGCCTCCCTGCGGCTGGCCCTGCTGTCCGGCGACTGGATCGGCCTCGACCTGCCCGGCCGGCTGGCCCGCGCCTCGGACGGCCGGTGCCGGCTGGTCGCGCTGGGCGGCGCCACCGAGGCGGCGATCTGGTCCAACTCCCACGAGTTCGCCGCCGGGGCCGCCGAACTCCCCGCGCACTGGCGGTCCGTCCCGTACGGAAAACCGCTGCGCAACCAGCGGTTCCGGGTGGTCGACGGCCTCGGCCGGGACTGCCCCGACTGGGTCCCCGGCGAGCTGTGGATCGGCGGCACCGGGGTGGCCCTCGGCTACCGGGGCGATCCCGAGCTGACCGCGGCCCGCTTCCCGGAACGGGACGGCGGGCGCTGGTACCGCACCGGGGACCTCGGCCGCTACTGGCCGGACGGGAACCTGGAGTTCCTCGGCCGGCTCGACCACCAGGTGAAGATCAACGGCTTCCGGATCGAACTCGGGGAGATCGAGACCGTCCTGCTGGCGCACCCCGAGGTGGCGCAGGCGGTGGCCGTCCCGATCACCGGGGGCCGCCCGGAACTGGTCGCCGCCCTGGTCGAACACCCCCCGGCGCCGGACGCGACCCCGGCCCCGGAACCGGCCCGGGACCGGGCCCCGGACCGGCCGGAGGCCCGTACGGAAGCCGCCGGCCGGGCCGGGCGGGAGGCCTTCCTGCCGCCCGCCGCGGCCACCGGCACCCGGCTCCTGGAACACCGGCTGGTCGAGGTGCTCCTCGCCCAGGTGCTGGCCCCGCTGGTCGGCCCCGGCGGGGAAGCGGCCCGCGCCGCCGCCGTCCGCGCCGCCCAGCGCCCGGTGGCGGAGATCTGGCTGGAGTACCTCACCCGGCGCTCGGTCCTGGAATCCGCCACCGGAACCGGCCACACCCACGGCCCCCGCTGGGCGGAGGCCACCGACCCGGTCCGGATCAAGGAGGTCCGGGAGGCCACCCGGGGGACCGAACTGGACCAGGTCGCCACCGCACTGGAATGGGCCGGCCCGCTGCTCGGCGCGATCCTGGCCGGCCGGGCGGACGCCCTGGCCCTGCTCGACGACCCGGTCCTGGCCCCCGAGGCACTCGGCGACCTGGCCCCGGCCGCGGCCCTCCTGCTGGGGGCCGTCGCCGAGGACCTGCGGGCGCGGGCCGAGGCCGCCGACCCGCCGTCCGTCGCCGAATGGGACGTGGCCGACGGCCGGGGCGCCGCCCGCCTGCTGACCGCACTGGGCCCCGGCACGGTCGAGTACACCCTCCTCGGCCCCGCGCTCCCGGCGCTGGCCGCCACCGGCACCCGGCTGAACGCGCTCGGGCACCGGACCAGGGGCGCGCTCCAGGGCCCCGCCGCGATCGCGGCACAGCACCTCCACGCCTTCGACGCGGTGGTGGCGAACAACGTGCTGCACCGGATGCCCGACCCGGAGACGGCCCTGGCCGCCACCGCCCTGCTGCTGGCCCCCGGCGGACGCCTCTACCTGCTGGAACGGGAACACCCCAGCCCGCTCGCCCTGGTCACCGCACTGCCGCTGGAGGCACGCGCCGGCCGCTTCGAGGAGGGCCGGCCGGAGTCCGGCTGGCTGTACGGGCGCGAGCGCTGGGCGCGGGCCTGCGCCGGGGCCGGCCTGGTCGGGGCCCGGGTGCTGGCGGCCGGTCCCGGCGGCGAGGTGCTGCTGGTCGCGGACCGGCCCGCGACGGCCCGCGGGATCGACGCGGACCGGCTGCGCCGGTGGGCCGCCGACCGGCTGCCCGAGCACATGGTCCCGGCCCGGTTCGCGGTCCTGCCCGCACTGCCGCTCAGCGGCAACGGAAAGGTCGACCGGGGGCGGATCCGGGCGGCCCTGGAGGAGTCCGCCGACCGCCCCCGCGAGGTGGGCGAACCGCCCCGGGGAGGCACCGAGGGCTTCGTCGCCGAGCGCTGGACCGGGCTGCTGGGCCTGGACGCGGTCGGCCGGGAGGAGAACTTCTTCCGGCTCGGCGGGGACAGCCTGCTGGCCACCCGGTTCGTCGCGGAGGTCCGCGCCGTCCGGGGGGTCGAACTCCCCATGCGCGAGGTGATGCGCACCCCCACCGTGGTGGCGCTGGCCGCGCTCATCGACCGGCTCGCGACCGCGGCCGGACCGGGTCACCAGGACGACTGCGAAGAGGGTGCGGTGTGAACGCCAACGACCTGATCGAAGAGTTCCGGGCGGCCGGCATCCGGCTGTGGCGGGAGGGGGAGCAGCTGCGCTTCCGTGCCCCCCGGGGCGCGATGACCGAGCACCGGCTGACCGAACTCCGGTCGCGCAAGACGGAGTTGCTGGCCCTCCTGCCCGAAGGCGCCGGGACCGATACGGCCTCCGCCGGGACGGACGGGAGGTCCGCCGGGTCCGCCCCGGTGTGGCAGGACCGGCCCGGTGCGGCCGCCGAGCCCTTCCCGCTCACCGACATCCAGTCGGCCTATCTCTTCGGCCGCAACGCGGCCTTCGACTACGGCGGCGTCTCCTGCCACGTCTACCTGGAGTACGCCTACCCCGCCGACCTGGACCCCGGCCGGCTCCAGACGGCCTGGGACGGACTGGTCCGGCGGCACGGCGCGCTGCGCACGGTCATCTCCGAGGACGGCACCCAGCGGGTGCTGCCCGAACTCCCGGACACCCGACTGGAGTTCGCCGACCTGCGGACGGCGCCCGCGGACACCGTCGAGAAGACCCTCGCCGGGATCCGCGAGGAGCTCTCCCACAAGGTGCACCCGGCGGGCGCCCGCCCGATGTACGAACTGCGGCTCACCCTGGCCGCCGACCGGAGCCTGCTGCACGTGTCGGTGGACTTCATGGCCCTGGACTGGCTCAGCATGCAGCGGCTGCTGACCGAGCTGGACCTCCGCTACCGGCGGCCCGACCACCCCCTGGAACCGGTGGACGCCACCTTCCGGGACTACGTCCTCGCCGAGCACCGGCTGCGCGGCACCGACCGGTACGCCCGCGACCGCGCCTACTGGTGGGACCGGCTCGACACACTGCCCGGAGCCCCGGCGCTGCCGCTGCGCGAGGACCACGACCCGGCGGCCTCGCCCGCCGCGTTCCGCCGGCTGACCGCCGCCCTGGACGACCGGGTGTGGGCGGCGCTGAAGGCCCGGGCCGCCGAGCACGGCATCACCGCGGCCAACGCGGTCCTGGCGGCGTACGCGGAGACCATCGGCCGCTGGAGCGGCACCGAGCGGTTCTGCCTCGGCCTGCCGGTGCTCAACCGGATGCCCCTGCACCCGGGAGTGGACCGGCTGCTCGGCGACTTCACCTCGCTGAGCCTGCTCGCCGTGGAACCCGGCGGCCGCACCGGCTTCGCCGAGCGGGCACGGGCGCTGGGCGAGCGGGTCTTCGAGGACCTCGACCACCGGCTGTTCAGCGGGGTGGAGGTGCTGCGCGAGCTCACCCGGCGGCGCGGCCGGGAGGCGGCGGCGGTGCTCCCGGTGGTGTTCACCGGCAGCATCGGGGTCGGCGGGGCCGCCGAGTCGGCCGCGGGCCGGTCGGCCCGCCCGGTGTACGGGATCAGCCAGACCCCGCAGGTGTGGATCGACTGCCAGGTCGGCGACCAGTACGGCGGCCTGGACATCAACTGGGACATCCGGGAAGGGGTCCTCCCCGAGGGCCTGGCGGAGGAGATGTTCGCCGCCTTCGAGGGGCTGCTGCACCGGCTGGCCGGACACGCCGGAGCCTGGGCCGCGGTGGACCCGCAGCCGCTCCCGGACGCGCAGCGGGCCCGCCGCGCCGAGGCGAACGCCACGGCCGCCCCCGCCCCCGGGGGCCTGCTGCACGAGCCGCTGGTGGCCTACGCCCGCCGGTTCCCGGACCGGGTGGCGGTGATCGACCCGGCGGGGGCGATGACGTACGGGGAGTGGCTCGGGCGCGCCGCCGGGGTGGCGGCGGAGCTGCGGGCGGCGGGCTGCCGGCCCGGCGGCTTCGTCGGCGTACTGGTCGACAAGAGCCGGGAGCAGGCCGTCGGGGTGCTCGGGGTGCTCCTGGCGGGCGGGGTGTACGTGCCGGTGGACCTCGGCCAGCCGGCCGTCCGCCGGGACCGCATCCTCACCGACAGCGGCTGCGCCTTCGCCGTGGTCGCCGGCCAGGGGGCGGTGACGGCGCCGCCCGGGGTCCGGACGGTGGACGTGTCCGGGGTCCGGCGGGTGCCGGTGGCCGAGGTGCCCGAGGGTGTCGCGGTGGACCCCGGCGAACTCGCCTACGTCATGCACACCTCGGGTTCCACGGGGGTGCCCAAGGGGGTGATGATCGACCACCGGGCGGCCGCCAACACGGTGCACGACATCAACGGGCGCTTCGGGGTCGGGGACGCCGACCGGGTGCTGGGACTGGCGGCGCTCAGCTTCGACCTGTCGGTCTACGACCTGTTCGGGCCGCCCGCCGTCGGTGCCGCCCTCGTGCTGCCGGACCCGGCCCGCCGGGGCGACCCCTCGCACTGGGCGGCGGTGGTGGCCGGGCACGGGGTGACCCTGTGGAACTCGGTGCCCGCCCAGCTCCAGATGCTGCTGCACTACCTGGACGCGGAACCGGCCGACCTCGGCGTGCTGCGGCTGGCCCTGCTGTCGGGGGACTGGATCCCGCTGTCGCTGCCCCAACACGCCGGCCGGCACCTGCCCGGCACCGAACTGGTCAGTCTGGGCGGGGCGACGGAGGCGGCGATCTGGTCGATCCACCACCGGATCGGGACCGTGGAACCGCACTGGCGCAGCATCCCCTACGGCACCCCGCTCGCGAACCAGCGGTTCCACGTGCTCGACTCGGCCCTGCGGGACCGGCCCGACCTGGTCGTCGGCGAGCTGTACATCGCGGGCGCCGGGCTGGCCACCGGCTACCTCAACGACCCGGAGCGGACCGCGGAGCGTTTCCTGCGGCATCCGGAGACGGGGGAGGCGCTCTACCGCACCGGGGACCTCGGCCGCTATCTGCCGGACGGCGGGATCGAGTTCGCCGGCCGCGCCGACCAGCAGATCAAGATCCGCGGGCACCGGATCGAGCTCGGCGAGATCGAGGCGGTGCTCGGCGAGCACCCCGCGGTGGGCACCTGCGTGGTGCTGACGGCGGGCGGCGACGCCTTCGAGCGCTCGCTGGTCGCCTTCGTCATCCCGAGCGGGCCGGACACCGCCCCGCAGGGCGCGGAACTCGTCCGCTGGGTGGCGGACCGGCTGCCCTCGCACATGGTCCCGGCCCGGGTGCGGCTGGTGGACTCGCTGCCCCTGACCGGGAACGGGAAGGTCGACCGCAAGCGGCTCCTGGAGTCCGCCCCGGCGCCCGCCGCCCCGCGGGCCGGCCGCGCGGGGCCGCCGAGGCCGGGCACGGAGCGTCGGATCGCCCTGCTGTGGGGGGAGGTGCTCGGCGCCGGACCGGCCGACCGGGAACAGGGGTTCTTCGAGGCGGGCGGCGACTCGCTGCTGGCCGCCCGGTTCGTGGGGCAGCTGCGGGAGAACCTGCCGGAGGCCGGGCGGATCCCCTTCGACGTGCTGCTGCGGGCCCTGCTGGAGGGGCCGACGGTGGCCGCCCTGGCCGGACGGATCGAGTCCGCGCCCGGGGCCGAGACGGCGGACGCGCCGGTGGCCGGGGCGGTGGCCGGGTCGGACCCGGAGCCGGCGCTGGTCCGGCTCGCCGGGCCGGGCGGCGGGCCGGTGCGGCTGCTGGTCCACGAGGGGCCGGAGGTGCCGGAGGCCGACCGGGCGACGGTCACCGCACTGGCCGGGGACGGCACCCTGCTGGGGATCGCCCTGCCTGCCGGGGCCGCCGGGGCCGCCGGGGCCGCCGGGCCCGCTGGGGCGGTCGAGGAGTTCGAGGAGTTCGAGGAGTTCGTGCTCGGCCGTGCCCGGGAGGTCCGGGCCGCCGGGCACCGGGAGGTCGAGGTCATCGGCCTGGGCGCGGGCGGGCCGGCCGCCCTGGAGCTGGCCCGGGCGTTCGCCGAAGGGGGCCTGACGGTGCTCCGGCTGACGCTGGCGCCGCGCGGCCGTGTGCCGGCGTACGACCCGGAACCGTACGCGGGAGACATCACCCTGGTCGGCACGGTCGGGCGGGACGGGCCCTGGCGCGAGGTCTGTCTGGGCGAACTGACCCTGGTCGATGACCTGTTCGCGGAGGACCGGCGATGAGGCGGGCCGGTGCGGAAGGTCCGCTGCGGGTCGTGGTGTGCGGCACCCGGTTCGGCCAGGTGTATCTCGCGGCCCTGGCCGCGGCCGCCCCCGGACGCTTCCGGCTGGCCGGGGTCCTGGCCCGGGGGAGCGCCCGGTCGGTGGCCCTCGCCGAGCGGTACGGGGTGCCGCTCTACACCAAGGTGGCGGAGCTGCCCGAGGAGGTCGACGCCGCCTGTGTGGTCGTGTCCACCGCGGTCGGCGGCGGCCGGGGCGCCGAGCTGGCGCAGTCCCTGCTGGCGCGCGGGATCCATGTGCTCCAGGAGCATCCGGTGCATCCGGCCGAGCTGGCGGACTGCCTGCGGGCGGCCCGCCGGACCGGCACCCAGTACACCGTCAACTCCTTCTATCCGCACCTGGAACCGGTCCGGCGGTTCACCGGGGCGGCGCGGCGGCTGGTCGGGATGCGCCGGCCGGTGTTCGTCGACGCGCTGTGCGCGGTGCAGGTGTCCTACGACCTGCTCGACATCCTGGCCGGGGTCTTCGACGGGCTGCGCCCCTGGTCGGTCTCCTCCGTGACGGGCGGCGCGGGCCGGCCGCTGACCGCGGTGGAGGGGCAGGTCGCGGGTGTGCCGCTGACCCTGCGGGTGGAGAACCGGATGCAGGCGGGGGACGACAGTTCGAGCCTGCTGCTGCACCGGATCACCGTCGGCACCGACGCGGGCAACCTGATGCTGGCCAACACCCACGGCCCGGTGGTCTGGAGCCCGGTGCTGCACCTGCCCTCGGACGGTTCGGGGCGGTTCCTGCCCGGCCGGTCGGAGGCGGCGGGGGCGGAGGCGGCGGAGGCGTGGCCGCACGGGGCGGGTGTCACCGGAGGGTTCGTGGGGCCGTCCGGGACGCCCACCTGGTCGGGTGCCGTGCACGAGGTCTGGGGGGAGGGGGTGCTGACCGCGCTGGAGGGGCTGCGCGAGCGGGTGGACTCCGGCCGGGACCCGCTGGAGGGCAGCCAGCGCCCGCTGGCCGTGGCCCGGGCCTGGCAGGAGCTGACCGAGGCGCTCGGCTATCCCGAGGTGGCCGAACCGGCCGTCGGGGACCCGCTGACGGTGGCCGATCTTGCAGGTCAGCCCGTATCCGGCCACCCGTAGGGCGACGGCCGGCGGCCGCGCCGCCACGGTGGTGGCAGAGCTGTCCCGTGCGCGGTACCGTGATATCGGAACGCGTATGAAAATTGATGGGAGAACGATGAGCGCGATCGGTCCCGCTGAGGCGGAACAGGGAATGGGACGGCTGTTACGTCCGTTTGCCGGGAGTTTCGCGGCGGTGGTGGTCCTCCAGGTGGTGGGCGCCCTGGCCGGCCTGGCCCCGCTGCTGGCGGTGGTCGAGCTGGGGAGGACCCTGCTGGAGCCGGGCCCGGTGGACCGGGACCACGTGTGGACCGTGGTGACGGTGGGCGCGGTGGGACTGTTCGTGAAGCTGGTGTTCACGGCGGCCTCCTCCGGGATCGGCCATGTGATGGACGGCCGGGTCCAGCTCTCGTTCCGGCGCCGGCTGGCGGCCCGGCTGGGCCGGGTGCCGATCGGCTGGTTCTCCCGCCGCCGGACCGGCGAGCTGGCGAAGGTGGTGGGCGAGGACGTGGGCGCGGTGCACCCGTTCATCGCGCACACCCCGGGGGAGCTGGTGTCCGCGTTCGTGGTGCCGCTGGCCTCCCTGGTCTACCTGTTCACCGTGGACTGGCTGCTGACGCTGATCACCCTGGTGCCCGTGGTGCTGGCGATGGCGATGGTGCCGCTGATGATGACCCCTTCGCGGGTGCGCGAGCAGGAGGAGTTCGACGCGGCGATGGGCCGCATCAACTCCTCGGTCATCGAGTTCGTGCAGGGCATCGCGGTGGTCAAGGCCTTCGGCGGGTCGGGGCGCGCGCACCGCAGGTTCCGGACGGCCACGGACGAGTTCGTCGGCACCTTCCAGCAGTGGGTGCGCGGGATCTCCCGGATCGCGGCCGGAATGCAGTTGGCCCTGTCGCCGCCGTTCGTGATGCTGGTGGTGCTGACCGGCGGGGCCGTGATGATCAGCGGCGGCGACCTGGCCCCGGCGGACCTGCTGCCGTTCCTGCTGCTGGGCCTCGGGCTGACCGCACCGGTGGCGGCACTGGGCCACGGCTTCGACGACATCCAGGCCGCGACCCGGGCGGTCGCCCGGATCCGCGAGGTCCTCGCCGTGGAACCGCTGCCGGAGCCGGCCCGCCCCAAGTCCCCGCAGGGCCACCGGGTCGAACTGCGCGACGTCCGCTTCGCCTACGAACCCGACCGCGAGGTGCTCCGCGGCGTCGACCTGGTCCTGGAACCGGGCACCGTCACCGCCGTCGTGGGCCCCTCCGGCAGCGGCAAGTCGACCCTGGTGCAGCTGCTGCCCCGGTTCTTCGACCCGACCGCCGGCCAGGTGGTCGTCGGCGGGGTCGACCTGACCGAGATGGCCGCCGCGGACCTGTACCGGACGGTGTCGTTCGTGTTCCAGGACGTGCGGCTGCTGCGCGCCTCGGTCGCGGAGAACATCGCGCTGGCCGTCCCGCACGCGGACCGCTCCGAGATCGTCCGCGCGGCCCGGCTCGCCAACATCCACGAGCGGATCCTCCAGCTCCCCGACGGCTACGACACCGTCATCGGCGAGGACACCGGCCTCTCCGGCGGCGAGGCCCAGCGCGTGGCCATCGCCCGCGCCCTGCTCGCCGACACCCCCGTCCTGGTCCTCGACGAAGCGACCGCCTTCGCCGACCCGCACACCGAACGGGCCGTCCGGCACGCCCTGTCCACCCTGGAAGGCGAACGCACCGTCCTGGTCATCGCCCACCGACTGGAGACCGTCATCGACGCCGACCACGTGATCATGCTGGAGGACGGGCGGATCGCCGAGCAGGGCCGACCCGCCCGACTCCTCGCCCAGGACGGCCGGTTCAAGGAGTTCTGGCAGGCCCGGCAGACCGCGTCCGTGCCCGCCCCGCAGGGAGGTGAAACCCGATGATCCGCATGCTGACGAGCGTCCTGGGACGCCGCTACGCCGCCCCGCTGCGGCGCACCGTGGCCCTGATGACGGCCACCTGTATCGCCGAGGGCCTCTCCTACGCCCTCCTGGTCCCCATCCTCCGCGAGCTGTTCGGGCCCACCCCCGAGGACGCCCGCCCCTATCTGATCGCCTTCGGCGCCGCCTTCGCCCTCTACGCCGCCCTGCGCTACATCAGCGACCTGGCCGGCTTCCACGTCGGCACCGAACTGCTGCGCGGCCTCTACCACCGGCTGGGCGACCACATGTCCACCCTCCCCATCGGCTGGTACAGCACCGGCCGCCTGGGCGAGATCTCCGTCCTGGCCAGCCGCGGCGTCCTCCAGGCCATGAGCGTCATCGCCCATCTGCTGGCCCCCTTCATCGCCGCCGCCGTCACCCCCGCCACCATCGTGGTGGTCATCCTGGTCTTCAACTGGCAGCTCGGCCTGGCCGCCCTGGCGGCCGCGCCCCTGGTCGCCGCCATCCAGTACCTCACCGGCCGCTCCATGGCCGCCCTCGACGAGGAGCGCGCCGAACGCGACGCCGAGGCCACCGCCCGTGTCATCGAGTACCTCCAGATCCAGCCCGTACTGCGGGCCGGCGGCCGCACCACGGAGCGGTTCACCCTCCTCGACGGCGCCCTCGCCGACGTCGAGGCCACCTCGCGGCGCACCACCGTCAAGGCGCTGCCCGCCGCCATCGGCCTCACCCTCACCGTCCAGGCCGCCTACACCGCCCTCCTCGTCCTGGGCACCCACCTCGCCCTCGGCGGCACCATCACCACCGCCGAGACCCTCACCGTCCTCGTCCTCGCCGCCCGCTGCGCCGACCCGCTGCTCTCCCTCACCGACATCAGCGGCAAACTCCGCGGCGCCCGCCACGTCCTGGCCAAGCTCGACACCGTCCTGCGGACCCCGCCGCTGCCCGAGCCCGCCCACCCCCGGCAGCCCGACCACCACGCCCTGCGACTGGAGGACGTCACCTTCGCCCGGACCGGCCGGACCGTCCTGGACCACGCCGACCTCACCGTCCCCCAGGGCAGCAGGCTGGCCCTCGTCGGCCCCTCCGGCGCGGGCAAGACCACCCTGCTGCAACTCCTGGCCCGCTTCCACGACACCGACGCCGGCACGGTCCGCATCGGGGACACCGACGTCCGCGACATCGCCACCGAGGACCTGATGGCCCGGATCGCCATCGTCTTCCAGGACGTCTACCTCTTCGACGGCACCATCGAGGACAACATCCGCCTCGGCAAGCCCGACGCCACCGAGGCCGAACTCCGGGCCGCCGCCACCGCCGCCCGCCTCGACGAGGTCATCGAACGGCTCCCGGACGGATGGAGCACCCCCGTCGGCGAGGGCGGCAACCTCCTCTCCGGAGGGGAACGCCAGCGCGTCTCCATCGCCCGCGCCCTCCTCAAGGACGCCCCGATCGTGCTCCTCGACGAGGTGACCTCCGCACTCGACCCGGTCAACGAGACGGCCGTCCACGAGGGCATCGAACGCCTGATGCGCGGCCGGACCGTGGTGATGGTCGCCCACCGGATGCGCACCGTCCAGCGCGCCGACCACGTCGCCTTCCTCGACGGCGGCCGCATCGTCGAACACGGCACCCACGAGGAACTCCTCGGGCGGAACGGCCGCTACGCCGAGTTCTGGAACATCTCCATGGCACCCGCGACCAGCGAATAGGAGGAGGAATGTCCGCTTTCCGCCGACACGCCCCGCGGCCGTACGCCCGGGCCCGGGTGCTGCTGTTCCCGCACGGCGGCGGCAGCGCGAGCTACTACCGCACCTGGGCGGCCGCCGCCCCCTGGGACATCGAGTTCCTCGCGGTCCAGTACCCGGGCCGCGAGGACCGGTACGCCGAACCGGTCCCGGCGGACGTCCAGGAGCTGGCCGCCGCCCTGGCGGACGGGGTGCGGGCCGACGGCCCGCCGCTCCCCACGGTGGTGTTCGGCCACAGCATGGGCGCCCTGGTGGCGTACGAGTTCGCCCGCCGGCTGTCGGCGGCGGGCGAGGAGCCGGGGGCCCTGGTGGTGTCCGGGCACCCGGCCCCGCACCTCACCCGGCCGGGCCGGGTACACCTGGGCGGCGACGAGGACCTGGTGGCGGAGCTCCGCCGGACCGGGGCCACCCATCTGGACCTGCTCGACGACCCCGGGCTGATCAGGGCGTTCCTGCCCGTCATCCGGGGCGACTACCGGCTGAGCGAGACCTACCGCCCGCTGCCCGGGGGGCCGCCGCTCGACCTCCCGGTCACGGTGCTCTACGGGGACCGGGACCCGGAGATCGAGCCCCGGGAGGCCGAGGGCTGGCGCGAGACCACCGGCGGCCCGTGCGAGGTCCGGGTCCTCGACGGCGGCCACTTCTACCTCGACCGGCACCGCGACCGGGTCGTGGAGCTCCTCACCGTACGGGCCCGGGCGGCCGCCGAGGCCTCACCGGTGCCGTGGCTGTCCGCCCCGTGAGGGGCACACCGAATTCCGACACATCAGCAGATACGCGTATCCAAACGGGGGTTGTGACATGTGCGGTATAGCCGGCTGGGTCTCCTTCGACACCGATCTGACCCGTCGGGGCGAGACCATCGACGCGATGACCGGGACCATGGCGTGTCGCGGTCCCGACGGCAGCGGCACCTTCGTCCGCACCCACGTCGGCCTCGGACACCGGCGCCTCGCCGTCATCGACCTGCCCGGCGGGGTGCAGCCGATGACGGTGGGCACCCCGGCCGGCGACATCGCCCTGGTGTACTCCGGCGAGGCCTACAACTTCCAGGAACTCCGCACCCGTCTGAAGTCCCTCGGGCACGCCTTCCGGACCGACAGCGACACCGAGGTGGTCCTGCACGCCTACCTGGAATGGGGCGAGAGCCTCGTCGACCACCTCGACGGCATGTACGCCTTCGCCGTCTGGGACGGGCGGGAGGGCCGGCTGCTGCTGGTGCGCGACCGCATGGGCATCAAGCCGCTCTTCTACCACCCCACCCCGGACGGTGTCCTCTTCGGCTCCGAGCCCAAGGCGATCCTGGCGAACCCGCTGGTGCGCAAGGCCGTGGACACCGACGGGCTGCGCGAGCTGTTCGCCCAGACCAAGACCCCGGGCTGGGCCCTGTGGAAGGGCATGCACGAGCTGCTGCCGGGCACTCTGATGAGCGTGGACCGCGACGGCATCCGGCAGCGGACGTACTGGCGGCTGGAGGCGGCCGAGCACACCGACAGCCGCGAGGACACCGTGGCACGGATCCGCGAGTCCCTCACCGGGGTGGTCGACCGGCAGCTGATCTCGGACGTCCCGCAGTGCGTGCTGCTCTCCGGCGGCCTGGACTCCAGCGCGCTCACCGGGCTGGCGGCCGAGCGCCTGGGCCTGCGGGGCGAGCGGGTCCGCACCTTCTCGGTGGACTTCGCCGGCCAGGAGGAGAACTTCGTCCCCGACGAGATGCGGGAGACCCCCGACTCCCCGTTCGTCCGCGACGTGGCGGCGCACGTCGGGTCCGCGCACCGGGACGTGGTGCTGGACCCGGCGGACCTCTCCGACCCGGCGGTGCGGCGCGCGACCGTGGCCGCCCGGGACATCCCCAACGGGTTCGGCGACCTCGACAGCTCCCTCTACCTGCTGTTCAAGGCGATCCGGGAGCAGTCCACGGTGGCGCTGTCGGGGGAGTCGGCGGACGAGGTGTTCGCCGGCTACCCCTGGTTCCACCACGAGCCGCTGACCCGGGTCCGGACGTTCCCGTGGATGGCGGTCATCCCGCCGCTGAGCCTCGCGGCCCGTACCGACCACGTCGAGCCGGGTCTGCGGGCGCGGCTGGACGTGGCGGGCTACACCGCCGACCAGTACGCGAGCGCCCTCGGCCAGGTCGAGTACCTCGACGGGGAGTCCGAGCAGGACCGCCGGATGCGCGCCGTCTCGCACCTCCACCTGACCCGTTTCGTGCGCCACATGCTGGACCGCAAGGACCGGCTGTCGATGGCGGTCGGCCTGGAGGTCCGGGTGCCGTTCTGCGACCACCGGCTGGTGGAGTACGTCTACAACACCCCGTGGGCGCTCAAGTCCTTCGACGGGCGGGAGAAGAGCCTGCTCCGGCACGCCACCGCGCACGTGCTGCCGCGCTCGGTCGTGGAGCGGGTCAAGAGCCCGTACCCCTCCCCGCAGAACCCGCAGTACGCGGCGAACCTCCAGCAGCAGGTGAAGGAGCTCCTCGCGGAACCGGACGCGGCGGTGTTCGCGCTGGTGGACCGGGACTGGTCGCAGCAGGTCGTGGGCCAGGACCCGGCGACCATGAACACCGCCGTCCGGGCCGGTCTGGAGCGGGTGCTCGACCTGCACACCTGGCTGGACCTGCACTCCCCGGAGCTGCTGCTGGACTAGCGGCCGCCGGACCGGGCGGCTGCCGGACCGGGCGGGACGGAGTGTGCTCAGGAGCCCACCGGAAGGCCGGTGGGCTCCTTGATGCGCTTCATGATGATCTGCGAGTTGACCTCGGTGACGCCCGAGAGCGCGGTCAGCTGCTCGATCCACAGCCGCTCGTAGGCGCGGAGGTCCGCCACCGCGATCCGGAGCAGGCAGCCGGGGCTGCCGAAGAGCCGGTACGCCTCGATGACGTCCGGAATGTCCTGGAGCGCGGCCTCGAAGGCCTCCACCGCCTCCCGGTCCCGGCGGACCTCCACCGATACCAGCACCTCGAACCCGCGCCCGACCGCCGCCGGGTCGATCACCGCCCGGTAGCCCTGGATCACCCCGTCCTGCTCCAGCTGCCGGACCCTGCGCAGACAGGGGGCGGGGGTGAGGCCCACGCGCTGGGCGAGCTCCTGGTTGCTGAGCCGGCCGTCCCGCTGGAGCTCGCGCAAGATATCTCTGTCAATCGCGTCCATGACGCAATTATCCCTCACTGTTTGTGAACCGGAGCCTTGGATTCGCAATCGTATTGCGCACCGGTCTCCCTATCATTGCGGCGTACGAATGGGTGTGCGGAAAACGGACGGAAGGGCGGGCAGACCGTGGGACGGATCGTCGTCATCAGCACCGGCGGGACGATTGCGAGCCGCTGGCAGGGTTCCGGTTTCGCCGCGGACGCGGACGGGCGCGAGGTCATGGCCACCGCCCCGCTCCCGGAAGGCGTGATCGTCGAGGTCGTCGACCTCTTCAGCGTCAACAGCCCCCGACTGACCACCGCACACCAGCTGACCCTGCTGCGCACCGTCCACGAGGTGCTGGCCGACCCCGGGGTCGAGGGCGTCGTCGTCACCCACGGCACGGACACCCTGGAGGAGTCCGCGTTCCTGCTGGACCTCCACCACCACGACGAGCGGTCCGTGGTGTTCACCGGATCGCAGCTGCCGATGGACGCGGCGGACGCGGACGGCCCCGGCAACCTCTACGACGCCCTGCTGGTGGCCTCCCGGACCCGCGGACTGGGCGTCCTGGTCTCCTTCGCCGGCCGGGTGCACGGCGCCCGCGGCACCATCAAGACCCAGACCCTGGCGGCCGACGCCTTCTCCGACCCGTCCGGCGAATGGCTCGGAAAGATCGGCTTCGGCAAGGTGACGGTCCTGCGGAAGCCCCGCCGGCCTGTTCCGCTGGCCCTGCCCCCGATGCCCGACACCCAGCCCCGGGTGGACATGGTCATGCACCACGCCGACGGCGATCCGGTCCTGCTGAACGCGGCCATCGAGGCCGGCGCCCGCGGGGTCGTCCTGGTCGCCACCGGGGCGGGCAACGCCACCCCGGAGATCGTGGCGGCCGTCGAGGCGGCGGTGGCGCGCGGGGTCCTGATCGCCCTGACCACCCGGGTCCCGGCCGGCCCGGTCACCGAGATCTACACCCACGGCGGAGCCGTGGACCTGGTGGCGGCGGGCGCCGTCCCCACCGGCACCCTGCGGGCCGGACAGGCCCGGATCGCCGTACTGGCGGCCCTGCTGGCCGCCGGCGACCCGGTCGAACAGGGCCGCGTCCTGCGCAGCATCCTGGAGGCCCCCGCCTCGGTCCCGGCCGACGCCTGACCTTCTGCCGTCTTCCGCCCGCCGTCCGCCGTCCACGGGGTTTTCCACAGGCCCCGGGGGCGGCCGCGGCGCACCGCCTAGGATTCTGAGTGTCATTCAGAACCGGGTGGGGGGCTGGGTCATGGAACCGTTGAGCGTAGGGGTGCGGCTGGCGTCGACGGCGGTCGCCCCGCTGGTCAAGAGGCTGTTCGTGCACGACCAGCCCGGAGCCGGGCTGGTCGACAAACCGGTCAAGCTGTCGGGCTATGTCTCCTTCCGCGGCGAGCAGCGCACGCTCACCGCCGCCGATCTCCGGAAGCTGGCGGGCAAGCTGGTCGACCAGGCGCTGAGACACGGCGAGCGGCCCGTCGGGGAGGACGAGCGGGAGGCGGTGGCCGATGCCCTCGCCACCACCCTGCGCGCCCTCGGGGACATCGAGCTCACCGACCTCGACGCGGTCCGCCTCGGCCACCGCGAGTTCGCCCGCGAACTGCGGCGCGCCGCCGGCGCCGACCCGGCCCGGGACCTCTCCGCCGACGCGACCCACTTCTACGAGCGGCTGCTGGACACCGCCTGCCTGCACATCCTCCAGTTCTTCACCCAGCGGTCCACCTTCGTGGCCCACGCGCTGGTGCAGCAGACGCGCGGCCTCGGCGAACTCACCGCCAAGGTCGACGAACTGATTCGCCGCCAGCCCCTGCCGGGCGGCGAGGACGCCGCCTTCGAGCAGGACTACCTCGCCCATGTCGTCGCCAGACACGGCAAGCTGACGATCTACGGCATCGACCTCAACAACACCCCCGGCCGCTGGCCGCTGGACGTGGCCTATCTGAACCTGGAGGTCACCTCCTCGTACGGCTGGTCGGCCTGGCCCGACGCGGAGCACGACCCTGACGACCCCTTCGTCCTGCGCCGAGCGCTCATCGACCAGAAGCCCGCGGACCGGGCGCTGACCGAGACCCCCCGAGTGCTCCTCCGCGGTGAGGCCGGTTCCGGCAAGAGCACCCTGGTCCAGTGGCTGGCCGTCACCGCGGCCCGCCAGGACCTGGACCAGCACCTGGAGTACCTGGCGGACCGGATCCCGTTCGTCCTCCCGCTGCGCACCCTCACCCGGCACGGCGAGCGGCTGCCCGCCCCCAAGGACTTCCTGTCGGCCACCGGCTCCCCGCTCGCCGGGACCCAGCCGGCCGGCTGGGAGCACCGGGTGCTCAGGGCCGGCCGGGCACTGGTCCTGGTCGACGGGATCGACGAGGTCCCCGACCCGGAGCGGGAGCGGACGCGCAGATGGCTGCGCGAGCTGATGGACACCTATGCGGGGGGCAACCGCTGGCTGGTCACCTCCCGCCCGTCCGCGGTGCGGGAGAAGTGGCTGGAGGAGGAAGGGTTCGCGGAGCTGACTCTGTCCTCCATGGGCCCGGCCGAGGTCGCCACCTTCATCCGGCGCTGGCACCGGGCCGCCCGACCCGACGCCGAGGACCGGGCCGTCCACGACGGATACGAAAGGCAGCTGCTGGCCGCCGTCCGCGCCAAACCGGATCTGGGCCGGCTCGCCACCAACCCGCTCATGTGCGGACTGATCTGCGCCCTGCACCGGGACAGGAAGGGCTTCCTGCCGTACGGCCGGAAGGACCTCTACGAGGCCGCCCTGACGATGCTGCTGAGCCGCCGGGACCGGGAGCGGGACATCAAGGGGCCCGAGCTTCGCGAGGAACCGCAGCTGGAGCTCCTCCAGCGGCTGGCCTACTGGCTGATCAAGAACGGCCGGACCGAGCTGGACCGCTCCAGGGCGGAGGAGATCATCGGCCGGATCCTGCCCTCCGTGCCGGAGGCCGCCACCCTGGGGGAGGCCCCGGCCGTCTTCGAGCACTTCCTCCAGCGCAGCGGCCTGCTCCGCGAACCGGCTCCGGGCGTCGTCCACTTCGTGCACCGCACCTTCCAGGACTTCCTGGGGGCCCGGGCGGCCGTGGAGGAGGGAGACTTCGGGCTCCTCGCCGAGCACGCGGACGACGACCAGTGGGAGGACGTCATCCGGATGGCCGTCGCCCTGGCCCACCGCCGGGACCGGGTCGTCCTCTTCCGCGACCTCCTGGACCGGGGCGACCGGGCCGAGGACACCCGGATCCGGGCCCGCATCCACCTGCTCGCCGCCTCCTGCCTGGAACAGGCGACCGTCCTGGACCCGGAGGTGCGCGAAGCGGTCCAGCTGCGGACGGAGGCCCTGATCCCCCCGGCGACCGAGGAGGAGGCCCGGTCCCTGGCCGGGGTCGGCCCGCTGCTCCTGGACCTGCTGCCCGGACCGGACCAGGTGGACTCGCTGAACGGCTACATGACGGTGGTCGCGGCCTCGCACGTGAGATCGGATGCGGCGATCGGGTTCCTGGCACAGTACGTCCGGCACCCGCTGATCCTCGTGCGGGCCCAGCTGATGTGGTCGTGGTCGCGGTTCGACACGGCCGAGTACGCCGAGGAGATCATCGCCCGGCTCGATCCGGACGACCTCGACTACATGGTCCAGTCCGACGAGCAGCTGGAGCAGCTGACCCGCGTCGGGGTCCGGCCCCTGAGGATGCAGGTCAGGGCGGGAGTGGGAGTGGTCCGCATCCGGGAGTACCTCCGCCGTACCCCGCTCCGGTCACTGATCATCTCCCACCCGGAGGTGGAGGACCTGGAGTTCCTGTCCGGGCACCGGCAGCTGCGCAAGCTGACCGTCGAGAGATGTCCCCGGCTCGCCGGACTGTCCGGGATCGAGGGCCTACCGGTCATGGAGCTGGAGGTCGTCTCGCCGCGGGCCGCCTTCGACCTCGGCGCGCTGTCGCAGCTGCCCCACCTGAGGCAGCTCGCCCTGCGGGGCACCGCCTCCCTGGCCATCGGCGGGGCGTTGGGGTCGGGCACCCCGCTGCGTGAGCTCCGCCTCGGCCACGGGATCCGGCTCACCGACGGCCTGCGGGGAATCGGCACCTGCACCGGTCTGGAGGAACTGGTCCTGAGCGATCCGGATGCTGGGTGCTCGCCCGAGGACTGGCGGGAACTGCTCCGGCTCCGCTCGCTCACCCATCTGCGGGTCCCCGCCCCCCTGCTGGACTCCCTGCCGACGGACGGCGGCGCGGCCGCCGTCACCTCCCTGGTCCTCACGGGCGGCGAGGACTCCCTGCGGGCCGCGGTCGCTCGGCTGCCCGCCGGCTTCCCCCGGCTGCGGACCCTGCGGCTCGACGCCGATCCGGAGCTGAAGGACACCCTGGACATCGCATCGCTGGCCGGGCTGCCCGAACTGGTCACCCTGGAACTCTCCGTACCGGAGGACCGGATACGTGGAGCAGCTGCACTGCCCGAGTCGGTGCAGCTGCGTCACTTCTGATCGCCGAAGGCGGCCAGGATGCGGTCCGCCGCCAGGGTGGCGGTCAGTTCGCCGTTGCGGACCGCTTCCTCCAGGCCGGGGGCCAGGGCGCGGACCGCGGGGTCGGAGCGGAGGCGGTCGAGGAGTTCCTCGCGGACCATCGACCAGGTCCACTCCACCTGCTGGGTGCTCCGCTTCGCGGCCAGCCGGCCGGTGGACTCCAGCAGGGTGCGGTGGGCCTCCAGCCGGGACCACACCTCGTCCAGACCGGTGCCCTCCCGGGCGCTGCAGGTCAGGACGGGCGGGGTCCAGCCCGCGTCCACCGGGTGCATCAGGCGGAGCGCCCCGGACAGCTCCCGGGCGGCGGCCCGGGCGTCCCGCTCGTGCGGGCCGTCCGCCTTGTTGACGGCGAGGACGTCCGCGAGCTCCAGGACGCCCTTCTTGATGCCCTGCAACTGGTCGCCCGTCCGGGCGAGCGAGAGAAGAAGGAAGGAGTCGACCATGCCCGCCACCGCGGTCTCCGACTGGCCCACACCCACCGTCTCCACCAGGATCACGTCGTATCCCGCGGCCTCCATCACGATCATCGACTCGCGGGTGGCCTTGGCGACCCCGCCCAGGGTCCCGGCGGACGGGGAGGGGCGGACGAACGCGGCCGGGTCCACCGCCAGCCGCTCCATCCGGGTCTTGTCGCCGAGGATGGAGCCGCCGGTGCGGGTGGACGAGGGGTCCACGGCCAGCACCGCCACCCGGTGCCCGAGCCCGGTCAGCAGGGTGCCGAAGGCGTCGATGAAGGTGGACTTGCCCACCCCGGGGACCCCGCTGATGCCGATCCGGCGGGCCGCCCCCGCGTGCGGGAGCAGCTCCGTCAGCAGCTTCTGGGCGAGGACCCGGTGATCGGGGCGGGTGGACTCGACGAGGGTGATGGCGCGGGCCACCAGGGCGCGCCTCCCGTCGAGCACGCCCTTCGCGTACGCGTCGATGTCGATTCTGGGGGGCATTCCCTCGGCCTACAGGTCGAGGCCGAGGTCACCGGCCAGCCGGGTCACCAGGTCGTACGCCGCGTCGGGGATGATCGTGCCGGGCGGGAAGACCGCCGTGGCGCCCATCTCCAGCAGCGTGGGGACGTCCGCCGGCGGGATGACCCCGCCGACCACGATCATGATGTCCTCCCGGCCCTCCGCCGCGAGCTGCTCGCGCAGCGCCGGCACCAGGGTGAGGTGTCCCGCGGCCAGCGAGGACACGCCCACCACGTGGACGTCCGCCTCGACGGCCTGCCGGGCGACCTCCTCCGGGGTCTGGAACAGCGGGCCGACGTCCACGTCGAAGCCCAGGTCGGCGAAGGCGGTCGCGATCACCTTCTGGCCGCGGTCGTGACCGTCCTGGCCCATCTTGGCGACCAGGATGCGGGGCCGTCGGCCCTCCGCCTCCTCGAACCGGTCGACCAGCGCGCGGGTGCGCTCCACCGACGGGGACTCGCCTGCTTCGTTGCGGTACACACCGGAGATCGTACGGATCTGGCTGGCGTGCCGCCCGTACACCTTCTCCAGGGCGTCCGAGATCTCGCCGACGGTGGCCTTGGCGCGGGCCGCGTCCACGGCCAGCGCGAGGAGGTTCCCGTCGCCGCGGTCGGCCGCGTTGGTGAGGGCCCGCAGGGTGTCCTGGGTGACGGCCTCGTCGCGTTCCTCGCGCAGCCGCCGCAGTTTGGCGATCTGCTGGGCGCGGACCGAGGAGTTGTCGACCTTGAGGACGTCGATCTGCTCGTCCGAGTCCACCCGGTACTTGTTGACGCCGATCACCGGCTGCCGGCCCGAGTCGATCCGGGCCTGGGTGCGGGCCGCCGCCTCCTCCACCCGGAGCTTGGGGATGCCCGCGTCGATGGCCTGCGCCATTCCGCCGGCCGCCTCGACCTCCTCGATGTGCTGCCAGGCCCGGCGCGCCAGGTCGTAGGTCAGCTTCTCCACGTAGGCGCTGCCGCCCCACGGGTCGATGACCCGGCAGGTGCCCGACTCCTGCTGGAGCAGCAGCTGGGTGTTGCGGGCGATCCGGGCGGAGAAGTCGGTGGGCAGCGCGAGGGCCTCGTCCAGGGCGTTGGTGTGCAGCGACTGGGTGTGCCCCTGGGTGGCGGCCATGGCCTCGATACAGGTGCGGGTGACGTTGTTGAACACGTCCTGCGCGGTCAGCGACCAGCCGGAGGTCTGCGAATGGGTGCGCAGCGACAGCGACTTGCTGTTCTTCGGGTCGAACTGCTTGACCAGCCGGGCCCACAGCAGCCGGGCCGCGCGCAGTTTGGCGACCTCCATGAAGAAGTTCATGCCGATCGCCCAGAAGAACGACAGGCGCGGCGCGAACGCGTCCACGTCCAGCCCGGCACCCAGCCCGGCCCGCAGGTACTCCACGCCGTCGGCGAGGGTGTAGGCCAGCTCCAGGTCGGCCGTGGCCCCCGCCTCCTGGATGTGGTAACCGGAGATCGAGATGGAGTTGTAGCGGGGCATCTTCTGCGAGGTGAAGGCGAAGATGTCGGAGATGATCCGCATCGACGGCTTCGGCGGGTAGATGTAGGTGTTGCGGACCATGAACTCCTTGAGGATGTCGTTCTGGATGGTCCCGGCGAGCTTGTCGGGGGAGACGCCCTGCTCCTCCGCCGCCACGATGTACAGGGCCAGGACCGGCAGCACCGCGCCGTTCATGGTCATGGACACCGACATCTTGTCCAGCGGGATCCCGTCGAACAGCTGCCGCATGTCGTAGATGGAGTCGATGGCCACGCCCGCCATGCCGACGTCGCCGGTCACCCGGGGGTGGTCGCTGTCGTAGCCGCGGTGGGTGGGCAGGTCGAAGGCGACCGACAGGCCCTTCTGGCCGGCCGCCAGGTTGCGCCGGTAGAAGGCGTTGGACTCCTCTGCGGTGGAGAAGCCGGCGTACTGCCGGATCGTCCAGGGCTGGTTGACGTACATGGTGGGGTAGGGGCCGCGCAGATAGGGGGCCACGCCCGGGTAGGTGGCCAGGAAGTCCAGGCCCTCCAGGTCCCGCCCGGTGTAGAGCGGCTGCACGCCGATGCCCTCGGGGGTCTCCCACAGCAGGTCCGCGGGGGAGCTGCCGGTGGACTCCTTGACGGCGGCCCGCCACTGGTCCTCGGAGCCCGCCGCGGCGGGCCCGGGGCCGAGCGGGAGCTCGGAGAAGTCGGGGATGCTCATCGGGCGACTCCCATCCGGTCGAGTACGGAGGACAGCACGGCGACCGCGTCGCAGCCGGCGAAGACGTACTCGTCCACGGCGTCGGCGGCGGTGCCGGGCCGGCCGGCGAGGAACAGGGTGCGGGCACCGGCGGCGCGCAGGGCGGCGGCGACCCCTTCGGCCTGCTCCTCGTACAGGGCGTCGCTGGAGCAGAGGACGGCGGTGCCGCCGTCCGCCCCGCTGGCGGCGAAGGCCGCGGCGGCGGTCTCCACGGTCACCGTCACCGGGTCGTGGACGGCCTCGATGCCGCCCGCCTGGAACAGGTTGGCGGCGAAGGTGGCCCGGGCGGTGTGTGCGGCGGCCGGGCCGAGTGCGGCCAGGAAGATCCGGGGCCGGGAGCCGGTGGCGGCCAGATGGGCGTCCGAACGGGCGCGCAGCGCCTCGTACGCCTCGTCGCGGCGGACCCGGGGGAGTCCGCCGGCGGGCCGGGCGGGGGCCGGTTCGCGGGTCGGCAGGGTCTCGGAGAGCAGCGGGAACTCGCTGACCCCGGTGACGGGTTCGCGGCGGGTGGCCAGCTTCCTGGAGCGTTCCGCCCAGGTGGCGGCGAGCCGTTCGGCGACCATGCCGGAGCGCAGGGCGGCGGCCAGTCCACCGGCCTTCTCCACGGTCTGGAAGAACACCCAGGCCGCGTGCGCGAGTTCGTCGGTGAGCTGTTCCACGTACCAGGAGCCGCCGGCCGGGTCGATGACCCGGGCCAGATGGGACTCCTCCAGCAGCACCGTGGAGGTGTTGCGGGCGATCCGGCGGGCGAAGGCGTCCGGCAGGCCGATCTCCTGGTCGAAGGGGAGCACGGTGACCGAGTCGGCGCCGCCCACCCCGGCGGCCATGCAGGCCACGGTGGTGCGGAGCATGTTCACCCAGGGGTCGCGTCGGGTCATCATCACCGGGGAGGTCACCGCGTGCTGCCGCTGGGCGCCGGCCGCCGGGGCCCCCGAGGCCTCGGCGATCCGGGCCCACAGCCGGCGGGCGGCGCGCAGCTTGGCGATGGTCAGGAACTGGTCGGCGGTGGCCGCGTAGCGGAACTCCAGCTGCCCGAAGGCCGCTTCGGTGCTCAGCCCGCCCTCGGTGAGGGCCCGGAGGTAGGCCACCCCGGTGGCCAGGGACAGGCCCAGTTCCTCGGCGGTGCTGCCGCCCGCCTCGTGGTAGGGCAGGGCGTCCACGGTGAGGGCGCGCAGACCGGGCCGGCCGGCCGCGTTCTCCCGGGCCAGTCCGACGGCCGGGGCCGGGTCCAGGGCCTCGCCGGTGCGGGCCTCGTGGCCGAGCGGGTCGGCGCCCAGGCTGCCGCGGATCTCCGCCGGAGAGGTTCCGCGCTCGGCGTGCAGGCGCAGCAACTCGGCTGCCGCCTCGGCGTATTCGGCGCCCGCGTCCAGGGCGATCGGGGCGAGGTCCAGATAGACCCCGTCCAGGGCCCGGGCGAGTCCGGAGACCGGCAGGCCGGCCCGGCCCACGGTGAGCCACAGCGAGGTGACCCCGTTCTCCAGGTCGGCGAGGACCGCCTCGTTCAGCCGGGCCGGGTCGGTGTGCACCAGCCGCTGCCGTACGTCCCAGCCCCCGGCGGCGTTGCCGGCCGCCCGGCCGCCGCGTACGAAGGGGGCGAACCCCGGCAGTCCGGTGGCCGGCACCCCGGGCGCGTCGGGGGTGCCGGCGGTGGAGGCCGCGGTGTACAGGGGGCGGGTGCGGAGCCCGTCCTGGAGCTTGGTGGACAACGCGTCTTCCGCGGCGGTGCCGGAGGCTT
Source organism: Streptomyces sp. NPDC033845 (assembly GCF_055576225.1). Taxonomy (NCBI): domain Bacteria; kingdom Bacillati; phylum Actinomycetota; class Actinomycetes; order Kitasatosporales; family Streptomycetaceae; genus Streptomyces; species Streptomyces sp. NPDC033845. Next base: position 160,434 of record NZ_JBVIRI010000009.1, on the reverse strand, counting down.
CCCTGCCCGACTTTCGCAGTACGCCCTCTACCAGGCGCTGCCACTGCTCATGTGTCGCGTCAGGGAACTCGGCGGCCAGGGAGAGCCCGTCGTCAGGCTGGACCGTCATGGCTCGAATGCTAGGGGGGCCGCTCATGCGAGACCATAAGCGTCGGATGTGATCTCGCCCTCTCGGCGGATACCGGATGTTCCGGATGGAACGGGCGTTCCGGATGTGCCCGAGGGATCGTGGAACAGCGGCCCCAGCAGCACCGCCGCCGCGGCCTGGGGCAGCACGGCCGCCCCGGGGAGCGGCACCACGATCCGCCGTGGGTCGGTGACCACGTGCGACAGCTCGACCGCCGCGCCGCGGATCTCCTCCAGATAGGTCTCGTGCAGCAGGCTGGCCAGCTCGGTGACCACCATGACCGCCGGGTTGAACACGTCCAGCAGCAGGGCGGCGGCCCGGCCCACCGACCGGGCCCGCTCCCGGACGAGGCGGTCCGCCCGGGCGTCCCCGGCCGCCGCCGCGTCCACCAGCAGGCCCACCACCGGCTCCGGAACGATGCCCTGCCGGACCGCCTCCTCGGCCAGCGCCCCCTCCGAGACGGTCGCCTGGAGGCAGCCGGTGCGCCCGCAGCCCGGGCAGGAAACCGTGGACCCCGGTACCGGCAGATGGGTGACGTCCCCGGCCGCCGCGCCCGGCCCCTGGTGCAGGGAGCCCGCCACGGCGAACGCGGCGTCCACCACATTGCCGATGAACAGGTGGACCAGACTGCTGCGGGCCTCGGGCCGGCCGAAGAGCAGTTCGGCCCCGGCCACCGCCCGTGCGTGGTTGTCCACCCGCACCGGCAGCCCCAGGGCCTCGGCCAGCTCCCGGCCCAGCGGCCGGTCCCGCCAGCCGAGCACGTCGTGGCGGACCACCACCCCGTCCACCGGCCGGATCCGGCCACCGAGCGCCACCCCGACCCCGAGCAGTGGCCGACTGCCGCCGAACTCGTCCAGGAACCGGGCCAGTTCGGCGGCGATCAGGGCGGGGGAGTGGTCTCCGCGGTGCGGCATCGTGCGCTGGGCCAGCACCCGGCCGCGCAGGTCCACCAGCCCGAAGGTGGAGGACGGCACCCCGATGTGCAGGGCGGCGGCCACCGCCCCGCCCACCGGCCCGGTGTGCAGGTCGAGCGGGATCCGCGGCCTGCCGATGCCCCCGGTGGCGGCCCGGTCGGCGGGTTCGCGCAGCTCCCGCAGCAGGCCGCTGCGGATCAACCCGGTGGTCTGCCGGGACACGGCGGCCGGACTCAGCCCGCAGAGCCGGGAGATGGCGCTGCGCGCCACCGGACCGTGGTCCAGCACCGTGCGCAGCACCGCGGCCGCGTTCACCGACGCGCGGTCGTCCCCTGCGTGTGTCACGTCGACTCCTCGTCTCCTTCGTCGGCAGCATGGCGGTTGCGTTGCGGGGCCGTGAAATCCCCCGGTGGTACCGACCGGTCGGTGGCACCCTCGCCCATACCCCCGGAGTCGGGCTGAATCCGCAGGTCAGAAGGGGTGCGGTGCGGGACGGTGAACGCCAGTGCGGAGAACGATTGAACCAGGACTGCGGCTCCGGGGGCGTTACGGCCGCCCCGGGCGGGCCTTGACCGTTTCCGGCCACGCTGACACGCTCCGAGCCATGACCGCGACCGAGAACCTCGCCCCGCGGCTCCACACCTCCGGCCCGGGCCACGCCCCGGCGGGATGTCCGGGCCGCTGTTGTCCGGCCCGCCGCCGCGCCTAGCCCGACCCTCCGGCGGCCCGGACCCGTACCGCCGGTGACCCCGCCCGCAGGGCGCGGTCCGCGCACCGGCCGGGTCCGTCCCGGCGCCGCGGGCCGCCGGCCCGTCTGACGGGCTCCGTCCGACCGGCTCCTTCTGCCGGGCCGGCTCGCGCACGTTCCGTCCGGCACTCCCCGTTCCGCTGTCGCACCACCCCGCCGAGCCGTCGGCGCGGGCTCCGAACCCACACCCCCGGCGCCCGCGCCGGCTCACGCCCCGAGCCGTGCCCGTACCCGTATTTCTTCCGCTGCGGAAAGAATCTCGTTCCGCTTTCCCCCCGGTCCCGCACCGGTGCCCCAGGAGGCATGTCATGGCCACTGCAATCCAGACCGAGTCCCAGACCGACTCCCAGACCGAGCCCCAGTCCCCCACCGAGTCCGCGTCCGAGTCCCAGGCCCGTTCCGGGCTGACCGTCACGAAGATCGGCGGCCGGATCGGTGCGGAGATCGGCGGGGTCCGCCTCGGCGGGGACCTCCCGCCCGAGACCGTCGCCGGGATCCGGGCCGCCCTGCTCGCCCACAAGGTGGTCTTCTTCCGCGGCCAGGACCACCTCGACGAGGACTCCCACGAGGCCTTCGCCCAGCTCCTCGGCACCCCCGTCGCCCACCCCACCGTCCCCTCCGCGGACGGCCGTTACGCCCTCGGCATCGACTCCCACCACGGCGCCCGCGCCAACCAGTGGCACACCGACGTGACCTTCGTGCCCGCCTACCCGGCCTTCTCCATCCTCCGCGCCGTCACCATCCCGCCCTACGGCGGCGACACCCTGTGGGCCAACACCGCCACCGCCTACGACAGCCTCCCCGAACCGCTCCGCGCCCTCGCCGACGGCCTGCGCGCCGTCCACTCCAACGAGTACGACTACGCGGCCCTGCGGCCCGACGCGCTGCCCGAGGCCCTGGCCCAGTACCGCGAGGTGTTCACCTCCACCAAGTTCCTCACCGAGCACCCGGTGGTCCGGGTGCACCCCGAGACCGGCGAGCGCACCCTGCTGCTCGGCAACTTCGTGCAGCGGATCAGCGGCCTCACCGGCCGGGACTCCCGCACCCTGCTGGAGCTGTTCCAGGCGCACGTCGAGAGCCCCGAGAACACCGTCCGGCACTCCTGGCAGCCCGGGGACGTCGCGATCTGGGACAACCGCGCCACCCAGCACTACGGGGTCGACGACTCCGACGACCACGAGCGCACCCTGCGCCGGGTGACCGTCGACGGTGACGTCCCGGTGGGCCCGGACGGCCGGCCCTCCGTCCTGATCAGCCCGGAGACCGTGCCCGACCCGTCCTTCGGCATCCCTTCCGGCGCGTCCACCGACGCAGCGGCCACCGAGGCCGCCGAGGCACCCGCCGCCACCGTCTGACCGCCCACCGCCCGACCGCCCCCGGCCCGTCACCACCCCACCCGCCACTGCCCGACCACCAGGGCCGCCCCGGTCCGTCCGCCGGGCCGGCCCCACCACCGGCACCCGCCGTCACCGCCACCACAGGCACCCGCCCGCCCCGCCCGCGCCGCCCCGGAAAGAGAACCCGTGCCCCGCATCCTCGCCCTCACCGGTAGCCCCTCCCTCCACTCCCGCACCGCGGTGGTGGCCGAGCACGCCCTGCGCCGCCTCGGCCACGACGGCCTGGAGACCGGCCACCTGGCCGTCCGCGACCTGCCCGCCGCCGATCTGCTCGCCGCCCGCACCGGACAGCCCGAACTGCGCCGGGCGCTGGCCGCCGTGGCCGAGGCCGACGGCCTGGTCATCGCCACCCCCGTCTACAAGGCCTCGTACACCGGGCTGCTCAAGGCCTTCCTCGACCTGCTCCCGCAGGACGGACTGGCCGGCAAGACGGTCCTGCCGCTCGCCACCGGCGGCAGCCTCGCCCACGTCCTCACCATCGACTACGCGCTCCGCCCGGTGCTCGCGGCCCTCGGGGCCCGCCACGTCACCGCCGGCCGGTTCCTCCTCGACTCCTCGGTGGAGCGCGGGGACGGTCCGGACCGGCTGCGCCCCGAGGCCGAACTCGACCTCTACCAGGCGGTGGACGAGTTCGCCCGGGCCGTCCACGCCGACCACGCCACCCGTTCCGTCCGGCTGCCCGCCGCCGCGACCTCCTGACCCGTCGACCGATCCGCCGTACCGACAAGGAACCATGATCATGTCCGCAGCACGCATCCCGTCCACCACCTCCCGGCGCCAGTTCCTCACCCTGCTCGGCATCTCGGCGGCCGCGGTGAGCTGCGGCACGGCCACCGCCAAGAACGGGGGCTCCGGCGGTCAGGTCAAGACCCTCAAGTACCAGGGCTCCGTCGGCCAGGTGACCCTGGCCGAGCTGGCCGCGGACCTCGGCTACCTCGGGGACCTGAAGCTGGAATGGGTCGGCAACACCATCAGCGGCCCGCAGGACATCCAGTCGGCGGCCACGGGTCAGATCCACTTCGGCGGCGCGTTCAACGGCGCCATCGTCAAGCTCGCCGCGGCCAAGGCCCCGATCCAGGCCGTCGTCTCCTACTACGGCAGCGACCAGTACGCCTACAGCGGCTACTACGTCCTGGCGGACAGCCCGATCCGGTCCGCGCGCGACCTGATCGGCAAGAAGGTCGGCATGAACACCCTGGGCGCCCACTCCCAGGCCATGCTGGAGATCTACCTCGGCCGCAACGGCCTCTCCAAGGACGAGATCGGCAAGGTCGAGTCCCTGGTGGTCCCGCCGGTCAACACCGAACAGGCCCTGCGGGCCGGCCAGATCCAGGTCGGCGTCCTGGGCGGGGTGCTGCGCGACAAGGCCCTCGCGGCCGGCGGCATCCGCCCGCTGTTCACCGACTTCCAGCTGCTGGGCGCCTTCAGCGCCGGCTCGTACGTGATGACCAAGCGGTTCCTGAAGGAGAACCCGGACACCGCCCGCACCTTCGTCACCGGGGTCGGCCGGGCCATCGAATGGACCCGGACCACCCCCCGCGACCAGGTCATCGCCCGGTTCACCGAGATCGTCGGGAAGCGCGGCCGCAACGAGGACACCGCCACCCTCAAGTACTGGCACTCCTACGGGGTCGCCGAGACCGCCGGCCGGATCCCCGACAAGAGCTTCCAGCTGTGGCTGGACTGGCTGGGCGAGCGCGGTGAGGTGAAGAAGGGCCAGCTGACCGCCACCGACCTGTTCACCAACGAGTTCAACGCTCCCGGAAAGGGGTGACCACCGCCATGGCGAAGATCGTCTTCGACGGGGTCGGCAAGTCCTTCGGCGAGTTCACCGCCCTCGACGGCATCGACCTGGAGATCGAGAGCGGCGAGTTCACGGTGGTCGTCGGCCCCAGCGGCTGCGGCAAGTCCACCCTGCTGGACCTGCTCGGCGGTCTGGCCCGCCCCACCGCCGGCCGGATCCTGCTCGACGGGAAGCCGGTCACCGGGCCCGGTCTGGACCGGGGCATCGTCTTCCAGCAGTACGCGCTGCTGCCGTGGCGGACCGCCCAGGGCAACGTGGAGTTCGGCCTGGAGGCCACCGGCGTGCCCCGCCGGCACCGGGCCGCCCGCGCCCGGGAGTTCCTCGACCTGGTCGGGCTGACCGGCTTCGAGGGACGGCACCCGCACCAGCTGTCCGGCGGCATGCGGCAGCGGGTGGCCATCGCCCGGGCGCTGGCCTACGACCCGGACGTGCTGCTGATGGACGAGCCGTTCGCGGCCCTGGACGCGCAGACCCGGGAATCCCTCCAGGACGAGCTCCGGCGGATCTGGCAGAGCACCGGCAAGACCGTCGTGTTCATCACCCACGGCATCGAGGAGGCCGTCTACCTCGGCCAGCGGGTGGCCGTCATGACCTCCCGGCCCGGCCGGATCAAGGAAGTGGTCCCGGTGTCCTTCGGCGACCGCTCCGGGCTGCTGGGCGAGGACCTGCGGTCCAGCCCGGAGTTCGCCCGCTACCGGCACGAGATCTGGACCCTCCTCCACGACGAGGTGGCCCGCGCCCAGCAGCTTGAGAAGGAGTCCGTCGCATGACCCCGCCCACCACGACCGGACCGGCCCCCACCACGACCGGACCGGCCCCCGCCGCCCCGTCCGCCCCCGCCGGGGCGAACGCCACGGCTCCGGCCGACGCACCAGTGGCAGTTCCGGCCGGAGCCCCGGCCGACGCGCTCGCCGACGTACGGGACGAGGACCGGGCCGGAGCGGCCGCCGGTGTGCCGGAGCGGGCCCCGGCCGAGGCGCCGGACGGCACGCCCCGCAAGGCGCCGGCCGGGCGCGGCGGGCGGGCCGCCGGGGCGGCCGTGCTCCGGGTGCTGCGCGCCCTGGCCCTGCGGTCCGCCGCGATCCTCGCCCTGGTCGCCCTCTGGGAGATCGCCCCGCGGGCCGGCCTGGTCGACGCGACCTTCCTGCCGCCGATCAGCGAGGTGGCCGTGGCCTGGTGGGAGCTGGTGCTGGACGGCCAGCTCGCCGAGCACGTGGAGGCCAGTCTGGTCCGGGCGCTCGGCGGGTTCGGGATCGCCGTCGCGGTGGCCGTCCCGCTGGGCCTGCTGATCGGCTGGTACCGGCCGGTCGCCGATCTGCTCGGCCCGCTGCTGGAGGTGTTCCGCAACACCGCCGCGCTGGCCCTGCTGCCGGTGTTCGTCCTGCTGCTCGGCATCGGCGAGACCTCGAAGGTGTCCATCGTCGTCTACGCCTGCGTCTGGCCGGTGCTCCTCAACACCATCAGCGCCGTCCGCAACGCGGACCCCACCCTGGTCCGGCTGGCCCGGTCGATGGACCTCTCCACGCCCCGGCTGTTCCAGAAGGTGATCCTCCCTGCCTCCGTACCGGCCGTCTTCACCGGGATCCGGCTGGCCGGGGCGGTGTCGGTCCTGGTGCTGGTGGCGGCCGAGATGATCGGCGCCAAGGCCGGCCTGGGCTATCTGATCAACGCCTCCCAGTTCAACTTCGCGATCCCGCAGATGTACGCCGGGATCATCACCATCTCGGCGATCGGCGTGGCCTTCAACCAGATCCTCGTCTCCGTCGAACGCCGGCTCAGCCTCTGGCGCGTCCCGACCAACCCCTGACCCGAGGCCCTCCCGCCGCCCGACGGTCCTCCCACCGCCGGACGGTCCGCCCGCCGCCCGACCGCCCCGAACACACCCAGGAAGCGCCATGACCGACCAGACGCCCCAGACCGACCGGACCTCCCCGACCTCCCGGACCCTGCACCTCAACGCGTTCCTGATGAACGCCGGCCACCACGACGCCGCCTGGCGGCACCCCGACAGCAGCCCCGAGCGGGTCACCGACCTGGCCTACTTCCAGGACCTGGCCCGGACCGCCGAGCGCGGCAGGCTGGACTCGATCTTCTTCGCCGACGGCCTCGCCCTCTGGGGCAAGGCCCGCCACAACGCCCTCGGCGGTTTCGAGCCGCTCACCCTGCTGGCCGCCATCGCCGCCGTCACCCGGCACGTCGGCCTGATCGCCACCGTCTCCACCACCTTCAACGAACCCTTCCACCTGGCCCGGAAGTTCGCCTCCCTCGACCACATCAGCGGGGGCCGGGCCGGCTGGAACATCGTCACCTCCGGCACCGTCGACGAGGCCCGCAACTTCAACCGGGACGAACACCTCGAACACCATGTCCGCTACGAGCGGGCCCACGAGTTCCTGGACGTGGCCACCAAGCTCTGGGACAGCTGGGAGGACGACGCGATCGTCCTCGACAAGGAGAACGGCGTCTACGCCGACACCGACCGGCTGCACCCGGCGGCGCACCGCGGCGAGCACTTCCAGGTGGCCGGCCCGCTCAACGTGCCCCGCTCCCCGCAGGGCTACCCGCTGCTGGTGCAGGCCGGATCCTCCGAGGACGGCAAGGAGTTCGCCGCCCGGCACGCCGAGGCCGTCTTCACCGCCCAGCAGACCCTCGGGGACGCCCAGACCTTCTACAAGGACCTCAAGTCCCGGCTGTCCCGCTACGGCCGCACCGAGGACGAACTGCTGGTCCTCCCCGGCATCGCCCCCGTCATCGGTTCCACCGAGGCCGAGGCCAAGGCCCTGGAGCAGCAGCTCACCGACCTCCAGGTGCCCGAGTACGGGCTGGCCCAGCTCTCCGGGATGCTCGGCGTGGACCTCTCCGGCCTCCCGCTGGACGGACCGCTGCCCGACCTCCCGGAGGAGCGGGACATCAACGGCAACAAGAGCCGGTTCACCCTGGTCGCCGAACTCGCCCGGCGGGACGGGCTGAACCTGCGGCAGCTGATCGCCCGGCTCGGCGCGGGCCGCGGCCACCGGGTGTTCGCCGGGACCCCCGAGCAGATCGCCGACCAGCTCCAGGAGTGGTTCGAGAACGGCGCGGCGGACGGGTTCAACATCATGGCCCCGGTGCTGCCCACCGGACTGACCGACTTCGTCGACCAGGTGGTGCCGATCCTCCAGCGGCGCGGGCTCTTCCGCACCGAGTACACCGGGCGCACCCTGCGCGAGAACTACGGTCTGGCCCGCCCGGCCAACCGGAACCTGCGGGCCGGGGTCTGAGCCGGGCCGCCTGACGGGCGGCGGCCGCCGCCGGGGTCCCGACCGGACCCCGGCGGCACCGTCGTGTCCGGGCAGGTCGTGTCCGGGCAGGTCGTCTCCGGGCGTGACGTGTCCGGCTGCGTTCGTGGCAGGGGCTCAGACGGTGATGACGATCTTCCCGCGGGTGCGTCCGGACGCGCTGAGCTCCCAGGCCTTGGCGGCGTCCGCCAGCGGCACCGCGTGCGCCACGCTGACCGAGAGCCTCCCGGTGTCGGCGAGTTCGGCCAGGAAGGCGAGATCGGTGGTGTCGGGCCGGACCCACAGCTGGTGGGCGCCCTTCTCCGCCGCCCGGTAGTCGGCGATGGACACCACCCGGTCCGGGCGGCCGACCAGCGACTGCAGCGGCTCCACCCCGTCCCCGTGGAAGTCCAGACCGGCGTCGACGCCCCCGGGGGCCAGGGCGCGGATCCGGTCCGCCAGGCCCTCCCCGTAGAGCACGGGTTCCGCGCCCAGCGAGCGCAGGTAGTCGTGGTTGTGGGCGCCGGCCGTGCCGATCACTCGCAGTCCCAGGGCGACGGCGATCTGCACCCCGAGGGAGCCGGTGCCGCCGGCCGCGGAGTGGATCACCACGGTCTCGCCGGCCGTGACCCCGACCCGCCGCAGCGACTGGTACGCGGTCAGGCCGGCCAGGGGGATCCCCGCGGCCTGCTCGAAGCCCAGCTCCCGCGGCTTGCGGGCGATGGTGCGGACCGGGGCGGAGACCAGCTCCGCGTAGGTGCCGAGCTCCAGCCACTCCTTGCGGACGTATCCGTAGACCTCGTCGCCGACCGCGTATTCGGAGGTGTCCTCGCCGAGGGCCTCGACGACCCCCGCCACGTCCCAGCCGGGTATGACGGGGAAACGCGTCTCCAGGATGGGGTCGAGGAAGCCGGACGCCAGCTTCCAGTCGATGGGGTTCACTCCCGCGGCCTTGACCCGGATGAGCACCTCGCCGGGGCCGACCTTGGGTTCGCGGATGTCAACGAGCTTGAGGGAGGCGGGAGTTCCGTATGCGTCGTAGCTGATTGCCTTCATGGCCAGGGCCAACCGTCCGCCCCGGAGGGGTATTCCTGGTCCGGCCCGTTTCCCTTGGGCGGTTTGTCTTCTCCGTCCCGGATCAGGCGGGCAGGGTGTTGCGGTGCGAGTGGCGGCGCGCCGCGCTCAGCAGGGCCTGGATCTGGGCGCCGGACTGCTCGACGTCGTCCAGCGGGGACGGGAACGGGAGCCGTACGTCGCGGTGGCCGAGCCGGCGCTCCAGCCGCAGGGTCAGCCCGTACCGGTCGAGCGCCACCGGCAGGGCGCGCAGCACCGGGCCGCCCGCGGAACCGGCCGCCGGCACCAGCCGGAGCAGCAGGGTGACCAGCTCGGGGTGGTCGTCGAGGAGATGGGTGAGCATGCCCGCCTCGTAGGTGGCGAGCGGATCCGGGTAGGCCTCGTCGAGTTCGTCGAGCCCGAGGTGGGTGAGGGTGCCGTCCCCGGTCTCCAGCACCGCGTGGCCGTACTCCACGCAGGTGCTCGCCGAGAGGTCGGGGCCCTCGGCGGCGAACGGGGTCAGCAGCCGGCCCAGCACGGTGACCCGGGCGCGCACCCGGTCGCGGACCGGGGTGGGGGCGATGTCGGTGAACTCCAGCCGGATCGCCGGGCGGGCGTCGGCGGCCCGGCCCGGGGCGGCGGCCGGGGCGGGGTGGAGGTGGAAGCGTCCGAGCACGTCCGAGCCGTCCATCTGCCGGACCTCGGTCCGCACCCCCTCGGTGATCACCGTCATGGAGTGGGCGGCGGCCAGCACGGACCGCACCCGTTCGGCGTCGGTGGGCCGGGCGGGGTGGGCGGTGCTGGTGGCCGGGGTGGCGCCGGGCATGCGCATGCGGATCTCTCCATCATCCCGAGGAGGGGTGGTTAGGTATGCCTAACCTAACCCATCCTGTCCTCGCTGAGTAGCCTCCGCGCCGCCCGGCCCAGTCCGCGCACGATCCGCTCGGGGTCCATGCCCAGGGTCTGGCGCTGGTACTGGAAGGTCTCCGGGGCCAGCGGACTCAGCGCGATGTCCGCGCAGGCGTCGGGATCCTCCACCCCGGCCTCGGCCAACAGGGTGCGCACGTGCCGGCGCCAGTGCGCGTACGCCTCGGTGTGGAACCGGGCCGCGCCGCCCCCCGCGCCCAGGGCCAGCGGAAGATGCCGTTCCAGCAGCTCGACGGCAGCCTCGTAGAAGGCGGCGAGCCGCTCCGCCGCGGGCGCCCCCGGCCCCAGCGGGGGCGGGCCGCAGTCCAGCCGGCCCTGGAGCAGCAGCTCGTGCTCGTCCAGCAGGGCCGCGGCCACCGACCGGGTGTCGGGGAACCGGCGGTACAGGGTGGCCCGGCCCACCCCGGCCTCCTTCGCTATCGAATCCATGGTGACCGTCCGCGGATCCTGCGAGGAGAACAACTGCTCCGCCGCGGCCAGGATCTGCTCGTGGTTGCGCACGGCGTCGATCCGCCGGGTCCGGGGGAGGGGCGGGGCCAGGGGCAGGGGACGGGCCCCATCGCTACCGCTCATGGCGCGACCCTACGTCGTTCGTGTCGGTGTTGGGCTGAACGGGTGAAACGAGAGAGGATGGCCCGATGCACATGAAGCGTGGGGCCGAGGTGGGCCGGTGAGCAGGTACGACGTCACCGACGAACAGTGGGAGGGGCTCGCGCAGGTCGTGCCCCTGCGCAGTCGCAACGAGTGGCCCTCGCGGGTGGACCACCGGACCATCCCCACCGCCCCCGGGGACACCGGCGCCGAGCAGCGGCGTTTCGTGGTCATCCGGGTCCAGGTCTTCGCGGACGCCCGCGAGGTCGCCGAGTACCTGATCGCACAGATCCCGGTGCTGCTCGACCTGACCGGCGCCGACGGCGAAGTGGCCAAGCGGATCCTGGACTTCAGCAGCGGTGTGGTGTTCGGGCTGGGCAGCGGGATGCACCGGGTCGACCGGAACGTCTTCCTCCTCGCCCCGGTGGGCACCGAGGTGGAGGGGATCGCGGCCGCGGCCGTCCCCCGATCGTAGGAAGACGGCCGCGGCGGAACGGTTCGGCGGTGCAACCGGCCGTCCGGGCGGCCGTACCGTCCGCCGCATGGACCTCACCACCGCCCCGAGCGCTCCGGCCGTGCCCGATCCCCGGACCGGCGACTGGCGGTCCGGCCACCGGCCGGCCGAACCCGCCGGGTCCGCCCCGTCCTCCGATGCGCAGCCACGGCCGGTCCTGGCCGAACTCCGGCTCTCCGCCTACGGAAGGCACCGCGGCACCCTCCTGCGGCTAGGACCGGTCACCCTGCTGTCCGGACCCAGCGGCTGCGGCAAGTCCCAGGCCCTGGAAGCCTGCACGGCCCTGGCCGGACTCGCCGCCGGGGCCTCCCTGGGCGAGGTGTTCCCCGAACCGATGGCCTGGGTGCCCGACGGGGCCCGGCCGGACCCGGCCGGCCGGCGGGGGTTCCGCATCGGCTGCACCGTGGACGGACCGCTCGGGCCGGTCCGGCTGGACCTCGCGGTGCAGGCCTACCCGGGGCTGCGGATCGTCGGCGAACGCCTCAGCATGGGCCGGCAGGTGCTGCTCGCCACCGCCCTGCGCGACCCCGGACGGCCGTTCGTCCAGGGCGCCTGGCTGACCGGACCCGTCGGACCCGTCGGAGCCGACGGATCTGTCGGTCCCTCCGGTACGGGGGCGGGGACCGGGGCCGGGGCGTTCGGGCCCGCCGGGGCGGTCACCCGGGGGCCGCTGCCCGACGACCGGCTCGGCACCGCCCTGCTGCCGCTCCGGGTGGCCGGCCGGACCGAGGGCCAGCGCCGGGTACTGGCCGCGGCCGAGCAGACGGTGATCGCGCTCCGCTCCGTCTACGCCTGCGACCCCGCACCCGCCGGCATGCGCGCCCCGGCCCCCCTGGGCGCCGGCCGGCTGGCCCCCGACTGCGCCAATCTGGCCGATGTGCTGCGCCGCACCCGCGGCGAATGCGGCACCCGGCACGCCCTGCTGGTGGCGGCGGCCCGGGCGGGCTGCGCCGGACCGGTGCGGGACCTGGTCACCCGGACCGGCCCGGACGGGCGGACCACCGCCGAACTGCTGCGGGCCGAGGGACCGGCGGCCGGACCGGCCGACGCCTCCCCGCTGGGGCGGCTGGGCGACGGGGAGCTGAGGTTCCTGGCGCTGGCCCTGGTCCTGTTGACCGGACCCGGGGTGCTCGCCGTCGACCCGGCCGCCGAACTCCCGGCGGCCCGGCAGGCCCTGACCGTGCTCGCCGACGGCTTCGACCGGGGGCTGGACTCCCGGCAGCGCACCGAACTGCTGCGGCTGGCCAGGCTGTGCTGCGAACGCGGACACCTGAGGCTGATCGCGGCGGTGGGGGAGGAGGCGATGGGGGCGCGCGGACTGCCGGGGGTGGGGGTGGTAGACCTGGTGCCATGAGTGCAGACGAGCGGCTGGGACAACTCCAGCGAAGGCTGGCCGAGTTCGCGGAGGCCCGCGGCTGGGAGCCGTACCACACCCCGAAGAACCTGGCCGTGGCGCTGAGCGTGGAGGCCTCCGAACTGGTCGAGATCTTCCAGTGGCTGACCCCCGAGCAGTCGGAGCGGGTCATGGAGAAGCCGGACACCGCACACCGGGTGGCCGACGAAGTGGCCGATGTGCTGGCGTATCTCCTGCAGTTCTGTGAGGTTCTCGGGGTCGATGTGCTGGATGCGCTCGCCGCGAAGATCGAAAGGAACGAGCTCCGCTTCCCGGTGCCGGAGGGTCAGGGCCCCGACCGTCACTCTTCGGAGTGATGAATTCGTCCACAGACTTGATTCTGTCCACATTTTCCGAATACCCCTAGCTTTACGGGCCCGCTGCCCTCACTCTGGGTAGTGGTGATGACAGGGTGTCGTGCGGACGGGGGACGGCATATGGATGCGGTACGGCTCATCGCGGCCGGCCGGCACGCGCTGGCACGGAGCGGGGCGGCGATGGACATCGTGGCCGAGGCCTGGCAGGCCCAGGCCCTGGCCCAGGGGATCGGCGGCCTGATGGCGACGGAGGGGCCCCGGGAACTGAGAGCGGAGGCCCGGGGGCTGGGCGAAGCGGGAGCCAGAGGCTGCCGGGTCCTGGACCGCGCACAACTGCGCGGAGAGACGGGGGAGACCGGCGAGAGCGCGCAGCGAACCGGCGAGGACGCCGGAGCGGGCGGCGGCGGGAGCGGGACCGGTGGCGGGTGCGGTGGTGACGGCGGGGGCGGCAGCGCCCGGAGCAGAGCGCCGGCCCAGCCGGCGAGGGCGGCCCAACTGACCGGAGTGGCGGACGTCCGGCAGACCCTCCTCGGTCTGCAGGCGCTGCTGGGCGAGGTCGGGATAGCGCTGGTCGGCGTGGCCTGCGCCACCGATGACGACGCCCTGTACTGGCCGTGCATAGAGGCCATCGACGCGGCCGACGAGTCCAACGACCGTGTCCGCTCCATCCTGCGCCGCATGACCATCCACGAACGCGACTCCGCCTCCGGAGTCGCCTAGCGGGTGCCTGGCGGGTGCCCGGCGGATCAGGGCGGCCGGAAGTGGGGTGCCGGGGCTGGGGTGTCGGGGAGCGGGCGGGTCCCGCCGCGCGGGGCGGCGGGACCGGGGCGGTCAGCCCGGGAAGGGGGAGGGGCGGCCGCTGTCGGGGGCGCGCTCCGCGGTGGACTGGAGGTCGGCGTCGAGCTGCGAAAGGTCGGCGTTCAGGGCGGCCATCAGCTCTTCCATCTGCTGGAGGAGCCCCTTCGGCGCGCCGCTCTGCGCGGGCACCGGGGGCTCCTGCCCGGTGTGCTCGGGCACGGAATCCTGGGACATGGCGGCGGCCTCCTCGGCCCGGGCCCTTCCGGAAGCGGAAGGGTGCGGTGGACGCACCGGCGGTGAATGGGGCGGCCGGCGCGCGGGCCGGGCGGTCCGGCTCCGTCCGAGCCAACGATCCCCATCGGCCCTGGTCACTGGCGGAACACGGGCCGGGGCTCGACGTTGACGGAGATTCACCCGGCGGGGTGGGAAGGGCAGGATGGACCCATGGACCTCCGCATCTTCACCGAACCGCAGCAGGGCGCCGACTACGACACCCTGCTGACCGTCGCCCGCGCCACCGAGGACCTCGGGTTCGACGCCTTCTTCCGCTCCGACCACTACCTCCGGATGGGCTCCGGGGACGGGCTGCCCGGGCCCACCGACGCCTGGATCACCCTCGCCGGGCTGGCCCGGGAGACCAAGCGGATCCGGCTGGGCACCCTGATGACGGCCGGCACCTTCCGCCTCCCCGGGGTGCTCGCCATCCAGGTCGCCCAGGTGGACCGGATGTCCGGCGGCCGCATCGAGCTGGGCCTGGGCGCCGGCTGGTTCGAGCAGGAGCACACCGCGTACGGGATCCCCTTCCCGGCGGAGCGGATCGCCCGGCTGGAGGAGCAGCTCGCGGTGATCACCGGGCTGTGGGCCACCGAACCCGGCAAGACCTTCGACCACGCCGGGACCTACTACCGGCTGGAGGACTCCCCGGCGCTGCCCAAGCCGGCCCAGTCGAAGGTGCCGGTGCTCATCGGCGGCCACGGTGCCAAGCGGACCCCCGCCCTGGCCGCCCGGTACGCGGACGAGTTCAACATGCCCTTCGCCTCCGTCGCCGACAGCGAAAGGCAGTTCGGGCGGGTCCGGGCCGCCGCCGAGGCCGCCGGCCGCCCCGCCGGGGACCTCGTCTACTCCAACGCCCTGGTGGTCTGCGTGGGCAAGGACGACGCGGAGGTGGCCCGCCGGGCCGCCGCCATCGGCCGGGAGGTCGAGGAACTCAAGGCGAACGGCCTCGCCGGATCGCCCGCCGAAGTGGTGGAGAAGATCGGCGCCTACGGGCAGATCGGGGCCTCCCGGATCTACCTCCAGATGCTCGACCTCGACGACCTGGACCATCTGGAGCTGATCTCCGCCCAGGTCCTCCGGCAGCTCGGCTGACCGCCGTGCCCCGCGCCACCACCGACCTCGCGGCGGCCCTGGCCCACCGGACGGTGCTGCTCGACGGCGGACTGAGCAACCAGCTCGCCGCCCAGGGCTGCGACCTGTCCGGCGGGCGGTGGACCGGCCGGGTCCTCGACGAGGCCCCCGCCCAGATCGAAGCCGCCCACACCGCGTACGTCCGGGCCGGCGCGGAGGTGCTGATCACCGCCTCCTACCAGCTCGGCGACGAACCCGAGCTGCTCCGGCGCAGCGTGGACCTGGCCGGCCGGGCCGCCGACGCGGCCCCGCACCCGGTGTGGGTGGCCGCCTCGGTCGGCCCGTACGGCGCGGTGCTCGCCGACGGCTCCGAATACCGGGGCCGGTACGGGCTGGGCGTGCCCGCGCTGGCCGCCTGGCACCGGCCCCGGGTGGAGGCCCTGCTGGCGGCCGGGCCCGATGTCCTCGCCCTGGAGACCGTCCCGGACACCGACGAGGCCGAGGCACTGCTCGGCCTGCTGGCCGGCAGCGGGGCCCGCGCCTGGCTCTCGTACACGGTGGAGGGCGGTCGCACCCGGGCCGGCCAGCCGCTCGACGAGGCCTTCGCGCTGGCCGCCGAGACCCCGGGGGTCATCGCCGTCGGGGTCAACTGCTGCGATCCGGAGGAGGTGCTCCCGGCCGTCTCCCTGGCCGCCGCCACCGGTCTGCCCGTGGTCGTCTACCCCAACGACGGGTCCCGCTGGGACGCCGCCACCGCCCACTGGGAGCCGCCCCCGGTCCACCGTTCCGTGCCCGCCCGCGCCTGGCGGTCCGCCGGCGCCCGGCTGATCGGCGGCTGCTGCCGGGTCGGCCCCGCCGAACTCACCGCCCTGGCCCGCGCACTGGACTGACCCGGCCCGGCACCCCGCCCGGAGCCCCCGGCCCCGCCCCGCCCCCGGGGCGGCCGGGGCGGGGGCCGGGGAGCGGGAAATCCAGTGGCCCCGGGCGGCCCGCCCGGCCCATCCTGAACCGCATGTTCCTGACGATCTCCATGACCGGCAACGCCGAGAACCCCGCCACCGACCTGGGCTTCCTGCTGCACAAGCATCCCGACCGCACCCAGTCGTTCGGCACCTCGCACGGCACCGCCCACGTCTTCTACCCCGAAGCCGAGGAGCAGCGGTGCACGGCCGCGCTGCTCCTGGAGATCGACCCGGTGGCCCTGGTCCGCGCCGGCCGCGGCAAGGGCCGGGGCGGGGCCCCCGACGCGGCCCTCGCCCAGTACGTCAACGACCGCCCCTACGCCGCGTCCTCGCTGCTCGCCGTCGCGCTCGGCGGGGTCTTCCGGACCGCGCTGAAGGGACAGTGCGCGGCCCGCCCCGGACTGCCGGAGCGGATGCTGCCGCTGCGGGTGGAGATCCCGGTGCTGCCCGCCCGCGGCGGACCGGAGCTGGTCCGCAGGCTGTTCGGGCCGCTCGGCTGGACCACCGTCGAGGCCGTCCCGATCGCCCTCGACGAGGAGTTCCCGCAGTGGGGCGACTCCCGCTACGTCCGCCTGGTCCTCGAAGGCGAGCTCCGGCTCGCCGACGCCCTGCGCCAGCTGTACGTGCTGCTGCCGGTCCTCGACGACGCCAAGCACTACTGGGTCGCCCCCGACGAGGTGGAGAAGCTGCTGCGGGCCGGTGACGGCTGGCTGGCCGGCCACCCCGAGCACCAGCTGATCACCGCCCGCTACCTGGCCCGCCGCCGGGCCCTCACCCGGGAGGCGATGGCCCGCCTGGAACTGGTCCGGCTGGCCGAGGCGGACGGCAGCGAGGTCGAGGAGCTCGACAACGCGGTGGACGAGACCGAGGACACCGCCGAGCGGCCGGTGCCGCTGGCCGTCCACCGGCGCGAGGCGATCCTCGACGCGCTGCGCGGCGCCGAGGCACGCCGGGTCCTGGACCTCGGCTGCGGTCAGGGCCAGCTGGTGCAGGAACTCCTCAAGGACGTGGCCTTCACCGAGATCGTCGGAGTGGACGTCTCCATGCGGGCCCTGTCCACCGCCGCGCGACGGCTCCGGCTTGACCGGCTGGGCGAGCGGCAGGCCGCCCGGGTCGCCCTGCTCCAGGGCTCCCTGGCCTACACCGACCGCCGGCTCGCCGGCTATGACGCGGCCGTGCTCAGCGAGGTGATCGAGCACCTGGACCTGCCCCGGCTGCCGGCCCTGGAGTACTCGGTGTTCGGCGCGGCCCGCCCCCGGACGGTCCTGGTGACCACCCCGAACGTGGAGTACAACGTCCGCTGGGAGTCGCTGCCCGCCGGGCACGTCCGGCACGGCGACCACCGCTTCGAGTGGACCCGCGCGGAGTTCCGCGACTGGGCCGCCGGGGTCGCCGACCGGTACGGGTACGCGGTGGCCCACCGGCCGGTGGGGCCCGAGGACCCGGACGTGGGCCCGCCCACCCAGATGGCCGTCTTCACTCTGCACTCCACCGACCCCGCGACAGCAACGGCACCCACCACCGCAACCGCAACCACGACCGAGACCCCGAAGGAGGGCGAGGCCGCATGAGCACCGAGTTCGATTCCCAGTCCGATTCCCGGTCCCAGTCCCAGTCTGGGTCCGCTTCCGCGGCACCCGCCCCGGTCGCCCACCGCCGGCTGCCCGTCACCGACCTCTCCCTGGTCGTGCTGATCGGTGCCACCGGCTCCGGCAAGTCCACCTTCGCCCGCAAGCACTTCAAGCCCACCGAGGTGCTGTCCTCCGACTTCTGCCGGGGCCTGGTCGCCGACGACGAGAACGACCAGAGCGCCAGCAAGGACGCCTTCGAGGTGCTCCACCACATCGCCGGCAAGCGGCTGGCCGCCGGCCGGCTCACCGTGGTCGACGCCACCAGCGTCCAGCCGGAGGCCCGCCGCCAGCTGGTCCAGCTGGCCCGCGCCCACGACGTCCTGCCCATCGCCATCGTCCTCGACATGCCCGAGGAGGTGTGCGCCCGCCGCAACGCGGCCCGCCCCGACCGGGCCGGACTGCCCCGCCAGGTCATCCAGCGGCACCGCCGCGACCTGCGCCGCTCGCTGCGCGGCCTGGAGCGCGAGGGCTTCCGCAAGGTGCACGTGCTGCGCACCGTGGAGGAGGCCGACAGCGCCGAAGTGGTCCTGGAGAAGCGCTTCAACGACCTCACCCACCTCACCGGCCCCTTCGACATCGTCGGTGATGTGCACGGCTGCTCCGCCGAGCTGGAGACCCTGCTCGGCCGGCTCGGCTACCGGGACGGGGTCCACCCGGACGGCCGCACCGCCGTGTTCGTCGGCGACCTGGTGGACCGGGGCCCCGACAGCCCGGGAGTGCTGCGCCGGGTCATGGGCATGGTCCGGTCCGGCAACGCCCTGTGCGTGCCCGGGAACCACGAGAACAAGCTGGGCCGTTACCTCAAGGGCCGCAAGGTGCAGCTGACCCACGGTCTGGCCGAGACCGCGGAGCAGCTGGCCGGGGAGGACGAGGCGTTCGTCGCCGAGGTCGGTGCCTTCATCGACGGCCTGGTCAGCCACTACGTGCTGGACGGCGGCCGGCTGGTGGTCTGCCATGCCGGTCTGCCGGAGAAGTACCACGGCCGGACCTCCGGCCGGGTCCGCAGCCACGCGCTCTACGGGGACACCACCGGGGAGACCGACGAGTTCGGGCTGCCGGTGCGCTATCCGTGGGCCGAGGAGTACCGCGGCAAGGCGGCCGTGGTCTACGGCCACACCCCGGTCCCGGACACCTCCTGGGTCAACAACACCCTCTGCCTGGACACCGGGGCCGTGTTCGGCGGCCGGATGACCGCGCTGCGCTGGCCGGAACGCGAGCTGGTCGACGTGCCGGCCGAGAAGGTCTGGTACGAGCCGGTGCGGCCGCTGGTCGCCGAGGCCCCCGGGGGTGCGGACGGCCGTCCGCTGGACCTGGAGGACGTCCACGGCCGGCGGACCGTGGAGACCCGGCACCTGGGCCGGGTCACCGTCCGCGAGGAGAACGCGGCCGCGGCGCTGGAGGTGATGAGCCGGTTCGCGGTGGACCCGAGGCTGGTCCCGTACCTGCCGCCGACCATGGCGCCGCCCGCCACCTCCCGCGAGGAGGGCTGGCTGGAGCACCCGGCCGAGGCCTTCGCCCAGTACCGCGCGGACGGGATCGGGCGGGTGGTGTGCGAGGAGAAGCACATGGGCTCCCGCGCGGTGGTGCTCCTCTGCAGGGACGCCGCCGCGGCCGCCGAGCACTTCGGGGTGACCGGGTCCGGTCCGGCCGGCGGGGTCACCGGCTCGGTGTACACCCGGACCGGACGGCCCTTCTTCGACGACCCGCGGGTCACCGAGGAGGTGCTGGCCCGGCTGCGGTCCGCGGTGGACTCCGCCGGACTGTGGGAGGAACTCGACACCGACTGGATGCTGTTCGACGGCGAGCTGCTGCCCTGGTCGCTGAAGTCCACCGGGCTGCTGCGCCACCAGTACGCGGCGGTCGGCGCCGCCTCCGGTGCGGTGTTCCCGGCCGCGCTGGCGGCCCTGGAGGCGGCCGGGGCGCGCGGCGCGGACACCGCCGGGCTGCTCGGCCGGCAGCGGGAACGGGCCGCGGACGCGGCCGCTTTCACCGCGGCGTACCGGCGCTACTGCTGGACCACCGACGGCCTGGACGGGGTGCGGTTCGCCCCGTTCCAGCTGCTGGCGGCCCGCGGCCGCAGTCTGGCCGCGGTCCCGCACGACGAGCAGCTGGCCTGGCTGGACCGGCTGGTGGCGGCGGACCGCGCCGCCGGAACCGGGCTGCTGCACGGCACCCGCCGGCTGCTGGTGGACACCGCCGACCCGGAGTCGGTGCGGGCCGGCACCGACTGGTGGCTGGAGCTGACGGAGGCGGGCGGCGAGGGCATGGTCGTCAAACCGCTCGCGGCCTGTGCGGCGGGGAAGGACGGGCGGCCGGTGCAGCCCGGGCTCAAGGTGCGCGGCCGGGAGTACCTGCGGATCGTCTACGGCCCGGAGTACACCCGGCCGGAGAACCTGGAGCGGCTGCGCCAGCGGTTCCTCGGGCACAAGCGGTCGCTGGCCCTGCGGGAGTACGCGCTGGGGCTGGAGGCCCTGGAGCGGCTGGCCGCCGGTGAGCCGGTGTGGCGGGTCCACGAGGCGGTGTTCGCCGTACTGGCCCTGGAGTCGGAGCCGGTGGACCCCCGGCTCTGAGCCGGCCGCCCGCGTTACGAGGCCGTGCCCGCGGGGACGCGTTCCGCCGCGGGCGCGGCGGGTGCGGCGGCACCGGAGCGGCGCAGCCGCGCCGCCAGGGCCACGGCCTCGTCGCGGCTGGCCACCGAGGGCGGGGAGCCCGGCAGCGGCTTGCCGGCGCTCTCCTTCATCGCCAGCGCGGCGATCAGTCCGACCAGGCCGGCCAGCATCGTGTAGTAGGCGGGCATCAGGTCGTCGCCGGTGGCGCCGATGAGTCCGGCGACCACCAGGGGGGTGGTGCCGCCGAACAGGGACACCGAGACGTTGAAGCCGAAGGACAGCGAGGCGTAGCGGTTCCGGGTGGGGAAGAGGGCGGGCAGCGCGGAGGACATCGCCCCCAGATAGGTGACCAGGGCCAGGCCGAGCACCAGCAGGCCGGCGAACACCGGCAGGGTGCCGCCCCGGCCGATCAGCAGGAAGCAGGGCACGGCCAGCACCACGAAGGCGGCGGAGCCGGCGATCAGCACCGGCCGGCGGCCGATCCGGTCGGAGAGCCGGCCCACCGAGTTCACCAGCGCCAGCAGCACCACCATCACGGCGACGATGGCCATCAGGCCGCCGGTCTCGTCGAAGCCGAGGGTGGAGAGGTAGGTGGGCATGTAGGACAGCAGCATGTAGTCGGTGATGTTGAAGGCGGCGACCAGGGCCATGCAGAGCAGCATCGCCCGGGGGTCGGCGAACAGCACCTTGCGCAGCGGGACCTTCTCGGCGGCCCGCTCCGGGGCGCCGGCGGCCGGGCCCTGTTCCTCCATCGCCCGGAAGGCGGGGGACTCGTCGAGGCGCATCCGCAGGTAGAGGCCGACCAGGCCCAGCGGGCCGGCGATCAGGAACGGCAGGCGCCAGCCCCAGGCCAGCATGGTCTCGTCGCCGAGCAGCAGGGTCAGTCCGGTCACCAGGCCGGCCGCGGCGATGTAGCCGATGAGGGTGCCGAACTCCAGGAAGCTGCCCCAGAAGCCGCGCCGCCGGTCGGGGGCGTACTCGGCGATGAAGGTGGCGGCGCCGCCGTATTCGCCGCCGGTGGAGAAGCCCTGGACCATCCGGCACAGCACCAGCAGCACGGGTGCCCACAGGCCGATGGTGGCGTAGCCGGGGATCAGGCCGATGGCGAGCGTGGCGGCGGCCATCATGATCATGGTGAGGGCGAGGATCCGCTTCCGGCCCACCCGGTCGCCCAGCGGTCCGAAGACCATTCCGCCCAGCGGTCTGACCAGGAAGGCCGCGGCGAAGGCGGCCAGCGAGGACAGCACCTGGGCGGTGTCGTTGCCGGAGGGGAAGAAGACCTTGCCGATGGTGACCGCCAGGTAGCTGTAGACCCCGAAGTCGAACCACTCCATCGCGTTGCCGAGCGCGGTGGCCCTGACGGCCCTCTTGACCGCCTGCTCGTCGGTGACCGTGATCTCGGACGGGTTCACGAGGTTACCTTTCGTGACGACTGGATTGCTTGCCTCTTACACGAAACCCCGTGAGCGGTGATCCATTCTCCATCGAAGGTCCCTCCGGGCGGGACCAAGGTCCCGGCCCGGAGTAGGGCCGAAGGTCCCGAATCGCGCATGCCGGACGCGCGGGGTGACGCCGGGGCCCACGCTGTGTACCCTCCGCCCCCGGAATTCCCCCGGAACCCCGGTCGTCACGGAGGGTGACGGTCGGGGGGTCCGTGCCGGGCCGTCCGGCCCCGCGGAAGGTGACCAGGTCGGCGCGGGATCGTTCTTCCAGGGCAGCGGTGTGTACGTACCGGACCAGAAGGACGGAACCTTAGATATGAAGATGACCGCGCGCGGAAGCATTGCGGCGCTCATGACCTGTATGGCCGCAGCGGGGGCGGCGACGCCCGCCGTCGCCGACGCGGTCCCGGTGGACGTGCCGATGGGCGCCGTCGAGTCCTCCCTGGGACTGGACGCCCCGAAGGTGGGCACCGGTGTCCCGATGCCGGTGGTGGGTGCCATCGAGGCGCCCCGCCACCACACCGGGGAGATGCTGCCCACCCCGCTCCTGCCGGCCCTGCCGGTGGGCATGGACCTGGGGGAGACCCTGGTCAGCTCGCCGGTGCCGAACCTGCTCCAGCGTCCGGAGGCGGACGGCGAGGGTTCCGTGGCGGCACCGGCCACCACCCTGCTGGCCCGCGGTCCCGGAGCGGTGGTCGGCGCACCGCTGAGCATGCCGGACGGATCGAACTACGGGCTGCCCAACGTGGTGGCCCCCAAGCTCGGTGTGATCACCCCGGAGCTGACCGGCGCGCCGACGGCGCTGCTCGGTCTGCGCTGAGCCAACAGGACGTCAAGAAGCCGCCTGGTCTGCGAATGTGTACGCCATGGGATTCCATGTCGACTCCGAGACCGGGCGGCTTCGCCGCGTCATACTGCACCGGCCCGACCTGGAGCTGAAGCGGCTCACCCCGAGCAACAAGGACGCGTTGCTCTTCGACGACGTGCTCTGGGTGCGGCGGGCCCGGCAGGAGCACGACGGTTTCGCCGACGTGCTGCGCGACCGCGGGGTGGCGGTCCACCTCTTCGGCGACCTGCTGTGCGAGTCGCTGGACGTCCCGGAGGCCCGCCGGCTGGTGCTGGACCGGGTCTTCGACGAGAAGGAGTACGGTCCGCTCGCCACCGACCACCTGCGCGCCGTGTTCGAGGCGCTGCCCTCGGCGGAGCTGGCCGAGGCGCTGGTCGGCGGGATGACCAAGCGGGAGTACCTGGAGCGGCACCCGGAGCCGGTCTCGGTCCGCTTCCACGCCCTGGAGCTGGACGGGTTCCTGCTGGGGCCGCTGCCCAACCACCTGTTCACCCGGGACACCTCGGCCTGGATCTACGACGGGGTGTCGATCAACGCGATGCGCTGGCCGGCCCGGCAGCGGGAGACCGTGCACTTCGAGGCCATCTACAAGCACCATCCGCTGTTCACCGCCTCCGGCGCCTTCCACTACTGGTCGCAGGGGCAGTCCGACTACCCCTCCACCATCGAGGGCGGTGACGTCCTGGTCATCGGCAAGGGGGCGGTGCTGATCGGGATGAGCGAGCGGACCACCCCGCAGGCGGTGGAGATGCTGGCCCGCGGGCTGTTCGCGGCGGGCTCGGCGCACACCATCGTGGCGGTGGACATGCCCAAGCGGCGGGCGTTCATGCACCTGGACACGGTGATGACCATGGTGGACGGGGACACCTTCACCCAGTACGCGGGCCTGGGCATGCTCCGTTCGTACACCATCGAGCCGGGCGGCTCGGAGGGGGAGCTGAAGGTCACCGACCACGCCCCGGAGCACATGCACCGGGCCATCGCGGCGGCCCTCGGGCTGGACGCGATCCGGGTGCTGACCCCGACCCAGGACGTGCACTCGGCCGAGCGGGAGCAGTGGGACGACGGCTGCAACGTGCTGGCGGTGGAGCCCGGGGTGGTGGTGGCCTACGAGCGGAACGTCACCACCAACACCCATCTGCGCAAGCAGGGCATCGAGGTGATCGAGATCCCGGGCAGCGAGCTGGGGCGCGGCCGCGGCGGACCGCGCTGTATGAGCTGTCCGGTGGAACGGGACCCGGTCTGAGGTGTGGTGCGGGGCCGCGCCCGGTGTGATGCTGTGCACACTCGATGAATAGTGATGCAGGGAATCGTATATAGTTCCAACATCCTTCGTCCGTGTGATCCTGGAGCACCCTCATGGCCATCGACCTCGCCGGCCGCAGTTTCCTCAAGGAGCTCGACTTCACCGCCGCCGAGTTCCGCGGTCTGGTCGAGCTGGCAGCCGAGCTGAAGGCGGAGAAGCGGGCGGGCGCCGAGGTGCGCCGGCTCCGGGGCCGCAACATCGCGCTGATCTTCGAGAAGACCTCCACCCGCACCCGCTGCGCGTTCGAGGTGGCCGCCGCCGACCAGGGCGCGCACACCACCTACCTGGACCCCTCCGGCTCGCAGATCGGCCACAAGGAGTCGGTCCGGGACACCGCCCGGGTGCTCGGCCGGATGTTCGACGCCATCCAGTACCGGGGTGACAGCCAGGAAGCCGTGGAGGCGCTCGGGGCCCTCGCCGGGGTCCCCGTCTACAACGGGCTGACCGACGACTGGCACCCCACCCAGATGCTCGCCGACGTGCTCACCATGACCGAGCACACCGACAAGCCGCTCGACGCCGTCGCCTTCGCCTACCTCGGGGACGCCCGCTTCAACATGGGCAACTCCTATCTGGTCACCGGGGCGCTGCTGGGCATGGACGTGCGGATCGTCGCCCCGAAGTCCTACTGGCCGGCCGAGGCGGTGGTGGCCCGGGCCCGGGCGGCGGCCGAGGTCTCGGGCGCCCGGATCACCCTCACCGAGGACGTGGCCGAGGGCGTCGCGGGGGCCGACTTCGTCGCCACCGACGTCTGGGTGTCCATGGGGGAGCCCAAGGAGGTCTGGGACGAGCGGATCGGCGCGCTGGCCGGATACGCCGTCACCATGGACGTGCTGCGCGCCACCGGGAACCCCGCGGTGAAGTTCCTGCACTGCCTGCCGGCCTTCCACGACCTGGAGACCAAGGTCGGGCGGGACATCTTCGAGCGGCACGGGCTGGATTCGCTGGAGGTCACCGACGAGGTGTTCGAGTCGGCGCACTCGGTGGTCTTCGACGAGGCCGAGAACCGGCTGCACACCATCAAGGCCGTACTGGTCGCCACCCTGGCCGGCGCATAGCCATACGGCCTCCGCAGTCGCCCCGCCTCCGCCGCCCCGCGGCGCGGCCGCTAGACGGCGGCGACCGGGCGGGTGGGCAGGGTGAACCAGACGGCCTTGCCCTGCGCGGTGGGCCGGTGTCCGCAGGCGGAGCTGAGCGTGCGGATCAGCAGCAGGCCGCGGCCGTGCTCCTGCCAGGGGTCGGGGGCGGCCGGATGCCGGCCGGGCCCGAGGTCGCCGGGCGGCCGGGGGTCCCCGTCGTGCACCTCCACCTGGCAGCCGTCGGCCAGCAGCTCCACCACCAGCTCGATGGGGGAGTCGCCGACGGTGTGCTGGACGGCGTTGGCGACGAGCTCCGCGGTGAGGAGTTCGGCGGTGGCGCTGTCGGCGGACTCGGTCAGCTCGGCCAGGGCCGTCCTGACCAGGGCGCGGGCGATCGGCACGGCGGCCGTGGTGTGCGGCAGGGCGATCCGCCAGGCCGTGGCGGACCGGGGGCCGGGTATGGCGGGCTCCTCGTCGGAGGGGTCGGGCATGGGGGACCGTCCATTCCGTCGTCGGGTCGGGTCGGGTCGGGGGGAGGGAGGGCGAAGCACTCCCTGTTTCAACGATACGAAAGTGAACTCTGATCGCGTAGGGCACCCCGTCGGCCACCGCGGGGGACCCCGGGCGGAAGGGGAGGGGACCTTCGGCCGGTGTGACCACCCTGTCGCGTTTCTCTGACGGTAGTCACCAACCGGTGATACCGTCGAGGACGTGAGCCCCTTCACCGGTTCCGCAGCAGCCACCGAGCGGTGGCGCCACCTCCGGGTCACCCGGCAGGACGGCGTGGCCACCGTCACCCTCGACCGCCCCGAGAAGCTGAACGCGCTCACCTTCGGCGCCTACGCCGACCTGCGCGATCTGCTCGCCGAACTCACCCGCGAACGCTCCGTCCGCGCCCTCGTCCTCGGCGGCGAGGGCCGAGGCTTCTGCTCCGGCGGCGATGTGGACGAGATCATCGGCGCCACCCTCGCCATGGACACCGCCGAACTCCTCGACTTCAACCGGATGACCGGACAGGTGGTCCGCGCCCTCCGTGAATGCCCCTTCCCGGTCATCGCCGCCGTACACGGGGTGGCGGCCGGCGCCGGCGCGGTCCTCGCCCTCGCCGCCGACTTCCGGATCGCCGACCCCACCGCCCGGTTCGCCTTCCTCTTCACCCGGGTCGGCCTCTCCGGCGGCGACATGGGCGCCGCCTATCTGCTGCCCCGGGTCGTCGGCCTCGGCCACGCCACCCGGCTGCTGATGCTCGGCGAACCCGTCCCCGCCGCCGAGGCCGAACGGATCGGCCTGCTCAGCGAGATCACCGAGGAGGGCAAGGCCGGGGTCCGGGCCGCCGAACTCGCCGCCCGGCTCGCCGCCGGTCCCGCCCTCGCCCACGCCCAGACCAAGGCCCTGCTCACCGCCGAACTCGACATGCCGCTCGCCGCCTCGGTGGAACTCGACGCCAACACCCAGGCCCTGCTGATGCACGGCGAGGACTACGCCGAGTTCCACGCCGCCTTCACCGCGAAACGGGCGCCCGACTGGCGGGGACGGTGACACCGTGCGGACCCCCCTGGACATCGCCGTCACCGGCGGCGGCCCCGGCGGCCTCTACGCCGCCGCCCTGCTCGCCCGCCGCGGCCACCGGGTCACCCTGTGGGAGCGCAACGCCCCCGAGGACACCTTCGGCTTCGGGGTCGTCCTCTCCGACGAGACCCTCGGCGGCATCGAGAACGCCGACCCCGAGGTCTACCGGGCCCTGAGCGCCGAGTTCGTCCGCTGGGACACCGTCGACATCGTCCACCGCGGCCGGCTCCTCACCTCCGGCGGCCACGGCTTCGCCGCCCTCGGCCGCCGCCGGCTGCTGGAGGTCCTGCACCGGCGCTGCACCGACCTCGGGGTCCGGCTCCGCTTCCGCACCGGGGCCCCCGACGCCTTCGCCCTGGCCCGGACCCACGACCTGGTCGTCGCCGCCGACGGGGTGCACAGCGCCACCCGCGAGCGCGCCGCCGACCGGTTCGGCCCCACCCTGACCGCCGGCCGCTGCCGCTACATCTGGCTCTCCGCCGACTTCGCCCTGGACTCCTTCCGCTTCGAGATCGCCGAGACCGAGCACGGGGTCGCCCAACTGCACGCCTACCCCTACGCCCCGGACGCCTCCACCGTCATCGTCGAGATGCGCGAGGAGGTCTGGCAGGCCTCCGGCCTCGACCTGTGCGACCAGGACGAGTCCGCCGGCCGCTGCGCCAAGCTCTTCGGCGAGGCCCTGCGCGGACGGCCGCTGACCGGCAACCGCTCCGCCTGGACCCGGTTCAGCACCGTCGTCAACAGGCACTGGTCCCACGAGAACGTGGTACTGCTCGGCGACGCCGCCCACACCGCCCACTTCTCCATCGGCTCCGGCACCAAACTGGCCGTCGAGGACGCCCTCGCCCTCGCCGAGGCGGTCACCGCCGAACCCGACGTGCCCGCCGCCCTGGCCGCCTACGAGACCGCCCGCCGCCCGGCCGTCGCCAGCACCCAGCGCGCCGCCGCCGCCAGCATGCGCTGGTTCGAGGAACTCGCCGGATACGTGCACCAGCCCGCCCGGCAGTTCGCCTTCAACCTGCTCACCCGCAGCCGCCGCGTCACCCACGACAACCTGCGGCTGCGCGACCGCCGGTTCACCGGCGCCGTGGAAGCCGAGTTCGGCTGCCCCCCGGACGGCACCCCGCCCATGTTCACCCCGCTCACCCTGCGCGGACTGACCCTGCGCAACCGGGTGGTGGTCTCGCCGATGGACCTGTACTCGGCCACCGACGGAATCCCCGGCGACCCGCACCTGGTGCACCTCGGCGCCCGGGCCCTCGGCGGCGCCGGACTGGTCATGACCGAGATGGTCTGCGTCAGCCCCGAAGGCCGCATCACCCCCCAGTGCACCGGCCTCTACACGGACGCCCAGGCCGCCGCCTGGACCCGGATCGCCGAGTTCGTCCACACCTCCGCCCCCGGCACCGCCCTCGGGATCCAGCTCGGCCACTCCGGCCGCAAGGGCTCCACCCGCCGGATGTGGGAGGGCATGGACGACCCCCTCCCGGAGGGCAACTGGCCGCTCGTCGACCCCAGCGGACTCCCCTACCGCCCCGGGGTCTCGGCCGTCCCCGGTGCCCTGACCCGCCCCGGCCTCGACGCCGTACGGGAGCGGTTCACGGCCGCCGCCGCCCGGGCCGCCGACTGCGGGTTCGACCTCCTCGAACTCCACTGCGCCCACGGCTACCTGCTGTCCGGCTTCCTGTCCCCGCTGACCAACCGGCGCACCGACGCCTACGGCGGCCCCCTGGAGAACCGGCTCCGCTTCCCGCTGGAGGTCTTCGACTCCGTCCGCGCCGTCTGGCCCGCCGACCGGCCCATGACCGTCCGGCTCTCCGCCACCGACTGGGCACCCGGCGGCACCACCCCCGAGGACGCCGAGGCCGTCGCCGCCGCCTTCGCCGCGCACGGCGCCGACGCCATCGACGTCTCCACCGGCCAGGTCGTCGCCGACGAGGCACCCGAGTTCGGCCGCTCCTACCAGACCCCCTACGCCGACCGGATCCGCAACGCCCTCGGCGTCCCGGTGATCGCCGTCGGCGCGATCTCCTCCTGGGACGACGTCAACTCCCTGCTGCTGGCCGGCCGCGCCGACCTCTGCGCCCTGGGCCGCCCCCACCTCTACGACCCGCACTGGACCCTGCACGCCGCCGCCGACCAGGACTACGCCGGACCCGCCGCACCCTGGCCCGCCCCCTACCGGGCCGGCAGCCGCAAACCCCCCACCGGCCGCGGCTGAACCGCCCCGGCCCGGCGGCCCCGGCTCAGCGGGCGCAGAACTCCGCGCCGAGGTCCCGGAGCCGGGCGTGCAGTTCGGTGAACACCGCCGCCGAGCGCTCGCCCGGCCAGTCGGAGGGCAGCAGGGCGCGCGGCAGCACCGGATCCGCGTACGGCAGCCGCCGCCAGCTGTCCAGGGCCAGCAGGTACTCCCGGTAGGCGGTCTCCGGGTCCGGTGCCGGCCCGCCCTGGAGGGCGCGCAGCACCGGCTCGTGCAGATCGAGGAACCCCTCGTGCTGCTTGGCCAGCGCCGTCAGGTCCCACCAGCGGGCCACCGCCTCCGCGGTGGCCGCGAAGCCGAGGTGCGCGCCGCGGAACAGCTCCACGTACGAGGTGAGGCCCAGCCGGTCCAGGGCGTGCCGGGTCTCGGTCTCCAGCCGGGCCGGGGCGATCCACACCCCGGGCGCCACCGTGCCGAAGCCGAGCCGGGCCAGCCGGGACCTCAGCAGGTGCCGCTTGGACCGCTCCTGCTCCGGGACCGAGAAGGCGGCCAGCAGCCAGCTGGGCTCCTCGGGGCCGTCCGGGGTCCGGGCGTAGATCCGCCGGTCCCCGTCCTCCAGGAGTTCGCGGGCCTCCTCCGAGAGCCCGTATCCGGCGGAGCCGTCCGCGGCCCGGCCCGACAGCAGGAAACCGCGCCGTTTCAGCCGGGACACCGAGGAGCGCACCGAGGGCGGGTCCACCCCGGCCGCGCCCAGCAGCCGGATCAGCTCGGACACGGCGACGGGCCCTTCGGCGGTGCGTCCGTAGGCGCCGTAGAAGGTGACGATCAGGGAACGCGGGGTGTGCTGCTCGGCCACGGGTTCACTCTAGATCGCGCAGCCGGAACCGTTGCAGCTTGCCGGTGGCGGTGCGCGGCAGGGCGGGCAGGAAGACGAACAGCCGGGGGCACTTGTGCGGGGCCAGCTCGGCCTTCATGAACTCCCGGAGCTCCTCGGTGCCCACCCCGGCGCCCTCCCGCAGGACGGTGTAGGCGACCACGATCTGGCCCCGGTGCTCGTCCGGCCGGCCCACCACGGCGGCCTCCGCCACCAGCGGGTGCCGCAGCAGGGCCTCCTCGACCTCCGGTCCGGCGATGTTGTAGCCGGCCGAGACGATCATGTCGTCGGCGCGGGCCACATAGCGGAAGTAGCCGTCCGGGTCGCGGACGTAGGTGTCCCCGGTGAGGTTCCAGCCGTCCCGGACGTACTCCTCCTGCCGGGGGTCGGCCAGATAGCGGCAGCCCACCGGACCGCGGACGGCGAGCAGGCCCGGCTCGTTGTCCGGGACCGGCCGGCCCGCCCGGTCCACCACCCGGGCCTGCCAGCCGGGCACCACCCGGCCGGTGGTGCCGGGGCGGATGTCGTCGTCGGCGGCGGAGATGAAGATGTGCAGCAGCTCGGTGGCCCCGATCCCGTTGATGATCCGCAGACCGGTCCGCCGGTGCCAGGCCTCCCAGGTGGCGGCGGGCAGGTTCTCGCCGGCCGAGACGCAGCGGCGCAGCGCGGAGAGGTCGTGGCGGGGCTCCGGGCCCGGTCCGCCGGGCTCGCCGAGGTCCTCCAGCATGGCGCGGTAGGCGGTGGGCGCGGTGAACACCACGGTCACCCGGTGGGCGGCCAGGGCGGGCAGCAGCTGCCGGGGGCCGGCCTGCTCCAGCAGCAGGACGGAGGCCCCGGCCCGCAGCGGGAACACCACCAGTCCGCCCAGGCCGAAGGTGAAGCCGAGCGGGGGGCTGCCGGCGAAGACGTCGTCGGGGCGGGGGCGCAGCACCTGTCGGGAGAAGGTGTCGGCGACGGCGAGCACGTCCCGGTGGAAGTGCATGCAGCCCTTGGGGCGGCCGGTGGTGCCGGAGGTGAAGGCGATCAGCGCCACGTCGTCGGCCGAGGTCGGCACGGCGGTGAAGGGCCGGTCCCGGTGCCGCTCGGCCAGCCGCAGCAGGTCGCCGGGGTCCGGTCCGCCGTACGGGGTGACGCGCAGGCCCGGCACGGCGGCCCGGCGCAGGTCGTCCAGGGCCGAGGCGTGGCAGAGGGCGTGTCCGACCCGGGCCATCGAGCAGACCGTGCCGAGCTCCTGGGCGCGCTGCCGGTCGAGCACGGTGACGGCCACCGCGCCCGCCTTCATCACCGCCAGCCAGCAGGCGGCCAGCCAGGGGCCGGTGGGCCCGCGCAGCAGCACCCGGTTCCCGGGGACCACGCCGAGGTCGGCGGTGAGGGTGTGGGCCAGCCGGTCCACCCGCTCGCGCAGTTCCCCGTAGCTCCACACCTCCCCGCCGGCGGTGCGGAAGGCCGGGCGGTGCGCGCCGAACCGGTCGGCGGAGGCGTCCAGCAGCTCCGCCCCGCAGTTCAGCCGGTCCGGGTAGGCCAGTTCGGGCAACGGGAAGAGCAGCTCCGGCCAGGTGTGCGCGGGCGGCAGGTGGTCGCGCGCGAAAGTGTCGGTGTGGGCGGAAGGCATCAGCTTCACGGCGGGTACGCCCCTTAGCGACGGTCCGGGAGTTGTGGTGGAGCCGGCCGTGCGGTCGCGGAACGAGCGTATCGTGATGGTGACGACAGTCAACACGACGCGATAAAGCAGGGGACATCGGATGCCCGTATTCGCGCTTGAGGCGGAACAAGAGGACTGGGCCGGGGAACTGCGCACCCTGGCCGCCGACCGGCTGCGGCCGTTGGCCGAGAAGGGGGAGCCCGGGCGGATCAACCGCCCGCTGCTGCTGGCGCTGGGGGAACTCGGCCTGCTGGAACGGCTGTTCACCTCCGGGGCGCTGGAGCTGTGCCTGCTGAGGGAGTCCCTGGCCTACGGTTGCACCGAGGCGGAGACCGCGCTGGCCCTCCAGGGGCTGGGCGCCCACCCGGTGCACGCCGCGGGCAGTGCCGCGCAGCGGGACCGCTGGCTGCCGGCCGTCCGGGAGGGGCGTGCGGTGGCGGCCTTCGCGCTCTCCGAGCCGGGCGCCGGATCGGACGCGGCGGCGCTGGCCCTGCGGGCCGAACCGGACGGCGCCGGCTGGCGGCTCACCGGGGAGAAGCGCTGGATCTCGAACGCCCCGGGGGCCGACTTCTACACCGTGTTCGCCCGGACCGGGGAGGACCGGGGCGCCCGCGGGGTGACGGCCTTCCTGGTGCCGGCCGACCGCCCGGGACTGACCGGGGAGCCCCTGGACATGCTCTCCCCGCACCCGATCGGGGCGCTCCGCCTCGACGGGGTGCCGGTCGGGGCGGAGGACCGGCTGGGCGGGCCCGGGCGCGGGTTCCGGGTGGCGATGGAGACCCTCAACCGGTTCCGGCCCAGCGTGGGGGCCTTCGCGGTGGGCATGGCCCGGGCCGCCCTGGACGCGGCGCTGGCGCACACCGCGGACCGGCGGGCCTTCGGCGGGGTGCTGGCGGACCTCCAGTCGGTGGCCCACGGGGTGGCCGAGATGGCCACCCGCACCGAGGCCGCCAGACTGCTGGTCTACGCGGCGGCGGCCGCCTACGACCGGGACCCCGGGGCCTCCGAGGTGCCCCGGCGGGCCGCCATGGCGAAGCTGCTGGCCACCGAGACCGCCCAGTACGTGGTGGACCACGCGGTGCAGCTGCACGGGGCCCGCGCCCTCCAGCGCGGCCATCTGCTGGAGCACCTCTACCGGGAGGTGCGGGCGCCGAGGATCTACGAGGGGGCCAGCGAGGTGCAGCGCACCCTGATCGCCCGCGAGCTGTACCGGGCGGCGGGCCCGGCCGGGACGGAGGGGGAGCGGTGAGCCTGGAGCGGATCAACCCGCCGGAGCTGTCCCCGCCGGCCGGGTTCTCGCACGCGGTGGTGGCCACCGGGGGCCGGCTGGTGCTGCTGGCGGGGCAGACCGCGCTGGAGGGCTCCGGCAAGGTGGTGGGGGCCACCCTGCCGGAGCAGTTCGAACGGGCGCTGGCCAATCTGCTCGGCGCCCTGGCCGCGGCCGGCGGCACCCCGGCGCAGCTGGCCCGGGTCACGGTGTACGCGGTCGATGTGGCCGACTACCGCGAGTGCGCGCCCGAACTGGGCCGGATCTGGCGGCGGTTGGCCGGTCGTGACTATCCGGCGATGGCGGTGGTCGGGATCACCAGGCTGTGGGACGAGCAGGCGCTGGTGGAGCTCGACGGGATCGCGGTGCTGGACTGATCCTCCCGATCCGTTCGGGCGCGTGTTCGAGATCTTTTGACAGCCGGGCGGGTCGGGTGGACCGTGGTTACGGGTCGAAATGCCCCTTGTGTTCTCCGCAGACGACGTTCGGAGGTGCATGACCATGCGCCGTAGGATCGCAGCGGCCGTCCTGGCCGGGGCCGCCGGTATGGCCCTCGGCCTGACGCCCGTGAACAGCGCTTTCGCCTCGACGGCCCCGCAGACCGCGCCGCAGGCCGTCCCGTCCGCCGTACAGGGCGGTGGGGGTGGCGGTGGCGGCGGCTACTGGTGCGACGACGGCTGGCGCCCCCGCTGGGACCGCACCTGGTGCTACGAGGGCCGCGGCGGCTACGGCGGCTACGACCCGTACTGGAACGGCGGCGGTTACGGCGGCTACAACGACGGCTGGGGCCGCGGCGGTTACAACGACAGCTGGAACGCCGGCTACGGCGGCTACAACGACGGCTGGGGCGGCGGCCACGGCGGTCACAACGACGGCTGGGGCGGCGGAGGCGGCGGAGGCTGGGGTGGCGGCCACGGCGGTGGCGGCGGCGGTCACGGCGGCGGCTGGGGCCACTAGGGCCCGGTCCCACCCGGGGCGCTGACCCCCGAGCCTCCGCCGCGCCCGCCGCGGCGGGGGCTCAGCCGTGCAGGAGGTTCCCCATCCACTCCTCGATCCCGGCGACCGTCCTCGGCAGGGCGCCCGACATCAGTCGGGCGCCCTCCGACGTGATGACCAGGTCGTCCTCGATGCGCACGCCGATGCCGCGCAGCTCGGCCGGCAGGGTCAGGTCGTCGGGCTGGAGGTAGAGCCCGGGTTCCACGGTGAGCACCTGTCCCTCCTCCAGCACCCCGTCGAGATAGGTCTCGGCGCGGGCCTTCGCGCAGTCGTGCACGTCCAGCCCCAGCATGTGGCCGCTGCTGCACAGGGTGTACCGGCGGTGCAGATCGCCCTCGGCGTTCTTCAGCACCCCCCATTCGGCCAGGCCCTCGGCGATGACCCGCATGCCCGCCCGGTGGAAGTCGCGGAAGCTGGCGCCCGGCCGGAGCGCGGCCATCCCGGCCTCCTGGGCGGCCAGCACCAGTTCGTACACCTGCCGCTGGACGGGGGAGAAGCGGCCGGACAACGGGAGGGTGCGGGTGATGTCGGCGGTGTAGAGGCTGTCCGTCTCCACCCCGGCGTCCAGCAGCAGCAGTTCCCCGGGGTCCAGCCGTCCGTCGTTGCGGATCCAGTGCAGCACGCAGGCGTGGGCCCCGGAGGCCGCGATGGTCTCGTACCCGGTGCCGTTGCCCTCGGCGCGGGCCCGCAGTCCGAAGACCCCCTCGATCCAGCGCTCCCCGCGCGGGTGGGCCAGTGCCCGGGGCAGGGCGCGCACCACGTCCTCGAAGCCGGCGGTGGTGTGGTCCACGGCCAGTTGGAGCTGGCCGACCTCCCAGGCGTCCTTGACCAGCCGCAGTTCGGAGAGGGCGGCGGCCAGCCCGGCGTCCTCGGCCGGGTTCCGGCCGGCCGCCCCGCCCAGCTCGGACAGGTGGGCGCAGCGGATCCCGGTGAGCCGTTCGGCCTCGGCGAGGTCGGGGCGGCGGCCGACCCAGAACTCGCCGTAGCGGCGGTCCCGGAAGAACTCCTCGCCGCCGTCGGACCGCGGGGACCGGGGGCGCAGGTAGAGGACGGCCTCGTGGCCCTGCGGGCCGGCCGGCTCCAGCACCAGGACGTGGCCGGCCTGGTCCTCGCCGGTGAGCCCGGTGAGCCAGGCGTAGGCGCTGTGGGGGCGGAACCGGTGGTCGCAGTCGTTGGTGCGGACCTTGAGCTCGCCTGCCGGGATGACCAGCCGCTCGCCGGGGAAGCGGGCGGAGAGCCGGGCGCGCCGGGCCGGGGTGACGGCGTGGGCGGGCACCCGGTCGGCCTCCGGGAGCGGTGAGGCGGCCCAGTCGCCGGCCATGAAGCGGGACAGCTCGGCTGATACGGGCAGGTCGTGGCTGCCGATGTTGAGGCGCGCGGCGGGGTCGGACACGGGGCTCTCCCAGAGGATGCGAACTGATGCGAACTGGTGGGCGCACAGGTCTTGTCAGTGCAATTTCACATTACTATGTTACAGCTCACACCCCGGCACGTGAACTCCCGTCAACCGCCGTGTGACACGCGGCAGTTGCGGCACCGCATCCCCACACCCACCTCCCACTCACCTCTCCGACCTGGAGTCATCGGTGTCCTTGCACCCAGTCGTGCGCTCTTCCCTCCTCGCCACCGCCGTGTCGGTCGCCCTCGTCGCCTCCGCCGGACAGGGCGTGACCCGGGCCGCCGAGCAGACCACCGCAGCCCCCACGGCCCCCGCGGCCCCCGCCTCCCTCGCCGGTCCGCAGGCCCCGCCGGCCG
The DNA here is from genome assembly GCF_055576225.1 of Streptomyces sp. NPDC033845. NCBI lineage: Bacteria > Bacillati > Actinomycetota > Actinomycetes > Kitasatosporales > Streptomycetaceae > Streptomyces > Streptomyces sp. NPDC033845. The sequence continues at coordinate 125,068 of NZ_JBVIRI010000009.1, read as the reverse complement.
CCCCGGCGCACGGCGAGAACCCGTTCGACGAGGTCCAGCGGCTGGCCGCCGCCCCCTCCACGGCCCCCGCCCCGGCGCCCGCGCCCGGCGGCACCGGTGCCGCGGCCCGGGTCCCCGGCCCGGCCGAGGCCGCCGGAGCCGAGGACCCCGCCGCCGCCAAGAGCCGGGCGAAGGCGCTGACCGCGCCCGCCGCCCGGGCGGCCGGCGTCCCCTGCACCCTCGACGGGATCACCGGACTGGGCCCCGAGCAGTTCGCCGACTTCCTCGCCGACCCGGCGGTGCTCGCCGGAGGCTGTCTGCGCACCCTCGTCTGGACCTGGGACCAGCGGCTGGCCCCGGTGATGTCCGACGCCCACGTCCAGGCCGTCTCCCGGCGGATATCCGCCCTGGCCGCCGCCCACGACGGCCTGAACTCCTCCCATCTGGAGGAGATGTTCACCTATCTGCACGCGGTGGCCTACCACGACCACAGCCGCCCCGAGATCGACGCCACCGACCCCGCGACCGTGGACGCCGTGCGGCAGGCGATCGCCGCCTTCGGTGCCGCCGCCCGCAGCTTCGACGTCACCCCCTCCAACGCCCGCACCCTGCGCGAGGCCCTCTACGCGGGCAGCGCCCCCGGTCTGCGCCAGCACCAGCTCGGGCTGATCCAGCGGGTGCTGGCCACCATGGGCCCGGACCGCCCCGCCACCCACCACGACCCGGCCTGGGCCGGTGCCGCGCTCGCCGCGCTCTCCGTGAACTACCTGGGCGTCTACCCCGGCAACCAGGACACCGCATTCCACGCGGCGGCCGCCGCGGACCCCGGCTACCGGGCCGCCTTCAGGGCCTTCGCCGGCCACACCCACCTCAAGGGCACCGCCAACGCCTGGGTGGCCCGCGACGCCCTCAGCGAATACGGCCGGTTCGGCCAGATATCCGGCCTCCGGGACGAGACCGTGGCCGGCCTCGGCGGGCTCCTCGGCCAGGTGAAGGCCGACTGGGGCGGCGGCAGCCCGCAGTGGGCCACCCTGGTGTCCTGGCTCGGCTACTACCAGGCCTGCAAGCCGTACGGGGTGTGCAAGGAGGACATCGAGGCCCAGATCTTCCCGCACACCTACACCTACGACGGCGGGGCCATCAAGGTCCGCACCGGGCTCCCGCAGTCCACCGTGGACAGGCTCTACTACGCGAGCAAGCAGGTGAAGGCCCAGTACCACCGGGTGCTCGGCACCGAGCAGCCGCTGGCCGGGGACCCCAACACCACCCTGAACATCGTGCTCTACGGCTCCCGCGCCGACTACGAGAACTACCACCCGATGCTCACCGGCATGGGCACCGCCAACGGGGGCGTCTACATCGAGCGCGGCGCCACCTTCTACACCTACGAGCGCCGGGTGCCGCAGGACTCCTCGCTGACCCTGGAGGAGCTGTTCCGCCACGAGTACACCCACTACCTCAACGGCCGCTACGCCGTCCCCGGCTTCTTCGGCGAGGGCCCCTGGTACGAGGGCGACCGCACCACGGCCATGGACGAGGGCACCGCCGAGTTCTTCGACGGGGCCACCCGCGACAACGGCATCCTGGTCCGCAAGTCCCTGGTCCGCAGCATCATCGCCGACACCGCCGGCGGCGGCCCCCGGATGACCCTGGAGCAGATCCTCAACGCCACCTACGAGGGCGACGGGTTCCGCTTCTACAGCTACGCCGGAACCTTCTTCGAGTTCCTGTGGACCGAGAAGCCCTCGCTGCTCCGCGAGATGTACACCCACCTGCGCAACGACGACGTGGCCGGCTACGACGCCTGGAAGCACCGCACCGGCGCCGACACCTACCTCCAGCGCGACTACACCAGGTTCCTGGACGCCCAGATCGCCAAGGTCGACCAGCTGTACGTGCCCGAGACCACCTTCACCCCGGTGGACCGGCTGCGGGACTCGGCGCTGGAGTCGGTGAGGTCCTCCTTCGCCGCCGCCACCTACAACAGCCCGGACTGCGTGGAGAACGGCGAGCCCGGCAAGCGCCGGTTCACCTGCACCGGGCGGATCACCGCCAATCTGAAGAACTGGCGCAGCGAGGACCAGAACTTCAAGGACATGTCCGAGACGGTGGACTACTTCATCCTCGACCGGGCCGGGGCCGTCTCCGACAACCTGGCCGACATGAACTGCTCCTTCGGGCCGGTGGAGATCTGGACCACCAAGGTCGCCGGCACCTCCGCGTACAGCTGCGAGGGCCCGCTGCGCGGCTGACCGCCGTGTTCCCGGACCCCGGGTCGGCCCGGGGTCTGGGATCCCTCTGAAGAATGTGACATATTACTGTCGTGCCCAAGAGACACTCCCTGGATGCCGTGATCATCGGTGCCGGCGTCGTCGGAGCCGCCTGCGCCTACTACGCCGGCCGCTCCGGACTCTCCGTGGCCGTCGTCGACCGCGGTCCCGTCGCGGGCGGGACGACCGGCGCGGGGGAAGGAAACCTGCTCGTCTCCGACAAGGAGGCGGGCCCCGAGCTCGAACTCGCGCTGCTGTCCACGAGCCTGTGGCGCGAGCTGGCCCCCGCCCTACCGGCGGAGACCGAGTACGAGCCCAAGGGCGGTCTCGTCGTGGCGCCCGACGAGACCACCCTGAAGGTCCTGCGCTCCTTCGCCGAGGGCCAGCGGACCGCCGGGGTGTCGGCCGAGGAGATCACCGCCGACCGGCTGCACGAACTGGAACCGCACCTCGCCCCGGGCCTGGCCGGCGGGTTCCACTACCCGCAGGACGCCCAGGTCCAGCCGGCCCAGGCGGCCGCCCGGATGCTCGCCGCCTCGGGAGCCGCCACCCATCTCGGCGAGGAGGTCACCGCGATCCTGCGGGACCGCTCCGGCGCCGTACGGGGCATCCGCACCCCGCGGCGCGAACTCCTCGCCCCCGCCGTGGTCAACGCCGCCGGCACCTGGGGCGGCGCGGTCGCCGAACTGGCCGGCACCAGCCTGCCGGTGCTGCCCCGCCGGGGCTTCGTGCTGGTCACCGAACCCCTGCCCCGGGTGGTCCGGCACAAGGTGTACGCCGCCGACTACATCGCCGACGTGGCCAGCGGATCCGCCGCCCTCCAGTCCTCGGCGGTGGTCGAGGGCACCCCGTCCGGCCCGGTCCTGATCGGCGCCACCCGGGAACGGGTCGGCTTCGACCGGAGCCTGTCCACGGAGGCCCTGCGCCGGCTGGCCGGGCAGGCCGCGGCGCTGTTCCCGGTGCTCGCGGACGTCCGGGCGCTCCGCACCTACCACGGCTTCCGCCCCTACCTGCCGGACCACCTCCCGGCCATCGGCCCCGACCCCAGGGTGCCCGGACTGCTGCACGCCTGCGGCCACGAGGGGGCCGGCATCGGCCTGGCCCCCGGCACCGGGCTGCTGATCGCCGCACACCTGGCCGGGACCCTTCTCCCGATGGACCCGCACCCGTTCCGCCCGGACCGCTTCGACACCGCGGCCGGCACCCCCCGCCCGAAGGAGTCCGGCCGATGAACCCGCGCCAACTGGTCGGCGGAGCGCCCGAAGCGGCGTACTCCATCGTCTTCGACGGCCGCGAGGTCCCCGCCCAGGCCGGCCAGAGCATCGCCGCGGCCCTCTGGGGCGCCGGGATCCTCGCCTGGCGCACCACCCGCGAGGGCGGCGCCCCGCGCGGGGCCTTCTGCGGGATCGGCAGCTGCTACGACTGCCTGGTCACCGTCAACGCCCGCCCCAACCAGCGGGCCTGCCTGGTCCCGGCCCGCCCCGGGGACACCGTCACCACCCAGGAGGGGACCGGCCGTGCCGAACTCGCCGTCTGAGCCCGCCGACCTGGCCGTGGTCGGCGCCGGGCCCGCCGGGCTGGCCGCCGCCGTCACCGCCGCCGACCTGGGCCTGCGGGTGCTGCTGCTCGACGCGGGGGAGCGGCCGGGAGGGCAGTACTACCGCCACCCCGCGCCCGCCCTCGGCGCGGCCCGCCCCGAGGCCCTGCACCACGGCTGGTCCGGGTTCGCCTCCCGCACGGCCCGGCTCGACGCCCACCGGGCCGCCGGACGGATCACCCATCTCGCGGGCCACCACGTGTGGACCGTGGTGCGCGCCGACAGCGCCGACAGCGCCGACCGCACCCCCGGCGCCCCGGAGGGCGAACCCGCCGGGCCCTGGCGGCTGCACGCCGTCGTCGGGCCCGAGGAGCGGGCGGCGACCGTCACCGCCGCCGCCGTGCTGCTGGCCACCGGGGCGTACGAACGCCAGCTGCCGTTCCCCGGCTGGACCCTGCCCGGGGTGATCGGGGCCGGCGGGGCCCAGGCCATGCTCAAGGGCGGTCTGGTGCTGCCCGGCCGGCGGGTGGTGGTGGCGGGCAGCGGTCCGCTGCTGCTGGCCGTCGCCGGCTCGCTGGCCGCCGCCGGGGCCGAGGTTCCCGCCGTGGTCGAGGCCGCCTCCTACCTGGGCTACGCCGGCCGGGTGCCCACCCTGCTCCGCAACCCCGCCAAACTCGCCGAGGGGGCCCTGTTCGGCGGCGCCCTGCTGCGCCACCGGGTCCGGCCGCTGACCCGGCGGGCCGTGGTCGCCGCGCACGGCACCGACCGGGTCGAGGCCGTCACCGTGGCCCGGCTGGACCGGGACTGGCGCCCGGTGCCCGGCTCCGAGCGGCGGATCCGCTGCGACGCCCTGGCGGTGGGCCACGGTCTGGTCCCGCAGCTGGAACTGGCCACCGGCCTCGGCTGCGCCACCCGCACCGCCCCGGACGGCACCGCCGCGCTGGTGCTGGACCGGGAGCAGCGGACCTCGGTGCCCGGCATCTGGTCGGCCGGTGAGACCGGTGGCATCGGCGGAGCCCAGCTGGCCCTGGCCGAAGGGGAGATCGCCGCCCACGCGGTGGCCGGGCGGCCGGCCCCGGCCGGTCCGCTGCGGGCCCGCGCCCGGCTGCGCGCCTTCGCCCGCGCGATGGGCGCCGCGCACCGGCCCGGCCCCGGCTGGACCGGCTGGCTGACCGGGGACACCGATGTCTGCCGGTGCGAGGAGGTGCCCGCCGCCCGGATCCGGGAGGCGGTGGACGAGCTCGGGGCCCGGGACGCCCGTACGGTGAAGCTGCTCACCCGGGCCGGGATGGGCTGGTGCCAGGGCCGGATGTGCGGCCCGGCCGTGGCCGCCCTCTGCGGGGCGGACCCGGGCCCCGACCGGCGTCCGCTGTCCTGCCCGGTGCCGCTGCGGCACCTGGCCGAACTGCCGCCGGAGACCGGCTGACTCCACCCCGCGCGAAGCCTTGTGGCTTCCGTATACCAGACAGTAAAATGTCACACACCACACAAGGGAGATTCTCGATGAGCCTCGCGCCCACCCCCGCGCCCCTGCCCGCCCGCAGCCGCCCCTGGCACGGCATCATGGTCGCCACGACCCTGCCGATGCGCCCCGACCACAGCGTCGACTACGAGGCCTACGCCGAACACGTCGCCTGGCTGATCGCCAACGGCTGCGACGGCGTGGTCCCCAACGGCTCGCTCGGCGAATACCAGACCCTCACCGACGAGGAGCGCGCCCGAGTGGTCCGTACCGCCGTCGAGGCCGCCGGGGACGGCGCCCGCGTGATGCCCGGCGTCGCCGCCTACGGCAGCGCCGAATCCCGCCGCTGGGCCGAGCAGGCCGTCGAGGCCGGCGCCGGCTCCGTCCTGCTGCTCCCGCCCAACGCCTTCCGCGCCGACGAGGACTCCGTCCGCGCCCACTACGCCGAGGTCGCCGCCGCCGGCCTGCCCGTGGTCGCCTACAACAACCCCATCGACACCAAGGTCGACCTCACCCCCGCCCTCCTGGCCCGGCTGCACACCGACGGCAGCATCGTCGCCGTCAAGGAGTTCAGCGGAGACGTCCGCCGCGCCTACGAGATCGCCGAACTCGCCCCCGGACTGGACCTGCTGATCGGCGCCGACGACGTCCTCCTGGAGCTCGCCCTGGCCGGCGCGGTCGGCTGGATCGCCGGCTACCCCAACGCCCTGCCCGCCTCCTGCGCCACCCTCTACCGGGCCGCCGTCGCCGGGGACCTCGACACCGCCCTGCCCCTCTACAAGTCGCTGCACTCCCTGCTGCGCTGGGACTCCAAGACCGAGTTCGTCCAGGCCATCAAGCTGTCCATGGACCTGGCCGGCCGGCCCGGCGGAGCCACCCGCCCGCCGCGCTTCCCGCTCACCGGCGAGACCGAGGCCGGGGTCCGGGCCGCCACCGAGAAGGCCCTCGCCGAGGGCCACCACTGACCCGTCCGGGAAGCCGAGAGAGGCCACCGCCATGCGCACCCGCCACATCTACCACGCAGTGGATTCGCACACCGAGGGCATGCCCACCCGGGTGATCACCGGAGGAGTCGGGGTGATCCCCGGCGCCACCATGGCCGACAAGCGCCTCCACTTCATCGAGCACATGGACCACCTCCGGACCCTGCTGATGTACGAGCCGCGGGGCCACTCGGCGATGAGCGGCGCGATCCTCCAGCCGCCCACCCGGCCCGACGCCGACTTCGGGGTCCTCTACATCGAGGTGTCCGGACTGCTCCCGATGTGCGGGCACGGGACCATCGGGGTGGCCACCGTGCTGGTCGAGACCGGCATGGTGCCGGTGGCCGAACCGGTCACCACCGTCCGGCTGGACACCCCGGCCGGACTGGTCAGCGTGGACGTCCGGGTGGAGGACGGCGCCGCCCGGTCCGTCACCCTCACCAACGTCCCCTCCTTCAGCGTCGGCCTCGGCCTCAAGACCGAGGTCCCCGGCTTCGGCACGGTCGGCTACGACCTCGCCTACGGCGGCAACTTCTACGCCTTCGTCGACCTCGACTCCCTCGGCCTGCCCTTCGACCGGGCCCGCAAGCAGGACCTGCTCACCGCCGGCCTCGCCGTCATGGACGCCGTCAACGCCGGCCCGGACCGGCCCGTGCACCCGGAGGACCCGGGCATCGCCGGGGTCAAGCACGTCTATCTCGCCGCCCCCGGCTCCGACGCCCGCCGCTCCCGGCACGCCATGGCCATCCACCCCGGCTGGTTCGACCGCTCCCCGTGCGGCACCGGCACCAGCGCCCGGATGGCACAGCTGCACGCCCGCGGACTGCTGCCGCTGGACACCGACTTCGTCAACGAGTCGTTCATCGGCACCGAGTTCACCGGCCGGCTGACCGCCGAGACCGAGGTCGCCGGACGCCCCGCCGTGGTCCCGACCGTCACCGGACGGGCCTGGATCACCGGCACCGCCCAGTACTTCCTCGACCCCACCGACCCGTTCCCCGGAGGATTCCTCCTGTGACCGACCAGCCGGTGCCGGGCACGGTCCGCACCACCGACTACCACACCGCCGGCGAGCCCTTCCGGATCGTCACCGGCGGACTCCCGCCGGTCCCCGGGGGCACCGTCGCCGAACGCTGCGCCACCGCCATCGGCCCCGGCGGCTCCGGCACCGCCCCCCGCCCCGGCCCCCTCGACGAGGTCCGCCGGATGCTGGTCCGCGAACCCCGCGGGCACGCCGGGATGTACGGCGGCTTCCTGGTCCCCCCGGACGACGACGGCGCCCACCTCGGCGTGCTGTTCTGGCACAAGGACGGCTACTCCACCGCCTGCGGGCACGGCACCATGGCCCTCGGCGCCTGGGCCGTGGACAGCGGCCTGGTCCCCGCCCCCGCCGACGGGGACGCCCAGGTGCGCATCGACGTGCCCTCCGGCCGGGTCACCGCCACCGTCCACCGGGACGCCGGCCGCACCACCGGCGTCACCTTCCGCAACGTGCCCGCCCGGGTCAGCGCCCGCAAGGTGCCGGTGGCCACCTCCCTGGGCATCGCCGAGGTGGACATCGCGCACGCCGGAGCCTGCTACGCCTCCGTCCGCGCCAGGGACTTCGGCCTCGGCGTCACCCGCGCCGACCTGCCCGCCCTGACCCGGATCGGACAGGAGGTCCGGACCGCCCTGGCCACCCACCCCGCCACCTGGCACCCCGGCGGCCCGCTGCTGTCCGGGGTCTACGGGGTGGTCCTCCACGAGGAGCTCCCCGACACCCCCTTCGGCCCGCACCAGCGCAACGTCACGGTCTTCGCGGACGGCCAGATCGACCGCTCGCCCTGCGGCTCCGGCACCTCCGCACGGCTGGCCCTGCTGGCCGAGGACGGCCGGCTCGCCCCCGGGGAGGACCTGCTGCACGAATCCGTGGTCGGCACCGTGTTCACCGGCCGGGTCCTGGGCCCCGCCGACCCGGCGGGCCCGCGGGGCACGGCCGGCGCCGGACTGGTCACCGAGGTCACCGGCACCGCCTACCGGACCGGCGAGCACACCTTCCTGCTCGACCCGCGGGACGGACTCGGCACCGGGTTCCTGCTGTGAGCACCCCACCCCCGGTCCACCTGGGCGCCACGGAGATGGCGGGGCTGCTCGGACCGGTGGAGGCGGCCGACGCGCTGGCCCGCGTCCTCCGCGAGGGCCTCGACCCGGAGACCTGCCCGCAGCGCTCCGCCCTCCCCGTCCCGGCCGGCGAACTGCTGCTGATGCCCGCCGCGGCCGGCCGCTGGGCCGGAGTCAAGATCGCCGGAGTGGCACCGGCCAACCCGGCCCGCGGACTGCCCCGGATCACCGGCAGCTACCTCCTGCTCGACGGCCCCACCCTGCGCCCGGTGGCGCTGCTGGACGGCGCGGCCCTGACCGCGCTGCGCACCCCCGCGGTCTCCGCCCTGGCGGTCCGCCACCTGGTCCCGCCCGGACGGCCGGTCCGGCTGCTGCTGTTCGGCTCCGGTCCCCAGGCGTACGGACACCTCGACGCCCTGCGCGCCGAACGGGAGCCGGCCGAGGTGGTGGTGGTCGCCCGGAACCCGGCCGGTGCCGAACGGCTGGCCGGGTACGCGGCCGGGCTGGGCATCCCGGCCCGGACCGGCACCCCGGCCGACGTGGCCGGGGCGGACCTGGTGGTCTGCTGCACCACGGCCCGTCAGCCGCTGTTCGACGGACGGCTGGTGGCCGACGGCACCACCGTGGTCGCGGTCGGCTCCCACGAACCGGACGCCCGGGAGACCGACACCGCCCTGGTGCGCCGCTCCGCGGTGTACGTGGAGGCGCGGTCGGCGGCGCTCCGCGAGGCCGGTGACCTGCTCGTCCCGGAGGCGGAGGGGGCCATCGGGCCGGGGCACATCACCGGAACCCTCGCCGACCTGGTGCACGGCCGCCGGCCGGCCGGCCGCGCACCGGGTCGGGCGGCCGGCTGTCCACAGCTCTTCAAGAGCGTGGGCATGGCCTGGGAAGATCTCGCTGTGGCCGTGGCTCTGTACCGGGCCACCGGAGCGGACAGCGAAACGTGACATTGTACGCTGTGCCTCTGCGTTTGATCTCGGAGGAGCGGAGGAACTGCGATGGGCGACCTGAAGCAGCACAGTCTCATCAAGGCCCAGGAACGGCTTCGCGATCAGGTAGGCCATGCCCTCCGAGCGGCCCTGATAGCGGGACAGCTGGAGCCCGGCCGGGTCTACTCCGCGCCCACCCTGGCGGCCGACCTCGGGGTCTCCGCCACCCCGGTGCGCGAGGCCATGCTCGACCTGGCCCGTGAGGGCCTGGTCGAACCGGTCCGCAACAAGGGCTTCCGGGTCACCGAGGTCAGCGAGCGGGACCTCGACCAGTACACCGAGCTGCGCACCCTGATCGAGGTCCCCACCATCGGGGTGGTCACCCAGATCGCCCCCCGGGAGAAGCTGGAGGAACTCCGGCCGATCGCCGAGGAGATCGTCGCCAGCGCCCGCGAGCACAACCTCATCGGCTATCTGGAGGCCGACCGCCGGTTCCATCTGACCCTGCTCGGACTGGCCGGGAACGAGCGCCTGGTGGAGACCGTCGGCGACCTGCGCAAGCGGTCCCGGCTGTACGGGCTGACCAGCCTGGACCGGGCCGGACTGCTGGTCTCCTCGGCGGAGGAGCACCTGGAACTGCTCGACCTGATGCTGGAGCGGGACACCCCGGGCGCGGAGGCGTGCATGCGCCGGCACCTGGGGCACGTCCGCTCGCTCTGGGCGCAGTGACCCCCCTTCCCGCGAGGGGAGGGCGAAGGGCCCGGGGACACCGCCGACGGCGTCCCCGGGCCCTTCTGCGCGCACCGGCGGCTCAGACCCCCAGGGCGCCCCGCAGGAAGGAGAGTTCCTGGACGGCGAGCTTCTCCAGGGTGCCGCCCGGGGTCATATGGGTCACCCCGGGCAGGGTCAGCAGCTGGTGCGGGCGGCCCGCGTCGGTCAGCGCCCGGGACAGCCGGAGGCTGTGCGAGGGGTGCACGTTGTCGTCGGCCAGCCCGTGGATCAGCATCAGCGGCCTGGACAGGCCGGGGGCGTCACCGATCAGCGACTCCTGCTCGTACACCTCGGGGTTCTCCTGCGGGAGGCCGAGGTACCGCTCGGTGTAGGCGGTGTCGTAGTGCCGGAAGTCGGTGGGCGGCGCACCCGCGACCGCGGCGTGGAACACGTCCGGGCGGCGCAGCACGGCCGCCGCGGCGAGATAGCCGCCGTAGGACCAGCCCTTGACGCCCACCCGCCCCAGGTCGAGGTCCGGGTGGCGGTCGGCGAGCGCCCGCAGTCCGGCCACCTGGTCCTCCAGGGTGACCCGGGAGAAGTCCCGGTACATGGCCTGGGTGAAGGCGGGGGAGACGTACGGGGTGCCGCGGTTGTCGATGGTGACCACCGCGAAGCCCTGGTCGGCCCACCACTGGCGGTGCTGCCAGCGGCGCGGCTCCAGGCACACGTCCTGGAAGCCGGGCCCGCCGTACACCTGGAGCAGCACCGGCAGCCGGCGGCCGGGCACATGGCCGCGGGGCAGCACCAGCGAGGTGGGCAGGGCGTGTTCGGTCACCCGGGCCAGCACCGGCTCCACCCGGTGGGGCAGCGGCTCGGACAGGTCCGCGAGGACGAACTCGGCGCCCGCGGCGGTCCGCAGGACCCGTCGGATCCCGTCCGGGCCCGCCGAGGTCAGCAGCAGGTGTCCGGCGGCCGCCTGCACCGAGTGCACCCCCGGCCCGTCGGCGAGCGGCGACAGCTTCCCGCTGTCCGGGTCCAGCAGCAGCACCTGCTGCTCGGCCGGGTCCCGCAGACCCGCCTCGACCAGCAGCTGTCCCTGGTGCTCCCCGGCGATCCGGCGGATCTGCACCTCCTCGCCGGTGAGCGGGACCCCGTCCAGGGCGACGGTCTGGGCGGTGCCGCCGGGGGTCTCGGCGGCGGTCAGCAGCCGGCCGTCCGCGAGCCGGGCCGGGGTGCCGGGGAGCACGTCCACCCACAGCGGATGGCTGGTCCGGGAGAGTTCGCGGGTGGCGCCGGTGGCCGGGTCGGCGGACAGCAGCAGCACGTTCCGCTGGAGCCGGTCCTGGACGGTCAGCAGGATCTCGCCGGGGCCCTCCCAGCCGGCGTCCGAGACGTAGGGGTGGGCGGCGGAGTCCCAGTCCAGCCGGACCCGGCGGTCCCCGGGGCCCAGCACCCAGAGCTGGACGTCGGCGTTGGGGCCGCCGGCCTCCGGGTAGGCGAAGTCCTCGGCCGGCCGGCCGGGGTGTTCGGGGTCGGCGAACCAGCGGCGCGGGAGCGCGGCTTCGTCGACCCGGGCGGCCAGCAGGGACTCCCCGTCCGGGGACCACCAGTGGCCGCGGGAGCGGCCCAGTTCCTCGGCCGCGGCGAACTCGGCGAGTCCCCAGCGGGCCCCGTCCTCCGGGCTGACCCGGCCGCCGGGCTCGACGTACAGGGCGTCTTCGCTGACATAGGCGGTGCGGCTGCCGTCCGCGTTGGCGCGCGGGTCCACGACCGGCCCTTCGGCCGGGATCTCCCGGGGGGCCGCGCCGCCGTCGCCGGGGACCTCGTACAGCCGGCCGTGCAGCGCGAAGACGGCGCGCAGACCGTCCCCGGACAGGGCGTACGAGCCGATCCCGGCGGCCACCAGCCGGGTCCGCTCGCGCAGCCGGCGCTCGGCCACCGGCAGTTCGCCGGGTTCGGGGGCGAGCGCCCGGGCGTCGGCGAGCAGGGTCTCGGTGCCGGTGGCGGTGTCGAGGACCCGGAGGCTGTCGAAGGGGTCGGCGGGGCCTGCGGAGCGGAGGAAGTACAGCAGCCGGCCGCCGTCGCCGAAGGCGAAGGCGCGCGGGGCGCCGTGCGAGAACCGGGCGGTGCGGGCCGAGAGATCGAGAAACGCGTCCATGACCGAAAGTGTGCCATGTGAAATACCACAGCTGAAGGGCCGGGGCACTGGGCCGTTCGGGTGGTGACCCGGCCGGACCGGGCTTAGCGTCGGAGGGTGGACCGGAACGCACTGCCCGCCACAGAACGGACCGACGGCAAGGCCCCAGAACGCGGCAACGGACTCGCGTTGTTCGTCATCGCCTCCTGCCAGCTGATGGTCGTCCTGGACATCACCATCGTCAACATCGCCCTACCGCACATCCAGAGCGACCTCGGCTTCTCCACCGAGAGCCTGTCCTGGGTGGTCAACGCCTACACCCTCACCTTCGGCGGCCTGCTGCTCCTCGGCGGCCGGGCCGGCGACATCCTGGGCCGCCGCCGGGTCTTCGTCTTCGGCGTCCTGCTCTTCGGACTGGCCTCACTGCTCGGCGGGTTCGCCCAGGACTCCGGCCAGCTGCTGGCCGCCCGCGCCCTCCAGGGGGTCGGCGGGGCCATCGCCTCGCCCACCGCGCTGGCCCTGATCACCACCACCTTCAAGGAGGGCCCCGACCGCAACCGGGCCTTCGGGGTGTTCGCCGCGGTCTCCGCGGGCGGCGGCGCGATCGGACTGCTGGCCGGCGGCATGCTCGTCGAATGGCTGGACTGGCGCTGGGTGCTGTTCGTCAACGTGCCCATCGCCCTGTGCATCGCGTTCCTGGCCCGCCGGGTGATCCGCGAGTCCGAACGGCATCCCGGACACTTCGACCTGGCGGGCGCGCTGACCTCCACCACCGGCCTGGTCGCCCTGGTCTACGGGTTCATCCGGGCCGCCCAGGACGGCTGGACCGACCCGCTGACCCTGTGCTCCTTCGCCGCCGCGGTCCTGCTGCTCACCGCGTTCGTGCTGATCGAGCAGCGGTCCCGGCAGCCCATCACCCCGCTCCACATGTTCGCCGACCGCAACCGGGCCGGCACCTACGGGATCATGCTCTTCCTGGCCTGCGCCATCTTCGGCATGTTCTTCTTCCTCACCCTGTTCGTCCAGAACGTCCTCGGGTTCACCCCGATCGTGGCCGGCCTGGCCTTCCTCCCGGTCAGCGCGGTCATCGCGGTCGGCGCCGGGGTCACCTCACAGCTGCTGCCCCGGTTCGGGCCCAAGCCGTTCATGGTGGGCGGCGCGCTCTCCGCCGCGGCCGGGCTGGCCTGGCTGACCCGGGTCGACGTCCACTCCACCTATCTGGGCAGCGTGCTGGGCCCGATGCTGCTGTTCAGCCTGGGCATGGGCATGCAGTTCGTGTCGCTGACCCTGATGGCGCTCTCCAACGTGTCCGACCGGGAGTCGGGCGCCGCCTCCGGACTGCTGAACACCATGCAGCAGGTGGGCGGTTCGCTCGGCCTGTCCATCCTGGTCACCGCCTACGGCACGGCCAGCCGCGACGAGGCGGCCCGGCAGCTCCCCGAGTTCCTGGCCACCGCGACCCCGTCGCAGAAGGCCGAACTGGCCCGCACCCACCAGCTGCCCGGACTCTGGGGCGACCAGGTGCTGACCTCCGGCGTGACCACGGCGTTCGTGGTGGCCGCGGTGTTCACCCTGGCCGCGTCCCTGATCGCGCTGTTCGTGATCAAGGTCAGGCCCTCCGACCTGGCCCGGCTCCAGGGCGGCCACGGGCCCCCACCCCCGTAGGCCCCGCGCCGCGCGGCACCCGGTCAGCGGGCGGGCCGGATCCGGCAGCGGGCCGGGCCGTCGGCCCGCAGCGTGATGCCGGCGCTGACCGGCACCTCCCGGTCCACCGGCTCGAAGGAGTACTCCCGCAGCACGACCACCAGGGCGATCACCGACTCCAGCATGGAGAAGTGCTGGCCGATGCAGGCGCGCGGTCCGCCGCCGAACGGGAACCAGGCGTAGCGGGGGCGGCCCGCCTCGGCCTCCGGGGTGAACCGGTCCGGGTCGAACCGCTCGGGGTCGGGCCAGTAGTCGGGGTGCCGGTGGGTGACCCAGGGGGCCAGGATCACATCGGCCCCGGCCGGGACGGTGTGCCCGTCCACCTCGGCGGCGGCCACCGCCCGGCGGCCCATCACCGGGGCCGCCGGATAGAGCCGCATGGCCTCCTTCAGCACCCGGGTGAGGTACGGCAGCCGGTCCAGGTCCGCGGCCTCGGGGGCGCGCTCGCCCACCACCTCGGCGATCTCCCGGCGGGCCCGGTCCTGGTGCTCGGGGTGGAGGGCGAGCAGGTGCAGGGCGAACGCCAGCGAGCTGGCGGTGGTCTCGTGTCCGGCGAGCAGGAAGACCAGCACCTGGTCGCGCAGTTCACCGGCGTCGAAGGAGGTGTCGCCGCCGCTCTCGGCGGCCGCCAGCTGGGCCAGCAGGTCGTGGCCGGCCTCGGCGCCGGCCGCCCGCCGCCGGGCGATGATCTCGTCGCAGGCCCCGTACAGCTCGGCCATCGCGGCGGCCGCCCGCCGGTTGCCGGGGGTGGGCCAGCCGCGCGGCAGCTTCGCGGGGGAGTAGCCGCGCCGCAGCACGTACTCGGTGATGACCGGAAAGCAGCGGCCCACGACCTCGGCGGCGCTGTCGCCGTCCGTGCCGAACAGGATCCGGGTGACGGTGCGCAGGGCCAGCGCGGTCATCTCCTCGGCCACGTCCACGACCCCGCCGGGGGCCGACGCCCAGCCGGCCAGGGAGTGCCGGGCCTCGTCCGCGACGGCGGCGGCGTAGGTGTCCACCCGGCGGCGGGTGAACAGCGGCTGCACCAGTCGGCGCTGCCGCAGGTAGTCCTCGTCCTGGCTGGTCAGCAGGCCGTTGCCGACGGTGTCCCGGATCTCCTGGTAGAAGGGGTTCTCCTTGCGGAAGTTGGCCGCCTGCGAGGCCAGCACCTGCTGGACTCCCTCCGCGGAGAACACGCAGTGCAGTTCGGCGCGCAGACCGGGCGGCCCGGCGCTGATCCGGACCAGGTCCCCGTGCCGGTGCCGGGCCCGGAGGTAGGTGCCCAGGGAGTCGCCCTTGAGGTCGAACAGGGACCCCAGCAGCGGCACTCCGGCCAGTTCGGGGATCCGGGCACCCCCGGTACCGACGCCTTCGGTCATCGTCACAGCCGCTCCTCGCCCCGCCCGGCCGGGTGCCGGACCCGCCCGGCCGTCCGCACGCTCCGGCGACCGCCCCGATTCTGCCGTCCCGGCGGGGCCGGGGGCGAGGCCCGGGCGCCGGGGAGATCGAATACCGGCCACCGGGCAGGCCGTACGGGGTGGGGGCCGGGGCGCCCGGCCGAGCAGCGGCCGGGCGGTCCGGTCAGCCGGCGGGGAGGGCGAGGGCCCGGTCCAGCAGGGCCGTGCGTTCGGCGAGCGCCCCGACGGCCAACGGCTCGGCCAGCGGAGCGAGTCCGGGGGCGGCGGCGGTGAGCGCGGCCCGGGCGGCGGCGCTGAAGTGCACGGTGCCGTCGGCGTCGATCCGCTCGATCCCGTCGCCGCGGGCGGCCCGCTCGTTGAGCGCCACCGCCTCGGCCCGGCCGAGTCCCGGCGGCAGGTCCAGGGCCACCGCGCCGGGGGAGACCCGCACCGGATACCCGCCGGGCAGCCCGTTCGGCGCGGGCACCGACCAGCGCAGCGGGGTGCCGCCGGGCAGCAGGGCCTCCAGGACCGGCAGGGCGGAGGCCACCGTCACCCGGTTGTGGGCTGCCCCGGCGGGCAGCGCGGGCGCCCGGTAGGCGAGGGCGTCGGCGGGCGCGCCGTCCTCGCCGAGGAACACCCGGCAGCGGTCGGCGGGATCATCCGGCCGGCGGGCCAGCATCACGTCGAGGATCTGGGCGTGCTGGGCGACCACCCGCACCAGCGGCGGTGCGGCGCCGGGGCGGTCCGCGCGCAGGGCCTCCCGGGCCCGCAGCAGCACCATGCCCGCGTTGCCGAGCCCCAGGACCGGGGCCAGCCCGAGGCGTTCCAGCACCGGGCCGGTGATATCGGGGAAGGACAGGTTGGCGACCGGCCCGCGCCACCCGCTGTCCCGGACCGCCCGCATCACCGCGAGCACCACCGGGAGTTGGTGGGGGAGCCGGAGCCCCAGCCCGGCGGCCAGCACCCCGCGGGCCGCCGGGTCCGTACGGCCGGCCAGCGCCCAGGGGCCCTGGAGCGCGGCGCACTGCACGACCAGGTCGGGGCGGACCCGGTCCAGCAGCTCGGCGACCCGGTCGGCGCGCAGCGCGTCCAGCCGGACCGGCTCCACCGACACCGGGCCGGCGGCGCCCGCCGTCCCGGCGCCGGCGGCGGTCTTCGCGGCGGCCGCGGCGGCGGCCTCGACCGGGGCGGTGGACCGCCCGGCGAGCACCAGCCGCCGCACCCGGCCGCCGGCCGCGAGGCCGGCGGCGAGCCGGGCTCCCGTGTCACCCGTCCCGATGATCAGCACAGTCTCCATCGGGCGACCGTACCGGCCGCGGGTCAGTGGCAGGTGGTGTTTCCGCGCCCGTTGGCCTTCCAGGAACAGGAGTCCTTCTTGGCCTTGTTGGGCGCGGTCAGGGTGACCGAGCCGCTCTTGTTGTTGAACCAGAAGTTGGCCTTGGCCCGGTAGACCGTGGAGGCGGTGTTCTTGCCGGAACCGTTGCGCAGCCGGACCGTCTTGTAGGCGCCCAGGGTGAACGACGGGAAGGTGTAGAGGTACCCGGAGGCGGTGCGGACGGTGTAGCCCTTGAGCTGGATCGCCGAGCGGGTGTTGTTGTGCAGGTCGACGTACTCGGCGTTCAGCTTCGCGTTCGTCTTCGGCAGGTCGGCGCCCGGACCGTCGAACTGCAGGGCGCCGAAGTGCAGCCCGCCCTGGTGGGCGGCGGCGTTGGCGGGGGCCGCGGTGAGCACGGCGCCGGCCATGGCCGCGACGGCGACGAACGAGGCGTACTTCTTGTTCATATGCTGGGTTCCCTCCCGGAACTGCCCGTGCGCGCGGGCCGGTTCGCCGGCGCGCTGGACCCCGGCGCGGAAAGACCCACGGGCCGGGGGCGAGCGCCATCCTGGCATATGGCGAGGCATCTCGGATGCTTGTCCTACATTCCGGAGATTCCCGTTTCCTGCGGCGGCCGATTCGCGCCGAACAGGATGCTTCTGGCCTCTTTGCGTGCCCCGAGAGTGCGGAACGAATACTTCCGGGCCGGACCTCCCGCCCCCTCCCCTAGCGTGATCGCATGAGCGAAGAGAGCCCGCCTTCGGTGTTGCCCTTCCGTGCCCTGGTGTCGCCCGAGGACTGGAAGAGGCTGATCGGCTATCCGTCCGTCACTTGTCGGGCGGGCCATCGTTTGCTTCGCCAGGGGGAGCCGAGGGATCGTCATGTGCTTGCGCTGGTCAGCGGGGTGGTCAAGGTGATCTACCGGCGTCGCGACGGCCGGCAGCGACTGCTCGCCTTCCGGGGCGCCGGGGAGATCGTGGGGGAGATGGCGCTGCAGTACGGCGGGACGCGATCCGCTGATGTCGAGACCAT
The DNA here is from genome assembly GCF_055576225.1 of Streptomyces sp. NPDC033845. Classification (NCBI taxonomy): domain Bacteria; kingdom Bacillati; phylum Actinomycetota; class Actinomycetes; order Kitasatosporales; family Streptomycetaceae; genus Streptomyces; species Streptomyces sp. NPDC033845. The sequence continues at coordinate 107,530 of NZ_JBVIRI010000009.1, read as the reverse complement.
GACCATGTGTGAATACTCGGTCATACCGGAGGCTGAATTCCGATCTCTCCTCCGGGAGCCCGGGGTGGCGAGCTCGCTCTCCGCGATGACCGCCCACCGACTGTGGGAACAGACCCAGGCCCTTGACGGAGCCGTGCACGAACGCCTCGCCCTGGCCCTGCTCCGTCTGGTCGAGGTCTCGGGAGACAAGAAGGTCTTCTCCTTGACCCAGGAGGAGATGGGCCAGCACATCGACGCGGGCCGGAAGGCCGTGAGCGCCGCAGTCGACCGGCTCGGGCCGGGTCGGGTGGTGTGGAGCAGAGGCAGCGTCAAGGTGATCAGCGTGGAAGGCCTGCGGGAGAAGGTCCCGGGGAAGCCGGACAAGGAGTCGTCGGACACGGGGTGCCGCGTGTGACGGTGCCGACGCCACAGACCGTGTGACCCAGGTCACGGCCGTTGTGGGCCTGGGGAACGGAAGGCCCGCCCGCCCTTTGTGAGGCTCGGACCGCGAGAAACCGCAGACACGAGCATTCCCGCCCGGCCCCAGTGGCCGGGCGGCATTCGCAGAGGAGCGTCATGCGCGAGTCCGAGAACCAACTGCCTCAGCCGGTCTTCGGCACCTACTCCCTGAGTCGACCCCTCCCTCCCTATCGAGGCATCCTGGCCGTGGACGCCAAGGACTTCACCGGCCGGCCTGCGATCGAACACGAAGCCGTCAGTCGCGCCGTACCCGAACTCCTCAGGACCGCACTGGCCAGGGCGGAGCTGCGGGACCTTTGGGAGGACCGGCGGTTCCCCGCCTCGACCGGGGACGGGTACGTCTTCGGGTTCGACCCCGCACGCATCCCCTTCGTGATCCACCCCTTGCTGCTCACCCTCCAGGAGGTGCTCACCGACTTCAACGTCCTGTCACACGGAGCGGTGCCCATCCGGCTCAGGGTCAGCCTTCACGTCGGCCCGCTGCCGGACACCGGAGACGAGTTCGGCGGCAACGGAACAGCCCGCAACGACACCCACCGCCTGCTCGACTCCAACCCGGTGAAGGCCGTTCTCGCCTCGCACAGGGAGAACGTCACCCACGTGGCGGCGATTCTCTCCGAGCGGTGTTACCAGGACGCGGTGGCCGGCGGGTACACCGGACGCCACCCCGACCACTTCACCGAGGTGGCGGCGACCGTGGACGGCAAGTCCTTCGCTCAGCGGGCCTGGATCTACGTGCCCCAGCCGTCCGGGCCCCTGTACGAGGAGACCCCGGACGCCTACATCGCGGGTGGCCCCTCGGAGCCGGAGGCCCAGGCTCCCCTCGAAGACCACCGCCCGACGGGCCTGCGTACGGAGATGAATGCACCCAACAGCAACATCAACACAGGTACCGTCCACGGCGGGCAGAGCATGGGCAACTACCACGTCGCCGGTGATCAGGTCGGGGGCAACAAGGCCGGTCGTGTCCGGGGTTTCCAGGGGGACCAGGTCCGCGGCGACAAGCACCAGGGGCGTCAGTGACCTCCGGCGAGGAGCCGCGAAGGGAGATACCGGCGGCTCCTGCAGCGACCGCTGAGGTCCCGCCCGCGAGCGAGCCCGGTGCGGGAGACGAGCAGCCTTCGCCGGACAACGACCTTGGCTTCTCTGAGTTGATCGACGCGATCGGCGGAGCGACACCGTTGGCCGCCCCGTTCATCTACGCGCCCAACAGCAACCTCAATACCGCGTCTGTCCGCGGCGGGCAGCGTGTCCACAATGGCCCCGCGTCCGAGAAGCGCAAGGCTCGGGAAGGACGCGTCCGCGAGGGGCCGGTACCGGAGGCGGAGGTACAGGCGGCCGCGTTCGGGTTCGCGGCACCCTCTTGGGTCGATGACGCGTTGGTGAAACTGCGGACAGGGCCCCTCTTTCTGACCGGGCGGCCGGGTTCGGGCCGCCGGACCGCCGCACTCAACCTCTTACGGCTGAGCTGCGGCGAAGACGCCCCGCTGCGGGCCCTGGACAGCGTCACGGAGCTGGACCGATGGAGGCCGGCCGATGCCTCGGTGCGGGGTTACCTGGTGGACGGGCTGTTTCCGTCCCGTCCACTCGGCCCCGGAGTCCTCGGCCATGTACGTGCGCTGTTGGAGAAGGCCGGAGCACGCATGGTCATCGTGCTGCCCGATGACGAGGCGCTGATCCGCCGCCTCGAACAGGATCTCCATGTCAGCCCCGTCGAGTGCCTCCCCCCGGCGCCCGGCCTCGTGTTCCACAGCCGCTTCGAGGCGGCCGTGCCCGCGCCTGAGGAGCGGGCCCGGCTGCTCGCCGCCTTGCGGGGAGTCCATCAGCTGGAAGACCTGCTCGTGCCGGAACTCGTACCGGCGGAGGTGGTGGAACTCGTCACGGCCATCGTGGCGGCGGACGGGGATCCTGACGGACTGCTGGACCTGGGGTCCAGGCTGAGCTATCGCGCCGAGAAGGAAGTGCCCCAGCTCCTGGAGTCACTGCGGGAGGCCCCGGACGCCTTGGCCTTCCTCCTGGCCGCCTGCGTCTACGAGGGCCTGGACCACAGGCTTGTGCGGGAGGAGGCGGACCGGCTGCTGACCCTGTCCGGGGACCGGCTGATCGCCGTACTCCCCGGAACGGACCCGCAGGGGGCGCCGCAGCCAACCCGGCCCAACCCCGCCTTCGTCTTCCGTCGGTCGCTCTCGGACCTGCTGCACGCTGTCCGGGCGGTCCGTAAGGAGCGCGAGATCCGTACGGAGGGGGCCTATACGCATAGTGCGGAACCGGTGGTATTCGTCCGGCACCGTCAGTCGGAGGCCGTGCTCCGGTATGTGTGGCAGGAATACGGTCAACTGTCCGACCTGCTGGTCGAATGGCTGAAGGAGGTGCGGCGCTCGGGCGAACTCACCCGGTCGGTGGGTCAGGCCATGGGCAGGGCGGCGAGCTGGGGTGGCGGCCGTCGGGCCCTGCGGCACATTCAGGCCCTCGCCGAATCCGAACGGACGACCAGTCGTCTGATCGCGGCGAATGCCCTGGGGATCGCCGCCGAGGATCCGGTGCTGGCCGCCGAGGTGCGCTACCGCCTCCGGCGCTGGAGCCGGGGTGCTGACCTCTCGTTGAGGACCACCGTCGCCTATGCCTGCGGCGCCGAGTTCGGGCTTTCCCGCCCGGACCTCGCCCTGCACCTCGTCGCTGATCTGCTGTCCGGACTGCGGAGTGGGGCGGAGGAGGATCCGGACGGCGGCAGGAGCCGCCTCGACCTCGCCGTGAAGGTAGCCGTTGCGAGCCTTTTCCATGCGGGCAATGAGTCCGAGGTGTTCGCGAGGATTGTCGAATGGCTCGGAGACCATGACGGGGATGTCGACCGGCTGCTCCCCCTGTTCGGGCAACTGCTGCACTCGCCCCGTTGGTTCGTACGGAATATTGCTGAGGAATCCCCGGAGGGGCAGGCTGTTGTGGAGGTCATCCAACTCGCCTTGAACTCGGAGGATTCATTCGACGTCACCTGTGCGGCACTACTGAGCTGGGCGGAAATCGGAAGATGGGACGAGTTCACCTTCGGGGCCGTGGAGAAACTCTTCCGTAGATTGGCGGATGATATGAGAATCGGCGAGTTCCGGCTGTTTGTCGAAATGGAGGACAGGGGTTCCGGCGACTGGCCCGGAATGAGGTCGGCCCGGTCCTCGCTCGGCGAGTGGCGTGCCGACAGGCGAGGGGAAGCGGCGTGAGCGAGGAGGCCGCCGAGCGGCTGTACGTCAGGGTCGGCGGGGCGCCATGGCGGGAGATCCTCAGGCACCGGAGGTCCGCTGTCCGGGACTCGTCCTTGGTGCTCAGGGACGACGGAGGCGGATACTTCCTCCTGGGGCGCCGGGGGGACCCCGAGGACACGGGTGCCCACCTGCCCGTTCCCGACGCAGCCGCCGCTCCCGGGCTGCGGGGCGTATACACCGAGTTGTACCGGGTGGACGCGGCCGAGCACATGGAGACCCGTCCGGTAGGGCTGCCCACGGTGTACGGGACCGAATCGGTGGACCTCTGGGTGGCATGGTGGGTGCACGACCCGGTGCGAGTGGTTCGCACGAGGACCGTCCACGGCTGGCATGCCGTACGCACCCGTCTGACCTCCGACCTCCGTCACCTGGCCGAAGCCCAGACCGTCTCGGGCAGCGGTCTGGGGGCACCCGAGGTCATGCAGCACCTCGGTATGCCGCAGCGGCTGGAGGAAGCCGGCCTCAGCTACCGGGTCATCGACGTCCGGCCGCGCGAGTCCGGCGAGGAACTCCTGCTGGGACGCGAGAGGGCGGACGGCGTCCGCTACTCGTGGACGACCAGCAGGCGTGGTGAATACGAGTTCTGCCTCCAGGCGCTCCATGGCGGACCTGCCTCTCTGGCCGCGCTGTGGCTCCTCAGGCACCCGGACCAGGTCAGCCAGGTCCTCGACTGGGCGGTCGGGCACCAGAACCTGCTCAGTCCACCGCGAACCGACTGGCAGGAGGAACTGGCAACGCTCCTCGGCACCTTGTCGGAGCAGGAGCGGAAAGAGATCTCCTATCTTCTCCGCGACCGCATCTCCGCGCTTGGCCGGCCGGTCCCCGGAGGCGCCGGCTGACCCTGCGGGACGCTGATGGCACGGAAAACGAACGGGTGAGTGCGCTGCCGATGGGTGGCGCACTCACCCGTGTTTCGTGCGCCTGGCAATTTCTTCGAACTGTGAGGGGGGTCACCCGGTTTATGGGCCTGCGGAACAGAAGTCGATCCGGATGTGCGGGAATCTCGATGTGTCCAGGAGGTGAGCGCCTGGCAGAGAATCCCAGCGCTCCGATCAGTGAGGGTCGACATGAGGGCAGAAGAAGACCGGAGTCCGGACAATCTGGTTCCGATCCGTCCGGGCTTACGCGCGGAAAGTATCGGGGCTTCCGCGGAGGAGGCGCCGGAAACGACGGTCCTGAATGCCGAACGCGGAATCATCAACACCGGCACCGTGCACGGAGGACAGCACGTCACCACCGTCGGCTTCCTAAGGCGCCCGGAGCACGGAGACGACGGTGACCGCTGAGATCCGCGAGGCCGGCGGGTGGGATGTCCCCGACGGTCTGGTAGCGGCCCTGGCCGGGCGCGAGATGGTCGTGGTGGCGCCGCACGGGACTGTCAACACGGGCCTGGTGACCGGCGGACAGCGGCAGACCACGTACGGCCAGGTCAAGGAGAACGCCTCCGGAGGGACCCAGCGGCAGGGGCCGGTCCGGGCCGGCCACCTGCGGGCGGTCCGGGAGTGCTTCGCCCCGCCCATAGGTTTCGAGGAAGCCCGTTCCGCGATCAGCTCCGGCATCGTGCTCCTCGCCGGCGAGCCCGGCACAGGACGGGAGTCGCATGCTCTGAACCTGCTGGCGTACGGCATCGAGACGCCCTTGCTCGTCCAGGTGGACGGCTCCACTGACCTCTCCCGGTGGTCCCCGAAGGTCCCGGGCGCCCACGGGTACCTCGTGACCGACCCCAGCGATCCGTACGCCCTCCGATCATGGGACCTGTCCCGGCTCGAAGAGCTCCTCAGGGAGGCGGAGGCACGCCTGGTCATCGTCCTGCCGGACGCACCCGGACTCGTCACCGCCCTCCATGAACAACTCCGCGTACCGGTGCTGCGCCACAGCCCTCCCCACCCGCAGGCGGTGTTCGCGGCCCATGTCAGAGGCCGCTGCCCGGACGAGCGGGAATCCGCGAGCTGGCTGCGGATCCTGGGATCGGGGCGCCTGGACGACCTGCTGCCCGCAGGCCTTCCGCCTCGCCGCACCGTCATGGTGGCGCAAGCCCTTCTGGAGTCAGGGCCCGCCGAGACCTCGGGTACGGGACTGCCGGACCGGCTGGCCCGGTCCGAGGCCGCGGACCTCCTCGCCCGGACCGACACGGATGCCGCACTCCTCCCGGACCTCCTCGCCATCAGTGTCTACGGAGGTCTGGAGCGCCGTGTCGTGGCGGAACGCGCGGACGATCTGCTGCGACTGATGGAGCGGGAGCGGAAGACGTCCCCCGATCGGCATGCCGACCGGTCGGCGGACGGGCCGGGTGAGAGGTGCGGGGCGCGGACGCTGAGGGTTCTCGGGGCGCACCAGGCCCGGTCGGCCGGGCACGAGGCCGTGGACACGGTGCGGTTCTTCTGGCCCGCGGTGGCGGAAGGCGTGTGGGAGGTGCTGGGCCGTGACCGCTCCGACCTCCTGCCCCTGCTCCATTCCTGGCTGGCCCGTCCCGGGCGGGACCCGGCCGAGATCGGGAGGGCGGGGCGCGCGGTCGCGTCCATAGCCGTCGCCACCGGGGGGCGCTCCTTGGAACTCCTCCAAGGCCTGGCGCTGGATCCCTCGTCCGCGGCCCCCGAGGTAGCCGGTTGGGGCCTGGCCGCCGCCGCCTGTCATCCCTCTTCGGCCCGAACGGCCGGGAACCTTCTGGAGCGATGGAGCACTGCACCCGAGGCGGCTCTGTGCGCGGCGGTGGCGCATGCGTGCCGGATCGATCCCGGCCGGCTCCCCGGCGAGCAGGTCATGCACCTGCTCGGACGGCTCGCAGAGGCCCTGACCGTCGAGGACGCCCTGCCCCTTGCGGACATCGTCGTGACGGCACTGCTGCGGAGGTTCGAGGCCGGGGACACGGAGGCGCGAATGTTCCTCCTGGCCCGGATGGAGGAATGGACAAGGCCCGATGGCCTTCCCGGTCTCCTCGTGGCATACGCCTTTCCGGCGCTGATCGGCGCCGACCCCCGCTGGTGGAGCGACCGTCTGACCGACGACGCGGAGACAGCGGTCATCGCGGCCCGGCTGGCCGGCCAGGCCCTGAACGAACCCGACACCTTCGCCGCCATGGCCGACTCCCTGCTCGCGTGGTTCGCCGAGGCGAATCGCGCAGAGCACCCGGATCGGGCTCTGCGGACACTTCTCGACCACCTCGTGACGGCTCGCGAGCCGGGATTCCTGCGCTGGCTCCTCGCTCTGGAACGTGCCCCGCACACCACCCCTGGCAAGGAGGCCGCCGCACGGGCGCTCGCAGCCTGGCGGAGCAATGAGATCCACGCGGTGACATCCGACGGACAGGAGTACCCGTGAACCGTCCCTATCAGCCCGGCATCTTCACCGTGGTCGAACGGCACTGCCTCGACAGTGACCCCGCCCCTCCGCTGCGCCTGTGCGACGGCGGGACGGACGAGGGTGAGCCGCTCAGCCTGACGCGAGCCCGCCAAATCCTGTACGACCGGACTGTGGAGCCGGCGGTGCGGAACTCCCTCTGGCACCAGATCGTCCAACGTGTCCGGGGCCCGCAGGGCGTCGAGAGACCGGCCGGGCCCAGTCGTTCCGACTGGCTGATGGCCGCCGTCTGGCTCGCGCTGCCCGGTATGCGCCGTACGGCGTTCAACATTCCCACGCGATTCCGCGCGGAACGCGGGGACGTGGAGGCCGAGCTCGTCACCGGGTACCTGGAAGCCCTGGACGCCGTATCGGACCGGAGCCCCGACCCCGGCGGAGAGGTCCTGCGCACGGCCTGTACCCGGGCCTGGAACCTCTGGCGCGGGGCCCGCCTCGAAACCGCCGTGGAGGACATGGAACGGACCGGAAACGCGTACGACGGAACCGGCCCCCTCTGGCAGGCCGACTACGATCCACCGCCCAACAGGCTGGGCCTCGCGGCGACCGTACGCATCACGGTTCCGGCCGACCGGGTGGAAGGAATGCGGATCGGCGCCCTCGCCGCCACCTGGGGGCTGGCCGGGACCGTGACGAGCACCGCCCATTCGGGCCGCGGGCGGCAGGTGGCCAGCCTCTCCCTGCGGCGCGCGGGGAGGGAAGGGTGACCCACCGGCCCATGACCCCGCTGACCTTCCGGGAGATCTTCAACCTGCCGGTCAGCGTCGACCTGCGAACGGCGGCGCGGGGATTCCAGATGGGCATGAGCAAGGCCTACCGACTGGTCGCCGAGGACTCCTTTCCCTGTCCGACGGTCCGGGTCGGCCGATGCCACCGGGTGCTCACCGTGGACCTGATGCATGCCCTGGGCATCGAAGAACGCCCTGTCTTCGAGGACGAGATCGCCGACGGCGTGGCGCTGACCCTCTTCGACTGAACTGTTCCCGGCCCGCCGGACCCCACTGCTCGGTGGCCGGCGGGCCCGTCCGAAACCATCCCTATCGAAGGAGCCGCAATGACCACCTGTCTCGCCATCAGCCTCCCGGACGACAGCCGACGGTCACCCGTCCTGTACGAGGACATCGTGGAACCCGCCTGTGCCCATCTGGGTTTCACGCTCCTCCGTGCCGACCGGCTCACGGGTGCGGGGCTGCCCATGGAGCACCTGCTGCGCACGCTGGCCGAAGTGGACGTCGTCGTGGCGGATCTCGGCGGGTTCGATGCCGAGGTCTCCTTCGGACTCGGCATGCGCCACGCGCTCGGCCGGCACACCGTCCATGTGGGCTGTGGCGTCACTCCCTTCGCGGGAGGCCTGACGATCCCCGCGGTGCCGTCGAAGTCCGACCCCACCGGAATCTCGGTCGTCCGGCAGGAGCTCACCCGCGTACTGGAGGCCGTCGCCGAAGCCGGTACTGCGCCGCCTCTGGTCGAGACCCGGGCACCGCGGGCGTTATGCGCCGGTGAGGATGGAATCAGTACCGCCGAGCAGGGCGAGGACACCCCGGGACTGCTCGAACTGGTACTGCAGGCCGAGGCCCAGATGGACGCCATCAACGATGACATGGCCGATGTGGAATCGGCGCTGGCCGACTTGGGGGAGATGATGCTCCTGCTGGCTGAGGACACCGCGGGTTCCGTCGGTCATCCCGGGGCGTCGGCGACGCAGAAGCTCGCGGCTCTCCACCGTCTGGGCAAGGCGATCGATGGCCCGACCCGTGATCTGGAAGCGGCCGCCGGCCGGTTCGCGGAGAGGATGGACACGGCCGCGGACGCGTTCCGGGCCTTCCTGGAGTGGGCGGGAGGTCTCCCACGCTCGGAGTGGCCGGAGGGGGTGGAGAACCTGCTGGAGCAGGTGGCGACCGCCTCCTGGGACGCACGGGCCGTAGAGGCCTCCTTTCAGGAGGGCGTGCTCCTGATCGACATGTTCGGGGCCGCCAGCCGTCCGCTGCGGAAGCCCACCCGGCGCGTCACCACGTCCATGCGGACCATCCTGCGGAGCTTCACCGCGCTGGAGGGACTCCAGGGCATCGCGGTGGAGCTGCGCGAGTCGCACACCTCCTGACCACGGGTATCGACGCCCCCGCACAGCCGGCGCGGGGGCGTCGCCGCATGTGCTCCGCTGTCACTCACCTGTCGCAGGCGATGCCGTCGCCGTCGCGGTCGAGTGCACTGCGATAGCCGGGCTGTCCCTCGCTGATCGGGGCGGCGCCAGCGGCCTTGGCGGCGGCGCAGTTCTTGTAGTAGGCGCTGCCACCTCCGCCGGTCCCTCCACCGATCGAGGACGAGCCGCCGGAGGACGAGGAGGAGTTGCCAGAGTCGTCATCTTCGCGGGTCGGCTGCGGGGCCGGGCCCGGGTGCAGCTCTGTGTACGGGTCCGCCGGGCACGGAGTGCCGGGTGCCGCAAGCGACAGGTGCGCGGTGATGGTCTTCGGGTGCTGGAGTTCCCTGCCCTCTGCCGGTTCCTGGAAGCACACGGTCCAACTGTCCGGGTCTCCGGCAAGGGTGACGTCGGTGTACGCGCTCTGCGGCTCGATCTGCTGGAGTGCCAGCGGACTCAAGGTCGCCCGCGCCTGGGCGAAGTCGTGCCCGGTCACCTTCGGCATCTTCGGGTGGGGGATCGGGTCGCCGTCCTTGGCGGGGCAGGGCCATTCGTTCCGGGTCACAGCGAAGTCGAGGGTCGGCTTCTTGCCGGCCGACGTGTCCGTGAGGGCCTGGAAACACACCCTCCAGTTGCCGTCCGCCCACTGGCCCGCATCGCCGGGGCCGGCGTCGTGCGAGATCGAGTTGAAGCCCGCGGCCGTGGCCGCTGCCTGGGCCCTTTTGAGGTTCTGGCCCACCAGGTTCGGCGGACCGGATGGTGCTGGGGTGGACGAAGCGGACGGTGTCGCCGATGCCGCGACGGGCGCCTTCGGCTTGGCGTCGGCTTCCGTCTTCTTCGGCGGGGCGTCGGCCAGGAAAGGAGAGATCATCCATGCGCCGGCCGCGATGCTGACGACGACCTTCGGTGCTGTCTTCCAGCGGCTGGTCCAGACGAGCGCGATACCGATGGGCGGCAGGACGACGAGGAGCGGGATGATCAGGCCCGGATGCTCCCACCAGCGTCGCACGGGCGGTTGCGGGGAGTTGTACGTATGCGGGGGCGGATACACGGGCTTCCCAGGGGAGGAGTCGAGACTGTGACGGCAGTCTGGTGCACGCTTCGGATGGAAGCGGCCCGAACTGGCGAAAAAGACGAATCCCCACTGGAGCGGGCAGGCTGGTCGAGGCCCGCATCCGGGGTCGCCGAGAGCGACCCCGGATGAACATATGCGTCCTAGATGTCCCGGAAGATCTCGATCTGGGCGCCCACCGAGTTGAGGCGTTCGGCGAGTTCCTCGTAGCCGCGGTTGATCACGTAGACGTTGCGGAGGACCGAGGTGCCCTCGGCCGCCATCATCGCCAGGAGGACGACCACCGCCGGGCGCAGCGCCGGGGGGCACATCATCTCTGCGGCGCGCCAGCGGGTGGGGCCCTCCACCAGGACGCGGTGCGGGTCCAGGAGCTGGAGGCGGCCGCCGAGGCGGTTGAGGTCGGTGAGGTAGATCGCGCGGTTGTCGTAGACCCAGTCGTGGATCAGGGTCTGGCCCTGCGCGGTCGCCGCGATGGCGGCGAAGAAGGGGACGTTGTCGATGTTCAGCCCGGGGAACGGCATCGGGTGGATCTTGTCGATCGGGGCTTCGAGCTTGGAGGGGCGGACCGTCAGGTCGACCAGCCGGGTGCGGCCGTTGTCGGCGGTGTACTCCGCCGTGCGGTCGTGGTCCAGGCCCATCTCCTCCAGGACGGCGAGCTCGATCTCCATGAACTCGATCGGGACCCGGCGGATGGTCAGCTCCGACTCGGTGACCACGGCGGCGGCCAGCAGGCTCATCGCCTCGACCGGGTCCTCGGAGGGGGAGTAGTCCACGTCCACGTCGATGGTGGGGACCCCGTGGACGGTGAGGGTGGTGCTGCCGATGCCCTCGACCTTGACGCCCAGGGCCTCCAGGAAGAAGCACAGGTCCTGGACCATGTAGTTGGACGAGGCGTTGCGGATGACCGTGACCCCGTCGTGGCGGGCGGCGGCCAGCAGGGCGTTCTCGGTGACGGTGTCCCCGCGCTCGGTCAGCACGATGGGGCGGTCGGGTGAGATCCCGGCGGCGACCTGGGCGTGGTAGATGCCCTCGGTGGCGGTGATGTCCAGCCCGAACCGGCGCAGCGCGATCATGTGCGGTTCGATGGTGCGGGTGCCGAGGTCGCAGCCGCCCGCGTAGGGCAGCCGGAAGCGGTCCATCCGGTGCAGCAGCGGGCCGAGGAACATGATGATGCTCCGGGTCCGGCGGGCGGCGTCGGCGTCCATGGCGTCCATGTCGAGCCGGGCCGGCGGGACGATCTCCAGGTCGACCCCGTCGTTGATCCAGCGGGTGCGGACACCGATGGAGTTCAGGACTTCGAGGAGGCGGTAGACCTCCTCGATGCGGGCGACCCGGCGCAGGACAGTGCGGCCCTTGTTCAGCAGGGTTGCGCAAAGCAGGGCAACACAGGCGTTCTTGCTCGTTTTGACGTCGATGGAACCGGACAGCCGGCGGCCGCCGACCACCCTCAGATGCATGGGGCCGGCGTAACCCAGGGAGACGATCTCGCTGTCGAGCGCTTCACCGATTCGGGCGATCATCTCAAGGCTGATGTTCTGGTTGCCGCGCTCGATCCGGTTCACGGCGCTCTGGCTGGTGCCGAGCGCATCCGCGAGCTGAGTCTGTGTCCAGCCCCGGTGCTGTCGGGCGTCACGGATGAGCTTGCCGATGCGTACGAGGTAGTCGTCTGCCATGGGTGCACGGTATCTCAGATATGAGATGGGGCTCGCGCGGGGTGTGGCAGACGGGTGTTACCCACCGTCAACTCGACGGTCCGCCTCCGCCCCGCCCCGCTCCGCGCGGCCCCCTCCCCTCGCCGTCAGTGGCCGCAGGCGTGGTGCCGGTTCACCGCCAGGCCGTGGACCGAGGCCGCCGAGGCCGGTCGCGGTCCGGCCGCCGCGCGGGAGAGCCGGGCGGCCGCGGCCCGGCCGGTCGCCGAGTGCGCGTCGTGCACGGCCCGCCCGGCCACCAGGGTCAGCTCCACCCCGGTGCCGCTGATGTCCGCCACCGGGCAGCGCGTCACATCCCGGTCCAGCAGCACCAGGTCGGCGGCCTTGCCGCGTTCCACGGTCCCGGTCAGCCGGTCCTGCCGCAGCTGCCAGGCCGTGCCCAGGGTGTGCATCCGCAGCACCGAGCTCCGGCCGAGCCCCTCCAGGTGGGGGTGGAGCGCGCCCGCGCCGTGCGCGCCCTGCCGGTCGATCGCGGTCCGCAGCTGGTTCCACACCTGGAGGGCGTCCACCGGCCAGTCGGAGCCGCCGGCCAGCCGGGCGCCGGCCCGCTCCAGGCTCCGCGCCGGGTACATCCAGCGGTGCCGCCGGGGCCCGATGTAGGGGAGCAGCGCCTCCATCGTCCAGGTGTCCTCGGCCGCCCACTGCAGCTGCATGCAGGCCGCGACCCCCAACTGGGCGAACCGCCGCAGGTCGGCGGGGTCCACGAGTTGCAGGTGGGCGATCGCGTTGCGCGGATCGCGCTGCCCGGTGGCCCGGCGGGCGTACGCGTAGCCGTCCAGGGCGGTGCGGACGGCCCGGTCGCCCAGCCCGTGCGCGTGCATCTGCCAGCCGGCCCGGTTGAAGGCGGCCGTCAGCCGGCCGTACTCGGCGGCCGAGGTGTAGAGCTCCCCGCGGTTCGCGGTCGGCTTCCCGGTGTCGCCGTCCAGGTAGGGCTCCAGCAGCGCGGCGGTCTGCGCCGGGTACTCGATGACCCCGTCCAGGAACACCTTGACCATCCCGAACCGGAGCCCCCGCACCCCCTCGAACTCCCGGCGCAGCCCCCGGGCGTACGCCAGCGAGCCCGCCGGGTCCCTGGTCTGCTCCACCTCCAGCCGGAGCGCGGGCACGATCCGCTGCGGCAGCTTCCCGGCCGCCGACAGCGCCCGGTACAGCTCCAGCTCGTGCCGGCCGACCAGCGCGTCCATCATCGTGGTGACCCCGGAGGCGGCGGCCTGCTCCAGCACCTTGGCGCAGGCGGCGACCAGCGCCTCCCGGGTGGGCGCCGGCACGTGGCGCTTCACCAGGTCCTGGGCGTCGTCCTTGAGCACCCCGGTCGGCCGTCCGTCCGCACCCTTGACGATCTTCCCGCCGGGCGGGTCGGGGGTGGCGGCCGTGATGCCCGCGATGTCCAGGGCCCGCCGGTTGGCCCACAGGTTGTGGCCGTCGCCGCCGACCAGGATCACCGGGCGGCGGGTGGGCAGGGCGTCCAGCATCGAGTGGTGCGGGACCGTGCCGGTGGGCAGCAGGCCGACCGGGTTCCAGTCCTCCACCACCAGCCAGCCGTCCGGTTCGGCGCCCGGGCCGCCGGTGTCCGCGAGGAACCCGCGCAGGATCGCGTCCAGTTCCGGCAGGGTGGTCTCGGCGCCCTCCAGGGAGGGGCGCAGCGAGCGGTCGCCGGCGCCCAGCGGGTGCACGTGCCCGTCGTGGATGCCGCTCATCACGGTGTTGCCGCGGGCGTTGACCACCTCGGTGTCCCGGCCGATCAGCCGGCGCAGCGCCGAGCCGCCGCCGGTGGCGAGGATCTTCCCGTCCCGGCCGACGGCCACCGCCTCGACGGGCGCCCGGCCGGCGGTCCCGGTGAAGACGCGGGCGTTGTGGATCACCAGCGAGGCCGAACCCCGCCCGGCGGGGCGGGCCGTACCGGCCGCGCCGGGCGCCGCCTGGGCCGTGCCGGCCGCCGCGGAGCCCAGCAGACCGGCCGCGCCCACGGCCGTGGCGGCGGTGAGAAGGCCCCGCCGGGACAGCGAAGAAGATGTCATGACCACACTCCAAACGTCGGCTGTGGCCAGGACGATCGGTGGTTAACCCGTTAACCGGAACCCGCCCCGGACGACGGAATCCGCAGCCGTTCCGCCGGGTCCGTACGATGACCGCGTGCCCGGACCCGGACCCACCCTCGCCGATGTCGCGCGCGCCGCCGAGGTGTCGACCGCGACGGTCTCGCACGCGCTCAACGGCACCGGCCGGATCGCCGAGGCCACCCGCCGCCGGGTCCGCGAGACCGCCACCGCCCTCGGCTACGGGGTGCCGCGCGGCCCGCGCACCCGCACCCTGGGGCTGGCCGTCACCACCTTCGCCGGCGACGCCTGGAACTACGCGGCCGTGTCCTACTTCTCCCGCTGGCTGACCGCCGCCACCTCCGCCGCGCACGCCCGGGGGTACGCCCTGACCACACTGCCCGCCGACCGCGGCGCCCAGGAGCTCTGGCACGACCTGGCGGTGGACGGCATGCTGCTGCTGGACAGCCCGCGGGGGGACCCGGTGCTGCGGGCGCTGCGCGCCCGGGGCATCCCGGTGGTCTTCGACGGCCGTCCGGACCGGCCGCGTCCGGGGGACGTCTGGGTGGACAACGACCACGGGGCCGCCACCCGCGAGGTGCTGGACCATCTGGCCGCCGCCGGCGCCGACCGGATCGCGCTGCACGGCGGGTTCGGCGCCGAGCACTACACCCGGGCGGTGACGGCGGCGTACGAGCGGTGGTGCGCGGAGCGCGGCCGGAGCCCGCTGCCGGTGCCGTTCCTGCCGGAGGACGGTCCGGGACACGCCTTCGACCGGCTGCTGGGCGGCGGCGGGGCGGACGCCGTCTACTCCCTCTACGACCCGGGCGGCCGGCAGGCCCTCGCGGCCGCCGCCCGGCACGGACTGGCCGTGCCCGGGGACCTGCTGCTGGTGTGCGCGAGCGAGGACCCCTGGTACGCGACGGCCGAGGTGCCGGTGAGCACGGTGACCCTGGAGCCGGAGCGGATCGCGCGGGTGGCGGTGGCGGCGCTGGCCGACCGGATCGAGGGGCTGGGCCCGATGCCGGCGGGGCAGCTGACGGTCCCGTCCGGGCTGCTGGTCCGGGCCTCCTCGCGGGGCGCCGGCCGGGCCGGGCGGTAACCGCTCCGGGCGGGCCGGGCGGTGGGCGGTCCGGGCGGTGGACCGGCCCTCCGGTGGGCAGGAGGGTTCCGTGCGGGTGGCCCAGGACACTCGGGGCCGTGCATGACCATCGCGCGGCCATGCACTAGAGTTATCTCGACATCGAGATATCTGCCGAAGGCGTACCGCAGCCGCCCCCGCTGGTAAGGGTTACCTAACTTAGCCCTACCTTAGCGGATTGGCCAGAGGGCGTGGCGGCAGGATGCGGTAGAACGCGCGAATTCATGCATGAAGGAGACTGTCGTGTCGGCGAACAGCTTCGACGCCCGTAGCACGCTGCAGGTGGGCGACGAGTCCTACGAGATCTTCCGGCTGGACAAGGTGGAGGGCTCCGCACGGCTGCCCTACAGCCTCAAGGTCCTGCTGGAGAACCTGCTCCGTACCGAGGACGGCGCGAACATCACCGCCGACCACATCCGCTCGCTGGGGAACTGGGACTCCCAGGCCCAGCCCAGCGAGGAGATCCAGTTCACGCCCGCCCGCGTGATCATGCAGGACTTCACCGGTGTGCCCTGCGTGGTCGACCTCGCCACCATGCGCGAGGCCGTGAAGGCCCTCGGCGGCGACCCGGCGAAGGTCAACCCGCTGTCGCCGGCCGAGATGGTCATCGACCACTCGGTCATCGCCGACAAGTTCGGCACGAAGGACGCCTTCGCGCAGAACGTCGAGCTGGAGTACGGCCGCAACAAGGAGCGCTACCAGTTCCTGCGCTGGGGCCAGACCGCCTTCGACGACTTCAAGGTCGTCCCCCCGGGCACCGGCATCGTGCACCAGGTCAACATCGAGCACCTGGCCCGCACGGTCATGGTCCGCAACGGCCAGGCGTACCCCGACACCCTCGTCGGCACCGACTCGCACACCACCATGGTCAACGGCCTCGGTGTGCTGGGCTGGGGCGTCGGCGGCATCGAGGCCGAGGCCGCGATGCTCGGCCAGCCGGTCTCCATGCTGATCCCGCGGGTGGTCGGCTTCAAGCTGACCGGTGAGCTGCCGGCCGGCACCACCGCCACCGACCTGGTGCTGACCATCACCGAGATGCTCCGCAAGCACGGTGTGGTCGGCAAGTTCGTGGAGTTCTACGGTGAGGGCGTCGCCGCCACCTCCCTCGCGAACCGCGCCACCATCGGCAACATGTCGCCCGAGTTCGGCTCCACCGCCGCGGTCTTCCCGATCGACGGCGAGACCCTGAAGTACCTGCGCCTGACCGGCCGCGACGCCCAGCAGGTCGCGCTGGTCGAGGCGTACGCCAAGGAGCAGGGCCTCTGGCTGGACCCGGCCGCCGAGCCGGACTTCTCCGAGAAGCTGGAGCTGGACCTCTCCACGGTCGTCCCCTCCATCGCCGGCCCCAAGCGCCCGCAGGACCGCATCGTCCTGGCCCGGGCCGCCCAGCAGTTCGCCTCGGACGTCCGCAACTACGTCAGCGACGACGAGGAGGCCGGCAAGGAGTCCTTCCCGGCGTCCGACTCCCCGGCCTCCTCCAACGGCGCCCCCAGCAAGCCCACCCGGGTGACCCTGGCCGACGGCACCTCCTTCGAGATCGACCACGGCGCCGTCACCGTCGCCGCGATCACCTCCTGCACCAACACCTCGAACCCCTACGTCATGGTCGCCGCGGCGCTCGTGGCGAAGAAGGCGGCCGAGAAGGGCCTGACCCGCAAGCCGTGGGTCAAGACCACCCTGGCCCCGGGCTCGAAGGTCGTCACCGACTACTTCGACAAGGCCGGCCTGACCCCGTACCTGGACAAGCTGGGCTTCAACCTGGTCGGCTACGGCTGCACCACCTGCATCGGCAACTCCGGTCCGCTGGACGAGGAGATCTCGAAGGCGATCAACGAGGCCGATCTCGCGGTGACCTCGGTGCTCTCCGGCAACCGCAACTTCGAGGGCCGGATCAACCCCGACGTCAAGATGAACTACCTGGCCTCCCCGCCGCTGGTCGTCGCGTACGCCATCGCGGGCTCCATGAAGGTGGACATCACCAAGGACGCCCTGGGCACCGACACGGACGGCAAGCCGGTCTTCCTGGCCGACATCTGGCCCTCCGAGGCCGAGGTCAACGACGTGGTGGCCAACGCCATCGGCGAGGACATGTTCAGCAAGTCCTACCAGGACGTCTTCGCGGGCGACGCCCAGTGGCAGGCGCTGGAGATCCCCACCGGCAACACCTTCGAGTGGGACCCGCAGTCCACCTACGTGCGCAAGCCCCCCTACTTCGAGGGCATGACGATGGAGACCACCCCGGTCTCCGACATCGCCGGCGCCCGGGTGCTGGCGAAGCTGGGCGACTCGGTCACCACCGACCACATCTCCCCGGCCGGTGCGATCAAGGCCGACACCCCGGCCGGCAAGTACCTCACCGAGCACGGCGTCGAGCGCCGCGACTTCAACTCCTACGGCTCCCGCCGCGGCAACCACGAGGTGATGATCCGCGGCACCTTCGCCAACATCCGCCTGCGCAACCAGATCGCGGAGGGCACCGAGGGCGGCTTCACCCGCGACTTCACCGTCGAGGGCGCGCCGGTCGCGTTCATCTACGACGCCTCGCAGAACTACCAGGCCGCCGGCATCCCGCTGGTCATCCTGGCGGGCAAGGAGTACGGCTCGGGCTCGTCCCGCGACTGGGCCGCCAAGGGCACCGCGCTGCTCGGCGTCAAGGCCGTCATCGCCGAGTCCTACGAGCGCATCCACCGCTCGAACCTGATCGGCATGGGCGTCCTCCCGCTCCAGTACCCGGAAGGCGCCACGGCGGCCTCCCTGGGGCTGACGGGCCAGGAGACCTTCGCCTTCACCGGGGTGGAGGAGCTGAACGCCGGCACCACCCCGCGCACCGTCAAGGTGACCACCGACACCGGTGTGGAGTTCGACGCGGTCGTCCGCATCGACACCCCCGGCGAGGCGGACTACTACCGCAACGGCGGCATCATGCAGTACGTGCTCCGGAACCTGATCCGCGGCTGACGAACCGCCGCTGATCGGCCGGTCATCGGCACCAAAGGGCCGTATCCCCGTTAAGGGGGTACGGCCCTTCCGCTTCGTGCGGTGGCGGTGCCAGATGACGGACAGGTCTCAACTCGGAAAAGCCGGGGCACTTCCTTGCGCACGATCTTGCTCAGCCGAGCGGAAGTGGACTATACCTGTGCCCGTCCGGACCACCGCGGTACGAGCGGCCCCGGACCGGAGGACGGCGGGGACCTGCGGCGATGCCCGCAAACATGTCCGCGTGCAGGGCAACTGCCCGCGCATTCCCGCGTCTTTCACACTTCTGACGAAGGCGAGGACATGAGCATGGGATCCACTGGTGAAGGTCTCGGCCGCCGCGATCTGATCAAGCGCTCCGCAGCGCTCGGACTGATCACGGTGCCGACGATGAGCTTCCTGTCCGCCTGTGCCTCCGGAGGCGAGGAAACCTCCACGAAGGGCCCGGACAAGGCGCCGGTGACCAAGGAGAACCCGTTCGGCGTCGCCAAGGGCGGCAAGCTGGACGTGGTGGTGTTCAAGGGCGGGTTCGGCGACGACTACGCCAAGGCCTGGGAAGCGGCCTTCGACAAGAAGTGGGGCACCACCAGCTCCCACCTGGGCACCCAGGAGATCACCGCTAAGCTCCAGCCCCGCTTCAACGGCGGCAACCCGCCGGACGTGGTCGACGACGCCGGCGCCCAGCAGATCAAGCTGGACGTGCTCTTCAAGGGCGGCCAGCTCGCCGACCTGACCGTGGTCCTGGACGCGCCCTCGCTGGACGACCCGACCAAGAAGGTCCGGGACACCCTGATCGCCGGCACCATCGAACAGGGCACCCAGGGCGGCAAGTTCGTGGCCCTGAACTACGTGTACACGGTCTTCGGCCTCTGGTACTCCGGCAAGCTCTTCAAGGAGAAGGGCTGGGCCGAGCCCAAGACCTGGGACGAGTTCCTGGACATCTGCACCAAGGCCAAGGCGGCCGGCATGGGCGGCCTCGCCCACCAGGGCAAGTTCCCGTACTACATCAACGTGGTCATCATGGACCTGATCGCCAAGAAGGGCGGCCTGGAGGCCGTCAAGGCGATCGACAACCTGGAGCCGAACGCCTTCGAGGGCAACGCCGACGCCCTCGCCGCGGTCGAGGCGGTCTACGAGGTCGTCGAGAAGGGCCTGCTGCTGCCGGGCACCAACGGCCTCACCCACACGGAGTCCCAGACGGCCTGGAACCAGTACAAGGCCGCCTTCATCCCCTCCGGCTCCTGGCTGGAGAACGAGCAGCTCAAGCAGACCCCGGAGGACTTCGACATGAAGTTCCTGCCGGTCCCGGTGCTGGCCGGCAGCAAGCTCCCCTTCGAGGCCATCCGGGCCGGCGCGGGCGAGCCCTTCATCGTCCCGGAGAAGGCCGCCAACAAGGCCGGCGGCCTGGAGTTCATCCGTTCGATGCTGTCCCGCGAATGGTCCACGATCTTCGCCCAGCAGGCCAACTCCCTCACCGTGGTCAAGGACGGGGTGGATCCGGCCGTCAAGCTCCGCCCGGGCACCCAGTCCGCGGTCGTCGCGCTCAAGGCGGCCGGCGAGAACACGTTCAGCTACCTGTACCCCGACTGGTACAGCGCGATGGACAACGAGATCCAGGCCGCGTCCAATGAGCTGATGGCGAAGCGAATCCAGCCCAAGGAATGGATCAAGCGGGCCCAGGCTGCGGTAAACAAGGCGGCCAAGGACCCGAACGCCAAGAACAACCGACGCAGCTGATCACGCCGGTACCGCAGGGACGGACACCATGAGCCAAGTAGCCCAGGGCAAGGGGCGGGCCGGCTTCATCACCGGCTTCCTCATCGCACCCATCGCGCTGTATCTGACCTTCGTCATCTGGCCGTACATCCAGACGTTCGGCTACTCCTTCACCAACTGGAGCGGGCAGTCCCCGGTCTTCGACTTCGTGGGCCTGGACAACTACCAGGAACTGCTGAAGGACGAGGTCTTCCGGGGGGCGCTCTGGAACAACCTGCTGCTCCTGGTGTTCGTCCCGACCGTCACCATCCTGCTGGCCCTCTTCTTCGCCTTCATGGTGAACGCGGGCGGGCGCAGCGGGGCGGGCGGCGTCCGGGGGGTCCGCGGATCGGCCTTCTACAAGATCATCTACTTCTTCCCGCAGGTCCTCTCCCTCGCCATCCTCGCCGTGCTCTTCGGCGCGGTGTACCGCAGTGACGAGGGCGGCCTGCTGAACGGCTTCCTCACCAAGATCGGGCTGGTCGACCCGGCCGCCCCCGTCGAATGGCTCAACGAGCCGAACCTGGTGCTCTGGTGCCTGCTGGCCGTGGTGGTCTGGCACGGCGTCGGCTTCTACCTGGTGCTGTTCTCGGCGGCCATGCAGTCGGTCCCCAAGGACATCTACGAGGCGGCCCTGCTGGACGGGGCCGGCCGCGGCCAGACCTTCTTCCGGGTCACCCTGCCGCTGCTCTGGGACTCGGTCCAGACCTCGGCCGTCTACCTGGGCATCGCGGCCATGGACATGTTCGTCCTGGTGTCCACGATGACCTCCGGCCAGTTCGGCGGCGGGCCCGACCACAACAGCGAGGTCATGGCGACCGTGCTGATGCGCAACTTCCTGTACTTCGGCAAGAGCGGTTACGCCTGCGCCATGGGGGTGGTCATGCTCGTCCTGACCATGATCCTCTCCATCATCACGCTGCGCGCCACCCGCCGCGAGCGCATCGAGTTCTGAGCGGGAGAGACACGATGACCACAGTCACCAAGGCGCCCGGCCCCGACGAGGCCTCCGCCGAGAAGAGCGGCTCCGCCGGCCGTCCCGGCAAGGAGCCCGGCCACCGCTCCGAGGGCGGCGTACTCAACGTCTTCTCCCACGGCTTCCTCGCCGTCTGGGCGATACTGATCGTCCTGCCGCTGTTCTGGCTGGCCCTCGGCTCCTTCAAGACCGACTCCCAGATCGGCGGATCGGCCCTCAGCTGGCCCTCCAACTGGCACTTCGACGCCTTCTCCCGGGCCTGGGACAAGGGCATCGGGGACTACTTCGCCAACACCGTGATCGTGATGGCCTTCTCGGTCCCGCTGACCATGCTGCTCGGCTCGATGGCCGCGTACGTGCTGGCCCGCTACCCGTTCCGGGGCAACCGGGTCATCTACTACTTCTTCGTCAGCGGCGCCATGTTCCCGGTGTTCCTGGCGCTGGTCCCGCTGTTCTTCATGGTGAAGCGGCTGGACATGCTGAACAGCTACCACGGCCTGATCCTGGTGTACGTCGCCTACTCCATGCCGTTCACCGTCTTCTTCATGCACTCCTTCTTCCGCACCCTGCCCACCGCGGTGCACGAGGCGGCGGTGATCGACGGGGCCTCCGACACCCGGATCTTCTTCCAGGTGATGCTGCCGATGGCGAAGCCCGGCCTGATCAGCGTGGGGATATTCAATGTCCTCGGGCAGTGGAACCAGTACATCCTGCCCTCGGTGCTGATGCAGCCGCAGACCGGATCGGACCCCGAGCGCTACATGCTCACCCAGGGCCTGATCCAGCTCCAGTACCAGATGGGGTACGAGACGGACCTGCCGGTGCTGTTCGCCGGCGTGACCATCGCGATGATCCCGATGCTGGTGGTCTACCTGTCCTTCCAGCGCCAGATCCAGGCCGGACTGACCTCCGCCACCCTGAAGTAGCCGGGCGGCGGGGCAGGACTCAGGCGGCGGGGTCCGGCACCACCGCCCAGCCGACCGCCGAGACGGCGGGGTCGAGGGAGAGGCTGCCGACGGCCTCCTCCAGCGCCTTGGCCCCCTCGCCCTCGGCGGTCAGCAGTGCCGACACCGTCACCCTTCCCGGGGCCGGCCCGTCCTGGCTGCGGATCTCCCGCAGCCGGTGACCGGGCCGGCCCAGCGCGTCCACCAGCCGGTGCCGCACATGGGCCTCCTCCGCCTCCAGGCACACCGCCTCGAAGTGGTAGTCCACGGGCACCTCGGCACCGCCCCGCGGCTCCCGGTCCAGCCGCCGGCCCAGCGGCCGCAGCAGCAGGTTGGCGCCCACCACCCCGGCCGTGCCGAACGCCGCCAGCACGAACAGGCCCACCCCGGCCAGACAGCCCACGGCCGCCGAGCACCACAGGGTCGCGGCCGTGTTCAGGCCCCGTACGCTCAGCCCGTCCCGCATGATCACCCCGGCGCCCAGGAACCCGATGCCGGAGACGATCTGGGCGGCGACCCGGGACCCGTCGTAGGGCACGGCGGCCGCCTCGCCCAGGAACCCGTACTGGGAGAGCAGCACGAACAGCGCCGCGCCCCCGGCCACCAGCGCGTTGGTCCGCAGCCCCGCCAGCCGGGCCCGCCACTGGCGCTCCAGCCCGATCACCGAGCCGAAGGCCAGCGCCGCGGCCAGGTGCCCGGCCATCGCCCACTCGTCCACCCTCACAGCCAGGTCCCGAACCGCCGGACGTACCAGGTCTTCACCAGCTGGGTCAGCGCGCAGTAGGACAGCAGCACCCCGACCAGCCAGGGGAAGTAGCCGGCGGGCAGCGCCGTGAGGCCCAGCGGGGCGGCCAGCGGGGAGAACGGCAGCCACAGGCCGGTCAGCACCGCGAGCACCGTCATCACCATCACCGGCCAGGAGGCCCGGGACTGCAGGAACGGGATCCGCCGGGTGCGGATCATGTGGACCACCAGGGTCTGCGAGAGCAGGCCCTCGACGAACCAGCCGGACTGGAACAGCGCCTGGTGCGCCTCGCTGTTCGCCCCGAACACGTTCCACATGATCAGGAACATGGCGATGTCGAACACCGAGCTGATCGGTCCGATGGTCACCATGAACCGGCCGATGCCCCGGGCGTCCCAGTTCCGCGGCTTGCGCAGGTAGTCCTCGTCCATCCGGTCCCAGGGGGTGGCCAGCTGGGCGATGTCGTAGACCAGGTTCTGCGTCAGCAGCATGATGGCCAGCATCGGCTGGAAGGGGATGAAGGCGCTCGCCACCAGCACCGAGAAGACGTTGCCGAAGTTCGAGGAGGCCGTCATCTTGATGTACTTGATGGTGTTGCCGAAGGTGGTCCGGCCCTGCACCACGCCCTGCTCCAGGACCGTGAGGTCCTTCTCCAGCAGGATGATGTCGGCGGACTCCTTCGCGATGTCCACGGCGGTGTCCACCGAGATGCCCACGTCGGCCCCGCGCAGCGCCGCCGCGTCGTTGATGCCGTCGCCGAGGAAGCCGACGGTGTGCCCGTCGGCCCGCAGGGCCTCCACGATCCGGGCCTTCTGCACCGGGTTGACCTTGGCGAACACCGAGGTGCGGGCGGCCAGTTCGCGCAGCTCCCGCTCGTCGAGCGGTTCGGTCTCGGCGCCGGTGGCCACCCGGCCGACCTCGATGCCGACCTCGGCGCAGACCCGGGCGGCCACCAGCTCGTTGTCCCCGGTGACCACCTTGACCGCGATGCCCTTGTCGGCCAGGCCGCGCAGTGCGTCGGCGGCCGAGACCTTCGGCGGGTCGAGGAAGGCCAGGAAGCCGACCAGGGTCAGGTCCCGCTCGTCCTCGACTCCGTAGGCCTCGCGGGGGCCGTCGACGGTCCGGGTGGCGACCGCCAGCACCCGCAGGCCCTCGCGGTTGTTCTCCTCGGCGGTCAGCGCGGCCGCGATCCGGGCGGACTCGGTGAGCTCCACGGTCCGGCCCCCGTCGACCACCCGGGTGCACAGGTCCAGGACCTCCTCGACGGCCCCCTTGGTGATCAGCACGTGCTCCCCGGTGCCGTCCCCGGCGAGCAGGTCGTTGCGGTTGAGGACCACGGACATCCGCCGGCGGGCGAAGTCGAAGGGGATCTCGTCGACCATCGAGAACCGAGCGTCGACGACAACCTCCTCGGCCTCGTCCACGCGGTCGATGACGGCCTGGTCCATCAGGTTCCGCAGCCCGGTCTGGAAGTGCGCGTTGAGGTAGCCGTACTCCAGCGCCTCGCCGTCCGGCCGGCCGCGGGCGTCCAGATAGCGGTCCAGCACGATCCGGTCCTCGGTGAGGGTGCCGGTCTTGTCGGTGCAGAGCACGTCCATGGCGCCCAGGTTCTGGATCGCGTTCAGCCGCTTGACGACCACCTTGTGCCGCGCCATGGCGACGGCGCCGCGGGCCAGGTTGGCGGAGACCACCATCGGCAGCATCTCCGGGGTCAGGCCGACCGCGACCGCGATGCCGAAGAGGAAGGCCTCGTCCCAGTCGCCCTTGGTGATCCCGTTGACCAGGAACACCACCGGGACCATCACCAGCATGAACCGGATCAGCAGGAAGCTGACCTTGCGCACCCCGGTGTCGAAGTTGGTCAGGGGGCGCTCGCCGACCAGGGAGCCGGCCATCGAGCCGAAGTAGGTGTCGGCGCCGGTGGCGACCACCACTCCGGTGGCGGTCCCGGAGGTCACCGAGGTGCCGGTCAGGGCCAGGTTGCCGGCCTCGACCGGGTCGGTGCTCGCGGGCGGGCCCGGGTCCTCGGACGGGACGCCGTGCCCGGGGTGGACGCCGTGCCCGGACAGGGCGGCGAGCCCGGGACCGGTGCCGTGCCCGGGCCGGATGTCGTCCTTGGCCACCGGGAGGGACTCGCCGGACAGCGAGGCCTGCCCGACCATCAGGTCCTTGGCGGCGATCAGCCGCAGGTCGGCCGGGATCAGGTCGCCGGCCGCCAGCTTCACCAGGTCACCGGGGACCACCTGCTCCATCGGGATCTCGAAGGTGGTGGCCGCGGCGGAGGCGGTGGCCCGCCGCTGGACCGCGCAGGTGGTGCTGACGAGGTCCTTCAGGGCGTCGGCGGCCCGGCCCGACCGGTACTCCTGCCAGAACCGGAGCAGTCCGCTGATCCCCACCATCGCGGAGAGGATGACCACCCCGGGGTCCCGGGGGTCCTGCCAGTACATGACGGCGGCCAGGAAGACCAGCACCCCGATGAAGGGGTTGGCGTAGGCCTTGGCGAGCTGGACGGTCCAGTGCGGGGCGCGCTCCCGGGCGACCGTGTTGGGGCCGTGCCGTTCCAGCCGGAGCGCGGCCTCGGCGTGGGTGAGGCCGTGCGGGGTGGAGTCCACGGACCGCAGGACCCCGGCGGCGGGCCGGGCGCTGACGGCGACGAGCCGTTCGCCGGCCCGCCGGGTGCGGGCCCGGAGCTCGGCGGCCTTGAGTTCGCGGCGGGTCCGGCCCGGCGGTGCGAGCGTGGCGGGAGTGCGCGGGGTGAGCATGGTCATGACGAAACCTCCCGTCGCGGGGACCGGCGGACGGCACGGGGCGGTCCGGGGGCCGGGCGACGTGATCATGGGTGGGACGCAGCCGTGCCGGGCCCGGGACGGGCGCCGGGGTGCCTGGGGGCACGGCGGGGCGCGTCAGGGCATGCGGAACGGCATGCGGGAAGTGAAGGGGAGGGGCCGGCCCGGATCAGGCGGCGGGCACGCGGCGGAGACTTCGATCGGGACTCATCCCGAACACCTCCTCGCCTCGTGCGGTCATCTGGGGCGCCCGGTCCGGCCGGAAGGCCGCAGAACACCGGCGCCTCACCGACCGTAACACGGCGGGAGCGTGCCCTTCTCTCGTACTTTTGGCCCTGCCTGCCCCACGGTGGCCGTTTCGTGCTGTCGCGACCTCTTGACCTTTGGACGGCCGAAGGCTCGACTTAGGGTTCACAAGTTGGAGAGATGGCAGGAGTGGATCAGACGTGGAGACTCCGGGTTCGCAGTCGTCCTTGCACCGCGCGAATCTCGAACGGGTCGTGCGGGCCGTCCGGCTCGCCGGTTCGCTGACCCAGGCGGAGATCGCCCGTACCACCGGACTGTCGGCGGCGACGGTCTCCAACATCGTCCGGGAGCTGAAGGACGCCGGGACCGTGGAGGTCACCCCGACCTCGGCCGGCGGCCGGCGGGCGCGCAGCGTCTCGCTCAGCGGGGACGCGGGGATCGTGATCGGCGTGGACTTCGGCCACACCCATCTAAGGGTGGCGGTGGGCAACCTGGCCCACCAGGTGCTGGCCGAGGAGTCCGAGCCGCTGGACGTGGACGCCTCCTGGGTGGACGGGTTCGACCGGGCCGAGCACCTGGTCGGGCGGCTGATCGAGAGCGTGGGCACGGTCCGCGAGAAGGTGATCGGGGTGGGGCTGGGCGTGCCCGGCCCGATCGACGTGGAGTCCGGCACCCTCGGTTCCACCGCGATCCTGCCGGGCTGGGCCGGGATCAACCCCCGGGACGAGCTCTCGCGCCGGCTGGGGGTGCCGGTGTACGTGGACAACGACGCCAACCTCGGGGCCCTGGGCGAGCTGGTCTGGGGGAGCGGCCGGGGGGTGAAGGACCTGGCCTACATCAAGGTGGCCAGCGGTGTCGGCGCCGGACTGGTGATCAACGGCCAGATCTACCGCGGGCCGGGCGGCACGGCCGGGGAGATCGGGCACATCACCCTGGACGAGTCGGGTCCGGTCTGCCGCTGCGGGAACCGCGGCTGTCTGGAGACCTTCGCGGCGGCCCGCTACGTGCTGCCGCTGCTGCAGGGCAGCCACGGGCCCGAACTCACCATGGAGCGGGTGGTGGAGCTGGCCCGGGCGGGTGACCCGGGCTGCCGCCGGGTGATCACCGATGTGGGCCGGCACGTGGGCAGCGGGGTGGCCAGCCTGTGCAACCTGCTGAACCCCAGCCGGGTGGTGCTCGGCGGCTCGCTGGCGGACGCCGGTGAACTCGTGCTGGCTCCCATCCGTGAATCCGTGGGGAGGTACGCGATCCCCAGCGCGGCCCGGCAGTTGTCGGTGCTGACCGGTTCGCTCGGCGGGCGGGCGGAGGTGCTGGGGGCGCTGGCCCTGGTGCTGAGTGAAATGGGCGATTCGACGCTTTTGCTGGGTCAGGGCGGCGCCCTGTCGGCCCCTCAGGTCTTGTCTTCAGTTAGATAACGGATGGCACCGTTGTCATCTCGTTAAGGATTCACTCCTTGACGGCAAACTCGCGGCCGGGGTTGACTCACATCCACCTCGGCCGCAGTGTTGCGGCCTCGTCAGGGAGGTTCAAGTAATGAACACGCGTATGCGCAGAGCCGCCGTTGCCGCCGCCGCCACCGCGATGGCCGTCTCGCTCGCCGCCTGTGGGAGCGCCAAGGAGTCCGGCGAGAAGACGAAGGACTCCGCCGCCCCGGTGGTGGGGAACGCGGTCAAGGTCGGTCTGCTCCTGCCGGAGAACCAGACCGCGCGCTACGAGAAGTTCGACAAGCCGCTGATCGAGAAGACCGTCAAGGAGCTCACCGGCGGCAAGGGCGAGGTGGTCTACGCCAACGCCAAGCAGGACGCGACCACGCAGAACTCGCAGGTCGACACGATGATCACCAACAAGGTGAACGTGCTGATCCTCGACGCGGTGGACTCCAAGGCCATCGCCGGCGCGGTCAAGCGGGCCAAGGACGCCGGCATCCCGGTCGTCGCCTACGACCGCCTGGCCGAGGGCCCGATCGACGCCTACACCTCCTTCGACAACGAAGAGGTCGGCAAGGTCCAGGGCAAGGCCCTGCTGGAGGCCCTGGGCGACAAGGCCAAGTCCGGCCAGATCGTCATGATGAACGGCTCGGTCACCGACCCGAACGCCGCGCTGTTCAAGAAGGGCGCGCACTCCCAGCTCGACGGCAACGTGACCGTCGGCAAGGAGTACGACACCAAGGAGTGGAAGCCCGAGAACGCCAACACCAACATGGCGGCGGCCATCTCGGCCCTCGGCAAGGACAAGATCGTCGGCGTCTACTCCGCCAACGACGGCATGGCCGGCGGCATCATCACCGCCCTCAAGGCGGCCGGCGTCTCCCCGCTGCCCCCGGTGACCGGCCAGGACGCCGAACTCGCCGGTGTCCAGCGGATCGTCGCGGGCGAGCAGTTCATGAGCGTCTACAAGCCGTACGCCCCGGAGGCCGAGGCCGCCGCGAAGCTCGCCGTCGCCCTCGCCAAGAACGAGGAGATCGAGACGATCGCCAAGGGCAAGGTCGACAGCCCCACCACCAAGGGCGTCCCGTCCGTGCTGATCCCCGTGGTCTCGCTGACCAAGGCCAACATCGCCGACACCGTGGTGCGCGACAACGTCTACACGGTGGCCGAGATCTGCACCGACAAGTACAAGGCCGCCTGCGACGCCGCAGGGCTCAAGTAGCCGCACCCCCGGCCGGTACGCACCGGCCGGACCGCCCTCCCCGCCGCGGGAGGGCCCGTATACCTGCCCGGCGCCCCGCCACTCACCACCCCGCCACGGCGGGGCGCCGGGCAGAAACGTAAATGCAAGGCATCCCCGCCGGTCAGGCGGCGAAGGAGATGATTCACGTGTCCGCTGCGCCCGTGCTGGCGTTGCGAGGGGTCTCGAAGCGGTTCGGCGCCGTCCAGGCCCTCACCGACGTAGACCTCGAAGTCCACTCCGGCGAGGTGGTCGCCCTGGTCGGCGACAACGGCGCCGGCAAGTCGACGCTCGTCAAGACGATCGCCGGAGTCCACCCCATCGACGAAGGCACCATCGAATGGGAAGGCCGCCCGGTCTCCATCAGCAAGCCCCACGACGCCCAGAGCCTGGGCATCGCGACGGTCTACCAGGACCTCGCCCTCTGCGACAACATCGACGTGGTCGGCAACCTCTTCCTGGGCCGTGAGCTCAAGCGCCGCGGAGTCCTCGACGAGGTCGAGATGGAGCGCCGCGCCCGCGAGCTCCTGACCACCCTCTCGATCCGCATCCCGAGCGTCCGGATCCCCATCGCCTCGCTCTCCGGCGGTCAGCGCCAGACCGTGGCCATCGCCCGCTCCATGCTGGGCGAGCCCCAGCTCGTCATCCTCGACGAGCCCACCGCGGCCCTCGGCGTCGAGCAGACCGCCCAGGTCCTCGACCTGGTCGAGCGGCTGCGGGAGCGCGGCCACGCGGTGATCCTCATCAGCCACAACATGGCCGATGTGAAGGCCGTCGCCGACAAGGTGGCGGTCCTGCGGCTGGGCCGCAACAACGGTGTCTTCAGCGTCGCCGACACCTCGCAGGAAGAGATCATCTCCGCCATCACGGGCGCCACGGACAACGCCGTGACCCGCCGGGCGGCCCGCACCGGGGAGATTCGCAAGAATGGGCACTGACAACACGGCCAAGCACAAGGCCGCCCCGGTGGTGAACCCCGGCGCGGCCGGCGACGCCATCCCGGCCGTCGACCCCCGCCTGCTGGTCCGCGAGGAGGGCCTGGCCGGCTACCTCGGCGAGTTCAAGCGGAAGATGCGGGCCGGCGACCTGGGCTCGCTCCCGGTGGTCATCGGCCTGGTGGTCATCTGCGCCATCTTCCAGAGCCTGAACTCGAACTTCCTCTCCGCCGAGAACATCAACAACATCGCGGTCACGATGGTCGCCACCGGCATGATGGCCGTCGGCATCATCTTCGTCCTGCTGCTCGGCGAGATCGACCTCTCGGTCGGCTCGGTCAGCGGGGTCTCCGGGGCGATCGTCGCGGTCCTCTCGGTCACCCACGGGGTCAACGAGTGGCTCGCCCTGCTCGCCGCCGTCGCCGGCGGTGCCCTGATCGGCGCGATCCACGGCTTCTTCTTCGCCAAGATCGGCGCCCCGGCCTTCGCGGTCACCCTTTCGGGCCTGCTGTTCTGGTCCGGTTTCATGCTCCAGCTGCTCGGCAGCAACGGCACGATCAACCTCGACTCCGACGGCCTGGTCGGCAAGCTCACCACGTACTACTTCTCGGACGTGGCCGTGGGCTACGGCCTGGCCCTGCTCGCCGTCGGCGGCTACTTCCTGGGCTCCTTCCTGGACGCCCGCCGGCGCGCCGCCGCCGGGGTCCCGGCCCGCCCGCTCGCCGAGATCCTGCTGCGCACCGGGCTGCTCGCGGCCGTGGCCTTCACCGCCGCCGCCGTGTTCAACCAGTACAAGGGCCTGCCGCTGGCGGTGCTGCTCTTCCTGCTGGTCCTGGTCGGCACCGACTTCGGGCTCCGCCGCACCGGCTTCGGCCGCAAGGTGTTCGCCCTCGGCGGCAGCGTGGAGGCCTCCCGCCGGGCCGGCATCAACGTGGACCTGATCCGCATCACGGTCTTCGCCATCGCCGGGACCTTCGCGGCCATCGGCGGCCTGTTCTGGGCCTCCAAGATCGCCGCGGCCAACCAGAGCGCCGGCGCCGGCGACCTGCT
Organism: Streptomyces sp. NPDC033845; assembly: GCF_055576225.1. Taxonomy (NCBI): domain Bacteria; kingdom Bacillati; phylum Actinomycetota; class Actinomycetes; order Kitasatosporales; family Streptomycetaceae; genus Streptomyces; species Streptomyces sp. NPDC033845. Next base: position 77,288 of record NZ_JBVIRI010000009.1, on the reverse strand, counting down.
GATGAACGTGATCGCGGCGGCCGTCATCGGCGGCACCAGCCTCTTCGGCGGCCGCGGCCGCACCTGGAACGCCCTCCTCGGCGTCATGGTCATCACCGCGATCCAGTACGGCCTGGCCCTGGAGGGCATCGCCACCCCCATCCAGTACATGATCACCGGTGCGGTGCTGCTGGCCACCGTGGTGATCGACTCGGTCACCCGGAAGACCCAGAAGACCGCGGGCCGCGCCTGACGGCCCACCCCCGGCGGGACCCCGTGCCCGGCGCCACCCCGGTGGCGCCGGGCACACCTGTGCGCCCGTACACCCGAACGTGGGGTGTGAGCTCGTGTGGATGTGCACACATATGACAAGAGTGTTGCCTGCTCGGCACCGCCCGATGACGCACCGCGCGAGCGGAACATTAGACTCGACAGACCAGCAAGCAACTGCAAGGAGGCACGGGTGCTGCTGACCCGCATCAAGGGACCGCGAGATCTGGACCGGCTCAGCCCGGAGCAGCTGAACCAGCTGGCCGCAGAGATCAGGTCCTTCCTCGTCGACGCGGTCTCCAAGACCGGCGGGCACCTGGGCCCCAACCTGGGCGTCGTCGAACTGACGATCGCCCTGCACCGGGTCTTCGAATCACCGAAGGACAAGGTGCTCTTCGACACCGGGCACCAGGCCTACGTGCACAAGCTGCTCACCGGCCGCCAGGACTTCACCGGCCTGCGCACCAAGGGCGGCCTCTCCGGCTACCCCTCCCGCGCCGAGTCCGAGCACGACGTGATCGAGAACTCGCACGCCTCCACCGTGCTCGGCTGGGCCGACGGCATCGCCAAGGCCAACCAGGTCCTCGGCCGCGCCGACCACCACGTGGCCGCGGTGATCGGCGACGGCGCCCTGACCGGCGGCATGGCCTGGGAGGCGCTGAACAACATCGCCGCCGCCAAGGACCGCCCCCTGGTCATCGTGGTCAACGACAACGAGCGCTCCTACGGCCCCACCATCGGCGGCCTCGCCGACCACCTGGCCACCCTGCGCACCACCGACGGCTACGAGCGCTTCCTGGCCCGCGGCAAGGACCTCCTGGAGCGCACCCCCGTCGTGGGCAAGCCGCTCTACGAGACCCTGCACGGCGCCAAGAAGGGCCTGAAGGACTTCATCGCCCCGCAGGGCATGTTCGAGGACCTGGGCCTGAAGTACATCGGCCCGATCGACGGACACGACCTGGAGGCCCTGGAGTCCGCCCTGCAGCGGGCCAAGCGCTTCAGCGGACCGGTCATCGTGCACTGCCTCACCCAGAAGGGCCGCGGCTACACCCCGGCCCTGGAGCACGAGGCGGACCGCTTCCACGCCGTCGGGGTGATCCACCCGGACACCGGCCTGCCGGTCAAGACCGCCGCCGCCAGCTGGACCTCCGTCTTCGCCGACGAGATGGTCAAGCTCGGCCACGACCGCCCGGACGTGGTCGGCATCACCGCCGCCATGCTCCACCCGGTCGGCCTCAACAAGTTCGCCGAGGTCTTCCCGGACCGGATCTACGACGTGGGCATCGCCGAACAGCACGGCGCCACCTCCGCGGCCGGCCTGGCCACCGGCGGGGTCCACCCGGTCTTCGCCGTCTACGCCACCTTCCTCAACCGCGCCTTCGACCAGGTCCTGATGGACGTCGCCCTGCACAAGTGCGGGGTCACCTTCGTCCTGGACCGGGCCGGGGTCACCGGCGACGACGGCGCCTCCCACAACGGCATGTGGGACATGTCCATCCTCCAGGTCGTCCCCGGCCTGCGGCTGGCCGCACCGCGCGACGCCGAACAGCTGCGCGCCCAGCTGCGCGAGGCCGTGGAGGTCGAGGACGCGCCCACCGTGGTCCGGTTCTCCAAGGGCGTGGTCGGCCCGGCCGTCCCGGCGGTCGGCCGGATCGGCGGCATGGACCTGCTCCGGGCCCCCGGCCCCGAGGTCCAGCGGCCCGACGTGCTGATCGTCTCGGTCGGCGCGATGGCCCCGATGTGCCTGGAGGTCGCCGACCTCCTCGACAAGCAGGGCATCTCCTCGACCGTGGTCGACCCGCGCTGGGTCAAGCCGGTGGACGAGAGCCTGCCGCCGCTGGCCGAGCGCCACCGGGTGGTCGTCACCGTCGAGGACAACGGCCGGACCGGCGGGGTCGGCTCCGCCGTCGCCCAGGCCCTGCGGGACGCCGGCGTGGACATGCCGCTGCGGGACTTCGGCATCCCGCAGCGCTTCCTCGACCACGCCCTCCGCAAGGAGATCCTGGCCGAGATCGGTCTGACCGCCCCGGACATCGCCCGGCAGGTCACCGGCCTGGTCGCCAAGCTGGACGGCCGCTACGACACCGAGCGCGCCGCCACCGTCGACTAGCCGGCCCGGCCCGGCCGGTTCCGGCACGGCACGGCGCGCGGAAGCAGGGTGGCCCGGCTCCTCCTCGGAGGGGCCGGGCCACCCTGCGTTTCCGTACGTCCGGGCGCTCAGTGGACCACGGTGAAGCTCCGCCACGGCGGGGCGTCCGGAGCCGTCACGTCCGACATGGTGGTGGCCACGTAGGTGCCGTCCTTCGGGGTCACCTTCCGGCAGTCCTCCGTCTGGTACAGCACGATGTCCACCAGGGTGTTGTTCTCCGCGTGGGCGGCCCCGTGCGGCAGGTTGATCCGGTGGCAGCCCTTCACCGAGGTGTTGGTGTAGGTCACCTCCACCGGCGAGTCGTGGGCGCGGAAGCTGAGGGTGCCCACGGTGCTGCGGCCCAGTCCCGAGCAGGCGGTGGCCGTCAGGAGCAGCAGGGCCGACCCGGTGACGATGCCGAGCTTCCGGATCCGGATATGGGACATGGCGAGGTCCTCGTCTGTGCGGTGGTGATGGCGGTGGCGGTGGCGGGTGTGCGGCGGCGGCAGCCTTGCCCGCAGCCTCGCCCGCCGGCGGCCCCCCGGCATCCCCAGCGCGGCCGTGCGGATGACGTCCGGGGGCCGCCGGAGCCTCCTGTTGCACGTCCCCGGGCCAGAGGATCATCCTTGAGGTGATTCGCACGGCCCGTCCGTGCCTCGCCACCTTCCGGAGGTGCGCTGGTGAGCAGGAACATGAACAGCCCCTTCCGCACGAAATCGGTGGAGCAGTCCATCCGTGACACGGAGGAGCCGGAGCACCAGCTCAAGAAGTCGCTGTCGGCCTGGGACCTCACGGTCTTCGGCGTCGGCGTGATCATCGGTACCGGCATCTTCGTGCTCACCGGAAAGGTGGCCAAGGAGACCGCCGGCCCGGCGACCGCGCTGGCCTTCGTCGCCGCCGGCGTGGTGTGCGCGCTGGCCGCCCTCTGCTACGCCGAGTTCGCCTCCACCGTCCCGGTGGCCGGATCGGCGTACACCTTCAGCTACGCCTCCATCGGCGAGCTCCCCGCCTGGATCATCGGCTGGGACCTGGTGCTGGAGTTCGCGCTGGGCACGGCGGTGGTCGCGGTCGGCTGGTCCGGCTACGTCCGCTCGCTGATGGAGAACGCCGGCATCGACCTGCCCGCCGCGCTCCAGGGACCGGACGTGCCCGGCGGCACCTTCGACCTGCTGGCCTTCCTCCTGGTGCTGGTCCTCACGGCGATCCTGGTGGTCGGCGTGAAGCTGTCCGCGCGGATCACCGCGGTGGTGGTGGCCATCAAGGTCACCGTCGTCCTGATCGTGATCGTCGCCGGACTCTTCTTCATCAAGGGCAGCAACTACGAGCCCTTCATCCCGCCCGCGGTGAAGCAGGAGGGCGGCGGCGGCTGGGACGCCCCGCTGGTCCAGCTGCTGTTCGGGTACGAGCCGACCAACTTCGGCATCATGGGCATCTTCACCGCCGCCTCCGTGGTCTTCTTCGCCTTCATCGGCTTCGACGTGGTCGCCACCGCCGCCGAGGAGACCAAGCTGCCGCAGCGCGACATGCCCCGGGGCATCCTGGGCTCCCTGCTGATCTGCACGGTGCTGTACGTGGCGGTGTCCCTGGTGGTCACCGGCATGCAGCACTACTCGGACCTGTCGGTCAGCGCCCCACTGGCGGACGCCTTCGAGGACGCGGGCCATCCGGTCTACGGAGGCATCATCAGCTTCGGCGCGGCCGTCGGCCTCACGACGGTCTGCATGATCCTGCTGCTGGGCCAGACCCGGGTGTTCTTCGCGATGAGCCGCGACGGCCTGCTGCCGCGCTTCTTCTCGGTGACCCACCCGAAGTACAAGACCCCCTACCGGCCCACCATCCTGCTCGGCGTGGTCATCGCGATCGTCGCCGGGTTCACCAGCATCAACGAGCTGGCCACCCTGGTGAACATCGGCACCCTGTTCGCCTTCGTGGTGGTCGCCATGGGCGTCATCATCCTCCGCCGCACCCGCCCCGACCTGCACCGGGCCTTCCGCACCCCCTGGGTGCCGGTGGTGCCGATCCTCTCGATCGCCGCCTCGCTCTGGCTGATGCTCAACCTGCCCTCCGAGACCTGGTTCCGCTTCGCGGTCTGGATGCTCATCGGCATCGGCGTCTACTACCTCTACGGCCGCCGCCACAGCCGCCTCGGCCTGGGCCTGGAAGGCCCCCGCGGCGAACCGTCCGCCCCCACCCCCCGAGACCACTGACGGGCCCGGACCGGCCCGATCGGCCCCGTACGCAACACGGCCGCGCTCCCGGGATCGGGGCGCGGCCGTGGTGCGCGTGGTGGCCGGAGGGGCCGGGAGGGGTCAGCTGCCGCCCTTGGCGGGGGACTTCTTCGCCGAGGCGGGGATCTTCCGGTCGTTGCGCAGGGCTTCCCACAGCTGGGTGGACTGGGGCTCCGCCGCGATCACCCGGTTCGGGTCGATCTTGTCGTAGGCCACCGGCAGCATGATGGTCTCCATCGTGGAGGGGTCCACGCCGTTCATGCTCTTGGCGAAGTCCTGGAGCTTCATCAGGGAGCCGAGGCCGGAGTCGGTGGTGAGCGACTTGGTGCCGGCGTCGGCGAGCTTGTACAGGCGGGCCGGGTTGCCGAGGGCGTCCTGCTTCTTGATCTCCGTGAGCATGGAGGTCATGAAGATCTGCTGGAGGCCGATGCGGCCGAGGTCGCTGCCGTCGCCGTAGCCGTAGCGGGTCCGGACGAACTTGAGGGACTCGGTGCCGTCCAGCCGGTGGGTGCCGGCGTCGAGCTTGAGCCCGCTCTTCTTGCCGTTGATCGGCTGGTCGATGGTGACGGTGACCCCGCCCAGGGCGTCGACCAGGCCCTTGAAGCCGGCGAAGTCCACCTCGACGAAGTGGTCCACCCGGACCCCGGACATCTGCTCCACCGTCTTGACCACGCAGGCCGGCCCGGCCAGCGTGTAGACGCTGTTCATCATGGCCCGCTTCTGCCCGGGGATGGTGCCGCCGTCCTCGCCCTTGCAGTCGGGCCGGGTGATCAGGGTGTCGCGGGGGATGCTGATCGCGGTGGCCTTCTTGGCGCCCTCGGGTATGTGCATCAGCATCGTGGTGTCGGAGCGGGCGCCGGCGACCTTGCTGCCGCCGTCCAGCTCGGAGTTCTCGCCGGCCCGTGAGTCGGAGCCGATGACCAGGATGTTCTGCGCGCCCGCCACCAGCTTCTGCGGCCGGTTGTCACCGATGGCCTGGTCCAGGTCCACGCTCTGGATGTTGCCGTTGAGGTGGCTGTACATCCACCAGGCGCCGCCGCCCAGGGCGACCAGGAGCACGGCGAACGTGATCAGCAGCACCCGGCGGATGCGCTGGCCACGGGTGCGGACGCGGCGGCGGCTGCTGCTGCTCCGGCGCCGCGCGGCGCGGCCGCCGGGCGGTGTCGTCGTACCTGAACTGTCTGCAGTCATTACCGGGGACCGGCCCTTCCGCACTGATGAGAGAAGTCACGCGGCCTATAACATAAACGCACTCTTGAGCGAGTTGTTGGCCGGGGTATGCTCACTCCGTTCGAATGATGGATGTGGGAAGGCTGCTTTCGGTTCATGGCTACGCGATCCGCGCGCAGGTCTCCCAAGCAGACGGCCCGCGCCCACAGTTACGAGGACGAGGAGTTCGGCGCCCCGGCGGCCCTGGGCCCCGTCTCGGGAGGCTGGCTGCTCACCGGCAAGGACGGCCGGCTCACGGCCTACGCCAAGGGGCACGGCGGTCTGCTGCGCTGGACCGAGGCGGTCCCCGGCGGTCCCGAGTGGATCGGCCCCGACTTCTTCCCCACCCCCGACCTCGCGGACCTCGCGGTGGGTCAGGGACGGGACGGCTACGCCCATTTCGTCGGCCGCCGCACGGTCAAGGCGGACGGCAAGGAGACCGTCACCTACCACCACGCGGTGCAGTACCAGACGGCCCGCCCCCTGGGTTCCTGGGCCTCGCTCGGAACGGTCTACCGCAATCCGGACATGTCCCACCGGGGCGGCCCGCCGAACCTGGGCGTGGACGCCCAGGGCAGCCTGCACGTCTTCGTCCGCAACGCGGGCCGGGGGGTGCACGTCCGCCGGCAGGGCAAGAACGGCAAATGGGGCGGCTGGGACGACATCAACGGCAGCAAGACCCTGGGCGGGTTCGCGGCGGCCGGCGGTTCCGAGGGCCGGCTGACCCTGATGGCCCCGGGCGAGAACGCCGTGACCATCTGGGCGCAGCCCAAGCCCGGCGAGGGCATCAAGAAGACCGAGGAGGTGCCCTACCTCGCCCAGGACGGCTCCGGCTGCGTGGTCGAGACCGCCCCGGACCGGTTCACCTACTTCTGGCACGCCCTCGACGGCACCGGGGTCTTCGCCTACCGCCCCGGCGTCGGGGTGATGGGGCTGGGCGGCTCTCCCGCGCACGGCGCGGTGGCCGGCACCCGGGCCTTCGTGGACGGCTACGACTGCACGATCCTGGCCTACCGGGGTCTGAACGGCCGCACCGCGCTGGCCGCCTACCCCACCGAGAACGAGGCGGCCGGCCTCTGGTGGACCGAGACCGGCGAGGAGTGCATAGGCACCCCGGCCCTCTCGGTGGACGCGCAGGGCCGCATCGTCATCGCCTCGATCAGCGCGGCGGGGGAGCTGCTGGTGACCCGGCAGAAGGACAACATGGGCCTGGCGCTGGGCCGCTGGATGCGTTTCTGACCTCGTACGGCCGGGCCCGAGGGCCGCGGTCCGGCCCCCGCGAAGCCTAGAAGGGCTCGTGGGTGCCGTACGGGCTGTGCTGGCCGGGGATCCCGGGCAGGCCCCGCTGTCCGTACGGCGGGGACGGCGGCTGCACCCCGGACCGCGACTGGGGCGGGATGCGGGACAGACCGTGCCGGTCCACCGCCAGGGTGGAGATCTTCCGGAGGAAGTCCACCGAGCGGGCGGCCGTGCCCTCGGTGATCCACGCGTCGTCGATCTCGCAGAGCTCGACCCGGACCGGGGAGTTCCGCAGCACGATCGGCAGCGTGTAGGCGATGGTGGAGGCGAAGGTCAGGACGGTGTGCCCGATGGGCTCCACCCGGGCCATGACCTCCATGGGGAGTTCGGGGTGGAGGATCTCCATCCCGGTGGCGGAGGATATCTCCCGGAGCTTCTCCGGGCTCTCCCGGCGGTGGGCCAGATAGCGCCAGGCGCCGCGGGAGCGGGCGATGTAGGTGATCGCCTCCAGATAGCGCCGCTGGTCGATGATGCCGGTCTCCACCAGCGAGGTGCCGGCCAGATCGGCTCCGCCGCGCACCTGCACCGGGCCGAAGGTGTCCCGGATCCACCGGTACTCGTTGGGGATGACCACCGCGCCGGGCGGCGGGGTCACCGGCATGCAGGTGAAGAAGGCGAACCGCTCCAGGGTGTCCCGGGCCAGCCAGCGGCCCACCGAACTGCCCTTGCCCTCGTTCTTCCTGCTGTTCTCGCCCTGGTGCCAGCGGCTCAGGTTCTGGCCCTGGGTGAGCAGGGCCACCAGTTCGGTGGTGGCGGTGCCGTCGTCGACCACCACGACCTCGCGGGCCTTGGAGAACGGCAGCAGGGCCTGCACCGTACGGGAGAACAGGTCGCCGATGACCAGGCGTTCGGCGTCGGACACCGAACGGCCGAGCCGGAGCAGGGTGCGGGCCCGGCTCAGCGAGCCGGACCGCACCTCGTAGCGCCGCCAGACCAGCCGGGCCTGGGACGCGAACTTGCACAGCCGCCGGACCTGTTCACGCGAGTGACGGTCGGTGGGCTGCAGGATGGCGATGCTGAGAGTGGACGCCTCGCCCGGGTGGACATGCGCCCACTCCAGAACGTTCAGCAGTTGAGCAGGGCTCTCCACCAGGGCGAGGGTCTCAGTCATCGACGTTTCGTCACTTACCCGCGACGACGCCCTGCACGCGGCGGAGCTTCTTCATCGGGCCGAGCTCGGACTCGTAGACCTTCTTGACGCCGTCGCCCTTGGCCTCCTCGATCACGCGGATGTCGCGGACGAGGCGCTGCAGGCCGCCCGGCTCCACGGACGCGGCCTGGTCCGAGCCCCACATGGCGCGGTCCAGGGTGATGTGGCGCTCGACCACGGTGGCGCCCATGGCGACCGCGGCGACCGTGGTCTGCAGGCCGATCTCGTGGCCCGAGTAACCGATCGGGATGTTCGGGTACGCGGCCTCCAGCGCGTGGATCACGCGGAGGTTGAGCTCCTCGGTCACCGCCGGGTAGGTGGAGGTGGCGTGCAGCAGGATGGTGTTCTCGCTGCCCAGGACCTCGACCGCGTGGCGGATCTGCTCCGGGGTGGACATGCCGGTGGAGAGGATGATCGGCTTGCCGGTCGCGCGCAGCGCGATCAGCAGCTCGTCGTCCGTCAGGGAGGCCGAGGCCACCTTGTGGCACGGGACGTCGAACTTCTCCAGGAAGGTGACGGCCTCGGTGTCCCACGGGGAGGCGAACCAGGCGATGCCGCGCTTCTTGGCGTGCTCGTCGATGGCGCGGTACTCGTCCTCGCCGAACTCCACCTTGTGGCGGTAGTCGATGTAGGTCATGCGACCCCAGGGGGTGTCGCGCTCGATGTCCCACTGGTCGCGCGGAGTGCAGATCTCCGGGGTGCGCTTCTGGAACTTCACTGCGTCGCAGCCTGCCTCGGCGGCGGCATCTATCAGGGCGATGGCGTTGGCCAGGTCGCCGTTGTGGTTGATGCCGATCTCACCGATGACGTAGGTGGGCAGCCCCGGGCCCACCTGCTTGTTGCCGACCTGGCGGATGCGGTTGCTGGTCACCACTGTTCAGAGTTCCTTTCCAAGGATCCATTCGGCGATTTCTCGCACGGCGCCGTGCCCTCCATGGGCAGACGTGACAGAACGAGCCCGTTCACGGACCCCGCGGTGGGCGTCGCCCACCGCCACGGGCCATCCGACGAGCTCGAAGCAGGGGAGGTCGTTCACGTCGTTTCCGACGTAGAGGATGCGGTCGGGATCGATCCCGGCACCGCTGAACCACTTGGCGAGCTCGACGTCCTTGGTCTCCACACCGTGGACGACCTCGACCTTGAGCTTGCGCGCCCGGGCGGCCACCACCGGGTTGGTCTCGCTGGACAGGATGAACACCGGGATGCCGGCCTTGCGGAGCCGGGCGATGCCCATGCCGTCGCCGCGGTGGGCGGCCACCATCTCGCGGCCGGTCTCGTCGATCCAGACGCGGTCGTCGGTCTGGGTGCCGTCGAAGTCGAGGACCACGGCGTCGATGTCCGCGCGGCCGGGCAGCGCTGCCCGGTCCAGCAGCGGGGCGAGCGCGCGGGCCCGGTCGAGGTCGCCGGGCTCGTCGATCTCGATGGCCCGCTCGGGGGCGGTCGGGACCAGCTGGGTGCGGCCGAAGAAGCGGTGCCCGTGCTCGCGGAAGCCGTCGGCGCGCATCGCGTAGACGGTGCCGGTCTCCAGGTACTCGGGGTGCCGGTCCTGGCGGCGCTGGCGGACGGCCTTGTCGTGGTTGACGCCGCCGGCACCGTGCCCGGCGGGCGCGCCGTCCGGGTCGGTGCGCCAGACGAAACCGTGGAAGGGCACGGCGGTGAAGGCGGAGTCGGCCCCGTCGCGGGTGATGGCGAGGACCGTCTCGTCCACCTCCTCGGTGGTGATGAAGGGGCTGGTGCACTGGACGAAGACGAGGACGCCGACCGGCTCCCCGTGCTTCTCCTCCAGCGCGTCCAGCGCGTGCAGCAGCGCGGACTCGCTGGAGGACTGGTCGGCGGCCAGTTCGGCCGGACGGTCCACCACCTCGGCGCCGGCGGCGCGGGCCGCCTCGGCGATGACCGGGTCGTCCGTGCTGACCACGGTCCGGGTGACGTGCTCGGCGGCCAGGCAGGCGCGCACGGCACGGGCGATCAGCGGGATCCCGCCGATCGGCGTGACGTTCTTGCCCGGTATGCCCTTGGATCCGCCGCGCGCGGGGATGACAGCGGTGACGGCGGACGAGGCCTGCCGGACGGCCGAGTTCACAAAGGTCTCCCAGGAAGGTGGAACGGAGGTGGAGCGGACGGACTCGGGCACGACTACACGCCGCCCCACTGCTGGATCTTCGGGGCCACCCGCTGGACGCCGAACTGATAGGCGCCCTTCATGACCCGCCGTGAAGTACGGCGCATCGCACTGCTGGAGCGGGGTCCCGGGAGATGGCCCGGAGAACCGTCGAGATTCAGCCCGCGGCGGCCGAGCAGCGTGCCCACGTATTCGGGCGCGCTGTCGGCGGTGTAGTAGGGGGTGATGGGCGGCAGTGCCTGACCGCGCAACTCCGCGACCCGGGCCCGGAGTTCCCCGAACGGGTCCTTGGCCCGGATGCCCTGGTCATGGGTCCAGGATTCATGGGCCATAGGGGCGGCACCGTCGTCCAGTGCGGTCCAGTCGGTGACGCAGCCGGAACCGACGAAATAGTGGTTCCCGTGGATCTCGCGGACACCGAGATCGGCCAGGATCGCCGTCGGCATTCCGCGGTGCATGGATTCCAGGGCGGCCGTGGAACTCACCGTCACCAGAAGGTCGGTGCGGTCCAGGGTGTCCGACATGTTTCCGTACACGAAATGCAGGTTGGGCGGCAGAGTCTCTTCCATCTCTTCCGCGAGGACCTGGTAGTGGTGCGTTTCCACATGGGTGGTCGCTTCGCCCGGTTTGCTGCGGAGTTTGATGAGGACGTCGCGCCCCGGACGCATTCGGGCGTGTTCGATCGCGCGGCGCAGCATATAGGTGCGGCCTTTTCGATCTTCCGGTACCGAGGGCTGCACCGCGAAACACAGGGTGTAGGGGTGCCGGGCATTGGTCCGGTTCAGGTCGTACGGCCGGTGGTCCAGGAACGGCAGCGCGGTCTGCACGATGCTCGAACCGGGAATGCCCAGCGGAATGTACGTCTCACGGAATCGCCGTGCGTCATAAGGGCTGTTGGCCAGCACGATATCGGCGCCGCCGCGCAGCAGCAGTCCGTCGGTGACCTTCTCGTAGACGACCCCGACATAACCGGTCATCAGGACGGGGCGGTTCCATTGCCCCTGGAACCGGTACGAAAGCGCGTGCAAAGCGGCATGGGTCGCTCCGCCCACGGTGCCCAGGATGATCACGTCGGCGGAGTCCAGCTCCGGCGCCGAGGCGAACTCGGGGAGCGTGGACTCGGAGATGGAGGCGGGCGTGATCCCCACCTCGGCGAGCTGGCGGGCCGTGGGGGTGCTGCGCCCCCGGAGCATGTGCGCGTGCACCTCGCCGTGCGGGTCCATGCCGACGGCCAGGCCCGCGCCCCATTTCCAACGGGTGTCGGAGTCGGCGAGTACGTGGATGCGCACTGTGACTCCTGGTCGGTCGGGGAAAGCGGACGGAGGGCTTCGGCATCAGTGTGTGCGAAACCTGTCGATCCGCCCCCAACTGCCTCCGGCCGATGCGCTTCGCGCTGTGGTCTGGACCGGATTGCCCCGCAGTCCGGTTCACTCTACATCCTCACCTGATCCCTACAAGTCACGGAAAGGCTTCGATCTTGGTGAGGAGTTGTACGTCACACGTCGGCGTTTCGGAGGGGGTTCCGGACGGTTCTGTCATCATGTTCGAGTGGCTTACGTGTACGTAGGCTTGACGTGTGTCCGGTGACCGCGCCGGCGCAGTCCCAACGGGGGTGCGGTTGTGAATGGAAGAGGGTGAGTGTTTCCGATGGTGACACTGTCGGTCATCGTTGCGATGTGCAATGTCCGTGACTACTGCCGGACGGCGCTGAAGTCCCTCGCGTTGAATGCGCGTGAGGATTTCGAGTTCATCATCATCGATGACTGCTCCACTGACGGAACATCAGAGATCCTGAGGGAGATGGTCCCGTCCATTCCGGGGGCGATTCTGATCCAGAATCCTGAGAACAAGGGCATTTCGGCCACTCGGAACATCGGTCTCACGGCGGCGCGGGGGCGCTACTTCACCTTCCTCGACGGTGACGACTGGTACGGCCCGGGGTACCTCTCCGAGCTCGTGGGGTGGATGAGCGGATCGGGCGCCGATTTCCTCCGGACCGGGCACGTCCGGGTCTACGGGAGAAAGCGCAAGATCGTCCTGGCGCCGGTCTCCCCGCGTGCCGTGCGGCTGGATCCCTGCGACTACATCGGGCCGGTGGAGGCCTCGTCCTTCATGGACTACCCGCAGTCCTGGGCCGGCATATACAACCGGGAACGACTGGCCGAGGTGGGGGCCCTGTTCTTCGACGAGCGGCTGCGCACCGCCGAGGACCGTCCGTGGTTCTGGAAGCTGCACCTCCGGACCGCCTCCTTCGGTGCGGTGGATCTGCACGGGGTGTTCTACCGGCGTGATGTCTCCACCTCCCTCACCAAGGTCGGCGACGAACGCCAGCTCGACTTCCTTCCGGCCTTCCGGATGATTTTCGACGAACTGTCCCGGCATCCGCGTGGATACGAACTCTCGTTCAAGGCGATGCGCACCCTGTGCGCCCTCATCTGCATTCACGTGGACCGGTCGGACACTTACGAGGAGTACAGCCGTGGCCTCCTCTTCCAGCGCAGTTCCCAAATCCTGCGCGACCTCCCCCAGGACATCCTGGAGGGGACGTTCGCCGGTATGGACGGCGCTCGTGTGACCAAGCTGAGAAACCTGATGACCCAGCATGTGGGTGTTGCCGCGTAATGACTCAGATATTTGCCGCTTCAACCTTGTACGGGGCGATGACGGTGGCCGCGGCCATCGACGCCGGACAGTTCGGCCCGCCGGGTGCGCGTGAGCGCATCCTGCTGGTGTGCAACAACGTGGAGATTCCGGAAGTAGCGACTCCGCTCCACCATATGCACGGCGCCCGCTCCGTGGTCTCGCGGTTCACCCGGGTCGTCTACTGGAACGACTTCATCAAGCCGTTCCACCCGGCCATGTGGGCCCCCCGGGACGAGGACTGCCAGCTCTGGCGGACCCTGTTCGCCGGCAAGCTCGGGCTGGTCCCCGGCCCGCTGGAGCTCGTCGTGGAGTCCATCCAGGTCAAGCCGGCCCAGACGCTCTGCAAGATCTTCCCGGACGCCACCGTCACGGTCTACGCGGACGGGGTGATGAGTTACGGACCCACCCGGAACGACCTGAACCGGGACATCCACGCCCGAATCTCCCGGGTGTTGTACCTCGACCTCATCCCGATGCTGCTGCCGATGCTCCTCACCGAGTACGGCATCGGCTCCCAGGCGGTGGACACCAACGCGGTCCGCCGGCTGATGAGCGAGGTCACCCAGGAGTGCCGCCCGCTGCTGGAGTCGGCGATCCCGCAGTCCATCGCCCAGCGCGGCCCGCAGACCGCCGTGCTGCTCGGCCAGTACCTCTCCGCCCTCAACATCCTCACCGAGGAGGAGGAGGAGCAGCTGCACCTGCGGATGTTCGAGGCCGCCGTCCGCCTCGGCTACAGCTCCATCATCTTCAAGCCGCACCCCAGCGCCCCGTCCAACCTGGCGGACATGCTCTCGCTCGCCGCCCAGCAGGCCGGGGTGGGCTTCCTGGTGCTGGACGCCCCGGTGCTCGCCGAGACGGTCTTCGAGTACCTCCGCCCGCACTGCGTCATCGGCTGCTTCTCCACCGGCCTGTTCACCGCCCGGGCCCTCTACGGGATCTCGGTCGGCCAGGTCGGCGCCCTGGAGGTCATCGAGCGGATGCGGCCGTACGAGAACAGCAACCGCATCCCGGTGACCATCACCCACGCGCTGCTGCCGGACCTGGAGTCCCCCGAGGCGGGCTCCGCCGACCGGATCCTCGACGCGGACTTCGTGATGGGCGAACTGGCCTCCTACGTGGCGGCCGTCAGCTTCTGCATGCAGTCCAAGCGGTACAAGTTCCTGCGGCCGACCGCCGAGGCCTATCTGACCGCGGCCACCGAGCAGTGGCCCTACCGGCCCGAGCTGAACATGCACTTCGGCGACCGCACCCGGGAGCGCCTGGAACTGCCCGGCCCGAAGATCAAGAAGAAGCGCGGGCCCGAGCGCGGCCAGGGCGGCAGCCGCCCCAAGGTCAACGACTTCTCGCACGCCGGGTTCGCCTCGCTGCTGGAGGCCGGGGACGACGAGGGGGCGCTGGAGGTCGGCAACCGGCTGCTGTCCGAGCGCGAGAACCTGGACGTGCTGATCGGGCTGGCCCAGGTGCTGATCCGGCTCGGCGACCAGGACACCGCCGAGGAGCACCTGCGCAAGGCCATGGCGATGGCGGCCGGCAACGACCGGGCGCTGGTCTGGCTCCGGATCGGCGAGACCGCCGCCCGGATGGGCAAGCGGGGCGCGGACCTGCGGACCGCGGCCGGCCGGGAGGCCCTGCGCATCAACCCGAACTCGCCCGCCGCCGAGCGGCTGGTCAAGGGCGGCGGCGCCAAGCGGTTCCGCCGCCGCTGACCGCCCGGCCGGCCCACCGGCCGGCCCGGCCCGCCCGGCGGCCCCGGACCCGCGAAAGCCCCTCCGCACCCGGTGCGGAGGGGCTTTCGTATCGTGCGGTCCCGCGGTGCTACGCGGGGACGCTCGCCACGCCCGGGGCGAGGAACCGCTTGCCGTTGACCCGCTCGGAGACGCCCTCGCGGTCCAGGTACGGGGTGACCCCGCCCAGGTGGAAGGGCCAGCCGGCGCCGGTGATCAGGCAGAGGTCGATGTCCTGCGCCTCGGCGACCACGCCCTCCTCCAGCATCAGGCCGATCTCCTGGGCCACCGCGTCCAGGACGCGGTCGCGGACCTGCTGCTCGGTCAGGACGCTGTCGCCCTGCACCAGGAGCGCGGCGACCTCGGGGTCGAGCTCCGGCTTGAAGCCGTTCTCGGCGGTGTAGACGTAGAAGCCGCGCTTGCCGGCCTCGACCACCCGCTTGAGGTTGGGGGAGACGGTGAAGCGCTCCGGGAAGGCGCGGTTCAGGGTCTCGGAGACGTGCAGGCCGATGGCCGGACCGACCAGCTCCAGCAGCACCAGCGGGGACATCGGCAGGCCGAGCGGCTCGATGGCCTTCTCCGCCGTGGCCACCGGGGTGCCCTCGTCGATGACGTTCTGGATCTCGCCCATGAAGCGGGTCAGGATGCGGTTCACCACGAACGCCGGGGCGTCCTTGGTGAGGACCGCGGTCTTCTTCAGCTTCTTGGCGACGCCGAAGGCCGTGGCCAGCGAGGCGTCGTCGGTCTGCTCGCCGCGGACGATCTCCAGCAGCGGGAGGACCGCGACCGGGTTGAAGAAGTGGAAGCCGACCACGCGCTCCGGGTGCCGGAGCTTGGAGGCCATCTCCGACACCGACAGCGAGGAGGTGTTGGTGGCGAGGATCGCGTGCGCCGGGGCGACCGCCTCGACCTCCGCGAACACCTTCTGCTTGACCGACATCTCCTCGAACACGGCCTCGATGATGAAGTCCGCGTCCGCGAAGCCCTCGGCCTTGTCCAGCACACCGCTGACCAGGGCCTTCAGGCGGTTGGCCTTGTCCTGGTTGACGCGGCCCTTGCCGAGCAGCTTGTCGATCTCGGAGTGGACGTAGCCCACGCCCTTGTCCACCCGCTCCTGGTCGATGTCGGTGAGGACCACCGGCACCTCCAGACGGCGCAGGAAGAGCAGCGCCAGCTGCGAGGCCATCAGGCCCGCGCCGACCACGCCCACCTTGCTGACCGGGCGGGCCAGGGACTTGTCCGGGGCGCCGGCCGGGCGCTTGCCGCGCTTCTGGACCAGGTTGAAGGCGTAGATGCCCGAGCGCAGTTCGCCGCCCATGATGAGGTCCGCCAGCGCGGAGTCCTCGGCGTCGAAGCCGGCCTGGAGGTCGCCGTCCTTGGCCGCGGCGATGATGTCCAGCGCGCGGTAGGCGGCCGGGGCGGCCCCGTGCACCTTGGAGTCGGCGAGGGCACGGCCCTTGGCGACGGCCGCGTCCCAGCCCTCGCCGCGGTCGATGTCGGCGCGGACGACCTCGGTCTCGCCGTTCAGGACCCGGGCGGTCCAGATCAGCGACTGCTCCAGGAAGTCGGCGCCCTCGAACAGGGCGTCGGCGATGCCGAGTTCGAAGACCTGCTTGCCCTTGAGCTGGCGGTTCTGGTTGAGCGAGTTCTCGATGATCACCGAGACCGCGCGCTCGGCGCCGATCAGGTTCGGCAGCAGGGCGCAGCCGCCCCAGCCGGGCACCAGGCCGAGGAAGACCTCGGGCAGCGAGAAGGCCGGGATGGCCTTGGAGACGGTGCGGTAGGTGCAGTGCAGGCCGACCTCGACACCGCCGCCCATCGCCGCGCCGTTGTAGTAGGCGAAGGAGGGGACGGCCAGCGCCGCGAGGCGCTTGAAGACGTCGTGGCCGCCCTTGCCGATGGCGAGCGCCTCGTCGTGGTTGCGGAGCAGCTCCACGCCCTTGAGGTCGGCGCCGACCGCGAAGATGAACGGCTTGCCGGTGATGCCCGCGCCGACGATGGAGCCCGCGAGGGCCTCCTGCTCGACCTGGTCGAGCGCCGCGTTCAGGTTGGCGAGCGACTGCGGGCCGAAGGTGGTCGGCTTGGTGTGGTCGAAGCCGTTGTCCAGCGTGATGAGCGCGAACCGCCCGGCGCCGAACGGCAGGTCCAGGTGGCGGACGTGCGCGGAGGTGACGACCTCGTCGGGGAACAGCTCGGCCGCCCCCTTCAGGAGCTCAGTGGTGGTGCTCACTTGGCGTCTCCCTCGGCGGTGAAGTGCGGGTTCTCCCAGATGACCGTGGCGCCCATGCCGAAGCCGACGCACATGGTGGTCAGGCCGTAGCGGACGTGCGGCTGCTCCTCGAACTGCCGGGCCAGCTGCGTCATCAGACGGACGCCGGAGGAGGCGAGCGGGTGGCCGAACGCGATGGCGCCGCCGTACTGGTTGACGCGGGCGTCGTCGTCGGCGATGCCGTAGTGCTCCAGGAAGGCGAGCACCTGGACGGCGAAGGCCTCGTTGATCTCGAACAGGCCGATGTCCTCGATGGACAGCCCGGCCTGGGCCAGGGCCTTCTCGGTGGCCGGGATCGGGCCGTAGCCCATGACCTCGGGCTCGACACCCGCGAAGGAGTACGAGACCAGGCGCATCTTCACCGGCAGGTTGTGCTCGCGGGCGAAGTCCTCGGAGGCGATGAGCGAGGCGGTGGCACCGTCGTTGAGACCGGCGGCGTTGCCCGCGGTGACCCGGCCGTGCACCCGGAAGGGGGTCTTCAGGCCGGCCAGGTTCTCCAGGGTGGTGCCCGGGCGCATCGGCTCGTCGGCGGTGACCAGGCCCCAGCCCGTCTCGCCGGCCGCCTCGTTGGTGTTGCGCACCGAGATCGGCACCAGGTCCTGCTGGATCTTGCCGTCGGCGTACGCCTTGGCGGCCTTCTCCTGCGAGCGCACGGCGTACTCGTCGGCGCGCAGCTTGGTGATCGTCGGGTAGCGGTCGTGCAGGTTCTCCGCGGTCATGCCCATGAACAGGGCGGACTCGTCGACCAGCTTCTCCGAGACGAACCGCGGGTTCGGGTCCACGCCCTCGCCCATCGGGTGGCGGCCCATGTGCTCGACACCGCCGGCGATGGCGACGTCGTACGCACCGAAGGCCACGCCGCCCGCGACGGCGGTGACGGCGGTCAGCGCGCCGGCGCACATGCGGTCGATGGAGTAGCCCGGGACGGACTGCGGCAGACCCGCGAGGATGCCGGCCGTGCGGCCCAGCGTCAGGCCCTGGTCGCCGATCTGCGTGGTGGCGGCGATGGCCACCTCGTCGATCTTCTTCGGGTCGAGGTCCGGGTTGCGGCGCAGCAGCTCCCGGATCGCCTTCACGACGAGGTCGTCGGCGCGGGTCTCGTGGTAGATGCCCTTCGGGCCCGCCTTGCCGAACGGGGTGCGGACGCCGTCGACGAAGACGACGTCCCTGACGGTACGAGGCACGATGGCTCTCCTCCAGGGTGCGGGTGTGCACTGCTGCGCGGCGGGCTGCTCCGGGATTCCTGAGCGCCCGCTCACCCCGCCATGCTACTTGTGGGTAACCGAAGTGGACACCCCTTCCCCCCGGAGCGGCGAAGGTCACACTTCGGGCGGCCCGGCGCATGGCGAAGCCCCCGTCGCGGGGACGGGGGCTTCCAGGGTGGCGGGGGCCGCCGGAGCGGCGCCGGAGCCGGGGTGCGGGCCGGGCGGTCAGGCGACCGGCCGGGCGGGCCGGGCCGCCCGTACGACCGTCAGGCGGTCGAGGCGAGCGCGGTGACCAGCGGCGGGGTGACCTGCTCGATCTGCCAGGGCCGGGCCCCGTGGGCGGCCAGGGCCGCCTCCACCGAATCCGCGGTGACCCTGGCCGGGGGCTCCCAGCAGAGCCGGCGCACGGTGTCCGGGGTGATCAGGTTCTCCTGCGGCAGGTTCAGCCGCTCGGCCAGCTCGGAGACGGCGGTCCGGGCCGCCGACAGCCGGGCCGCGGCGGCCGGGTCCTTGTCCGCCCAGGAGCGCGGCGGCGGCGGTCCGGAGGGCGAGGCCCCCGGCTGCGGCAGCTCGGCCTCGGGCAGGGCCTTGGCCCGGTCCACGGCGGCCATCCACTGCTCCAGCTGGCGCCGGCCCATCCGCTGGCCGTAGCCGGGCAGCGCGGCGAGCGCCTGCACCCCGGCCGGGAGCGCGAGGGCGGCCTCGACGATCGCGGCGTCGCCCAGCACCTTGCCCGGGGAGACGTCACGCCGCTGGGCGATCCGGTCCCGGGCCTCCCACAGCTCGCGGACCACGGCCATCTGCCGGCGCCGGCGCACCTTGTGCATGCCGGAGGTGCGCCGCCAGGGGTCCTTGCGGGGCGGGGCGGGCGGGGCCGAGGCGATGGCCTCGAACTCCTGCCGG
The DNA here is from genome assembly GCF_055576225.1 of Streptomyces sp. NPDC033845. NCBI lineage: Bacteria > Bacillati > Actinomycetota > Actinomycetes > Kitasatosporales > Streptomycetaceae > Streptomyces > Streptomyces sp. NPDC033845. Next base: position 58,159 of record NZ_JBVIRI010000009.1, on the reverse strand, counting down.
GCCCACTCCAGCTTGCCCTGCCGGTCCAGCTCCTTCTCCAGGGCGTCCCGCAGGTCGACCAGGAGCTCCACGTCCAGCGCGGCGTAGCGCAGCCAGGGCTCGGGCAGCGGCCGGGTGGACCAGTCCACCGCCGAGTGGCCCTTCTCCAGGGCGTAGCCGAGCACGCTCTCGACCATCGCGCCGAGGCCGACCCGGGGGAATCCGGCGAGCCGGCCGGCCAGCTCGGTGTCGAACAGGGAGGTGGGCAGCATGCCTATTTCGCGCAGGCAGGGCAGGTCCTGGGTGGCGGCGTGCAGGATCCACTCGGTCCCGGAGAGCGCCTCGCCCAGGCCGGAGAGGTCGGGGCAGCCGACCGGGTCGACCAGGGCGGACCCGGCGCCGGCCCGGCGCAGCTGCACCAGGTAGGCGCGCTGCCCGTAGCGGTATCCGGAGGCGCGCTCGGCGTCCACGGCGACCGGTCCGGTGCCGCCGGCGAAGGCCGCGATCACCCCGGCGAGGGCCTCGTCGTCGGCGACCACGGGCGGGATCCCCTCACGGGGTTCGAGCAACGGGATCGGCAGCCCATCGGACGGTCCGTCGACGTCGTCCGGGGGGCCGCCCCCGGTGGTGGTGCGCAGGTCTGCTGCGGTCTCTTGGGCGTCGGTCACCGGTCAAGGGTATCCGTGGATGCGGCGCGCCCGTCGCCGGAACGTTCCGTCGACGGGCGCGGGGTGGAGGGAGGAAGGGGAGGCGGGGGCTTTCCGGCCGGCTGCGGCGGGGTCCTCGGGGGCCCCGGCCGGTATCCGGGGGAGGCCGGCGGCGGTCAGTGGATGATTCCGGTCCGGAGGGCCACGGCGACCATTCCGGCGCGGTCGCCGGTGCCCAGCTTGCGGGCGATCCGGGCCAGGTGGGACTTGACGGTGAGTGCGGACAGGCCCATCGAGACGCCGATGGCCTTGTTGGACTGGCCCTCGGCGACGAGGCGCAGGACCTCGACCTCGCGGCCGGAGAGCTCGCGGTAGCCGCCCGGGTGGCTCGGGGCACCCGGGGGGCGGCGGTGCATACGGGCGGCGGCCGAACCGATGGGGGCGGCGCCCGGGCGGCCGGGGAGGCCGATGTTGGTTCGCGTACCGGTGACGACATAGCCCTTCACGCCGCCCGCGAGGGCGTTGCGAACCGCGCCGATGTCATCGGCGGCGGACAGGGCCAGACCGTTGGGCCAGCCGGCGGCGCGGGTCTCGGAGAGCAGGGTGAGACCGGAGCCGTCGGGCAGGTGGACGTCGGCCACGCAGATGTCGCGCGGGCTGCCGACGCGGGGACGGGCCTCCGCGATGGACGAAGCCTCGATCACGTCGCGTACTCCGAGGGCCCACAGGTGGCGGGTCACGGTGGAGCGGACGCGCGGGTCGGCCACGACGACCATGGCCGTCGGCTTGTTCGGGCGGTAGGCGACCAGGCTTGCGGGCTGCTCGAGAAGAACGGACACCAGGCCTCCTGGGGGAGTGGCGGGTCGGCGCCGGCTCGGGGAAGAAGCCGGTGCGCTCCGTGCGGATGGTCACTGACTCCTTCGGCACGTCACCCGCCCGGCTTTAGGGAATGATCACGATTTGGTGAGTAACAATTCGGGCAATTCGGATGCACGATCGATCGGAGGGTGATCAGAAGCCCGCAGCGGCGACCGGATTCGGACACCGGGTCGAGACTCGGCCGGACGAGGGTGAAACTCGCACCGACTCGTGCGGCGCCCGGACGGCACTCGGGCCCGACTCGGACGGTACTCGACCCCCGCTCGGACCCGGCTCGATCCAGGCTCGCCCCGCCCGCCCGCCCGCCCGCCCGCCCGCCCGCCCGGACCCCGGCCCGGGTCCCGGGATCCGCTACGGGTGGTGCGGACCGCGCCGCTGGGGCAGCGTCACCACGCCCGGCTCCACCGGCGGCAGCGGCTCCAGCCCCGAGATCTGGCACAGCAGCTCGCACCAGGCCGCCAGGTGCGCGGCGGTGTCCGGCACCCCTCCCACGCCCTCCCGGGGCGTCCAGGAGGCCCGGATCTCGATCTGGGTGGCCGGGGCCCGCTCCCCGAGCCCGCCGAAGTAGTGCGAGCTCGCCATGGTCACGGTGCCGCTGGGCTCCCCGTACGCCAGACCGCGCGCCTCCAGCGCGCCGGTCAGCCAGGACCAGCACACCTCCGGCAGCAGCGGATCCGCCGCCATCTCCGGCTCCAGCTCCGCCCGGACCAGCGTCACCAGCCGGAACGTGCCGTGCCACGCGTCGTGCCCGGACGGGTCGTGCAGCAGGATCAGCCGCCCGTCGGCGAGGTCGTCCTCGCCGTCGACGACCGCCGCCTCCAGGGCGTACGCGTAGGGGGCCAGCCGCTGGGGCGCCCGGGTGGGGTCGATCTCGATCCCCGGCCGCAGCCGGGCCTTCCGCAGGCCGTCGACCGCCCGCCGGAACGGGAGCGGGACGGAAGCCTCCTTCGCGCTGTCCACACCGTCAGCGCCATCTGAAAATCGTCCCTGAGCCGCAGCCATGCGGGGAACGATAGGCGGAAGAAGGGCCCGTTCAGCGCAGGGACACCCGGGCCGGGTCGGACACTTCTTCATACGTGCGAAGATTTGCCGCGTGAGCGCCAACCACAGCCCCGCGGGCCAGCCGAGCCAGACGTACGATTCCGCCTTCCTGAAGGCGTGCCGGCGGGAGCCGGTGCCGCACACCCCGGTGTGGTTCATGCGGCAGGCGGGGCGCTCCCTCCCCGAGTACCGCAAGGTCCGCGAGGGCACCGCCATGCTGGAGTCCTGCATGCGGCCCGACCTGGTCACTGAGATCACCCTGCAGCCGGTGCGCCGCCACAAGGTGGACGCGGCGATCTTCTTCTCCGACATCGTGGTCCCGCTGAAGGCCATCGGCATCGACCTGGACATCAAGCCGGGCGTCGGCCCGGTCGTCGCCCAGCCGATCCGCAGCCGCCAGGACCTCGCACAGCTGCGCGACCTGACGCCCGAGGACGTGTCCTACGTCACCGAGGCCATCGGCATGCTCACGGGTGAACTCGGGAGCACCCCGCTGATCGGTTTCGCGGGCGCCCCGTTCACCCTCGCGAGCTACCTGGTCGAGGGCGGCCCGTCCAAGAACCACGAGCACACCAAGGCCCTGATGTACGGCGACCCGCAGCTGTGGGCCGACCTGCTGGACCGCCTCGCGGACATCACCGCCGCCTTCCTCAAGGTCCAGATCGAGGCCGGCGCCTCCGCCGTCCAGCTCTTCGACTCCTGGGTCGGCGCGCTCGCCCCGGCGGACTACCGCCGCTCGGTGATGCCCGCCTCGGCGAAGGTCCTGGAGTCCGTCGCCTCCTACGGGGTCCCGCGCATCCACTTCGGCGTGGGCACCGGCGAACTCCTCGGCCTGATGGGCGAGGCCGGCGCCGACGTGGTGGGCGTGGACTACCGGGTGGCACTGGACGAGGCGGCCCGCCGGGTCGGACCGGGCAAGGCGCTCCAGGGCAACCTGGACCCGGCCGTGCTGTTCTCCACCCCGGAGGCCGTGCGGGCCAAGGCGGACGAGGTCCTCGCGGCCGCGGCCGGCCTGGAGGGCCATGTCTTCAACCTGGGCCACGGGGTGCTGCCGACCACCGACCCGGACGCCCTGACCCGCCTGGTCGACCACGTCCACACCCGCACCGCGAAGTAGCCCCCGGCCCCGGCCCGCCGCGGCCTAGGGCTTCGCGCAGGTCAGGGTGACGATCGGGCTCTGCCCGAAGACGTCGCCGGCGTGCAGCCGGGCCATGGTGGTCCGGTTGGCGCCCGGCGGGACCTCGACCACGGTGGTCACGTTCAGGCTGGTCTCGCCCGGGGCGAACGTGTGCTGTCCGGCGCCCACCGGGGTGCTGTCGGAGCGGTGCGCCCAGTGGTAGTCGACGCGGCCGGGCCCGGACACGGTGATCCGGCCGTCGAACACCACCCTGTTGTCCCGGGTGCAGTCCACCGGGGTGGCGGCGTTCGTCAGCGACACCACCTCGACCTTGGTCACCTTCGCGGTGCCGCCGCGGCCCTCCTCGCCGCCGCCGGAGCCCTGGCAGCGGACCCGGTTCCGGTCGCCGTCCTGGTCGCGGAACCCCACGCCGTACTGGCCCTGGCGGACCCCGGAGCGGGTGGCGGAGCCCTGGTCGTCGACCGTGAGGCGGAAGTCCCGCGGACCGTCCACCTCCACCCGGGCGCCCGCCGGGAAACCGGTCAGGACCAGGTCGAAGGCGTTCCCGCCACCGCCACCGGCGGGGACGAGCCGGCAGGCGGCCGCCGGGGCGGCGGGCGCGGCCTGCGCCGGGGCGGCCAGGGAGCAGAGCAGCAGTGGGGCGGCGAGCAGGGTGAGGCGGCGACCGTTCATCGTGCGGCCCTCCCGGGCACGGCGGATCCCCGAGCCTGAGCTCTCAGGATAGGCCGCCTCAGACGGTCGCGCGGACCGCGGCGACCGCCTTGCGGGCCGCCACCAGGACCGGGTCCCACACCGGGGAGAACGGCGGCGCGTAGCCCAGGTCCAGGGAGACCACCTGCTCCACGGTCATGCCCGCGGTCAGCGCCACCGCCGCCACGTCCACCCGTTTCGCTGCCCCGGCCCCGCCGACGATCTGCACCCCCAGCAGCCGTCCGGTCCGCCGCTCGGCCAGCATCTTCACCGTCATCTCCGCCGCCCCCGGGTAGTACCCGGCGGTGTTCGTCGACCGGATGGTCGCGGTCACGAACCGCAGGCCCACGGCCAGCGCGTCCTTCTCGCGCAGCCCGGTCCGGGCGATCTCCAGGGAGCAGACCTTGCTGACGGCGGTGCCCACCACCCCCGGGAAGGTGGCGTAGCCGCCGCCCACCCCGGAGCCGATCACCTGGCCGTGCTTGTTCGCGTGGGTGCCCAGCGGCACGTGCCGGGTGCGGCCCGCGACCAGGTCCAGCACCTCCACGCAGTCCCCGCCCGCCCAGATGTCCCGGTGCCCGCGGACCCGCATGGACAGGTCGGTGAGCAGCCCGCCGGACTCGCCGAGCGGCAGCCCGGCGGCCCGGGCCAGCGCGGTCCGCGGCTCCACCCCGATGCCCAGCACCACCACGTCCGCCGGGTACTCGGTGCCGTCCGCCACGGTCACCGCGCGGGCCCGGCCGGCGCCGTCGGTCAGGATCCCGGTGACCTCGGCGCGGGCCACCGTGCGGATCCCCATCGCGTTCATGGCCGTGTGCACCAGCCCGCCCATGTCCGGGTCGAGGGTGGCCATCGGCTGCGCGCCGCGGTGCAGCACGGTCACCCCGTACCCCCGGTCGACCAGGGCCTCGGCCATCTCCACCCCGATGTAGCCGGCCCCGACGACCACCGCCCGGCGGGCCCCGGACCGCCCGCCGGATTCCAGGGCCTCCAGCGAGTCCAGCAGCCGCCGGCCGTCGTCCAGGGTCTGCACCCCGTGCACCCCGGGGGCGTCGATGCCGGGCAGCGGCGGCCGGACCGGCCGGGCGCCGGTGGCCAGCACCAGGTGGTCGTAGCCGGTCCAGGACTCGGCGCCGGTCTCCAGGTCCCGGGCCCGGACCCGGCGCCCGGCCGGATCCAGCGCGGTCACCTCGGTCCGGGTCCGCAGGTCGATGCCGCGGGCCCGGTGCTCCTCGGGGGTCCGGGCCACCAGGTCCTCGGGCCCGGCGACCTGCCCGCCGATCCAGTACGGGATCCCGCAGGCCGAGTAGGAGGTGAACCGGGAGCGTTCGAAGGCGACGATCTCCAGCTCGCCGGGGCCCTTCAGCCGGCGGGCCTGCGAGGCGGCGGACATGCCCGCCGCGTCGCCCCCGACCACCACCAGTCGTTCCGCCGCCATCGCCGTACCGCCTTCCGCCGCCCGCGCCGCCGCCACCGTGACGGTGACCGCCCCACGCTATGCGGGATCCGGCCCGTACGGCGGCGGCGGGGTGTCAGCGGTCCCGGTCCTCCTCCTCGGAGGCGCCGGCCGGGTCGCCGCCGGCGTCGGCCGGAGCGGGCCGCTGCGGGCCCACCCGGGGGGCGGCGGCCGGCGCGTAACCGGGCAGCCCGGGCCGGGCCGGGGCGGCGGCCGGCCGGACCCGGGCCGGGCGGAACCGCCGGTACAGCTTCCACAGGACCAGCGGGAGCAGACCGGCCAGGGCGAACGGCAGCACCGCGCCCAGCACCAGGGTCACCCACTTCAGGGCGGTCACGAACGCGTCCCAGCCGCCCCCGAGGGCATCGGTGAACGCCGGGTCCCCGTCCTCCTCCTCGACCGCCGTCGGCGCCCCGGAAACCTCCAGGGTGATGGTCGCGAGGGAGGTCTGGTCCTTCAGCGCGGTCTGCTGGGCCAGCAGCGACTCCAGCTCCGACTGCCGCTTGCTCAGCTCCCCCTCCAGCAGCACCACGTCACCGAGCGCCGTGGCCTTCTCCATCATGTCCCGCACCCGGGCCACGCTGGCCTGCTGCGACCGGACCCGGCTGTCCACGTCCACGACCTTCTCGGTGACGTCCTGCGCCCCCACCTGCCGGTGCAGCGGCTTCCCGCCGCCCTCCAGGGCGGCCAGCACCCCGTCGAACCGGTCGCTGGGCACCCGCAGCACCAGCGTGGAGGTCAGGATCCCGCCGTCGCCCCCCTCGGTGGTCTCCGATCCCACGTAGCCCCCGGCGCCCACGGCGGCCGCCCGGGCGGCCGTCAGGGTCCGCCGCGGGTCCTTCGCCTCGATGCCCAGCGTCGCCGTCCGGATGATGTGCTGCCGGACCTGCACCGGCTTGCCCGGCGCCCCCGGAGCCGCCGGAGCCGCCGGAGCCGCCGAGGCGGCGGACCCGGCATCGGCCCTGGCCCCCTCCTGACCGCCCTTCGCGTCCGCGGTCAGCCCGTGCGGGGCGGCCGCCTTGTCCCCGGCGCCGTCCCCGGCCCCGCAGCCGGTGGCCGTCAGGGCCACCGCGGCCGCCAGCGCCACCAGCACCCCGGTGCCCCCGCGCACCGTTCTCCGGCCCCGGCCGATCTCACGCGTCGTCATGGTCACTGCGGTGCCCCCCGGGCTCGATCCGATGTCCCCCTTCCGACGTGCCGGCCCGGCCCCCGGTTTCCTCGTACGGTCCCGAGCCGGTCCCGAACGGGTCACGGTCCGGCCTCGGCCCCCGCCGGAGCCGTCCCGGCGCTCTGCGACCATGGACCCATGCGCGAAACGGACACCGCCACGGACACGGCAACCGGCACCGGCACGGCAGGGGCACCGGCAGCGGATGCCGGACGGCCCGGCCGCCGCGGACACGCCCTGGTGGTCGGCGGCGGCATCTCCGGCCTCGCCGCCGCGCACCGGCTCCTCGCGACCGGCGCCCGGGTGACCCTCCTGGAGGCCGGCCCCGCCTTCGGCGGAAAGCTGCGCACCGGGGAACTCGCCGGCCGGCCCGTGGACCTCGGCGCCGAATCCCTGCTCGCCCGCCGCCCCGAGGCGGTGGACCTGGCCCGCGCGGTCGGCCTCGGCCCCGACCTGGTGCCGCCCGCCACCGCCGCCGCCCGGCTGTGGAGCCGCGGGGAACTGCTGCCCATGCCAGGCGGCCACTTCATGGGCGTACCGGGCGACCTCGCCCCGCTCGCCGCCGCCGGGCTGCTCTCCGCCGAGGGCCTGGCCCGCGCCGAAGCGGAACGGCCCGACCCCGAAGGGGGCCTGGCGGAGGACGAGGACGTCGCCGTCGGCGGCTACGTCGCCGACCGGCTCGGCCGCGAGGTCGTGGACCGGCTCCTGGAACCCCTCCTCGGCGGGGTCTACGCCGGTGACGCCTACCGGATCTCGCTGCGCGCCGCCCTGCCCGCCCTGCACACGGCGCTGCGCACCCGCCCCGTCCTCACCGAGGCCGTCCGCTCCATCCAGCGGGAGGCCGCCGAACGCGCCCACGCGCTCGGCGCGGCCGCCACCGGCCCGGTCTTCACCGGCATCGAGGGCGGCATCGGCCGGCTCCCGCTCGCCGTCGCCGAGGCCTGCCGGGCGGCCGGCGCCGACCTGCGCACCGGCACCGGGGTCCGGGAACTGCTGCGCACCGGGCAGGGCTGGCGGGTGGTGACGGACGGCGGCGAGGCCATCGACGCGGACGCCGTGATCCTCGCCACCCCGGCCGGCCCGGCCGCCCGGCTGCTGGCCGGGGCCGCACCGGCCGCCGCCACCGCGCTGGCGGAGGTCGAGTACGCCTCGATGGGCCTGGTCACCCTCGCCTTCCGGCGCTCCGAACTCCCCGGGGCGATCACCGCGGGGGGCTCCAGCGGGTTCCTCGTCCCGCCGGTGGACGGGCGGACCGTGAAGGCCTCCACCTTCTCCAGCAACAAGTGGGCCTGGAACGCCGCCGACCCCGAACTGTTCCTGCTGCGCGCCTCGGTGGGCCGGCACGGCGACGAGAAGGACCTGGACCGGGAGGACCCCGAACTGGTCTCCGCCGCCCTCGCCGACCTCGGCGAGGCCGTCGGTCTGGCCGCCCGCCCGGTCGCCTCCACCGTCACCCGCTGGCACGGCGGACTGCCGCAGTACCCGGTCGGCCACCTGGACCGGGTGGCCCGGATCCGGACCGCCGTCGCCGCCCGGCCCGGCCTCGCGGTCTGCGGTGCCCTCTACGACGGGGTGGGCGTGCCGGCCTGCATCGCCGCCGCCCGCGCGGCGGCGGACGCGGTCCGGGAGGCGCTGGCAGCCCCCGGGGGCACCCCTGGCACGGACCACTGATCGCGGCAGGGACAATGGGTCCATGACTACGTCGGAGAAGATCCCCAATGCGGGGAAGAAGGCCAAGGACCTCAACGAGGTCATTCGCTACACCCTCTGGTCCGTCTTCAGGCTGAAGGACGTCCTGCCGGAGGACCGCGCCGGGTTCGCCGACGAGGTGCAGGAGCTGTTCGACCAGCTGGCCGCCAAGGACATCACCGTCCGCGGCACCTATGACGTGTCCGGCCTGCGCGCCGACGCCGACATCATGATCTGGTGGCACGCCGAGACCTCGGACGAGCTCCAGACCGCCTACAACCTGTTCCGCCGCACCCGGCTGGGCCGCGCCCTGGAGCCGGTGTGGTCGAACATGGCGCTGCACCGCCCGGCCGAGTTCAACAAGTCGCACATCCCGGCCTTCCTGGCCGACGAGGTCGCCCGCGACTACGTCAGCGTGTACCCCTTCGTCCGCAGTTACGACTGGTACCTGCTGCCCGACGAGGACCGCCGCCGGATGCTCGCCGACCACGGCAAGATGGCCCGCGGCTACCCCGACGTCCGCGCCAACACGGTGGCCTCCTTCTCGCTGGGCGACTACGAGTGGATGCTCGCGTTCGAGGCCGACGAGCTGTACCGGATCGTCGACCTGATGCGCCACCTGCGCGCCTCCGAGGCCCGGATGCACGTCCGTGAGGAGGTGCCCTTCTACACCGGGCGCCGCAAGTCCGTCGCCGACCTGGTGGCCGGGCTCGCCTGATACCTCCCCTGGGGGGAAGGACCGGAGGAACACACCGCCAGGTGGCCCCTCCGGTGGATCGGGAGGCCCTGCCCCCGAATCGACGCAGCCGGAGATCCCGCCCGGAAGTTCAGACGGCAGGCGGCAGCAGCGACCCCCGGGTCGCCGCCGCCCCGCCGTCCAGCGACACCGGTGCGGGCTCCGGATGCGGCGCACAGCCGGCCCGCGGACCAGGGGTGTCCCCGGTCAGCAGATAGCGCTCCACATGGCGGTCCACGCACGCGTTGCGGCCGCCCGCCACCCCGTGGGTGCCCGCTCCCCACTCGGTGACCAGCGAGGCCCCCGGCCCGAGCCGCCGCTGGAGCTCCAGCGCCCCCCGGTAGGGGGTGGCCGCGTCCCGCTCCGCCGCCAGGACCAGCAGGTCCGGCAGCCGCACCCCGAGGCCCGCCGCCGAGGCCGGCGCGGGGGCCCGTACGTCCACCGGCCGCGGCCGGTCCGGCACCGGCCAGTACGCGCAGGGCAGGTTCAGCCAGGCGTTGGCCCAGGTCTCGAAGGGGGCCCGGCGGGCCAGCTCGGTGTGGTCGCGGTCCCAGACGGCGAAGTCCCGGGGCCAGGGCGCGTCGTTGCACAGCACGGCCGTGTAGACGGCGGTGGCGTTCTCGCGCTCCCCGGCGGACGCCGGATCGGGTGCGGCCAGCTCGGTCAGCGGACCGGGGTCCCCGGCGAGGAAGGCGCTGAGCGCGGCCGCCCGCTCGGGCCACACCTCGTCGTAGTAGGCGGCCTGGAGGTACGCGGACTGGAGCTCGCCGGTGCCGACCAGTCCGCCCGCGGGCTCCCGGGCCACGGCCGCGCGCACCTTCTCGTAGCCGGCCTGGACGGCCGCCGGGGTGTCGCCCAGCCGGTAGACGGAGTGGTGCCGGGCCGCCCAGGCCCGGAAGTCGTACCAGCGGCGCTCGAAGGCGGCGGACTGACGCAGGTTGTTGCGGTACCAGATCCGGCGCGGGTCCGGGTCCACGGGGGAGTCGAGGACCATCCGGCGGACGTGCTCCGGGTAGAGGGTGGCGTACACCGAGCCGTAGTAGGTGCCGTACGAGGCGCCGAAGAAGTTCAGCCGGGGCTCGCCGAGGGCGGCCCGCAGCACGTGCAGATCGCGGACGTTGTTCAGGGTGGAGTAGTGGCGGAGCGCCTCCCCGGCCCGCTCCGCACAGCCCCGGGCGTAGCCGCGGGCCTCCTCGATCCGCTGCTCCTTGTACGCGGCGGAGGGCACGGCCGGGACCTGGCGGGGGGCGAGGCCGGGGGCTCCGGCGGTGCCCGGGGCGGTGTCCCGGGGGCGGCAGGACAGCGGGGCGGACCGGCCGACCCCGCGCGGGGCGTAGCCCACCAGGTCGTAGGCGGCGGCCACCCGCCGCCATTCGGGCAGCGCGGCGACGGTCGGGAAGAACATGCCGGAGGCCCCCGGTCCGCCCGGGTTGTAGACCAGCGCGCCCTGGCGGCGGACGCCCTGGCGTCCGGTGGCGGGCAGCCGGCTGACGGTGAGGGAGATCTGCGGGCCGTCGGGGCGGGCGTAGTCCAGGGGGACCGGGAGCAGGGCGCAGCGGACGGCGGAGGGGAGGCCCTCGGCGGCCGGGCAGGCGGTGAACCGGGGCGGCCGGGCGGCGGCCCGCCGGGCGGCGGCCTCGGCCCCGGCGGCCTCGGCGGTCCCGGTGGCTCCGCCGGTCTCGGCGGCTCCACCTGTTCCGGAGGCTTCGGCTGCCTCGGAGGCTTCGGCGGCGGGCCGGGTGGTCGTGGCGGCGGCGGTGGCGGGGTGTGCGGGGGCGGCCAGGGCGAGGGAGAGGGCCGCGGTGGCGGCCGCGGCGGCGCCCCGGCGGGCGAGCGGAGTCCGCAGCACGGCGGCTCCTTCCGTTTCCGTGTCATCGGACGGTCGTACGGTCGTACGGTCCGATGGGCAGCTGGACTGATGGACCGGCTGATCGATGAACCGATGACACGGGCGGGCGGGTCCGGAGTAAAGCGGACCCGCCGGGCGGGGGCCTCAATGACCCCGTTGGCGGGGCGGCAGTCCGCGCTCGCCGACGGACAGCGCGGCCCGCAGGTCCGGATCGCCGACGGCGGACAGTCCGTGCACGGCGACGGCCGTCAGATAGCCCGGGTCGTCCCCGCGCAGCCCGGACAGCATCCGCCGGCCGGCCGGGGAGGCCCAGACGGTGTGGGCGCCGTCGAACCGGGCCATCGCCAGCAGGGTGGTGGCCAGCAGCAGCGGCAGCGAGAACCAGCACAGCAGCAGGGTGGTGCGGACCCCGCCGGTGGGCACGGACAGGGCGGCCGCGGTCATCGCGAGCACCAGCAGGACGGAGCCGCGCACCTCGCGGATCCCCTGGTGCAGGCCCGTACGGACCCGGTCCGGCAGGGTCAGCCCCGCCTCGGTGAGCCGCTCGGCGACCCGGCGGACCGCAGGGGCCCCGGCCGTGGCGGTCCGCAGCGCGGAGACCGGGAGCTGTCCGTCGGGACCGAACGCCCCGAGCACCGAGCGTTCCAGGGGGTCCCGGCCGACCGGGTCGACCACCGTGGCCCAGCCGGTCCGGGCCAGCAGCAGGCGCCGCTCGCGTGCCATGGAGAGCAGGGTCAGATCGGTGACCCGGCGGGGGCCGCCGGCCAGATAGGCGGCCTCGTAGAGGGTGAGGTCCCCGTGGTGGCGGACGGTGGCCGCGGCCGGGCCGGAGTCCGGCGCGGAGTCCGGCCCGGCCGCGGCGGGTTCGGCGGCTTCGGTGGTCGCCCGCAGCAGCCGGACGCTGGCGAGCAGCACTCCGGCCCAGGCCACGAGCAGAAAGGGGACCCAGAACATGACCGGATGTCTACAAGAAGCCGATCACACCGGTCCGGGCCGGTGCCGAGGTGTGAACAGGTCGTGATGCGGCCGTGATCCGGGGTGATGTCCAGTCAGGAGCTGCTGCCGCAGCTGGAACTGGACGAACTCCCGCAACTCGACCCGCTGGAACAGCTGGACCCACTGGAACAGCTGGACCCGGAGGAACAGCTCGACCCGGAGGAGCAACTGGAGCCGGAGGAACAGCCGCTCCCCGAGGAGCAGCTCGCACCGCCCGGGCCGCCGCCGCACCACATCACCGGCAGCACCTCGCTCCCGGAGGAGGACGAGGAGGAGTGCGCCCGGTGCGGGTGGCCGGCTCCGCCGGGCCCGCGCCGGCGGCCCGCCGCGCCCCGTACCAGCTGGAGGCGGAGCAGCGGATCGGCCACCGCGGCGGGACCGCGCAGGGCCACCGCGGCGGTGGGGTCCGAGCTCCGGCCGTACGTGGCGCGGTAGCCGGCCAGGGCCTGTCGGCCGGCCCTGGTGGCGCGTCCCACGGTGGAGGTCACCAGGACCACTCCCGAGATCAGTCCGAGGACGGCGGCGGGCAGGGCGGCCAGCCCCGCGCCGACGTCGACGACCGCGGCCAGCACGATGCACACCGGCGTCGCGACGAGGCAGAGCAGGGCCTGCAGGACGGCCCAGCCGCGCAGCCCGGCCAGCCGGCCCGGGGCGAGCAGCAGCCCGCGGGCGGCCAGCCCCTCGCCGGTCTCCCGGACGGCCGGATGGGTCTGGGTGGCGGCCCGCAGCGGGTAGAGGGCACCGGCGGCCGCCCCCGCGAACACCTCCAGGACGGCCCGTTCCACCGGGTCCCGGCCGCGGGCACCGGTCCGCACCTGCACGATGCCGGGGCCGCCGATCATCATCCGGCCGTCCTGGCAGAGCGAGACCATGGCCGCCTCCACCACCCGGCGCGGTCCGCCGGTGAGGAAGGCGGCCTCGGGGGCGTCGAGCGGCGCGGGGACGGGCGGGACGGGGCCCCGGGCCCGCCGGACGCCGAGGAGGATGCCGGCGGTGGAACCGAGGACGGCCAGCCAGAACAGCACCGGGAACAGGATCATGCGGCGGCCCGCCCGGGGCGGGGGCCGAGGCCCAGTCCGCGCAGCCACTGGCCCAGCCGGGTCCGCGGCCGGTGGCCGGCCCGGTCCTGCCACCAGCGGGTGAGCCGGCGGCGGGCGGCCGGGTCCAGGTCCGCGGGCAGGCCGTGGACCAGCAGGTGCTCGGCGAAGTCCAGGGCGTCCCGGCGGTACCCGTCGGTCATCGGGCGGTGCCGGGCGTAGCCGGCGAAGGCGGTCCGGTAGGCCGGTCCGAGGATCTCGGGCAGCTCGGGCGCGATCTTGCGGACCACCGAGGCCCGCTTGCCGACCAGGGCGCGCGCCTGCACGGCTATCCGCTGCCGGTCGAAGCCCTCCGGGACCGGGGTGCCGGCCACCAGCGCGGACAGCAGCGCGGTCTGCGCGATGCCGACCCGCACCCGGGCGCCCTCGGGGTCCCCGGCCGGTACGGGCACGGGGCGCGGGGTGTCTGCGGGGCTCGGGGGGTTCGGGGTGCTCGCGGGGTTCGGTGGGAGGCCGCCGGGGCCGGGGCCGGGGCGGGTGCCGGCGGCGCCGGCCGGTACGCGCGCCGGGGTGCGGGCCGGGACGCGGGCCGGTACGCGGGCCAGGGCGCCGCGGATGGCGGTGAGTTCGGCGGCGAGTTCGGCCTCCGGGGGGAAGTCGTCGTCCCGTTCCAGCAGCACCCCCGGCGGGTCCATCCGCTGCCGGAGCTCGGTCAGCAGGTCCAGGACTTGCGAGGGCACCGGGTGGGCGTGGGTGTCGTGCCACACCCCGTCCCGCTCCAGCCCGCCGGCCACGTGCACATAGGCCAGGGCCTCCGGCGGCAGCGCGTCGAGCACGGCGAGGGGGTCCTCGCCGCGGTTGACCCGGTTGGTGTGCAGGTTGGCCACGTCGATGAGCAGCCGCACCCCGGTCCGCTCCACCAGCTCGGCCAGGAACCGGGCCTCGGTGAGCTCCTCGCCGGGCCAGTTCACCAGCGCCGCGATGTTCTCCAGCGCCAGCGGCACCGGCAGCGCCTCCTGGGCGATCCGGACGTTCGCGCAGAGCACGTCCAGGGCGTCCCGGGTGCGCGGCACCGGCAGCAGGTGACCGGCCTCCAGGGCCGGGGAGGAGCTGCGGACGAACGCGATGTGCTCGGTGACCAGCGGGGCCCCCAGGGCCACCGCCCGCTCCGCGAGGGCGGCCAGCCGGCCGGGGTCGGGGCGGTCCGCGCCCCCGAGTCCCAGCGAGACCCCGTGCGGGACCACCGTCACCCCGCGCTCGCGCAGCCGCAGCAGCGAATCCGGCAGATGGCCGGGGCACAGGTTCTCGGCCACCGCCTCCACCCAGTCCAGTCCCGGCAACCGCTCGACCGCCTCGGCGATCTCAGGCCGCCAGCCGATCCCCACCCCCAGGCGTGCCATGGGCTCCATGCCCCCCGCCCCCCTTCAGTACGTCGTGCCGATGTCATGACCCCGGCACGAGGACGCCAACCACGCACAGAAGGTTTCAGAGCAACATTTGAGCTTCCGCCCGCCGCCCGGCCCGCGCCCCGGGCCTCTCAGCCGTGGCGTCGGCGCAACAGCACGAACGCCCCGGCGGTGGCCGCGGCGGCCAGCGCCAGCAGTATGCCGCTCTCCGCCAGTTGCAGTGGCCAGTACCCCCACGCGACGGGCCGGAACCGGGAGCCCAGGGTGGTCAGGCCGGCCATCGCGGCGGCGGTGACGGCGCTGGCCACGGCCACGGCGGGCACCGTGCGCCCGGTCAGCAGCGCGGCGAGCGCGCCGACGGCGGTGCCGAGAAGCGCGGTGGCCACCGCCACCGGTCCGATCGCCCCGTAGAAGGGGAACTCGTACCACTGCACCGGGTACCAGGAGTCCGCCGTGCGCAGCCGGATCCATTCGGCGATCAGGCCGAACGCGGACAGTGCGAGGACCGCGGCGACCGCCGGGACGGCCAGCCGGGCGGTCAGCCAGCGGGCGGGGCTGACGGACTGGGTCCACTGGAGCCGGTAGGTACCGGACTCCAGCTCGCGCCCGATCAGCGGACCCGCGACGTACCCGGCGAGGGCGACCGGCAGCAGGACCACCGCGAGGGCGATGACACCGAAGAGCTTCTGCTCGTACAGGGCGCGGGAGAGGTAGCCGCGCACCTCGGTCCCGCAGCCGGGCACCGTGTTCCAAGGGTCGCAGCCGGAGGCGGCGAGGTCGGCGCCCACGGACTGTACGTACCAGCGGGCGGTGGGGAGGGCGAGCACGGCGAGAAGCAGGACGGCGAACGCGCCCCACAGGGCGGTGCGGTGCAGACGGGCGGTGACGCGGACGGGTCCGCGCAGATCGGCGAGGGTCATGCGGCCACCGCCATGGCCGCGGTGAGCAGGGCCGGTGCGCCGGGGGCGCGGAGGTGGGAGAGCAGGAGCTCCTCCAGGGTGGGTTCGGTGCCGCCGAGCGCACCGCCGGGTGCCTCGACCCTCAGCAGGGCGGTGAGCTGCCGCCCGATGGTCCGCGAGCTCACCACGGTGTGCGGGGCCAGGTCGCGGACCGGACCGCTGACCAGGGTGTGGGCGGAGAGGAGTTCCTCGACCGGTCCGCCCAGGCGGATCCGTCCGCCGTCGAGCAGGAGCAGGTGGTCGCAGGCGTCCTCCAGTTCGGGGAGGATGTGCGAGGACATCAGGACGGTGGTGCCGTGATCGGCGGCCGTCGCCAGCAGGGTGCCCATGAGTTCGTGGCGGGCCAGTGGGTCGGCCTCGGACAGCGGCTCGTCCAGCAGCAGCAGTGACGGCCGCTTGCCGAGGGCGAGGGCCAGGGCGACCCGGGAGCGCTGCCCTCCGGAGAGGGTGCGGATCCGGCGGGCCGGATCGATGCCGCCGGCCGCCACCACGGCGTCCGCGGCGGACGCGTCCCAGCGGCCGGGGTTCAGATCGGCGCCCATCCGCAGGGTCTGGGCGACCGTCAGCCGCGGGTAGAGCGGCTTCTCCTGGGCGACGTAGGCGACCTCCTCCCGGGGCGGGACGGTCAGGCGGCCCTCGGTGGGCCTCATCACGCCCGCGGCCAGTGCCAGCAGGGTCGACTTGCCGGCCCCGTTGGGCCCGACGAGGGCGCAGACGTGCCCTGCCGGGAGCCGGAAGGAGCAGTCGCGCAGGGCCCAGCCCTCGCGGAACCTCCGTCCGAGCCCGCGCGCTTCGATCGCTGACGTCATATCGGTTCCCCCTGGTCGTTCGGTTCGCTGTCGGCTCCGCCCAGCACGGAGGCGATCAGTGCGGCGATGTCCTCTTCCTCCAGCCCGGCTTCGCGGGCCCGCTCCAGCCACCGGGCGAGCTCGGAGCGGAGTCCGCCGTCGGCGGCCCCGCCCTCGCCCAGCGTCCGGCGGACGAAGGTGCCCAGCCCCCGGCGGCCCTCGACCAGGCCCTCGCGCTCCAGTTCCCGGTACGCCTTGAGGACGGTGTTCGGGTTGATGGCGAGCGCCTCGACCACCTCACGGGCCGTGGGCAGCCGGTCCCCGGGCCGCAGCAAGCCCAACCGGAGGGCCTGCCTGGTCTGCTGCACGATCTGGAGATAGGTGGCCACACCGCTGCGGCGGTCGATGCGGTACTCGACCATGCCCACACCACCCTTTCACTAAGGAAGTAGTGAAAGGGTGGTGCACGGCACCGAGGGCTGTCAAGAGCGATCTTGGGACCTAGGAGGTCGGGCGGGTGCGGAGGGCCGGGTGGTCGGAGACCAGGGTGCAGGAACCGGGGGCGATCTCGGTGAAGCCGGCGTCGCGGACCACCGGGAGGCCGGAGGCGGTCAGTTCCGCCCAGCGGGCGGGGGGCGCGGTGCGGACGGCCAGGGGGAAGCCGGCCTCGCGCCAGGCGGCCCGCTCCTCGCCGGTCAGCTCCCACCAGGCCAGTTGGGCCGCGTGGCCGGTCTGTGCCATGGCCTTGCCGGCCGACATGTCCAGTTCCGGGTTGAGCCACAGCACCGGGACCCCGGCGGGCGCCGGGCCGGGCGCGGCCGGGTCGTCCAGGTCGGTGCCGGAGACCTGGAGCTTGGCCAGTTCCTTCGGCCAGCCGTCCAGCGGCACCGGCGGGAACACCCGCACCTCGGTCTCCGTACCGCTCACGGTGATGCCGGGCAGCGTCCCGGCCTTGCGCCATTCCGCGCCGCGGGCCCGCCGGACCACCTTGCGGATCCGGGCGTCCTGCCAGTCGCGGACCGCCGCGGCCCACTCGCCGTCGCCCTGCGCCCGCCCGTCCGACAGCAGGACGAGGACCGCGCGGGCCGCCGTCTCCAGGGCGTCGGTACGGGCCGGCGGGTCGGTCTTCTCGATCCGGACCACCAGCGGGAGGACGAACTGGGGCGCCAGGTCCCGGGCGGCGGCGGCCTCGGCCGGGGTGGTGGGATCGGTGGTGTCTTCGCTGCTCACCGGCCAAGGATGCCACCGGCGGAGGAGGTCCCCCGATCCGGGCTCCGACTTCAGGATGACGCCGGGGGCCGCGGGTCCGGGCGAGGATCGGGGGCATGAAGAGCGACCTCTTTTCCGCCGAGCACCTCGCCCAGCCCGCCGCCGCCCCCGGCATGGCCCTGCAGAACGCCAAGTCGGTGAAGTACACGGTCAACGGCGAGATGCTCGCCCGCCAGGGCTCGATGGTCGCCTTCCGCGGCGGTCTGCGGTTCGAACGCAAGGGCCAGGGCATCGGCGGGATGCTCAAGCGGGCCGTCACCGGCGAGGGGCTGCCGCTGATGTCCGTGACCGGGCAGGGCGAGGCCTGGTTCGCGCACCGGGCCGAGAACTGCTTCATCGTGGAGATCGAGCCGGGTGACGCGTTCACCGTCAACGGCCGCAACGTCCTCTGCTTCGACGCGACCCTCGGCTACGAGATCAGGACCGTCAAGGGTGCCGGGATGACCGGCGGCGGCCTCTTCAACAGCGTGTTCACCGGGCAGGGCAAACTGGCCCTGGTCTGCGACGGCACCCCGATCGTCATCCCGGTCACCGCCCAGGCCCCGGTGTACGTGGACACCGACGCGGTGGTCGGCTGGAGCGCCTCGCTGGACACCGGGCTGCACCGCTCCCAGTCGGTGGGCTCGATGATCCGGGGCGGTTCCGGCGAGGCCGTCCAGCTGGAGCTGCGCGGCGAGGGCTTCGTGATCGTCCGGCCGAGCGAGCACGTGGAGAAGCCCGCCTCCTCCTGAGTCCCCTCCTGGGCCCGCCGTCCCCGGGGAGGCCCGTACGCTCGGTCCCATGGACGAGCACGAGCACGAGCACGCGCACGCGGATCAGGTGTACTGCGCCCCGGCTCCGGGCCGCCCCCCGGGGGCGGTGGCCGGGCCGCCGTACGCGGACTGCGTGGACTGCGGGAAGCCCACCGAGTACGGGACGGCCACCCCGGGGCGGGTGCTCTGCCCGGTCTGCGAATGGCAGGAGGCGCAGCGCAACGCCTGCTCCGGCTGAGCCGGGACCGGGGTCGCGGTCGGGGCCGTGGTCGTGGCCGTGGTCGCGGGTCAGGTGCCCATCAGCTCGGACACCTTGACGAACCGGTAGCCGCGCTTGCGGAGCTCCGGGACGATCGTCCGGATCGCCTCCTCGGTGACCGGGGCCGCGCTGCGGGTGCAGTGCATGACCACCACCGACCCCGGCTTCACCCCGGCCAGCACCTGCTCGGCCACCGCGTCGGGGTCCGTGGCGAAGGCGTCCCCGCTGACCACGTCCCACTGCACCGCGGTCACCTTGGCGGTGGACAGGGCGCGCAGCGCCTTGTCGTCGTAGCAGCCGCCGGGGAACCGGAAGTACGGCACCGTGTTGACCGCCCCGGCCTCCCGGAAGGACTCGAAGGCCCGGTCCACATCGGCGCGGACGGCGGCGCCGTCCAGCGCGGGCAGCCCGTAGCAGGGGGTGCTGAAGGCGTGGTGGCTGTAGGAGTGGTTCGCGATCTCGAAGCCCGGGTCGGTGCCGATGTCCTTGGCCTGGTCCGGGTACTCCTCCGCCCAGCGGCCGGTCATGAACACGGTGGACGGCACCTTCAGCGCGCGCAGCGCCTCGATCAGCCCCGGGTTGTCGAAACGTTCCCCCCGGGCCGCGCGCGGCCCCTGGTCCGAGGTCATGTCGGCGTCGAAGGTCAGCGCCACGGTCTTGTCCCGCTGCTGCCGGGCGCGCAGGAACACCGGGGCCAGACCGCCCGGGCCGGGAGCCATGGTCGGCGGCTTCTTCGGCGCCCGCCCGGGCCCGGGAGCGGCCCCCGGCGCGCCCCCGGTCGCGGTGGCGGACGGAGTGGCGGTCGCGGTGCCGGACGGGGAGGCGCCCGCGGCGGACGGGGCACCCGGCTTGAGCGCGGACGTGGCCGGCCCGCCCGCCCCGCCGGCACACCCGGCGAGGGCGGCGCCCAGCACGGCACCGAGCACGGCAAGGGCTGCCGATTTGGTCACAGAACATACGGAACGTGCGGAAGCTGTCACCTCCGCAAAATATATGACTATCTGTAAAGCAGGCGGATCCGGCGCCCCTCACCCCCTCCGTGTCCGCCGTTCGGTCCGCACCGGCTCAGCTTCAGCCACTCACCCATGAGGCCACCGACGCGATGAACCCGGGTGGCAGATTTTCCAGAGCCCAGCTCATGGACCGCTCGCCGAGCGCCGTGCCGAGTCCCTGGCCCACGCCGTAGAGGAGTCCCGCGCCGACGAGCGCCCCGGCGGTGGCGACGCCCGGGCGCGGACCACGGGTACGCGTGTCTCCGCGTACGTCGGCCGTGGATCCCCGCCCGTCCGCGTTCGAGGCCGCGCTCCGCGACTGTTCCGGAAGCCTCACCATGCCCGGACCGCCCCGTGCGACACCGCGTACCCGGCGGCGGCGTCGCGGCGCCGCTCCGACCGCTTCAGCCAGTAGTAGGCCGTCGCCGACCGGTCCAGGCGGGCACGGCGATGAGGCTCGCCCAAGGTCGTCCACGCCTCCTCCCATGCCTCCATGGCCGCAGGTCCCGCACCGCAGACCCGTACCAGGGCCAGGACGGTGCCGAGGGGAGCGCTGCGCTCGCCGCGCAGGAGGGCACCCACCGTGGACCGGCGCAGCACCCCGCTGGTGTCGCGCTCCACCAGCTCCCGCTGCGACATACCGCTGGAGACCACGAGGCCGCGCAACGCGGTCAACAGCTCGCGATAGCCGACCAGACCGTCAGGAGGGGCGCCCTCCCTGCGGTCGGCCCGGCCCTGCCGCCTGATGGCGTCCGCCGTCGACCACAGGTCCATCACCATCGGGAGATCCGCCCCCGAGCGCACGGCGATGCTCTCGACCAGGTGGCGGGGCGGAACCGAACGGCCCGCGAGTGCCCGGGACACCTGGGAGCGGTGCCGTCCGACGAGCACCGCCACCTGGCCCTGGCTGAGCCCCCGCCGCTTCAACTGCTCCCGCAGGACCGTTGCCATTTGACGCACCGCCGGTTGCCAACGGTCCGCCGTTCCGTATGCGCTCACACTGCCCCCGCTCCGACCGAACTCTGCCCGAACTGCCTGGTCGGCAGCGTGCCCCCGCTGCGCCGGCCCCGTCCAGCCCGGGCGGCCCCCGCTGTGCGCTCGTGGCCACACACCACCGCTTTCCTCGTGGTTTCAGCAGCATCAGCACAGGTCAGGGCGCCGCCGATGCTGGTGTTGCCAACCTGGCATCTCCACGGGACACGCCGGGCAGGATCCTCCCGGCGGGCGGTCAGGTGGTCAGGAGGCGGGCGCGGGTGGTGGGGACGTCGAAGGTGGCCTTCGGGTAGTGGGGGGCGAGTTCTTCCAGGTGTTCCAGGAGGAGGGTGCTGACGGCCCAGTTGCGGTACCACTTGCGGTCGGACGGGACCACGTACCAGGGGGCGGCGCCGGAGCAGCGTTCCAGGGCGGTGCGGTAGGCGTCCTGGTAGGCGGGCCACAGGGCGCGGTCGGTGATGTCCTCGGGGCTGAACTTCCAGTGCTTGTCGGGGTTGTCCAGGCGTTCCAGCAGGCGCTGGAGCTGCTTCTCCGGGCTGATGTGGAGGAACACCTTCAGCAGGGTGACCCCGTCCTCGACCAGGCCCCGCTCGAAGGCCTCGATCTCGGCGTAGCGGGCCTCCACGGTCTCCGGCGGGACCAGGCCGCGGACCCGGGTGACCAGGACGTCCTCGTAGTGCGAGCGGTCGAAGATGCCGATCTCGCCGGGACGGGGGAGGGCCCGCTCGATGCGCCGGAGGAAGGGCTCGGCGCGCTCCTGCGGGGTGGGGGCCTTGAAGGCCGTGATGCGGGCGCCGGCCGGGTTGAACTGGCGGATCACGTGTTTGACGGTGCCGCCCTTGCCGCTGGTGTCCATGCCCTGGAGCACCAGCAGGATCCGCCGCCGGTCGCCGGCGGTGGCGGAGGCGAACAGGCGCTCCTGGAGCGAGGCCAGCCGTACGGCCAGGGCCGGGGCGGCGGCGGCCGCCTCCGCCTTGTCGCGGGGGCCGGCCGGGAGGCCCGCCGGATCCGTTCCGGCCGGAGCACCGCTCCGGGCCGAGAGCACCGCTCTCAGGGTGGGTTCGGGCCGCTCCCTCTTCGTCATGCGGGCTTCCTTCCTTCGGTCAGTGCCGGGGGCCTCGGAGCCGGGCCTCGGAGCCGGGCCTCAGAGCCAGGGGCCGGTGACGGCGAACGTGGTCCCGGGGGAGTAGACGTTGACGAACAGGGTCCGGCCGTCGGGGGCGAAGGTGACCCCGGCGAACTCGCCCCACTCCGGGGTCCCGGAGGTCCCCGGGGTCCCGGCCGGGCCCAGGGTCTCGGCGTTGCGGGCCACCGGGTACACACGGCCCGCCCGGCTCACCCCGAACACGTACTGTGCCCCGCCGCCGTCCTCGCACACCATCAGCCCGCCGCCGGGCGCCGGGCAGATGTTGTCGGGGGAGTCGCCCGGCAGCCCGGTGTCGGTGCCCGGGCCGAACCTGACCTCCAGGGTGACCCGGCGGCGCACCGGGTCGTAGTGCCAGACCTGCCCGAAGTGGTCGGCCGCCGCGCCCTCCCGGGCGCGGGCGAAGCTGGACACGAAGTACACCCCGGAGCCGCCCCAGTAGCAGCCCTCCAGCTTCTGCGCGTGGGTGATGCCGCCCCGGCCGAAGTCCTGGAGCCGGACCGGGGTGACCGCCGCCGAGGGGTCCGGCACCGGCACCCACTCCACCGGGAAGGAGCTGCCCGGCTCGGTGACCGCGGCCAGGTCCGGGACCCCCGGCACCCGCATCGCCTCCAGCCGTCCGCCGGCCCGCAGCGAACCCGGCCCGCCGAGCGGCCGGGCCGGCAGGAAGCGGTAGAACAGGCCGAACGGCCGGACGAAGGCGTCCTCCGTCTCGTAGACCACGCCCCGGTACGGGTCCACCGCGACCGCCTCGTGGGCGAACCGGCCCAGCGCGGTCAGCGGGACCGCGCCGCTGCGGTGCGGATCGGCGGGATCGACCTCGAAGACGAAGCCGTGGTCCTCGGCGTAACCGGCCGTGCCGGCCCGGTCCTCGGTCTCCTCGCAGGTCAGCCAGGTCCCCCAAGGGGTGCGCCCGCCCGCGCAGTTGACGGCGGTGCCGGCGATGGCGACCCGTTCGCCGGTGACCGCGCCCCGCGCGTCGAGGGTGAGCACGGTGCAGCCGCCCCGCGCGTACGGGTCGTAGGTCAGGCCCGCGACCGGCGGGACCGGCAGCGCGGCGCCGGCCCGGTTCTCGTGGTTGCGGACCAGTCGCACCCGCCCGCCGCCCGCGTCGAAGGCACCCATGCCGTCGCAGTTCGCCGGCACCGCGCCCTCGCCGGAGAGCATCGGCCGGCCGGCCCGGGACAGCACCCGGTACCGGAACCCCTCGGGCAGGTCCAGCAGCCCCTCGGGGTCGGGCAACAGCGGCCCGTATCCCGGGTGTTCACCGGCCGCACCGGCGCGGACCGCGTCGGTGCGGGCGGCGGCGGCCGCCGGGAAGCCGGCGGACAGGGCGCCCGGCGCACCGGCGAAGACGATCCCGGCCAGGAACTGACGTCGTGTCGCGGACATGCGTCCTGTGGTACCACGCGGCGGTACGGGCTCCCCGGACCGCCGCGCGCACCGACGGGCCGTCAGATCAGCTCGGCGCTCAGGGTGATGGTGGTGCCGGTCAGGGCCTGGCTCACCGGGCAGTTCTTCTTGGCGTCCTCGGCGGCGGAGGCGAAGCCCTCCGCGTCCAGACCGGGGACCTCGGCACGCACGGTGAGGTGGATGCCGGTGATGCCCTCGCCGGGCTGGAAGGTGACGTCGGCCTTGGTCTCCACCCGGGTGGGAGGGGTGCCCGCGCCGTCCAGGCCGTGCGAGAGGGCCATGGAGTAGCAGCTGGAGTGGGCCGCGGCGATCAGCTCCTCGGGGCTGGTCTTGCCGTTGGCGGCCTCGGCGCGCGAGGGCCAGGAGACCTCGAACGAGCCCCGGCCCGAGGAGTCGAGGGAGACGGTGCCGGCACCCTGGAGGAGGTTGCCCTCCCACTCGGTGTGGGCGGTACGCGTGGTGGCCATGGTGGTTCCCTTCGCAGACGTGGTAGGGCCGCGCCGCGAACGGCGGCCCGGCCGTCCCCAAACCTACTGGGCCACCAGCCCCTTCGCGTCCCGTGCCAGCGCGGTGAGCCGCGAGATGGCGCGGAAGTACTTCTTTCGATAACCGCCGTTCAGCATCTCTTCGCTGAACAGCCGGTCGAAGGGGGCGCCGGAGGCGAGCACCGGGACCTCCCGGTCGTACAGCCGGTCGGCGAGCACCACCAGCCGCAGCGCGGTGGACTGGTCGGGCACCGGGCCGACATCGGTCAGGCAGACCGCCGAGACGCCCTCGGTGAGCGCCCCGTACCGGCTGGGGTGGACCTTGGCCAGGTGCTCCAGCAGGCCGGGGAAGTCGTCCAGGCTGGCGCCGGGGGTGGCGTACGCGGCCTTGGCGACCTGCTCGTCGGAGAACGGCGGCGGGGCTTCGGGCAGCCCCCGGTGCCGGTAGTCCTGGCCGTCGATGCGCAGCGGTCGGAAGTTCGCCGACAAGCCCTGTATCTCGCGCAGGAAGTCGGCGGCGGCGAACCGGCCCTCGCCGAGCTTGCCGGGCAGGGTGTTGGAGGTGGCGGCGAGCGCGACCCCCTGCTCCACCAGCCGGGCCAGCAGCGAGGACACCAGCACGGTGTCGCCCGGGTCGTCCAGCTCGAACTCGTCGATGCACAGCAGCCGGTGCCCGGACAGGGTCTGCACGGTCTGCTGGAAGCCGAGGGCGCCGACCAGGTTCGTGAGCTCCACGAAGGTGCCGAAGGCCTTGAGGGCGGGCTCGGCCGGGGTGGCGTGCCAGAGGGAGGCCAGCAGGTGGGTCTTGCCGACGCCGTAGCCGCCGTCGAGGTACACCCCGCGCGGTCCCGCGTCGGCGGTGCTCTTGGGGGCCCGGGAGAACCAGCGGCGCTTGCCGGAGCCGGTGGCGTGGGCGCCGCCCAGTCCGGCCGCGAAGGAGGACAGCACGGTGACGGCCTGGGACTGGCTGGGCTGACCGGGGTCCGGTACGTAGGTGTCGAAGCGCACCGAGTCGAAGCGCGGCGGGGGCACCATTTCGGCGACCAGACGGTCGGCGGGCACCCGGGGCTCGCGGGCGCACAGCGACTGCGGTCCCGCGTCGGTTATGTGACCGGTCGCGGCCGCGTCGCCGGAGGTCCTCAGAGATGTCGACACAGCATTCAACTGTACGTCGTGCCACACTGCACCCCATGCGTCGCCTGTTCCCTGTGACCGATCAGACACCGGCCGAGACCGACCGGGAGTGGTCGCTCGACGAGCTGGCGGAGGCCTACGGGTACCCGCCGCCGCCCGCGGGGGCGCCGGACGGCCCGCCGTGGCACTGGCTGCGCGGGAACATGGTCTCCACCCTGGACGGGGCGGCCCAGCACGACGGGCGCTCCCAGCCCATCTCCAACGCCACCGACATGCGGGTCTTCGGCACCCTGCGGGGGCTGGCCGATGTGGTCGTGGTCGGCGCGGAAACGGTTCGCCAGGAGGGGTACCGGCCGGCCCGGGCCCGGGAGGCCTTCGCGGCCCGCCGGGCGGCCGCCGGCCAGGGCCCGGCCCCCGCCGTCGCCGTGGTCTCGGCCGGGCTGGACCTGGACTTCTCCCTTCCGCTGTTCACCGCCCCGCTGGTGCCCACCCTGCTGCTGACCGGGGCCGGGGCCCCGGCGGACCGGGTGGCGGCGGCCGGGAAGGCCGGGGCCGAGGTGGTGCTGGCCGGCGAGGGGGTCGGGGTGGACCCGGCCCGCGCGGTACGGGAGCTCGCGTTGCGGGGCCACGTACGGCAGCTCACCGAGGGAGGGCCGAGGCTGCTGGGGCAGTTCGTGGCGGCCGGGGTGCTGGACGAGCTGTGCCTGACCGTGTCACCGATGCTCACGGCGGGTGACGCCCAGCGCATCGCCGGGGGCCCCGGAGTCGGGCTCCCGCACCGGCTGGAGCTGGCATCGCTGCTGGAAGAGGCCGGGTTTCTGTTCACCCGCTACCGTCGGATCTGAGTGGATGCGGAATTCACCGTTCCGCTTAGCTTCCACTGGGCACTATTACCAGCGCGAGCCCCGTGTCACAGCGGGGCAGGATGGTTTCCGCAGGGGCCGCCACGGCCATGAAGGGCCTCGGCCATGAAGGAGAGGGCGTCCGTGTTCACGAGCGTATTGATGATCGAGAAGCCCCTGACGTCCGTAGACGTGGACTTCGTCACCACCCTGCACGGAGACGACCCGGTCTCCTTCGTCGTGCTGCTCCAGCCCCGGGGCGACCAGGACCGGCTGCTGCGCGCCATCGACGACGTCGCCCTCGGCGAGATCCCCGAGGCGATCCGGGAGGGCGACGAACCCGAGGGCGAGGACGCCCGCGGCCCGGCCGCCCACGCGCTCGCCCACTCCCTGAACGCCCTGCGGGCGAAGAAGCACGCGGCCGTCGGCCAGATCGTCGACGACCACCCGCTGGACAAGCTCAAGGCCGTCGTCGAGGAGACCGGAGCCGACGAGGTCATCGTGCTGACCGCCCCGCACTTCGTCGAGGAGTTCTTCCACCGGGACTGGGCCTCCCGGGCCCGCCACAAGGTGGGGGTCCCGGTCCTCAAGCTCTTCGCCCACAACGAGTAGCCGCCGCCGCGCCCGCTCCGGCGCGCTCCCCGGGAGCGCCGCCGGAGCCGGGCCGAGGAATTAGGCTGGGGCCCGTCACATCCCCACCGACGCCACTGGAGCACCACGGATGATGCCCGGCCTGCCCACCGCCATGGACCGACCCCACTTCATCGGCATCGGCGGGGCCGGCATGTCCGGGATCGCGAAGATCCTCGCCCAGCGGGGCGCCGCCGTCGCCGGCAGCGACGCCAAGGACTCGGCCACCGCCGACGCCCTGCGCGCCCACGGCGCGACCGTCCACATCGGGCACGCCGCCGGACACCTCGCCGAGGACGCCACCTGCGTGGTCGTCTCCAGCGCCATCCGCGCCGACAACCCCGAGCTCGCCCGCGCCGCCGAACTCGGCGTCCCCGTGGTGCACCGCTCCGACGCGCTCGCCTCCCTGATGGACGGCCTGCGGCCGATCGCGGTGGCCGGCACCCACGGCAAGACCACCACCACTTCCATGCTGGCCGTCTCGCTGTCCGCGCTCGGCCTGGCCCCCTCGTACGCCATCGGCGGCGACCTGGACGCCCCCGGCTCCAACGCCCACCACGGGACCGGCGACATCTTCGTCGCCGAGGCCGACGAGAGCGACCGCAGCTTCCACAAGTACGCGCCGCAGGTCGCCATCGTGCTCAACGCCGAGCTCGACCACCACGCGAACTACGCGTCCATGGAGGAGATCCACGACTCCTTCCTCACCTTCGCCGGCCGGATCGTCCCCGGCGGCACCCTGGTGGTCTCCGCCGACCAGGAGGGCGCGGTGGAACTGACCCGCCGGGTCCGCGCCGCCCATCCCGGCCTGGCCGTGGTCACCTACGGCGAGTCCGAGGGCGCCGACGTCCGCATCACCAAGATCACCCCGCGCGGTCTGAGCAGCGAGGTCACCGTGCTGCTGGACGGCCGGATGCTCACCTTCACCGTCTCGGTGCCCGGCCGCCACTACGCCCACAACGCGGTCGCCGCCCTCGCCGCCGGCGTCGCCCTCGGCATCCCGGTCCACAACCTGGCCTCCGCCCTCGGCAAGTACACCGGGGTCAAGCGCCGCCTCCAGCTCAAGGGCGAGGCCCGCGAGGTCCAGGTCATCGACTCCTACGCCCACCACCCCACCGAGATGACCGCCGACCTGGAGGCCATCCGCGGGGCCGCCGGCGACTCCCGGATCCTGGTGCTGTTCCAGCCCCACCTGTTCTCCCGCACCCAGGAACTCGGCGTGGAGATGGGACAGGCCCTGGCGCTCGCCGACGCCTCCGTGGTCCTGGACATCTACCCGGCCCGCGAGGACCCGGTCCCCGGGGTCACCAGCGAGATCATCATCGCCGCCGCGCGGGCCGCCGGAGCCGACGTCACCGCCGAACACGACAAGGCCGCCGCGGCGGGCACCATCGCGGGAATGACCAAGCCCGGCGACCTGGTTCTGACCATGGGCGCGGGCGACGTCACCGATCTCGGACCCGAGATCCTCGCCCGCCTGAGCGACTGAGGGAGCGACCGCCATGGCGTACGAGATCGAGAAGCCCGACGAGCAGTGGCAGGCGGAGCTCACCCCGGCCGAATACCAGGTCCTGCGCCTGGCCGGCACCGAGCCCGCCTTCCGCGGCGAGTACACCGACACCAAGACCGAGGGCACCTACTCCTGCCGCGCCTGCGGAGCGGAACTCTTCCGCTCCGAGACCAAGTTCGAATCGCACTGCGGCTGGCCGTCCTTCTTCGACCCGAAGGACTCCGACGCCGTCGAACTCCTCGCGGACACCTCGCACGGGATGCGCCGCACCGAGGTCCGGTGCGCCAAGTGCGGCTCGCACCTGGGCCATGTCTTCGAGGGCGAGGGCTACCCCACGCCCACGGACCAGCGGTACTGCATCAACTCCATCTCCCTGCGCCTGTCCCCGGACGCGGGCTGAGGCAGCCCGGGGCCCCTGCGGCCCCGGGGTCAGATCAGGCTGTGGCGGACGGCTCGGGCCACGGCGTGGGCGCGGTTGCGGGCCTGGAGGCGGCCCATCAGTTCGTAGATCACGTTCTTGACGGTGTGCTCCGAGCAGGACAGGGTGCGGGCGATCACCGCGTTGCCGTGGCCCTCCGCCATCAAGGTGAGCACGGTGGTCTGGCGGGCCGTCAGCAGCGGTGCCTCCGGCAGGGCCTTGGAGCGGGCCACCGCCGGGGTGCCGCCGCTGCCCAGCAGCCGGACCAGGGCCGCGTAGGGCATCCGGCCGTCGCCCTGGTGGGCGCAGTGCACGGCGGCGACCAGCTGGTCCGGGGTGAGGTCGTCGGAGCGCAGGATGGCCAGCACCCCCGCCTCGATGGCCAGCCGGAGCCCGGCCGGGGTGACCGTGTCGCAGATGGCGAGCAACCGGTGCCCCGGGCCGGGGCAGGCCGCCAGGGCCTCCTCCACGGTGGCGGCGACCGCCACCACCACGGTGTCCGGGGCCGGCCCGTCGGCCGGGGCCAGACCGCTGCCGGCGGTGTGCAGCATCCGGGTCAGGCCCTCGGGCGGGGTGCCGCCGGGGGCGCCGACCACATGCACCCGTACGCTCTGCCCCGCGCGGTCCGGGGCGGTGGCGACGGCGCTCACAGCAGGCCCGTCCGGAGCGCGTAGGCGACGGCGTGGGCGCGGTTGCGCAGCCGGAACCGCTGGGTGATGTCGTGGACCACGGTGGTCACGGTGCGCTGCGAGTAGCAGAGCCGCTGGGCGATCTCGCTGGTCTCGTGCCCGTCCGCGACCATCCGCAGCACCGACCGCTCCCGGTCGGTGAGGCCCGCGGCGGCCCAGGGGGCGGCGGAGGAGTCGGGGTCCCGGCCCGGGGCACCGGAGTGTTTCAGCAGCAGGTCCAGCAGGTCCGGCGGCAGGGTGCAGTCCCCCCGGGCGGCCGCCAGGACGGCTCTGGAGAGCCGGGGCGCGTCCGCCTCCCGGCGGCGCAGCAGTCCGCGGGCGCCGGCGGCTATGGCGTGCAGGGCGCCCCCGGGGGCCAGTTCGGCGGCCACCAGCACCACGTCGGGCCGGTGCGGGGCCTCGCGGATGGTGCGCAGGACGTCGAGTTCGGGGTGGCCGACCTGGTCCACGGTCATGACCACGACCCGGGGCTCACCGTCCGGAGGGGTCAGACACACCTCGGGGCAGGTGAACAGCGTGCTCTTGGTGCCGGCTTCCAGCACCGGGTCGAATGCGACGACGTTGACGGGGACGGTCTTTCCCACCGTGGCCTCCGAGGGTCATGGGGAGTGGGTGCTCAAGTGCTGCGGGGCGGGGGTGTTGCCGTGCTGCGCTGCTGCGGTGCCGTACTGCTGCGGTGCCGTACTGCCGTGGTGCCGTACTGCCGTGGTGCCGTACTGCGGTGGTGCGGTAGCGCCGTGGTGTCGTGGTGCTGAGAGCAGACTGCGGGTGGGGGGCGCCCCCGGGCATCGGGCCCCGGCCCCCACATTTGTGAAAGCCCGGTGTGCGGCCCCCGCGGGACGGGTGCGGGCGGGTCCGTGGAGCTCAGGGGCCCGGCGGCACCCGGCCGGCCGCCCCCGCCGGGGCCCGGAACGGCCTGCTCGGGGGGCCTGTACGGGGGTTCCCGGGCGGGTGTGCGGGGGCGGTCCCCCATACCCGCCCGGCGGGGTGGGGGAGGCCCCGCAGAATATGGGGGAGTTCCCCCCATGTGGGGGTCGGCGGGCTCGGCGAGTCTTCTTCTCGTGACTGATACCGCCACTGACCGAGAGACCCAGGTCGGCGCCCTCACCCGCTGGTGGTGGGCCCGGGGGCTGACCCTGCGGGAGCGCCTGGACGCCCCCGGCGCCCCGGTGCGCCCGGTGCCCGCGGGGGCTGCCGCCCCCGCCCGCCCGGCGCCGTGGGCCTGCGGTGACGCGGAGGGCTTCGCCGCCCGCCTCGGCCACCTGGGAGTCGGTCGGGACGCGGCGTACGCACTCGCCGAGGAGGCCCCGGCGGACCTCGCCGGCCGGGCCGCCAAGCCCGGCTGGGCGCGGTACGCGGAGCGGGCCGTCGCCGCCCTGGCGGAGCGCCCGGCGGACTCCGTCCGTACGGACGACACCCGTACCGACACCCGTACCGACGGCGACCGTGCCGACCGCACGGAGGGCGGTGCCGAGGACGGTGCCGCGCTGTTCCTCCCGGTGCTGCGGCCGCTGATCGACCTCGCCTGGGCCGAGGCGGCCGCCTCGGCGGTCTCGGCCGCCGACTGCGGCGCCGGTGAACTCGCCGCGGTCCGCGCCGGTTTCGAGGCGCGCCTCGGCGAGCGCCTCACCCGGCAGGCCGCCCGCACCCTGGTGAAGGAGCTGAACCTGGCCCGGGCCGCCGGTGAACTGCCGGGCCCGACCCCGCAGGACCGGTTCGCGGCGTTCCTCGCCCGGCTCGGCACCGCGCGGGGTCTGGCCGGGCTGTTCACCCGCTACCCGGTACTGGCCCGGACCCTCGGCCAGGCCTGCGGGTACGCCGCCGAGGCCGCCGCCGAACTGCTGGACCGCTTCACCGCCGACCGCCCCGAGATCGTCAAGGAGCTGCTGCGCGGCACCGACCCGGGCGAGCTGGTCCGTCTCGACCTCGGCCGGGGCGACTGCCACCAGGGCAACCGCTCGGTGGCGCTGCTCCACTTCGCCGACGGCAGCACCGTGGTCTACAAGCCCCGGCCGCTCGGCCAGCACGAACTGCTGGACCGGACGGTGGGCTGGCTCAACGGCAAGGTGCCCGGACTGGGCCTGCGCACCCCGCGCTCGGTCCGCGCGGCCGGACACGGCTGGCTGGAGTTCATCGCCCACCGCGGCTGCGGGTCGGTCGCCGAACTCGACCGGTTCTACCGCCGCCAGGGCGCCCTGCTCGCCCTGCTGTACGCGGTGGACGGCGTGGACATGCACTTCGAGAACGTCATCGCCTGCGGGGACCAGCCGGTCCTGGTGGACGCCGAGACCCTGCTGCACACCGGGCTCCCGGCGGCCATGACGGCCGGCCCCGACCCGGCCGCGGAGGCCCTCCAGGCCTCGGTGCACCGCACCTGCCTGCTGCCGAGCCTGCTGATCGGCGAGAACGGCGGCCTGGACATCTCCTCCCTCGGCGGCGGCGCCGGCGGGGCCTACCCCAGCGACGAGAGGTGCTGGGAGGGCGCCGGCACGGACGAGATGCGGGTCCGCCGGACCGCCGTCGCCTGCCAGGCCGGGCAGAACCGCCCGGTCCTGGAGGGCCGCCCCACCGGCCACACCGACCACCGGGCCGCCCTGCTGGAAGGGTTCCGGGCCGGATACGAGGCGATCTCCCTGCACCGCGCCGAACTGCTGGGCGCGGGCCCCGGTGACCGGGGGCTGCTGGACGGCTGGGCCGCCGCCCCCGGCCGGCTGATCGCCCGCTCCACCCGCCTCTACGCCACCCTCCTCGACGAGTCCGCGCACCCCGACGTGCTGGGGGACGCGCTCGCCCGCGAATCGGTGTTCGCCCTGCTCTGGTCGGAGTCCGCGCACGACCCGGCCCGGCAGCGCCTGGTCGAGGACGAGATCGCCGACCTGTGGTGCGGGGACGTGCCGCTGTTCTTCCACCACCCGGCCGGCACCGCGGTGCTGACCTCCCGGGACACCCGCCTCGAAGGGCTGCTGCCCACCGCCGGACTCGCCGCCGTACGCACGAAGATCGCCGCGATGAGCGAGGTGGACCGCTACGACCAGGAGTGGATCATCTCCGCCACGCTGGCCGTCAGCAGCGCCAACTCCGGCGCTCCGCGCCCCCGTTCGGTGCTCGGCGGACCGGCCGCCCCGGCCGTGGTGCCGGAGCCCGCGCGGCTGCTGAGCGCGGCCTGCGGGATCGCGGACGAGCTGGCCGCCCGGGCGGTGCCCGGCGGCGACCGGGTCAACTGGCTCGGTCTGGAGCAGGTGGCCGGCGACCACTGGGCGGTGCTGCCGATGGGCGGCGGGCTGGCCCAGGGCTACTGCGGGGCCGCCCTGTTCCTGGCCCAGGCCGGGGTGCTGTCCGGAGCCGAGCGCTACACCGCGCTGGCCCGGCGGGCCGTCCGCCCGCTGCCCGGGCTGCTGGCCGTGCTGGCCGCCGAACCCGAGCTGAGCGCCGCCGCCGGACCGGGCGCCCTGCACGGCCTCGGCGGGATCGTCTACGCGGTGGCCCGGCTGTCCGCCCTGTTCGGCGAGGTGGAGTCGGACGCCGACGGCATCGGCCGCTGCCTCCCGGACGCCCTCGCCGCCCTCGAACTGGCCGCCGAGGCCGACCCGGACGGCCCGCTGGACCTGGCCGACGGACTGGCCGGCGCCCTCGCCGTGACCGTCGCGGTCATCGGCTCCCCCGGAGCCGCCGGGGCGCCCGCCCTGGCCGACCGGCTCGCCGGCCTGCTGCTCGCCCGGCTGGGCGGCAGCACCCCGACCCCCGGCTTCGCCCACGGCGACGCCGGAGTGGGCTGGGCCCTGCTGCGGTACGCCGAGGCCCGGCCCGGGCGGGAGCCCGCCCGCCGCTGCGCCGAGGCCGGAGCCGCCCTGCTGGGCCCCGCCCTGGAGACCGCCCTGCTCCACCCCGGACACCTCGACTGGTACGGGGGACTGTCCGGCACCGCCCTGGCGGCCGCCGGCACCGCGCTCGCCGACGGCGCCCGCCCGGGCACCGCCGCCGCCCTCGACCGGACCGTCGAGCTGCTGGACCGGGCCCCGCACTGCGCGGACCTGTCCCTCCAGCACGGCACCCTCGGCTCCCTGGAACTCCTCTCCGTGCTCTCCGCCCGCGGCCACGACCGGGCCCGCGGCGCACTCACCCGGCACACCGCCGGACTCCTGGGCCGGCTCGCCGAGTACGGCCACCACTGCGGCACCCCCGACCAGGTGCCGTCCCCCGGACTGCTCGCCGGACTCTCCGGCATCGGCTACGCCCTGCTGCGGCTGGGCTTCCCCGAGGCGGTCCCGTCCGTGCAGCTCCTCGAACACCCGGCCCGCTGACGGCCCGCCCGCTGACGGCCCGCCCGCCGACGGCCCGCCCGCCGACGGCCCGCCCACCGACAGACCGCCCCCTGGCGGCCGGCCCGCCGACGGCCCGGACGCCACTCCTCCCGAAAGGCAGTCATCCCATGCAGAAGAACCTCGCCGCCGCCCAGTCCGCCGCCACCTCCGCCGCCGTCGTCGTCTCCGCCCCCGCCGAGGACCCGGCGGGCCGGCTGACCCTCTCGGGCCGCAACCGGGTGTGCGCCCGCGCCCGGGTGCTGTCCGGGCTGGTGCTCACCAGCGGGCTCGTGATCACCCTCGGCCAGCTCGACACCAGCGTGTCCTTCATCAAGGCCGGCGGCTCCGCTTGATCGGCGGCCGGTCGGCCCCGGTGGCCCCGACGGCCCGTCAAAGGCGTGGAAAGGGGGTTCCGGGTGGCATTCCGGTCCTCGCCGAAAAGGCCAACTTTGAGCGGACCTCTAGCAGTTCGCATGAACTAGCATCTCGCATATGCGTTCCCGTGCGCGGTATCTCGTGGGTCGTGACTCCCAAGTGGCGGAGCTCAAGCTGGCGTTGGCCGACGCACGGGAAGGGCGCGGCGGAGTCGTCTTCCTGGTGGGCGAGGCGGGGATCGGGAAATCCCGGCTCGCCGCCGAAGCCGTCGGCCTCGGCTTCGATTCCGGGATGCGCGTGCTGCGCGGCCGGAGCAGTACGACGGGCCCCACCGTCCCTTTTCGGCCACTCACCGAAGCACTGATGTCGCTGTTCCGCAGCGGCCGACCGCTCGACGACCTGCCGCTCGGCCCGTACCGGCCCGCCCTGGGACGGCTCATACCGGACTGGAGCAGTGACTCCCAGGACAGCAGCTCCATGATCATCCTGGGGGAGGCGGTGCTGCGGCTGCTGATCGCCACCGCCGAACCGGCCGGACAACTGCTCCTCCTGGAGGACCTGCACGACGCCGACCCCGAGACCCTCGCGGTGGTCGAGTACCTGGTGGACAACCTGGAGTACACCCCCGTGGTGCTGCTCGCCACCATCCGCACCGAACCCTGCGACGCCCTCGACATGGCCTACTCGGCCCGCCGCCGGGGCGTCGGCACCGTCCTCGAACTCGCCCCGCTCACCCGCCCCGAGGTCGGCCAGGTCATCGCCGCCCAGCTCGGCACCGAACCCGAGGGAGTACCCGAAGCGGCCCTCACCCGGCTCTGGGACGACAGCGCCGGCAGCCCCTTCCTGGTCGAGGAACTCCTCCAGGGCATGATCAGCGGCGGCGCCCTCGTCCAGGGCGAGGACGGCTGGCGGGTGGTCGGCGACCTCCGCAGCGACGTCTCCACCGCACTGGCGCGCGGCATCCTGCGGCGCATCGACCGGCTGGGCCCGCAGGGCCTGACCCTGCTCTCCGCCGCCGCCGTCATCGGCCGCCGGTTCCCGCTCACCGTCCTCCAGAAGATGACCGGGACCGACGACCGCGGCCTGCTCAGCCATCTGCACGCCGGGGTCGCCGCCCAGCTGGTGGTGCCCGACGAACCGTCCCCCGACTGGTACGCCTTCCGGCACTCGCTCACCGCCGAGGCCCTGCTCACCCAGCTCACCCCCGGCAACAGGGCCGCGATGTCCGGGCGGGCCGCCGACGCCGTCCAGGCCCTGCACCCCGAACTGCCCGGCGACTGGTGCCCGCTGGTCGCCGAGCTCCGCCAGCAGGCCGGCGACCACGAGGAGGCCGGCCGGCTGTTCGCCGAGGCCGGACTGCGGGCCCTGCGGGCCGGTGCCATCGGCTCCGCCATCACCCTGCTCAGCCGTGCCGAACGGCTCCTCACCGACAGCCGGGACGCCACCCGCCGGGCCGAGGTGCTGGAGGCGCTGCTGCCCGCGCTCGCCGAGGCCGGGAACTTCTCCGAGGCCTTCGGCTTCGCCGACAACCTGCACGCCCTCGGCAGCCTGGCCGCCCCCCGGCTCGCCACCCTGCACACCCGGCTCGCCAAGGTCGCCCACACGGCCGGCCGCTGGGAGGACGGCAACCGGCAGATCGCCCAGGCCCGGGCCCTGCTCCGGGCCGAACCCGACGAGCGCAGCAGCGCCCCCGTCGACGTCACCGCCGCCTATCTGGCCCTGGACACCCCCGGACCGGACCGCACCCAGCTCGCCGAGAAACTCGCCCGGTCCGCCCTGCAGACCGCCGAACGGCACGGCCTGTCCACCGTGGTCTGCCAGGCCTGGGAGCTCCTCGCCACCCTGGCCCGCGAACGGGACTTCGACGAGGCCACCGCCCTGCTGGAATCCGCCCTCTCCACCGCCGAACAGCACCGGCTGCCGGTCCAGCGGATGTACGCCCTCACCCGGATCGGCGGCAACAACTGGCTGACCGAGGGGGACACCGGCCCGCTGCTCGCCGCCCGCGCCGAGGCCCTCCGGCTGGGCTCCGCCACCATCGTCTACACCATCGACGGCATCCTCATCCTGGACACCGTGCTGCGCGGGGAGTTCACCGTCGCCGAACGCGGCGCCGAGGAGTGCCTGAGCGTGGTCCAGCGGCTGAGACTGGCACCCGCCACCCGGTACGTCCTGATGTCCCAGGCCGTCCTCGCCGCGCACCGCGGCGACCGGCCCGCCATGGACCGGGCGCTGTCCGCGTTCGCCGACTGGGACGGCGCCGGATCCCAGGAAGAACCTCTGACGCTCGGGCTCGCCCGGGCGTTCTGCGCACTCATGGAGGAGGACAGACCCGGCGCGGTCCGCGCCCTCGACGCGGTCCGCGCACTGGAGGACGCCAACCCGAGCACCTACTACCTCAGCGGCCGGTACGGCATCGGACTGCTCCTCGGCGTGCTCTCCGGGGAGGTCGGCCGCGCCCCCTACGAGGAGATCGCCGCGACCTCGCCCGGCCGGATGCGCTGGAACCGGCAGTTCGTGCTGCTGGCCGACGCCGTCCTGCTCGGCCGGGAGGGGCACCGGGAGCGGGCCACGGCCGCCGCCGCCCAGGGGCTGGCTCTGGCCGAGGCCTATCCGACCGCCCTCCACCTGGGCCTGCGGCTGATCGCCGAGTCCGCCCACCAGGACGGCTGGGGGGACCCGGTGGTGTGGCTGCGCCGCGCCGAGGACCACTTCCACCGGCAGTCGGTGACCAGCGTGACCAACGCCTGCCGGGCCGCCCTGCGCCGCCTCGGCGCCCCCGTGCACCAGCGGCGCACCGGCTCCCACGCGATCCCGGAGGCGCTGCGCAGCATGGGGATCACGGTCCGCGAGTACGAGGTGTTCCAGCTGCTGCCCGAACGGCTGGGCAACAAGGAGATCGCCGACCGCCTCTACATCTCCCCCCGCACGGTGGAGAAGCACGTCGCCGCCCTCGGCACCAAGACGGGCCACCCGACCCGGGCCGCCCTCTGCGACTTCGCGACCGCCGCCCTGGCCTGAGGCCGGGACGGCGGTCGCGGGGGAGCGGGCGGAGCGTCCGGTCAGCCTCGGAGCAGGTCCTCGGCGATCGTGCCCAGCCAGGCTCCGTGCGTGTACGGGACCGGCGGGTCGACCTCCAGGCCGAGCAGGGACAGCCCGTAGGCGTAGTCCGCCTCGTCCAGCCGAAGCGCCAGCAGCTCGTGCACCTCACCGCACGCGCGGGCCGCCAAGGAGGGCTCCGTGCCGTCCAGGTAGTCCCGCAGGGCCTCCTCGTGGTCCTCGAACTCCTCCCCGAAGTCCTGTGAGAACCATCCGCCGAGCAGCTGCCCGAGCTCCGGGAACCGGGCCTGCCACTCCCAGCGGGTCCGCGGCGCCCCGGGCGGCGGCACCTCCCCCTCCGCCAGGGCCTGCCTCAGGTGCCCGGCGACGGTCAGCAGCCAGTC
This sequence comes from Streptomyces sp. NPDC033845, assembly GCF_055576225.1. Classification (NCBI taxonomy): domain Bacteria; kingdom Bacillati; phylum Actinomycetota; class Actinomycetes; order Kitasatosporales; family Streptomycetaceae; genus Streptomyces; species Streptomyces sp. NPDC033845. The sequence continues at coordinate 21,052 of NZ_JBVIRI010000009.1, read as the reverse complement.
CCGGACCGACGCCCCGGCGACTCCGTCGAGGCCCGGATCGGGCAGCGGGTAGACCTCCCCGAGCCGCAGCCGCAGCGGCCCCGGGGGGTTGCGGGCGTAATCGCGCAGCTGACTCTCGGCGACCCCGACCGCCCAGGGCCGGGTGTACCAGGTGTGCCTCAGGTAGGCGGTGAGCGCCTCGCTGGGCCGCTCCTCGGTGTCGTCGGCGGGCTGTCCGGCATACGCCCGGAGCACCTGGTCCATCTCGCCGTACTGGTGGTCGTGCTGCAGGGGAGTCAGCGGCATCGGGGGCGTTCTCCTGTCACCGTCGAGGTCGAGGTCGAGGCTGAGGTCACTGTCACGGATGGATGGGGAACGTGGCGTGCACGGCGAACCCGAGGGGCTGGTCCGGGGACCGCTTCAGCACCACCCGGGCAGCCCGCACGTCCACCGGCCCGTGCCCGGCCAGCATCGCCGCCTGCAGCAGCACCTGCCCGACGGGCTCGGGCCGGGACGGCCAGCACGCCTCGATGACCAGCCGCTGTCGGGCCGACCGGGTCAGCCACCGGTGCACCAGTTGCTCGTTCTGCGATATCACCGCCTGGGTGGCCCACCGGGCGGTCTCCCGGTCGGGGTAGGTGGCCGAACGTGTCAGCAAGGGGGTCGCTCCTCTCGGCCGCCGGTCCAGCCCACGGGGCCGTGCTCCCGGCGGAGGTGGGCGGTCAGGGTTTCGGAGATCAGGGTCAGCCACTCGGTCCAGGACTGCTGGGAGCCGGAACCGAGCCCGAGTTCCCCGGCGAAGAACCGCCGCAGGGCGGTGTCCTCCTGGAACAGTGCCAGGGCCTCGGCGCACTCGGCGACCACGACGGGCAGGTTCCAGGTGCACATCCCCCGCTCGTGGCAGGCGGCGGTGTAGAGGCCGATTCCCTCGGCATCCGTGAGGTCCTCCTGGTCCAGCGCGATGCCGTCCTGGCCGAAGTAGAGGTCGAGGAGATCGGTCAACCGGGGAAAGCGCAGACTGAGCTCCCATGAGGTCGGAACCGCGTCGGCGAGCTTGGCTGACAAGCCGTTCTGCCACTCGTCCACATAGACGGCGATCTCCAGGAGCGCGGACGGCTCCCCGCCGGGCCCGGAACGCTCGGCGAGCTCCCGCAGATCGTCCGGCAGCCGCTCGGAGGCCGTGCCGCCGGCGGCGAGGGCCCGCGCGAACGAACGAAGCTCCCCGGAGACCTCGTACACGGTCAGACCGTTCCGTTCGGACCGGTCCCAGAGCGCGCGGAGCGGAGCCTCGAGGACGTGGGCCCGCACCCCGGGGTCGGAGGGGAGGCCCGGGACGCCCGGAGGGAGAAACGCGGCGAAGAGGACGCGCAGGGCGGAGAAGCGGAAGTGGTCCTGGTACATGTTCGGTCTTCCTGACGGACCTAGGGATTCGCAGACGCCGAGGGGGCAGCGGGGGGTGCCTTGTCGGGAAAGGCGGTGATGACGATGAAGGGAGGCACCCGGTCGGTGGTGAGCAGAAGACGGACCGTCACGTGGGTGTAGGTGCTCGGTGCACCGGTAGGGGAGTCTACGGTGGTCCCGGTGACCTCCGAGAAGGAGACGGTGAATTTGAGCATTCCGCCGATCTGCGGCGGGGCACCGAGTTTGGCGACCTCCTGGGCGATGTAGGAGGACTTCTGGTCGATGGCTTCCTGGACGAACCTCTGAGCGCTGGACAGATCGGCGAACGTGGAGGCGCTCGGGGGGTTCTGATCCCGCATCCGGCGCTGGAGTTCCTCGGTGGTCAGTCCCACATGCCGGTCGATGACGTGGGTGGTCTGGCCGCCGACCTTCATGTCCTCCTGGTTCGCCAGGTCGATCGGGTACCGGTGTGCGGCAGGATCACTTGGAACCGTCCAGCGGTGCACCGGTTGGTAGCCCGAGATCGCGCGCGAGCCCACGGCCTGGGCCCGGGCTTCCTGCCCTTGGAAGGAGGGCACACTCCGCCGGGCCTCCACGAGTACGTCCTCGAGGGCTCCCAGGTGCAGGGACAGCTGCAAGGTGTTTCCGTTGTACCTGTCCACACCCGCGTCGAGCTTGGATTCGTCCAGGTTCTTGAGGAACTGCGCGGCGATGGCCGGGGGGCCACCGAAGTACGAGGCGATGTCCTGGAGGAAGTTCTTGACGCTGTCCGTCTCCAGGAGGTCCTTGGCCGCCTGGATGTACACCTGCTCGATGACCTCGCGGAGGTCCTTCACCTCTTGCTTGAACGCGTCGAGGAGGTCCGCTATGTCCTGGGCGACCTTGATGAGGATCTCCAGGATCGGCTCTCTCGTCTGGACGTTCAGCGCGGGGTGCTTCCAGTCGTAGCCGTGGGCTACAGGACTGTTGGCGCCCTTCCCCCAGTACGCCGTGCCCCATAGGCCGGCGACGAACTGGTGCATCGCGGCCTGCCATTCCACAGCCGCGGAGTCCGGGTTCCGCAGGTAGTTGATGGCCGCGTTCAAGTCGTCGCCCGATTGCCTGGCGTCGTTGGACACCCGCTTCCAGGCGGCGACGACATCGGGGAGTTCGAGGTCGTCGCCCCCGGGGGTGACCTGGCCGACCTTGCCGTGATGGAGGATGTTCTTCATGGCACTGCGGACCAGCCACTGGACGGCGCTCCCGAAGGCGTCGAGGACATTGTTCAGGATCCGGTCGACGTATCCGTCACCTCCGTCCGTGCTCCAGCCAAGGTTCGCCGCCTTTCCGTAGAAGGGAGGGGTGCGGATGACGTCCGGGACCGGCTTCAGGCTTTTCGGGGTACCGAGGGTCGGGTCGGAGGCGTAGTCGGCACTGACGTAGTTGTTCGCCGTGATGGTGAGGCCCGTCGAGACCCCGCCGACAGCGGCCACCGAGGCGGCCCACACCTCCAGGTAGAGCGCGGCGACTGTGTCGTACGCGGCGACGAAGGCTTCCGGTCCCGTACCGACCCCGCAGACGCGCTTGTGGTTGTCCAGGGTGTTCAGCAGCCTGCGTGGGGCCTGATCGAAGGCCGTCTGGTGGTTTCGGATGAGGTAGGAGGTGTACCAGACATGGGACGGGGTGACATCGAATGCCGCGGGGAACTGGTCCGGGTCCGTCGAGGGTTTGAGATCCTGGACCTGCTTGTTCGGGTCAGGTGGCGGCTGACCCTGGGAGATGTCCTTGCCCGAGGGGTCGTAGAGCTTCCCGGGGGAGGGCGACGGCAGCGCGGGGCCGGTGGGCGGGGTACCGCCGTTGCCGCTGCCACCGGACGGTGGGGGCGGCATGGACATCAGGCGGCGCCCCAGCCGCGCAGCACCGCCTGGTGGGCGGCGGCGTAGTTGGCATGGGCGGTGGTCACCGAGGTGTGCAGCCAGGCCTGTGCGGCCTTCAAGTCGGCCATGTCGTTTCCCCACCGGTCCAGGGTGAGGACGAAGGCCTCGCGGGCCTCGCCCTGCCAGCCGAGCACCACCCGCTCGGTGCGCTCGTACAGCAGGCCCAGTTCTTCGTTCAGCTGTCGGAGTATCTCCTCCAGCTCACCGGACATCGCCTGTAACGCGGTGATGTCCACGGCTATCCGGTCGTCGCCCGCCATCTCCCGTCCTCTCCCCCGGAAGACCTCCTTCAGAGGTCTTCGATACGGCTGCGCGGCTGCGGAGCCGGCCCGGTCTCCGGGGCGCCCGGCGGGGGCGGGGCCTGGAGGGCGGCGGCTTCGCGGGCCACATCCATCGCACTCTGGACCTGCCGCATCCGGGCCAGAACGTCGAGGTCCTGGTCGCTGAAGCCGTCCCGGCCGAGCCGGAGCGCCTCCTCCAGCAGCCGCAGGTGCTCCCGGATGCGCACGGCGTCCCGCGCGGCCTCGGTGTGGAGGGTGCGGTAGGCGTCGCCAGTGGTCCCCTGCCAGCGGGCCTGGATCCGGTCCACGATCGCGTCCATCCGCCGTACCTGGACGTCCAGGTGCCGTTGCATGGCGTCGAGATCGTCGGCGAGCCTGGTGAGCCCGTCACCCTCGGGTATGCCCAGATCGGGGTTGTGTACCACCACGTCGGCCTCCACGACCCGTTCGGGCGCGCGACTGTCGCGCCGCGCGCCCGTAACGTACAACCTGCCCTGATCAAAAAGAAGTTGAGAAGTAGTCAAGCCTCCGAAGTGGCTTGAAGGCTTCTCGGTCAGCGCATCTCGCGGACCGGGCGGGAGGCCAGGACGGCGACCGCGGTGACGCCCAGCACCGCCGCCGAGAGGGCGAACATCGGGCCGGTGCCGGACTGGGCCAGGGCCCCGCACAGCACCAGGGAGAGCGGGGCCACGGCGTAGCCGAGGACCATGTCCACCGAGATCACCCGGCTCAGCACCGAGCCGTCGATGTTCCGCTGGATCCAGCTGAGCCCGAACACCCCCTGGAACCCCATGCCGAAGCCCATCACCAGGACGGTCAGCAGGGCGGCCGCCGTGTCGTCGACGAGGCCCAGGACCCCGGAGCCGACCGCCAGCCAGCCGGCCAGCGCGGCGATCAGCAGGCCCACCCGGGGCCGGCCGGCCATCGCCCCGCCGACCAGGGTGCCGAGCATGGCGCCGCCGGCCAGGGCGCCGTTGAGCAGGCCCAGGGTGGTCGAGCCGCCCTGGAGGTCGACCTTGGCGAGGGTGGCGAATCCGACCGTGAAGGGGCCCGCCTGGCAGAAGGTGACGGCCATGTCGATGGCCAGGATGGTGCGGATCCGCGGGTCCTCCCAGGCGTAGCGCAGACCGGCCTTGATCCGGCTGCCCAGCGAGTCCACCGGGGCGGCGGGCCCCTTCGCCGCCGCGGGCTCCGGCTCCGGGTCCTCCCCGGCCGCGAGGGCCGCCTCCCGGGCGGTCTCGCGGAGGGTGCGGATGCGGGACACGCACAGCCCGCAGAGGGCGAAGCAGACCGCGTCCACCAGGAAGGCCACGTGCGCGTCGGAGAAGGCCACCACCATGCCGCCGACCGCCGGGCCGAGGATCGCCGACACCTTGGTGCCCACCCCCAGCAGGGCGTTGGCCGGGGGCAGCATCTCCTTGTCCACCACCGAGGGCAGGATCGAGGCCCGGGCCGGCTGGAAGAACGCGTCCACCGCCCCGAAGGCCGCGGCGGCCGCGCACAGCAGCCACACGTTCAGCGCGCCCGCCATCCCGGCCAGGCCCACCGCCGCCATCAGGACGGCCCGGGCCCAGCTGGAGAACTTCATCAGGGTGCGGCTGGACCACTTGTCGCTCAGCGAGCCGCCGACCAGGGTCAGCAGGGCCCGCGGTATCGCCTGGCAGGCCAGCACCCAGCCGAGGGCCAGGGTGGAGCCGGTCAGACCCAGGGTGATCCAGGAGAACGCGATGTAGCTGAAGCCGTCGCCGAGCAGCGACAGCGACTGCCCCAGCCACAGCAGCCGGAACGACGGCTGCCGGGCGGGTGTCCACAGCCGGGAGCCGGCGCTCGCCAGGGTGCTTGCCATGGTCGGATTCCTTCGGTTCGGCGGTGCGGGGGTCAGTAGCGGATGGGCAGGGCGGTCATCGCCCGGTTGAGCAGGGACAGCTGCCAGGTGTGCCCGACGTCGACGAGCTCCAGCCCCGGGTACTCGCGGACCAGGACGTCGACCACCGCGCAGGCCACCAGCCGGGCCAGGGCGGCACCGATGCAGAAGTGGGCGCCGAACCCGAAGCCGAGGTGCGAGGCGCTGCCCCGGGCGACCCGGAACACGTCCGGGTCGGCGAAGCGCTCCGGGTCCCGGTTGGCGGCCGCCGTCACCAGGAACAGCCGGTCCCCGGAGTGCACGGCCCGCCCGTCGAGGTCGAAGTCCCGGGCGGCGGTCCGGATCGACATCTTCGACGGCCCGTCGAACCGCATCGCCTCCTCCACCGCCATCGGCACCAGCTTCGGGTTCTCCCGTACGGCGGCCAGCTCCTCCGGGTGCCGCAGCAGCGCCAGCAGGGCGTTGACGATCAGGTTGCTGGTGGTCTCGCCGCCGGCGAAGGCCATCTGGGTGAGCATCCCGACGAACTCCTCCTCGGTGACCGAGGAGCCGATCTGGCCGCCCGCCAGCACCGAGCTGATCAGGTCGTCCTTGGGGTCCGCGCGGCGCTGCCGGACGAGGTCGGCGAGATAGTCCTCCAGGTTCACCAGCGACTGGAGCGAGGTGCGGTACTCGCGCTCCTCCTGGGCCGCGCCCAGCACCAGGTCGCCGACCCGGGCGTTCCAGTACCAGAACGAGGGGTGGTGGGCCTGCGGGACGCCCAGCCAGCGGCCGAACACCAGGGCCGGCAGCGGCCGGGCGATGTCCGCGACCAGGTCGCCGACGGTGCCGGGCACCGCCCGGCGGGCCAGCATGGCCCGGGTCGCCCGCTCCACGAAGCCCCGGTAGCGGACGATGGCGCGGGCGGCGAACTGCTCCTGGAACACCTGGCGCAGCCGCCGGTGCTGGGGGGCGTCGTTGAACACCATCCAGCGGGACAGGATCCCGAAGGCCCGCTCGGCGTCCTCCCGGGCCCCCTCCGGCACGGCGTCCATCAGCGGCCGCACCCGCTCGGCGGAGACAGCCGAATCACGCAGGCAGCGCATCAGCGGGGTGTGCCCGGTGACCAGCCAGGCCCGGTGCATGGCGCTCCAGTACACCGGGTCGTGGTCCCGGAGGGAGTTGAGGTAGCCGTACGGTTCGGCGTTGACGGCCGGGTCCAGCAGGTACCGCTCGGTGAACGGGCCGGCCGGGCGCACGGCGGCCAGGGCGGCCGGGGCGGCGGGGGCCGGGAGGTCGGCGGCGGTGGCCCCGGTGAAGGGGCACACCCCGGCGGGGGCGCCGGCCGGCGCGGTCCGGGTCTGCTCGGTGTCGGTGAGGGTCATCGCCGGGCCTCCGCCTGGGTCGTGTGGGTGGGGATGCTCTTGATCGTGTCGAGCAGGGCCGCGGTCCGCGGCATCAGGCGTTCGGACATCATCGACATGTGGTCGCCCTCGGTGATGTGGACGGTGAGGCCGTCCCGGGCGAGGGCCCGCCAGCGGGCCACGTACGTCGGGTAGTCCACGTCCAGGCCGGGCATCGGCTCGCCGTCGGGCAGTCCGGCCGCCTCCGAGCCGACCACCAGGTGGATGTGGCCCGGGTAGGGGCGCAGTTCGTAGCGGGCCAGGGCGACCAGCAGCGAGTGCCACACCTCGATCGGGGCGTTCTCGACCAGGGCCGCCTCGCTGGGGCTCATGTCGGCCGCCAGCAGCTGGGCGGTCAGCTCGGCCACCGCCGTGTCGCGTTCCGCCGAGGCGGGCAGGGCCCGGACCCGGTCGCGCAGCCGCAGCGCGGACTCCAGCTCCCGGCCGACCCCTTCGAGGCGGGCGCGGGCGGCCGGGTTGGGCAGATAGGGCTCGACCAGGACCAGGGGTTCCACCCGGTGTCCGGCCTCGTGCAGCTGGGTGGCCATCTCCAGGGCGATGTTGGCGCCCATGGACCAGCCGAACAGGTCGTGCGGGCCCTCGGCGCCGTGCGCGGTGATCTCCGCGACGTAGTTCGCGGCGATCCCGGGCAGGTCGGCCGGGTCGAGGCCGCCGAGCAGGCCGCGGGCCTGGAAGGCGTGGACCGGGCGGCCCGGGGCCAGCATCCGGGCGAGCGGCACGTACCAGGCGGCGCTGCCGCCGGTCGGGTGCACGCACCACAGCGGGGAGCCCTCGCCGGTCCGCAGCCGGACCTCCGAGCGGACCTCCGCCGGCCCGAGGGAGGCGGCGGCGGCCGCCGCGGTGGCGCGTTCGGCGAGCGCGGCGACGGTGGGCGCCTCGATCAGGTCGCGGACCGAGACCGGCAGCCCCCGGGAGGAGGCCTGGGCGGCCACCCGGACGGTGGACAGGGAGCTTCCGCCGAGCCGGAAGAAGTCGTCGTGCACCCCGATCCCGGGGATGCCGAGCACATGGCTCCACACCTCGGCCAGCACCGTCTCGGCCGGGGTCCGCGGGGCGGTGTACGGGGCGCCGGAGTCGGCGCGTTCCACCGCGGGCAGCGGCAGCGCCGGCTTGTCGATCTTGCCGCTGCTGTTGACCGGCAGCGCGTCCAGGAACACGAACCGGCCGGGCACCATGTACTCGGGCATCTGCCCGCGCAGCGCCTGCCGCAGTGGCTCCCCGGCGGACCGGTCGGCGGGCTGTCCGTCGTGCGCCACCACATAGGCGACCAGGGCCGGTTCGCCGCCCGGCAGGTCCCGCCGCAGCAGCACCACGGCCTGGCGGACCTGCGGGAGCTCGCGCAGCCGGTGCTCGATCTCGCCGAGCTCGATCCGGAAGCCGCGCAGCTTGATCTGGCTGTCCCGGCGGCCCAGCCACTCCACGGTGCCGTCCGGCCGCTGGGCGCCGATGTCGCCGGTGCGGCAGAGCCGGTCGCCGGGGGCGCCGTACGGGTCGGGCACGAAGGTGGCGGCGGTCAGCTCGGGGCGGCCCAGATAGCCGGGGCCCACGCAGGCGCCGCCCAGGTAGATCTCGCCGGGGACGCCGACCGGGACCGGCCCCATGTCCTCGTCCAGCACGTACATCCGGGTGTTGCGGATGGGCCGGCCCACCGGCGGCCGGACCGTGTCCGGGGTGAGGGTGGCGGCCACCGACCACACGGTGGTCTCGGTCAGCCCGTAGATGTTGATGAAGCGGCGGCCCCGGGACCAGGTCCGGGCCAGTTCGGCCGGGCAGGCCTCGCCCGCCACCTGGAGGACCGCCAGGTCGGGGAACCGGTCCTCGCCGAGGACGGCCAGGGCGCTGGGCGGCAGCATGGTGCCGGTGATGCCGTAGGAGAGGAGGGTCTCGGCCAGGTCGGGGCCGGGCCGCAGCGCCTCCTTGGGCACGGTGCACAGCCGGCCGCCGTTGGCCAGCGACCAGGTCAGCTCCAGGATGGAGGCGTCGAAGGTGAAGGAGGCGAACTGCAGCACCCGGTCCCCGGCGGACGGCGCGAACAGGTCCCGCTGCCCCTCCAGCATGTTGGTCAGCCCGCGGTGGGCGATGGCCACGCCCTTGGGGGTGCCGGTGGAGCCCGAGGTGTAGATCACGTACGCCGTGTTCCCGGGGTCGGTCCCGGCCCGGACCGGCCGGCGGGCCCCGCCCCCGCTCGCGTCCTCCGTCCCGGCGTCCGGGGCGTCAGCGACGTCGGCGGTGTCCGGGACGTCGAGGAACAGAACGGTTCCCTCGAAGGGCACCGTGCCGGCCAGCGCGGACTGGGTCAGCAGCAGCCGCATCCCGCTGTCCGAGGCGGTGAACGCCAGCCGCTCGGTGGGGTGCTGCGGGTCCATCGGCAGGAAGGCGCCGCCCGCCTTGAGCACGCCCAGGGCCGCCCGGACCAGGTCCGGGCCCCGCTCCACGCAGATCCCGACGACCACCTCGGGTCCCACCCCGAGCCCTTGCAGCCGGACCGCCAGCCGCTCGGCGGCGGAGTCCAGTTCGGCGTAGGAGATCTCTCCTCCGGGGTGCGCCACCGCCACCGCGTCCGGGGTGCGGGCGGCGTGCCCGGCCACCAGCTCGTGGAACATCAGCTCGGTGCCCGGGAGTTCGGGGCCGCGCGCCCATTCGCCCAGGGCCCGTTCGCGGGCCTCCCCGGTGATCGCCGGCCGGGTCACCGGCGCCTCGGGCGCCCCCGTCATCGTCTCCAGGACCGTGCACAGCAGGTCGGCGAGGGCGTCGGCGGTGGCGGGCGCCAGGTACTCGGGGTCGGCGTCCAGCTGGAAGCCGTCCACGCTGGCGTTCACCAGCAGCGGGAACATGGTGCGGGCGATCTCCAGGGAGCCGTCCCAGCTGTCCCCGGACAGCCGGTGGAAGTTGACGAAGTTGAAGATGGCCTCCACCAGGGCCGGTTCGCCCGGCCGCAGCTGCTGGAGCCGGACCAGCGGCACCCGCCGGTGCGGCAGCATCTCCTGCTCGGCCTCGAACACCGACCGGACGTAGTCGAGCCAGCTGCCCTCCGGCCGCCGCACCCCGAACGGCACGGTGTTGAGGAACAGCCCGCGCATCCGGTCGCCGCCGGACAGCTCCGGCCGGCCGTTGGTGACCAGCCCGATGGCGTGCCCCAGGTGCCCGGCGGTGTCGGCGTCCGGCTCGGCGAACAGGCTCATGGTGTGGTGGAACGCGGCGACCAGCACGGTCCGGCGCGGCACCCCGGCCAGTTTCGCCAGCCGGCCGATCGGCTCGGCCAGCCGGGCGTAGGACCGCTTGATCTCGTACACCGGCTGCTCGTCGGCCCCGGCAGCGGCCCCGCGCCGGGGGAACCGGACCGGCCGCAGGTCGCTCAGGGCCGTCCGCCAGTAGCGCAGCCCCTCCTCGTCCTCCAGGGCGGCCCGCTCCAGGGCCACGTACTCGGCGAACCGGGGGGACGGCGCCAGTTCCGGGGTGCGGCGGTGGGCGACGGCCTGCCGGTGCAGGTCCAGCAGGTCCGCGATCAGCGAGGTCAGGCTCCAGCCGTCGAGGACCACATGGCAGTCGGTGAGGGTGAGCCGCAGCTCGGTGTCGGCGATCCGGTGCAGATGGATCCGGATCAGCGGCGGGGCGGCCAGGTCGAAGCGGCGGCCGAACTCCTCCTGTACGAAACGGCGCAGGGCCGCCTTCTGCTGCTCCAGGGCCAGTCCGCGCAGATCGCTGTAGCCGACCGGGACGTGCGCGGTGCGGTGCACCAGCTGGAGCGGCTCGGAGAAGGACACCAGGTCGATGGAGGTGCGCAGGATGCCGTGCCCGGCCACCACCGTGTCCACGGCCGCCTGGAACGCCCCGAGGTCGAAGCCCTCCGGCACCGTGATCTTCAGGTCGGTGACGTTGTGGTAGGCGCCGCGCCGCTCGTCGGCGAGCATCTCGTGCAGCATGCCGGCCTGGAGCATGGTCAGCGGGTAGGCGTCCTCCAGTCCTTCCGGCAGCCGGGCCGCGTCGGCCTCGGACAGCTGGGAGAACGGGGCGACCGGCTCGGGTCCGGCCCCGTCGGCGGTCTTCGCCGCCCGGGCCAGATCGGCCAGCGTACGGGCCCGGAACAGGTCCGGGACGGTCAGCGCGAGACCGGCCGAGCGGGCCCGCCCGATCACCTGGAGGGCCAGGATGGAGTCCCCGCCCAGATCGAAGAAGTTCGCGGTGGAGCCGACCCGTTCGGTGCCCAGGACCTCCGCCCAGATCCCGGCGAGGGTCTCCTCCACGGGTCCGGCCGGGGCGGTGTACCCGGCGGGCGCGGCCGTGCCCTCGGCGGCGAGCGCCACCAGCGCCTTGCGGTCCACCTTGCCGTTCGCGGTGATCGGCAGCCGGGTGTGCCGGACGAACAGCGCCGGGACCATGTACTCGGGCAGGGTCAGCCGCAGCCGGTCGCGGAGGTCCGCGGCGTCCAGCGGGCGGCCCTCGGTCAGCACCACATGGGCGACCAGCCGGGCCCCGCCGTGCCCGTCGGGGCGGGCCACCACGGCCGCGTCCCGGACCCCGGGCAGGGACCGCAGCCCGGTCTCGATCTCCCCGGGCTCGATGCGGAACCCGCGGATCTTGACCTGGTGGTCGGCGCGCCCGCAGTAGGCCAGCTGCCCGTCCGGGAGCACCCGGACCAGGTCCCCGGTGCGGTACATCCGGGTGTCGCCGGGGCCGAAGGGGTCCAGCGGGAAGCGTTCGGCGGTCAGTTCGGGCCGGTTGCGGTAGCCGCGGGCCACTCCGCCGCCGGCCACGTACAGCTCGCCGACGGTGCCGCGCGGCACCAGCCGGCCGGCCCGGTCCAGCACGTAGCCGTGCTGCCCGGCCAGCGGGCGGCCGATCGGCGAGTAGACCGGGGAGTGCGGGTCCTGCTCGGTGATCAGCCGGTAGGTGACGTGCACCGTGGTCTCGGTGATCCCGTACATGTTGACCAGGGCGGGCCTGCGGTCGGCCGGCACCGCGAACCAGTCGCGGTAGTCGCGGGTGTCGAAGGCGTCCCCGCCGAAGACCACCGTGCGCAGCGCCAGCTCGGCGAACTCGGCGCCCTGCTGGGCCAGATGGGCGCGCAGGCCCTTGAAGGCGGCCGGGGTCTGGTTGAGGACGGTGACCCGCTCCTCGCGGAGCACCGCGTGCACCGCGGCCGGGTCGCGGACCTCGTCCTCGGTGAGCACCACCACCCGGCCGCCGGAGGTCAGCGGGCCCCACAGCTCCCAGACGGAGAAGTCGAAGGCGGGGGAGTGGACCAGGGTCCAGACGTCGTCCGGGCCGAAGGAGAAGTGCCGGTCGGCGGCGTCGAACAGCCAGGCCGCGTTGGAGTGGGTGATCTCCACGCCCTTGGGCTGCCCGGTGGAGCCGGAGGTGTAGATCACGTAGGCGAGGGAGTCCGGTCCGGGGCGGACGGCCGCCAGATCGGCCGCGTCGGCCGCGTCGGCCGCGCCGGCTCCGGCTGCGGCTCCGGTGCCGGTGCCGGTTCCCGGGGCGGCCTGGTCCAGGTCGATCACCCCGACCGGGAGCCCGTCCAGGGCCTCCCGGCCGGTCGCGTCGGCGACCACCCACTCCACCCCGGCGTCCGCGACGGTGAACTCCCGGCGGGCCCGCGGGTGCGCAGGGTCCAGCGGCAGATAGGCCGCCCCGGCCCGCCACACGCCGAGCAGGGCCACCGCCAGGTCCACCGACCGGCCCAGGCAGACGCCCACCAGGGACTCCGGTCCGATCCCCGCCGCCCGCAGCCGTCCGGCCAGCGCCCGGGAGCCGGCGTCGAGTTCGGCGTAGGTCAGGGTCCGGCCGCCGCCGGAGACGGCCACCGCGCCGGGGGTCCGCCGGACCTGCTCGTCCACCCGGTCCAGGGCCGGGCGGGGGGCGGGCCGGGGGGTCTGCTCCAGCGGCCGGTTGGCCGGGCCGTCCGGCCCGAGGAGCTCGCCGATCTCGGTGTCGGTGAGCAGGGCCATCTCGCTCAGCGGGACGCTCGGCACCAGGGTGAAGGCGCGGAGCACGGCCACCGTGTGGGCGGCCAGCCGGGCCACCGACTCCGCGTCGTACAGGTCGGGGCGGTAGACGAAGCGGAGGGTCTGGCGGCCGTCCTTCTCGAACACGTCGAGGGTGAGGTCGAACTTGGCGGTGGTGAGGTCGACGGGGAAGACCGCGCCGGCCGCGCCGCCCAGGGCGTACGAGCCGGTCCCGGCGGCGGTGTGCGTGTACAGCACCTGGAACAGCGGGTTGCGGGAGAGGTCGCGGTCCGGGCTGAGCTCGTCCACGATCCGCTCGAAGGGAAGGCCCTGGTGGGAGAGGGCGCCGAGCACCGTCTCCCGGGTGCGGGCCAGCAGTTCGGCGGAGGTCGGGTCGCCGGACAGGTCGGTGCGCAGCACCAGGGTGTTCACGAAGAACCCGACGAGCCGTTCGGTCTCCGGCCGGTCGCGGTTGGCGACCACGGTGCCGACCGCGATGTCCTCCAGGCCGCTGTGGAAGGACAGCGCCGCCTGGAAGGCCGCCAGGACGGTCATGTAGGGGGTGGTGTCGGCGCGTTCGCCGGCCGCGGCCAGGGCGGCCGTCAGCTCGGCGGGGAGCTCCTCGCTGTGCAGGGCGCCGACCGAGGAGCGGACGGCGGGCCGGGGACGGTCGGCGGGCAGCTCCAGCGGGGTCAGTCCGGCCAGCGTGGAGCGCCAGTAGCCGAGGTCGGCGCTCTCGTCGGTGCCGCGCTGCCAGACCGCGTAGTCGGTGTAGTCGATCGGCTGCGGGGCCAGTCGGGGTGCCTCGCCGGCGGTGCGGGCCCGGTAGAGCTCGCGGAGGTCGGCCATCAGGATGTCCAGGGACCAGCCGTCCGAGACGATGTGGTGCATGGCGAGGACCAGGACGTGGTCCTCCTCGGCGATCCGCAGCAGGGTGGCCCGGAAGGCGGGCTCGGCCGCCAGGTCGAAGGGGCGGACGGCCAGCTGCCGGACGGTCTCCGCGACGGCTTCCGGCCCGGTGCCGGCGGCCCCGTCGGGCAGCACCCGGAGGTCCAGTCCGGCCCCGTCGGCGGGCAGCACCCGCTGGGAGGGCAGCCCGTCCCGGTCGGGGAAGACCACCCGCAGCTGCTCGTGCCGGGCGACCAGGTCGGCGACCGCCCCGTCGAGGGCGGCCACGTCCAGCGGTCCGGTGAACCGCCAGGCGGCGGGCATCAGGTACTCCACCCCGCCGGGATCGAGCTGGTCGAGGAAGTACAGCCGCTGCTGGGCCGCCGACAGCGGGGCCTCCTCGGGGCGCGGGTCCAGCCGCGGGATCCCGGCCGGAGCGGCGGCGGCGGCCTTGCCGCGGAGCCGGCGCTCCAGCAGGGCGCGGGCGGCCGGGGAGAGACCGCCGGCGGCGGGCTGGGCCTGGGCGGTGGGCTGCGCCGTGGTGGTGGTCTCGGCCTGGGTGGTGGTCATGGCGGGTCCGTCCAATCAGGGAGGTCGTACGGTTCGGGGGGCGCTCCGAGGCCCGCGTCGGGGCCGGGCGGCGCGATGCGCCGGCGGCCGGCCCGGGGGGCCGTCGAGGAGCGCTGGGGGAGGGGTGCCGGCGGGGCCCGGCGGCCCGCTGTGCGCGGGTCCGCCGGGGCGCGGGGCGGGGGCGGAACGGGGCGGGGCGGAACGGGTGGGACGCGGTGGCGCGGGCTAGAAGTCGGTCAGCGGGAAGTCGTCCGTCAGCGACAGGTCGATCTCGTCGTCGCTCATGTCGGCGATCAGGGCGATGAGTTTGCGTTCCACCTCGACGGCGAGCCGCTCCACCGTCGGGTGGTCGAACAGGTCGCGGACCTGCATCTCGCAGTCGAAGGCGGTCCGCATCCGGGAGGCGACCGCCACCGCGCGCAGCGAGTGCCCGCCCAGGGCGAAGAAGTCGTCCCGGACGCCGACCTCCGGCAGGCCCAGCACCTCGGCCCAGATCTGGGCCGTCACCACCTCGGTCGGGGTGCGGGGCGGCACCGCGTCGGCGGCGGCCGGGAGTTCCGGATCGGGCAGCGCGGCCGTGTCCAGCTTGCCCTGGACGGTCCGCGGGAGTTCGTCCAGGACCACGAACGAGGCGGGCACCATGTAGCCGGGGAGCAGCGACCGGCAGTGCGCGGCCAGTGCCCCGGGGTCCAGGCCGGGCCGGCCGGCCGCGTAGCCGACCAGGGCGCGGTCCCCGCGCAGTTCGCGGACCAGGACGGCTGCCGCGTGCACCTCCTCGTGGCGTTCCAGGACCGACTCCACCTCGCCGAGTTCGATGCGGAACCCGCGGATCTTGACCTGGTGGTCGGTGCGGCCGAGGAAGTCGAGTTCCCCGGAGGGCAGTCGGCGGACGATGTCGCCGGTGCGGTAGAGCCGGCCGCCCGGGGTGCTCCCGAACGGGTCGGGGACGAACCGTTCCGCGGTGAGCTCCGGCTGTCCCAGGTAGCCGCGGGCGAGTTCGGGTCCGCCGACGAGGAGTTCGCCGGGAACTCCGAAGGGGACGAGGCGGTCGTGCGCGTCCACCACGTAGGTGCGGCGGGCTCCCCAGGCGGTGCCGATCGGGACCCGGCCGTCGACCGGGCCGGTCACCAGGTGGGAGGTGCACGAGATGACGGTCTCGGTGGGCCCGTAGGTGTTCTGGAAGGGGGTGTCGGGGAGTGCGGCGAACCAGTGGGCCAACGGGGCCGCCGGCAGGGTCTCGCCGCCGGTGACGGCCAGCCGCAGGCTCTTCAGGTCGCCCGCGACCCCGTCCAGCCGGGCGATGATCTCCTCCCAGTAGGAGGGGGTGGCCTCCATCACGGTGACCCCCTCGGCCCGGACCCGGGCGGCGAGCTCCTCCACCGTCCAGACCTCGTCCGGCCGGATCACCAGCGTGGCGCCGGCTCCGAGGGCGGGCAGGATCTGCTCCAGCGAGGCGTCGAAGGAGAACGAGGCCAGGTTCATCACCCGGTCCGCGGCGGTGATCCCGAACCGTTCCCGGGCGGCCAGCGCGTGGGCGGCCACCGCGTGGTGCTCCACCCCGACCGCCTTGGGGCGGCCGGTGGAACCGGAGGTGAAGATGACGCAGGCCAGTTCCCGGGGCCCGGGGACGTGCCGGGGGGCGTCGGGGTCGGGCAGCACCCCGTCGAAGGAGACGGTGGGCACCCCCAGCCCGGCGGCCGCCGTGGCGGCCGCCCCGTCGGTGACCACGCAGCGCACCCCGGCCCGCTCCACCATGTACCGGAGCCGGTCCTCGGGCAGTTGCGGGTCCAGCGGGACGTACACCCCGCCGGCCCGCCAGATCGCGGCCATCGCCGCCACCGAGCGGATCCCGCGCCGCAGGCAGACGCCCACCGGGACCTCCGGGCCGGCTCCGGCGGCGGTCAGCCGCCGGGCCAGGCCGCCGGTCAGCGCATCCAGCTCGCCGTACCGCAGGGACTCCTCCCCGCAGACCAGGGCGACCGACTCCGGGTCCCCCTGGACGGTGAACGGCGGCACCCCGGAGACGAGCCCGGCGCCGGACTCCGCCTCTCCCGAGAGGAGCGCGGCCCGCTCGGCGGCCGGCAGCAGTTCCAGCCGGCCCACCGGGGCCGCCGGGTCGGCCAGCACCGACTCCAGCAGCCGGCCCACGTGCCGGGCGAACCGGGTGACGGTCTCCGGGTCGAACAGGTCGACGGCGTACTCCACGTTGAGCGCGAACCGGTCCGGATAGAGCAGGAAGGTGGCCGTCATGTCGAACTTGGCGGATCCCCAGGGGAGCGGGAAGTAGTCCACGTCCAGGCCCTCGACCCGGGGACCGCCGGTGGAGCTCTCCTGTACGTCGAACATCACCTGGAACAGCGGGTTGCGGGCGGGGTCGCGCTCCGGCCGGAGCTGCTCCACCAGCCGCTCGAACGGCACCTCCTGGTGGTCGAAGGCGCCCAGCACGGACTCCTTGACCCGGCCCAGGTACTCCTCGAAGGTGGGCTCCCCGGAGAGGTCGCCGCGCAGCACCACCGTGTTCACCAGCAGCCCCACCAGGCGCTCCAGCTCCAGCTGGCCGCGGCCGGCCACCGGGCTGCCCACCGCCACGTCCTCCTGCCCCGACCAGCGGGACAGCACGATCTGGGTGACCGCCAGCAGCAGGATGAACCGGCTCACCCCGAACCGCCGGGCCAGCTCGCCCAGCCCGTCCGCCAGCTCCGGGGCCAGGTCCACCTCCACCGCGGCCCCCCGGCCCGACCAGCCGGCCGGGCGCGGCCGGTCGGTCGGCAGCTCCAGCACCGGGACCCCGGCGAGGTTCTCCTCCCAGTACGCCAGCTGGTCCTCCAGCACCCCGCCGGCCAGCCGCTCCCGCTGCCAGACCGCGAAGTCCCCGTACTGCACGGGCACCGGCGGGAGTTCCGGCAGCCGGCCCGCCAGCCGGGCCCGGTAGCCCTCGGCCAGCTCGCCGATCAGGATGTCCTTGGACCAGCCGTCGGTGGCCACGTGGTGGAAGGCGATCACCGACACGTGGTCCTCGCCGCCCAGCTCCCACACCCCGGCCCGCAGCAGCGGCGGATCCGCCAGGTCGAACCGGCGGGTGGCGAAGGCCACCGCCTCCTCCCGCACCCGCTCCAGCCGGGCCTCCTCGGCGGCCGGGTCCGCGGCCGGGCCGGCGGGCGGCGCCGTGTGCCAGGAGACCGGCAGCCGGACCCCGGACACCACCCGCTGGGCGGGCCGGCCGTCCACCTCCACCAGCGCCGTCCGCAGCGCCTCGTGCCGGGACACCAGATCGTCGAGGGCGCCCTGCCAGGCCTCCCGGTCCAGCCGGCCGCGCAGCCGCCAGGAGAACCACAGCACGTACTCGTCACCGGCGTCGGACATCCGGTCCAGGAACCACATCCGCTCCTGGGCGAAGGACAGCGGCAGCGGACCGGACCGGTCCACCGGCACCACGGTCACCGCACCGGCCTGCCGGGCCGCCGCGACCAGCGGCCCGAACAGCCGGATCCGCGGGTTCTCGAACAGGGTCCGCAGCTCGACCTCACGGCCCAGCCGCTCGGCGATCCGGGACACCGCCATGGTGGCCAGCAGCGAGTGCCCGCCCAGGTCGAAGAACCCGTCGTCGATGCCCACCCGGTCCACTCCGAGGACCTCGGCCCAGATCTCCGCGACCACCCGCTCGGTGTCGTCGCGCGGGGCGACGAACTCGGCACCGCCCACCGCCAGGTCCCGCTCCCGGTCCCCGGCGGGGACGGGCAGCGCCGCCCGGTCCAGCTTGCCCGAGGCGTTCACCGGCAGCGCGTCCAGCGCCAGGAACTCGGCCGGCACCCCGTAGTGCGGCAGCCGCTCCGCGCACCAGGCCCGCAGCGCCGCCGGGGCCGGCGGCCCCGCCGGGCCCGCCACCGTGTAGCCGGCCAGCACCAGCCCGCCCGCCGCGTCCGGCACGGCGGCGACCGCGGCGGCCACCACCCCGGGGCACTCCCGCAGCACCGCCTCGACCTCGCCGAGCTCGATCCGGAACCCCCGGATCTTCACCTGGTCGTCGGCCCGGCCCAGGAACTCCAGCCCGCCCGAGGGCAGTCGGCGGACCAGGTCCCCGGTCCGGTACAGCCGGCCGCCGTCCCCGGCGTACGGGTCCGGCACGAACCGGTCCGCGGTCAGGTCCGGGCGGCCCAGATAGCCCCGGGCCAGCTCGGTACCGCCGATCAGCAGCTCCCCGGGCACCCCCTCCGGGACCAGCTCCCCGTACGCGTCGACCACGTACGCCCGGCGGCCGCCCAGCGGCCGGCCGATCGGCACCGGCCCGCCGTCCGTTCCGGCGGCGGTGTGGGTGGTGGCCGTGACCGTGGTCTCCGTGGGGCCGTACGCGTTGACCACCCGGGCCGCCGGGACCGCCGCCAGCCAGGCCGCCAGGGCCCCGGCCGGCACCGCCTCCCCGCCCAGGATCAGCAGCCGCAGCGAGGCCAGCGCGGCGGCCGTCGCCGAGCCCGGGCCGCCGAGCCCGTGCGCCAGCTCGGCCCAGTAGGTGGGCGGCAGGTTGAGCACCGTGACCCCCCGCTCCCGGACCACCTCGGCCACCCGGCCCGGCAGCCACTGCTCGTCCGGGCGGACCACCACGGTGGCCCCGCAGCCCAGCGAGGTCAGCAGCTGGTCGAAGGAGGCGTCGAAGCAGAAGGAGGAGAACGCCAGCACCCGGTCGGCGGCGGTGATACCGAACTCGGCCCGTGCGGCGGCCACGTGCGCGTCCAGCGCCCGGTGCTCCACCCCGACCGCCTTGGGCCGCCCGGTCGACCCGGAGGTGAAGATGACGTACGCCAGCTCCTCCGGCTCGGCCCGGTGGCCGTCCCCGGCGGAGGGCGGCGCGGAGTCCGCCGCCTCCGGCCCGGGCCCGGCCGACAGGGTCGGGGCGCCCAGCGCGGACGCCAGGCAGGCCGTGTCCGGGTCGGTCAGGACCAGCCGGAGGCCGGCCTCCCCGGCCATGAACCGCAGCCGCTCCTCGGGGAGCCCGCGGTCCAGCGGCACGAAGACCCCGCCGGCCCGCCAGACCGCGGCCATCGCCGCCACCGCCGGTATGCCGCGCCGCATCAGCACCCCGACCGGATCACCGGGCCGGACCCCGGCCCCGCGCAGCCGGGCCGCCAGTCCGGCGGTCAGCGCGTCCAGTCCGGCGTACGTCAGGGACTCCTCCCCGCAGACCAGCGCGACCGCCTCCGGCGCGCCCGACACCGCGAACCGGGGGGCCGGGACGGGGGCCGGGTCCGGGGAGCCGGCCGGGCCGGCCAGGGCGATCAGCCGGCGGCGCTCCCCGCCCGGCAGCGGGGCGATCCGGGCCGCGAGCTCCGCGACCGGCCGGCCCGGCTCGGCCACGACCGCGCGCAGCAGCTCCACATAGCCCTCGGTGAACCGCCGCATGGTGTCCGCGTCGAACAGGGCGGTGGCGTACTGGAGCCGGGCGGCGATCCCGCCGTCCGCGGCCAGCCCCAGGTCCAGGAACACGTCCAGCGGGGTGCCGCGCAACGGGGTCCGCACCAGCGCCACGTCCAGGCCGTCCAGCCGGGCCGGTTCCGGCACCGTGTTGAGCAGGGTGAACGAGGCCTGGGCGAGCGGGTGCCGGGACAGGTCCCGCTCCGCCCCCACCACCTTGACCACCCGGTCGAAGGGGGCCTCGAAGTGCGAGAAGTCCTGGAGCGCCCGCCCCCGGACCCGGTCCAGCAGCTCCGCGAAGGTGGGGTCCCCGGACAGGTCGGTGCGCAGCACGATGGTGTTCACGAACGGGCCGATCACTCCGGCGGCCGAGGCCTGGCCGCGGTCGGCCAGGGTGGTGCAGACCGCGATGTCGGTCCGGCCGGAGTAGCGGGCCAGCAGCGCCTGGTACACCGACAGCAGCAGCATGTAGCGGGTGGCGCGGCGTTCCCGGGCCACCCGGTCGACCTCGCCGACCAGTCCGGCCGGCAGGTGGAAGCGGACCACGTCCCCGGCGCCGTCCCAGAACGCCGGGCGGGGCCGGTCGGCGGGCAGGGCCAGCGGGGACACCCCGGTCAGCCGGTCCCGCCAGTAGTCCAGCAGCCGCTCCATGCGGGCGCCGGACAGCCGGCCGGACTCGGCGCGGGCCACGTCGGCGTACTGGAGGGCGGGCGGGGCCACCTCCTCGCCCCGGTAGCCGGCGTCCAGTTCGCGCATCAGCACGTCCCAGGACAC
This sequence comes from Streptomyces sp. NPDC033845, assembly GCF_055576225.1. NCBI lineage: Bacteria > Bacillati > Actinomycetota > Actinomycetes > Kitasatosporales > Streptomycetaceae > Streptomyces > Streptomyces sp. NPDC033845. The sequence continues at coordinate 625 of NZ_JBVIRI010000009.1, read as the reverse complement.
CCCGTCCACCGCGATGTGGTGGACCACGATCAGCAGCAGGTGCTCGGCCGGTCCGATCCGGGCCAGGGTGACCCGCATCGGGTGCTCCGCGGCCAGGTCCAGCGGCCGGTCCAGCTCCCGGTCGAAGAGCTCCTCGGCGCAGGCCGCCTCGGTGCGGTCCACCACCAGGGCCCCCGGCGGGTCCACCACCGGGACCGGCTCGCCGTCCACGGCGACGTACCGGGTGCGGAGCACCTCGTGCCGGTCCGCGATTCCGTTCAGCGCGCGCTCCAGCGCCGGGACGTCCAGGTCGCCGCGGATGCGCAGGGCGAGCGGAAGCAGGGAGTCGGCGGAACCCCCGGCGAGCTGGTCGAGGAACCACAGCCTCCGCTGTGCGAACGATGCCACCCGGTCAACCATCACTGTGCCCCTCCAAGCGCGGTGTTTTCCCCAACAGTGCTGTCTGCGGAACACGCTCAACAGGGAAGAAGACGCAGCGGCACGCGCGGCAGTACGCGCAGCCGGGCACGGCGGCGGGGGGGGGGGGGGGGGGGGGGGGGGCGCGGGCGGCCCCCCCCGCGGGGGGGCCGCGGGGCCCGCCCCCCCCCCCCCGGAAACCCCCGGAGCCACAGACAAACAAGCTGAA
>NZ_JBVIRI010000008.1:0-374569 GCF_055576225.1 Streptomyces sp. NPDC033845 | reverse complement strand
CCGACACGTGGCGGCCGCCCCCACCCCGCTCTTCCCCCCCGCCCCCGCCCCCCCCCCCCGGGCCCCGGCCCCCCCCCCCCCCCCCGCCCCCCGGGGGGCCCCCCCCCGGGGGGGGGCCCCCCGGCCCGTCGACGCACTTGTGCCCAACACGGTCTCCAACATCCGCTTCGGCGGCCCCCGGAGGAACCGTCTCTTCATCACGCCCGACGACACGCTCTACTCGCTGGTCATGGCGGTCAAGGCGGCTCCGGGGGCCCCGGCCTGAGCCTGCGGGGCGGGCTCAGGCCGGCGGGGCCGGCGGTGTCGGCAGCGGGGTGCCGTCCGTGCCCAGCAGGGCCATCAGGACGATCGCGTCGGTCCAGCCGAGCGGCACCACCGCCTTGGGGCGGCCGTCGGCGGACACCGTCTCCGGCAGCTCACCGAGCGAGTTCCGCTTGGACAGCACCCAGTCCACCACCCGGCCGCCCCGGGCCCGGTCGCCGAGATGGGACCAGGCGACCGCGAAGAAGGAGGTGCTGGCCGTCCAGGTGACGTCCCCCCACCGGGTGTCCGGGTCGTCGCCGGGGACCAGGCCCCCGTTGGGCCGCAGCAGCGCCGCCCACGTCCCGTCCAGGGCGCCCGGGAGGTCGGCGGGGGAGTGGTTGAACGGGGGTGCCATGAAGGCGGCGGCACTGTCGCGGCCGTGCAACCCGTCCGGGGTCCGCGGATAGCCCAGGGGCGCGAACTTCTCGGCGATGCCCGCTGACAGGCGGCGGGCGGCCTCGCTCCAGCGGGCGGCGTCCTCGGTGCGGCCCAGGCCTCGGGCCAGGTCGGCGGAGGCGTTGAGGCCGGCCAGCAGCGGGGCCGCGGTGCCGATGTTCACGGTCGTGGTCGGCAGTTCCCAGTAGTCCGGGGAGGCGGGCGGCAGCCCGTCGGGGCCCAGGGTGCCCGCCGTGTGGTCGGCGGCCTTGCGGACCATCGGGTAGAGGGCCTCCAGCCGTCCGGTGCGGTCCCGTTCGGGGGCGGTCCGGTACCACTGCCAGACCGACCACGGCACCCAGCCGTTGGCGTCCAGCTGCCAGGGCCGGTCGTCCGGGGTGCCCGACCCGTCCAGCCGGGTGCGGGCCTCCCAGGTGCCGTCCGGGCGCTGGGTGCCGGCGTTGTGACGGAGGATCCGGTACGCCTCCTCGTCGTGCCCGGTGTGCGCGAAGGCCGCCGAGGCGAAGCTGGAGTCCCGGGGCCAGGAGAAGTCCCAGAACGGATACCAGGCGGCGGCGAAGGAGCCGTTCGGCTGGAGCAGCGCCCGCATCGACAGCAGGGCCCGCTCCGCGGCCTCCCGGCGGGGTCCTCCCCTGCCCGGGACCCGGCCGGAGGCCAGCCATTTCCGGGAGGCGGCGATCTGGTCCAGGGCCGCCGGATCACCGGCCCGTACGACCACCGAGCGGCTCGCGCCGTCGGGCAGGTACCGCCAGCGGCCCGAGGGCAGCTTGAGCACATGGCTGCCCGTCACATACCGGGCGCCGACGGCGAAGGGCGGGCGGACCGCCTCCGTCACCGTGCCGTTCGAGAGCAGCCCCGAGCCCCGCTCGGGAAGGTCGGCGGGCATGTAGCAGGCCTCCGCTTCCCCGCAGCGCTCGCTGCCGGTCGGATTGACGAAGAACGCCAGCCGGCCCCCGCCGGCCCGCCAGCCGCCCTTGGTGCCGTGCTCCCAGCTGCGGCCCGCGCCGTCGGTCTTCCGGCGGGTGCCGTACCAGGTGACCGGCTTGGCGCCGGTGCCGTCGGCCCGGGCGACCAGGTAGTAGGTGGTGTCCCGGTGGAGCGGCCTCCAGAGGTCGAGCTCCAGCCATCCGGTGCCCGCCCCGCCCAGCTCCGCCAGGTCGACCGTACGGGAGGTGAGCGCGGAACCCGCGTCGTCCAGGACCCGGCGGACCTCCACCCGGAGCCGGCCGGTGCCCGCGCCGTTCTTCAGATAGAGGCTCACCCGTGAGAGGCGGCCGTCGCCGGTCCGGAACTCCTGTGCCGCGGCGCCGCCCGCGGCGGCGATGTCGTAGAGGGCCGCGTCGTGCAGTGCCTGCCCGTCGCGGACGTCGGGGGCGTCGGCCCCGACCGGGGCGTTCACGGCGCACAGGGCGGTGGTCAGAAGAGCGGTGGCCAGTACAGCGGATCTCGTACCCGTCATATCGTCTCCCTTCAGGTGAGGGATCAACGACGGGCGGCACGGACGGTAGCGCGGCGGAGCCTGTCGTTCCGCTATCCGTGGGGAGTCGGGGATCGGGCCGGGCCGGACCGGGTCGGTCAGGATCGGTCCACCGACGCACCGGCCGGCGGGCCCCGCAGGGTAGGGCCGCGGGCCGTCCGTCGCCAGCCTTGATTTCCGGGCCCCGGTTCCGCATGTCAACGAGGGGCGGGATCACGCCAATTGCCGGTTTCGGTGAAAGTGCAGGACTTCCCCGGTTTCCCTTGATCAAACAACTGATCGATGGCTACCGTCATCGCTCATGACATCTTTGGCAGATCGTACGTTACGGGCATCTCATGCCATTCCGATTCCGCTCGGGGTGGACCCGGCAGACCGCTGCTTCTTCGACCACCCGCTCGACCACATACCCGGAATGCTGCTGGTCACGGCCATGCTCGACCTGGTCCGCGAGGAACTGCGGCAGGCGGCCGGAGAAGGCCTCGGCCGCCTCCGGGTCTCCCTCACCTTCGACCGCATCTGCGAACTGGGCGAACCCGTGGTCCTGCACCGCGACCCGGTGCCCGCGGAGGCCGGCCCCGCCTGGCGGATGCGCGCCGAACAGTCCGGCGCCGACGTCTGCCGGGCGGTCATCGGCCTCGGCCGCACCCCCGGGCCCGCGCGTCCCGCCCCCGGGCGGGCACCGTCCGCACCGGGCCCCGACGGGCCCGCCGACGCGGCCCTGGTCCACCGCCGGCACCCCGAGAACGTGATGCTGGGCGCCCCGCGCCGCACCGAGCAGGCCGCCGTGCTGGTGCCGCCCGCCGGACACCGGCTGGACGGCGGCCCGGGCCGTCCCTACACCCCCGACGCGCTGATCGAGTCGGCCCGTCAGATGGCCACCCTGCTGGGACACACGGCGCACGGCCGCGAACCGGACGACCAGATGCTGTGGCTGGCCCTGGAAGCGGATGTGCCCACCGACCTCCCGACCTCCGTCCCGCTCGCGCTGCGCTGGGAGTTCGCCCCGGCCCGGGGCGCCCGCGCCCCCTACCCGCTGGCCCTGGTCGACACCCGCAGCGGCGAGCGGCTCGGCCGCATCGAGATCGTCGTCCACACCCTCAGCCGCACCCGCTACCAGGAACGGAGGGCCGCCAAGTGACCACCCTGGAGCCCGGCACGACGGGACACCGCCCCTCCCTGGCCGTCCAGGCCCCCCGGCTGCTGTTCGTCGCCGCCACCGCCGCCGTCACCACCGGAACGGTGGTCCACCTCCGGCACGCCGGCGACACCCTCGACCTGGTCGCCGGACTGCTCGCCGCCTGCTACCTGGCCTGGCTCGCGGTCGAGATCCCCGTCACCTTCCGCAAGTCGACCGCCCCGCCCAGCGAATCGGCCAGCCTGCTGCTCTACGCCACCGCCCGGATCGCCACCGTCTCCGCCGGGGTGCTGGGCCCGCTGCCGTGGAACGGCTGGTCCTGGGCCCTGCTGCTGCCCGCCCTGGTCTTCGTCGGCGGAGTGGTCCTGCGACAGGTCGCCATCCGCACCCTGGGCCGCTTCTACTCGCACCACGTCATGCGCCAGGAGGACCACCGGATCGTCACCTACGGCCTCTACCGCTTCATCCGGCACCCCGCCTACGCGGGCATGCTGCTCGCGCACATCGGGTTCGTGGCCTTCTTCCTCAACCCGGTGAGCGTGCTGCTGCTGGTGCTGCTCGCCGCCGCGATCACCTACCGGATCCGCACCGAGGAGCGGATGCTGATGAACATCCCCGGCTACCCCGACTACGCCGCCGGTCACGCCCGACTCGTCCCCGGGATCTGGTGACCGCCCGATGCACACGACCGCAATGACCCGCACCCGGGCCGCCGAGGCCCCGGAACACGATGCGACGGAGTCCCCGTACGTGCTCTCCCCCGACGAACTGCTCACCACCACCCGCTCGGTGCGCCGCCGGCTGGACCTCTCCCGACCGGTCGACCTCGACCTCGTCAAGGAGTGCCTGGAGATCGCCCTCCAGGCGCCCAACGGCGGAAACACCCAGCGCTGGCACTGGCTGGTGGTCACCGACGAGGGCCTCCGGGCCCGGATCGGAACCCTCTACCGGCGGGCCTTCGAAAGCCACTACCCGCCCGCCGAACTCCCCACGGACACCCCCGAACAGGCCGCCCACGCACGGATGATGGACAGCGGCCGACACCTCGCCGGCCGACTGCACGAGGTCCCCGTCCTGGTGATCCCCTGCGTGCAACTCCGCGGCGGGGAACTGCCCGCGGGCAGCCAGGCGAGCCTGTGGGGATCCCTGCTCCCGGCCGCCTGGAGCTATATGCTCGCCGCCCGCTCCCGGGGACTGGGCACCGCCTGGACCACCGTGCACCTGGACGCCGAGCAGGAGGTCGCCGAGCTCCTGGGCCTGCCGGAGGGAGTGCGCCAGGGCGCGCTGATCCCGACCGCGCACGTCCTCGGCGAGGGCTTCCGGCCGGCTCCGCGCCGCCCCCTGGAGGACGTACTGCACCTCGACGGCTGGACCGCACGCCCGCGGGGCGGTGAGCTCGGTGACTGAGACCGTCCACGCCGCCGCCCCCGCCCCCGCCTCCGCCGAGGTGCTGACGGCCGGGGCCGGGGAGACCGGGGCGCTCGCCGACGTCGGCCGGGTGGGCCACAAGTTCGCCCGCCAGGAACTGCTGCGCCGGGCGGGGTTCCCGGTCCCCGCGTTCTTCAGCCTGTCCGCCGAGGCCTTCGACCGGGCCCTGGACGCGGTACGGCCCGCCCTGCCCGAGGCCGGCGGGCCGCAGACCGATCCGGACACTGGCGGGGAGGCCGACGGAGCCGCGGTCGAGGCCTGGTGTGCGGCCGCGCATCAGGCCCTCAGCGGATCGGTGCTCCCGACCGCCCTGGCCGAGCGGCTCCGCGCCGAGTTCACCGCCCTGGTCGGGGCGGACGGACTCGTCGCCGTCCGGGCCTGCGTGGTCCCGGCCGCCACCTCCGACGGACCCGACGGACCCGACGGACCCGGTGAACACGACGGACCCGACACCGCCATCGGTGAGGACAGTGCCGTCGACCCCTTCGCCGGGATGAGCGACAGCTTCCTCTACGTGGACCTGGCCGGTCTCGCCGAAGCCGTGGTCCGCTGCTGGGCCTCCGCCTTCAACCCGCAGGCCGTGCGCTACCGGATGTTCCGCGGCCTCGACCCGAGGAAGGCCCGGGTCGGCGTGGGCATCCAGCGGATGGTGCCCGGCACCCGCTCCTTCGTCGCCTTCACCCGCGACCCCCGGGACGGCTCCCACCGCCATCTGATCGCCGCCGCGCACGGCATCGGCGAGGGGGTCGTCCAGGAGAAGGCCGACGTCGACCACTTCTTCCACGACCCCGCCACCGGCCGCGTCACCTCGGAGACCGTGCTCAAACGCTGGGCCGTGGGCCTCCCGGAAGGCACCGCCTCCGGAGACCCGGTACTCCTCCCGGTCCCCGCCGAACTGGCCTCCCGTCCGGTCCTGGACGAGGACGAGGCCCGGGCGGTGGCCGCGCTGGCCGCACGGGTGGAGGAACTCTTCGGCGTCCCGCAGGACATCGAGGGCACCATCACCCCCGACGGCACCCTCCACCTGGTCCAGGCCCGACCGCTGGTCACCGCCCCGCAGGCGGGCCCGCCGGCCGGCCCGGACGGCGCCCGCTCCACCGTGTACTGGGGCAACCACAACATCACCGAGAGCTTCCCCGGCACCTCCGGGGCGCTCACCTACTCCCAGTCCCGTGAGTTCTACCGCCGCTCCTTCGGCGACCTCTACCGCCGGATGGGCGTCCCCGCCCGCCGGCTGCGGGAGAACGCCCACCGGCTCGGCCGGATGGTCGGCTATCTGGAGGGCCAGGTCTACTACCGGCTCGACGACTGGCACCGGCTGCACGGCCAGATGCCCATGTTCGAGCTGGTGCGCCACCACTGGGAAGCCTCCATGGGCATCACCGGCCCGGCCCGCGGCAGCCGCGCCTGGTCCCCGCTGCGGGTGGCCCGCTCGGTGCCCCGGCTGGTCTGGCGCACCGCCGCCCACCCCTGGCAGGTCCACCGCTTCCTCCAGTGGTGGGACCGGCAGATGGCCGAGATCAACGCCGTCGGCGACACCCCCGAGGAACTGGTGGCCCTCTACCGCCGGGTCTGGGACCGCGCCGAACGGCAGTGGGGCGTCACCCTGGTCAACGGGCTGATCGCCCTGGTCGTCCTCCGCTCCGGCACCGCCCTGCTGCGCCGCTGGACCGGCCTCGGCCCCCAGTTCTTCATGACCCTGATGGTCGGCGGCCGGGAGAACCGCTCCCTGGAAGCCGTCCGCGCCGCCATGGACCTCGGCGAACTCGTCGGCTCCATACCCGGGTTGCGGACCGCCGTACTGGAGGGCGAGGACCCCCGGCAGGTGTGGGAGGAACTCGCCGCCGGCCGCCACGGCACCGAGGTGGCCGAGGCGGCGCGGGACTACGTGACCCGGTACGGGGACCGCGCCCTGCACGACCTGAAACTGGAGGAGCCCACCCCCCGCCAGCAGCCCTGGACCGTGCTCCCGCTGATCCGCCCGCTGATCCGCCAGGGCACCACCGCCGCCGCCAACCGCGCCGAGGAACGGGCCGCCGCCGCCCGGGCCCGGGAACGCCTGCGCGAGGCCTGCCCGGGGCCGCTGCGCCGGGGCGTGCTGCTGGCCCACGCGGCCCTCGCCAGGGACCTGGCCCGGGTCCGGGAGGACACCCGCTTCTGCCGCACCCAGCTCTTCGGGATGTCCCGCGAGGTCATGTGGCGGCTGGGCGCCGAACTCGCCCGCACCGGGGTGCTGGACGACCGGCTCGACGTCGCGGACCTGACCGTCGAGGAGGTCATCGGGGCCTTCGACGGCACCGGAACCGTCTCCGACCTGCGGGCCCTGGCCGCCCTCCGCCGTACCGAGCGGCTGCGCTGGGCCGGAACGGAGCAGCGGCCCCCGCTGCTCGGGGTGCCCGGGGAGCTCCCGCTGGCGCGCGCCCTCCCGTACGCCGTACCGGTACGGGCCGACGACGGGCCCGACGGGCAGCTGCTGCGGGGCATCGGCTCCAGCGGCGGGGTGGTCCGCGGCCGCGCCAGGGTGGTCCTCGACCCCGGCACCGAGCCCGACCTCGCCGGGGACCGGATCCTGGTCGCCCGGGAGACCGACCCCGGCTGGCTGTTCCTGATGATGTCGGCCAAGGGGATGGTGGTCGAACGCGGCACCCTGCTGTCGCACACCGCGATCACCGGCCGGCTGCTCGGCGTGCCCACCGTGGTCGCCGTGCCCGGGGCCACCCGGGCGATCCCCGACGGCGCCTGGGTCGAGCTCGACGGGGGAGCCGGCACGGTCCGGCTGATCCCCGAACCCGCCGGGGCACCCGAAGAGGCCGAACCCGCCCGAGCGCCCGAAGGGACCGAGCCGGACGGGCCGCGGGCCGACGGGGGTGGGCGCGATGAGTGAGCCGGACCGCTTCCCCTTCCCCGCCACCCCCGGGGTCCGGCCCCCGGCCGCCTACCAGGAGCTGCTCGCCGACGGCGCCCCGCACCCCGTCCGGCTGTCCAGCGGGCAGCCGGCCCTGCTGATCACCCGCCACCAGGACGTGACCGCGGTCCTGGGCGACGACCGCTTCAGCCGGGCCGGCTACGCCGCGCTCGCCCGGCCGCTGCTGGCCCGCGACAGCGACTCCCTCCCGCTGGTCACCGCCGACGCACCGCACCACACCCGCCGCCGGCGGGCGGTCCTGCCCGACTTCACCGCCCGCAGCGTCCGCCGGCTGCTGCCCCGGCTCGAAGCGATCGCCGAACGGCTGCTGGACGAGCTCACCGGCGCAGCCGACAGCGGCACCGCGGAACTCGTGGGCGGCTACACCGTGCCCTTCCCGCTCCAGGTCATCTGCGAGGTCCTCGGCGTCCCCTTCGAGGACAGCGCCCGACTGCGCCGGGAGGTGGACGTCCTGATGTCCACCTCGGGGCACACCCCGGAGGAGGCCGCCGCCGCACAGGCCCGGATGGACGGCTACTTCGACACCCTGGTGACCGCGAAACAGCGGGCCGCCGAACGGGGCGAACCCGCCGACGACCTCCTCACCCGGCTGATCACCCGCCCCGACGACCCGGACCGGCAGCTGTCCCGGAAGGAGGTGCTGGCCCTCGGCTCAGGCATGCTGATGGCCGGCTACGAGACCACCGGCAACTCCTTCGCCATGTGCGTCCTGCTGCTGCTCCGGCAGCCCGGACTCGCCGACCGGCTGCGCGCCGACCCCGGCCGGATCCCCGGCGCCGTGGAGGAGATGCTCCGCTGGACCTCGCTCAACAACACCGGCGGCATCCCCCACCTGGCCACCGAGGACACCGTCCTGGGCGGCTGCCCGGTCAGGGCGGGACAGATCGTGGTGCCGCTCACCGACGCCGCCAACCTCGACCCGGCCCGGTTCGCGCACCCCGACACCTTCGACCCCGACCGCCCGGACCTCACCCACCACCTCGCCTTCGGGTACGGCCGCCATCTGTGCCTCGGCGCCGAACTCGCCCGCGCCGAACTCCGGATCGGCATCGGAGCCCTGCTCCGCCGCTTCCCCGTCCTCGAACCGGCCCTGCCCGACGAGGAACTGGACTGGCGCCGGACCATGTTCATCAACGGGATCTGGGAACTCCCGGTCCGCTGGGCGCGGCAGACGGGACGGGAGGGAACGTGATCCGCCGTCTCGGCCTCTTCGTCCGCGGCAGCTATCCGCTGCCCCTGTCCGCCGTGATCGCCGCGGCCTGGGCCGTCGGCGTGACCGGACTCTTCGCCGCCGCCGACCCCCGGGCCCACGACTGGCGGCCCGGCTGGGGCACCGCCGTCGCCGCCGTCACCGTCGCCGTGGACCTGCTGCTGCTGCGGGCCGCCGACGATCTGCGGGACCTCCCGTACGACCGGCTGCACAACCCCGGCCGGCCGCTGGCCCGGGGTGCCGTGCTGCCCCGGGACCTGCTGGTGCTGGCGGGCGCCGGAGCGGCGGGCCTGCTGCTCCTCAACGCCGGCGACCGTCCCGCCCAGCTGCTGCTGGCCGCCCAGTTCGCCTACACCGCCCTGCTGGTGGGCACCGAGCTGCGGACCGGCTGGCCGCCCGGGGACCGGGTGGTGCTCAGCGTGCTGCTCAGCGCCCCGATCCAGATCGGACTGAACCTCTACCTCTACGCCGTCCACCTCGGGGACACCGGGCTGACGGCCTCCGGACGGTACGCGCTGCCCGTGCTGCTGGTGGTGGTGCTCGCGGCCACCCACCACGAACTGGCCCGCAAACTGGTCCGCCGGCCCGGCGCACACGAACGCACCTACGTGCACGTGTTCGGGCTCCGGACCACCACCGTGCTCGCGGTCGGATTCGCCGCGGCCTCCGCGGCGGCGGCACTGGCCGTGCTGCGCCCCTGGACCGCCGGCCCGGCCGCCTGGGGCTGGCTGGTGCTGGCGCCCGCCGTCCTGGTCCTCGCCGCCGCCTGGCGGTTCACCCGGGGCGGCCGGGCGCGCTGGCCGCTGGGCGCCACGATCGGCTATCTGCCGACCGCATTCACCTGCTACCTGCTGATCGGCCTGGGAGTCACCTCGTGAAGACGGACCACCTGTACATCGCCGGGGCCGCCGCCCGGATCCCGGAGCTCTTCCCGGTCGCCGAGGCCGTCCGCCGCGGCTGGTACGACGCCGGGCGCGCCGAGGCCGAGGGCTGGACCAGCGTGTCCATCGCCGGGGACCTGCCGGCGCCCGAACTCGCCGCCGAGGCCGGGGTCGACGCCCTCAAGCGGTCCGGGCTGGGCAGCGACCGGATCGCCCTGGTGCTGCACTCCGGTGTCTGGCACCAGGGCCCGGAGGGCTGGTACCCGGCCAACTACGTCCAGGACCGGGTGGTCGGCGGAAACGCGCCGGCCATCGGCATCCAGCAGGGCTGTACGGCGGTCCTGGACGGGATCCGGCTCGCGCACGGCTACCTGTCCACGGACCCCGGCGCCACGGCGGCCCTGGTGACCGCCTCGGACAACTTCGGCACCCCGCTCGTCGACCGGTGGAACTACGCGGACGGCTGGGGCTCCGGCCGCGGTTCGATCCTCGGCGACGCCGGCGGTGCGGTGGTGGTGTCCACGGAGGGCGGCCCGCTGCGGATCCGGGCCCTCGCCACCTCCTCGCTGTCCTCCTGGGAACACCTCTACCGGGGGGACGAGGCCATGTACCCGCCCCCGGTGACCGAGGGCACCGAGGCGGCCCTGGGGCGGCGGATGGCCTCCTACGTCCAGCGCCGCGACCCCGAGGGCGGGCTCCTGCAGGCCGTCACCCGCGATCTGGCCAGGGCCCGTACGGCGATCGCCCGGCAGGTCATGGAGGAGGCCGGGGTGGGTCCGCGGGACATCACCCGGGTCACCCATGTGTTCACCGGGCACCCGCGCTATCTGGCGAACCTGCTCCGGCCGCTGGGCATCGGCCCGGAACGCGGACTCCTCGAACTGGGGCGGGCGCACGGCCATCTCGCCGCCAGCGACCACGTCCTGGGCCTCACCCACCTGGTGGAGACCGGTGCGGTGTCCCCGGGCGACCACATCCTGATGATGGCCAACGGCGGCAGCATCTCCCTGGCCGCCGCGGTGGTGGAGGTGCTGGAGCGCCCCGGCTGGTGAGGCGCGCCGCGCGGTGCCGGTGGGGCGGCCCGCCCACCGGCACCGCGCGGCGGCGGGCGGCCACTTGGTGTGCCCGGACGGATACACGGGGTGTCCGGGCGGGTACACCAGCAAGGGATCCCCCCTCGTTTCCCGCCGACTCCGCCCGTCCGCGGACGGGCGGAGTCCCCGTGCGGAAGGACCAGGCCCTTGATGCCACAGTCCCTGCATGCGCTCGTCCCCTTCATGGCCCTCTCCCTGCTGAGCGCCCTCCCCCCGGGCCGCCCGGCCGCCGCCCCGCCCTACGACGGCCAACCCCGGCACGGCACCGCCCTGTTCAGCGTGAAACACCCCAACAACGCCGCCGCCCAGGCCTTCACCACCGGCAGCCGGCAGATCACCCGGGTCAGCGTCTACGTGGCCGGCCAGGCCGCCACCGGCCGGATCACCGCCCAGATCCGCCGGGTCCGGGCCGACGCGGGCTCGGCCATCGCCACCAAGACCCTCGACCTGGCCGCCGTCGGCGGTGCCGGCGCCGGCTGGCTGGAGTTCCCGCTCACCGCCTCGGTCACCCCCGGCACCACCTACTACCTGCACCTCCAGGCGACCACCACCGAGAACAGGCCGATCGCCTGGCACGGCACGGTGGCGGCCGTGCCGAACTCCCTGACCAGCTGGAACTACGACAAGGCCTACTGGGGCGGCTGGCACCCCTACACCTCCCGGCTGGCCTTCCACATCAACCCCACCGGCGGCGAACGCTGCGGGGAGACGGAGACCTGCTACGTCCCCGCCGCCGCCCTCGCCGCCCGCACCTCCGGGATCCTCAGCAACCGGACCGCCACCGAGGCCGTGCTGCCGCAGTTCGCCGTCGGCGCCTCCTACGTACCGGACAGCCACGTGCTGCGGCTGCCCTCCGGCCGCTGGCGCCATCTCCCCGCGGGGGCCGCCAAATCGGCCGTGGTGCCCGCCGGGGACCCCGGCGCGCAGGCCCAGGTGGACGAGGCGCGCCGCTGGCTGGCCGCCGGCACGGTGCCCGGCACCACCGACGTCCAACGGGCCGCCGCCCGGCGGGCGCTGCTGTCGATGCGCGCCCTGCTCCAGCCCAACGGGGCCTTCGCCGCCGCCTGGTCACCGGCCTGGCAGTACTCCTGGCCCCGGGACGGCGCCTTCGCCGCGGTGGCCTTCGCGGCCACCGGGCACACCGAGGAGGCCCACCGGATCCTCGGCTACAACGCCCGCACCCAGCGCGCCGACGGCACCTGGGAGGCACGGACCGAGCTGGACGGCAGCGGCCCCCCGGACGGGCGCCCCTGGCAGCTCGACGCCAACGGCTGGATCCCGTGGGCCACCTGGCAGTGGTACCGGGCCGCACCCCGCGGGGACCGGGACGACCGGCTGCGCGCCCTCTACCCGATGGTGGCCAAGGCCGCCGACCGGGCCGCCCGCTCCCTGGGCGCGAACGGGCTCCCGCCGGCCTCGCCGGACTACTGGGAACTGCCCACCGACGGCACCAACATCGGCACCGCGGCACCCCTGCTGGCCGGACTCAACGCCTCCGCCGACCTGGCGGCCGGCCTCGGCCGGAACGCCGACCGGGAGCGCTGGGCGGCCGCGGCGGAACGCCTCTCCCAGGGCATCGCCCGGCAGTTCGCCCCGCGCGGCTACCCCCGGACCGCCGACGGCCGGCACGGCCGGGACAGCGCGGCGGCGTTCATGGCCCCGCCGTTCGGGCCCGCGCCGGCCGGTCTGCGCGCCGCCCTGGACTCCACGTACAAGGCGCTGCTGCTGCCCAACGGCGGGCTCACCCCGGGCAACGACCCGGACCACAGCTGGGGTCCGTACGCCTGGACGGCCAGCACCTCCTTCTTCGCCCTGGCCTGGTCGCACCTGGGGGAGAAGGCCAAGGGGGAGGCGGTCCTGGGCTGGGTGCTGTCCCGGCGGAACGGGCTGGGCGAACTTCCGGAGACGGTCAACGGGGCCGGCCGGCCCTCGGCGGTGGCCCCGCTCGGCTGGACGGACGCCCTGGTCCTGATGTCCCTGCGCGGATTGCAGGGGACCCCGCTGCCCACCCCGCCGTACCGCCCCGCCGCGGCCGGCGGGGCGGGCGGGGCGGGCGGAGAGGGCGGGCCGGGCGGCGGGGGCTGACCGGCGGGGGCCGGTCGGCGGGCTGACGGTCAGGTCCTCGCGCGGATCCGGGCGGCCGCCCGTTCGGCCTCCCGGACCACCTCCGCCGGATCGACCCCGACCAGCCGTCCGCCCGACTTGAGCGGCCGTCCGTCCACGAACACCGCCCGGACGTTGACGGGTTGGCCGCACAGGACGATCTGCCCGACCCAGTCCACCCGGGGCGCGAAGTTGAGCGCGGCCGGGTCCAGGACGATCACGTCCGCGCGTTTGCCGGGGGTCAGCGAGCCCACCCGGTCGTCCAGGCCGACGCACTCGGCGCCGCCGAGGGTGGCCATCCGCAGCACCGCCTCCACCCCCGGATGGATCCCGGGGTCCTGGTGGAGCGCCCGCTGGAGCCCCATCGCGGTCTTCATCAGCGCGAACATGTCGGAGGTGTCGTTGGAGCCGCCGTCGTGGCCCAGCCCCGTCTTCACCCCGCGGGCGTGCAGGGCCGGCAGCGGCATGATCCCCGAGGCCAGCCGCATGTTGCTGAGCGGGCAGTGGGCGACCCGCACGTCGCGTTCGGCGAGCAGCGAGATCTCCCCGGCGGTCAGGTGCACGGCGTGGTTCAGCAGCAGGTCCGGGCCGAGGGCGCCGGCGCGGCGCAGGGCCCCGATCGGGTCGTCGCGGCGGTCCCCGGGGTGCTCCAGGACGTGCGAGTTGAGCATCACCCCGGCGTCCCGGGCCATCGCGCGGTACTGCCGCAGCGGGCCCAGCACGGCCTGCTGGGCGTGCACCGACAGCTGGGCGGAGGCCAGCGGGAGCGGGTCCAGCAGGTGCTTCTTCACCCGGGCCAGCCGGTCGTCCTCCGGGGAGTCCTGGGCCATCGCGTAGGCGAACCTCAGCCCGCTGTCGTCCAGGGCCCGGACGTAGTGCTCGCTGGTCTCGTACGGGACCGGGTGCACCCAGTCGACGACGGTGGTGACCCCGGTCCCGAGCAGGTCCAGGGCGGCCGGCCGGACGAACCGGTACATGTCCTCGGGGGTGATCGCGGCGAGGGTGGGGCGGTGGCAGCCGCCGAGCCAGCCGTAGAGGTCCTGGTCGGCGCAGCCGCCGCGGATGCTGGTCTGCCACAGATGGCTGTGGACGTCCACGAACCCGGGCATGACCAGCTGCCCGGAGACGTCGGTGACGCGGGTCCCCGGCGGTGCCGCCAGCCGGTGGCCGACGGCCGCGACGGCCCCGCCGCGCAGCAGCACGTCGGCGCCGCGCAGGATCCCCAGGGTGCCCTCGCCCAGGGCGGGGTCCATGGTGAGGACCAGTTCGGCCCCGCGCAGCAGGGTGTCACCGCCGCGTCCCCCGCCGCCCGGCCACCGGTCGGGTCCGGAGGAGCGGGACGGGGCGGCGGCGGCCAGCGGCACGCCGGCGAGGCCCGCGAGGACTCTTCGTCGGTTCGGGTGCGCAGGAGGTGTCATGAACGGTGTATCCCGCGCGGTGGTGCCCCGCGCAAGGCGGATTTCCGGACAACGAAACCGGCGTTCCGAAAATCTCGCGGCCGGTGGGGGCCGCCGCCCGGCCCGGCCCGCCGAGGGGGGCGGGCCGGGCGGCGGGTCCGGGATCAGCCCGCGTCGCGGACCGTTCCGGTGAGGACCGGGCCCGGGCGCTGCTCCCAGGTCTCGTCATAGGTGAACAACTGGGCCCGCAGGGACTCCGGGGCCTCCCGCAGGGTGTCCTTGGCGATCGGCACGGCCACGTCGGCGGTCAGCTTCCCGGCCGGGACGTACACCGACAGGGCCGGGTAGTCGGACACCTTGGACAGCGGGCGCACCGGGGTCGGCTTGGCGCCGAAGGTGTCGGCGAGCCAGCGCGGGTCCACGTCCGCGGTGGAGAGCTCCGGGCCCTTGGCTACCGGCTGGAGCATGAGCTCGCCCACGATGTCCGCGTCGGCGGGGGCGGACAGGGTCAGCCGCCAGGTCAGCTTCTTGCCCTCGTCGGCCGTCGCGGCGGCCGGGGTCACCTTGACCGTGGGCATCGGGTCGTCGTTCTTCGCGGTCACCCCGCCCCGGTGGGAGCCGACGACCACCCCGTGCACCGCCTTGACGAAGGCGTCCTGCGAGGTGTCGTAGCCGAAGCGGGTGTTGCCGCGGACGGTCACCGGCACGTCGATGTCCTGGCCGCCAGGACGGACGGTCACGGTGCGGACGGTGGTCTCCTCGGTGCCCGGCTTGGGCACGAACAACCGGACCTGGCCGCTGCCCTTGCCGGTGACCGTGACCGGAATCCGGTAGGTCCGGACCCCGCTCCGGCCCTCCTCGACCGTCAGCCGGCCGATGTCGACGCGGGGCAGTACGGCGGCGGTGACGGCCGGCAGCCCCGGCTTCCAGCCCCAGGCGTCCATCAGCCAGGCCTTGCCGGAGCCGGTGCGCGGGACCAGCTCCAGGGACCGGACCTGCTTCAGGTCGAGTCCGGCGCGCACGGCGGCCGCGAGCGGCACCCGGATCTCGCGCGCCCAGTGGGAGGTGGTCCGGTCGGTGCCGGGGAGTCCGTCGGCGCCGGCGGCGCCGAGGACCGCGCGCCGCCCGCCGGCGTCGACGAGCGCCACGTCCAGCTTGGTGCCGGTGGTGTTCGGCGGCACGATCAGGCGCAGGGCCAGGGACTCCGAGCCGGCCAGCGAGACCGGCCGGGCGGGGCGTACGGCGACGGTGCCGCCCGCCTTGGTCCAGCGCAGCGCGACGGCCTCACGGCCGGGCTCGGTGGGCACCTCCCAGTTCGCGAAGTGCGGGGAGCGCCCGTCCTTCTCCGGGTCCAGGCAGGCCCGGGCCGGGTCGGTGTCCACCTGGGCGCAGAGGCGTCCGCCGGTGACGGTGAGCGGGGAGCCCGGCAGGAAGCCCTGGCCCCGGTTGCCGCCGACGGCGTGGGTGAGCACCCGTGCCGGGCCGGCGGAGGGCGCCCGCCGGCCGGTGCCGTCGAGCAGCGGGCGGACCCGGTCGTCGCCCTCGACGAAGACCCGGGCGGCCGCGGCGATGTAGGCGGCGCCGGCCGTCTGCTGCTGGGCGGCGGTCAGCCGGGTCTTCTTCCCCACGCCGCACACCGCGTCGGGGGCGTCCTCGTCCCAGAAGTCGTCGTTCGCCGGGGCCTTGGCCTGCCCCGGGGTCCACTCGGTGTTGAAGAAGTTGTGGTTGGCGCCGATCACGTACGCCGAGCTGTGCAGGGCCGCGCCGCGGCTGATCCCGCGGGTGCCGTCGGCGTAGATCTGGCCCTGGAGGTCGGAGACGTCGCCGTCGCAGCCCGGCAGCAGGGTCAGGGAGGGCACGTCGGGGGCCGGGTTCTGGCCGAAGACGGTGGGTCCGATCAGCACGTTGCCGCGGATCTTCCAACGCACGGGGCCGCGGGCGCCGTCCTGGTCCGCGGGCGCGGGGTAGAGGCTGTCGAGGGCGGCCCGGTTGACGCCCTCGCCGCCGCGGGAGTGGCCGACCAGCATGACCTTGGAGAGGTCGGCGGGGGAGGCGGCGCGGACGGCGGCGGGCGCGCCGGCGCGGTCCGCGGACCAGTCGGCCCAGCGGGCGAGGTGCTGCCGCACCAGCGAGGAGCGGGCCTGGGCGCCGCCGTCGTCCGCGGCGTGGTCCTGTGCGTTGATGCCGTTGGCGGCGATGGACAGGGTCACATAGCCCTGTGAGGCCAGGAGCTTCTGGGCCTGGAGGTAGCCCTGCTCGCTGGGGATGGGCTTCATGCCGCCGGTGCAGGGCCAGTCGCCGCTGGTCCGGCCGTCCGCGCTGTAGCAGGTGGAGTGGCGGCCGTGCAGGAAGAGGGCCACCGGCCGCTTGCCGGGGGCGTCGGCGGGGCCGACGACGGTGGCGCGCATCTCCACCGGGGCCGGGAATCCGGGCAGTTTCACCGATTTCAGGGTGTATTCCCCGCGGACGGTCCGGTACTTCCCGGGCACGCCGGGGTCCACGGAGTTGACCGGAAGCGGGGCCTCCAGTGCGGTCCGGGGCGGCAGTTCGCGGCCCAGCGGGGCGCGGGCGGGCTTTCCGGCGTCCAGGCGCCGGCCCCCGGCCAGCACTCTGAGGTCGCTTCCGCCGCCCACCCGGACCCCGTCCAGGGCGAGCCGGAAGGTGCGGCCGTCCGGGGCGGCCTCGGGCCGGCCGAGCAGCCGGTCCCCGGCCAGGAACTCGACCCGGGCGTCGCCCATGGGCACGGACCGGTCGGCGGTCCATTCCAGGTGCCGTCCGGCACCGGTCCCGGTGATCCGCCAGCCTTCGGGGAGGTCCCCGTCTCCCCGGTCCGCCAGGGCGGTGGGCGCGCCCGCCGCCGGCTGGGCGTACGCCGTCCCCGGCGTCGCGGCTGCCAGTGCGAGCACCGCCAGGGCGGCGGTCGCCACACGTGTGACACGTATCAAGGTGGTCGTCCTCGTCATCGGTCTCGGAAGGGGGACGCCCGGGGGTCGCCGGGGTGTCCCTTTCGATCTCGGAGGACGGCAACCACGTTGTCGGGGTTGCCTCTTGAAGAGCACTTTGTGATCGGATATCTCCGAACGGGTCCCGGGAAGCGGACCCGGGCGTTCGAACCTACGATGGACGGGAGCCGGGCGGCGCGGGCGGCACTCCGTGCCCGCACCGGACCGGACCGCACCGCTCCGGGCAGGAGACGTATGGCAGAGGTGGCCGACACACCGCGGACCGTCATCCTCACCGTGGACGACGACCCGGGGGTCTCCCGCGCCGTCGCCCGCGACCTGCGCAAGCACTACGGCGCCGGGTACCGGATCGTGCGCGCCGAGTCCGGCGAGTCCGCCCTGGAGGCGCTGCGCGAGCTCAAGCTGCGGGGCGATCTGGTGGCCGTGATCCTCGCCGACTACCGGATGCCGCAGATGAACGGCATCGAGTTCCTGGAACAGGCCCTCCACGTGTACCCGGGCGCCCGCCGGGTCCTCCTCACCGCCTACGCCGACACCAGCGCCGCCATCGACGCGATCAACGTGGTCGACCTCGACCACTACCTCCTCAAGCCCTGGGACCCGCCCGAGGAGAAGCTCTACCCGGTCCTGGACGACCTCCTCACCGCCTGGCGGTCCAGCGACTACCGGCCGGTACCCGCCACCAAGGTGGTCGGACACCGCTGGTCGGCGCCCTCCTCGCTGATCAGGGACTTCCTCGCCCGCAACCAGGTGCCCTACCGCTGGTACTCCTCCGACGAACCCGAGGGGCGCCGGCTGCTGGAGGCCGCCGGGGCCGACGCCCAGCGGCTGCCCCTGGTCGTCACCCCGGACGGCACCGCGCTCAGCGAACCGGCGCCCGCCGAACTGGCCGCCCATGTCGGCCTCGCCACCGAGCCGGCCGCCGAGTTCTACGACCTGGTGGTGATCGGCGGCGGCCCGGCCGGCCTCGGCGCGGCCGTCTACGGGGCCTCCGAGGGGCTCCGCACCGTCCTGGTCGAGCGGTCCGCGACCGGCGGGCAGGCCGGCCAGAGCTCCCGCATCGAGAACTACCTGGGATTCCCCGACGGGGTCTCCGGAGCCCAGCTCACCGACCGGGCCCGCCGCCAGGCCGGCCGGTTCGGCGCCGAGATCCTCACCGCCCGGGAGGTCACCGGGCTGGAGACCTCCGGCCCCGCCCGGGTGGTCCGCTTCTCCGACGGCTCGGCCGTCGCCGCGCACAGCGTCATCCTGGCCACCGGAGTGTCCTACCGGCAGCTGCCCGCCCCGGGCTGCTCGGACCTGACCGGCCGGGGCGTCTACTACGGCTCCTCCCTCACCGAGGCCTCCTCCTGCCGGGACCAGGACGTGTACATCGTGGGCGGCGCCAACTCCGCCGGACAGGCCGCCGTGTACCTGGCCCGCGGCGCCAAGTCGGTGACCCTGCTGGTCCGCGGCGACTCCCTGACGGCCTCCATGTCGTACTACCTGATCCAGCAGATCGAGGAGGCCCCGAACATCTCGGTGCGGCCCCGGACCGTCGTGGAGTCCGCGCAGGGCGAGGAGCACCTGGAACGGCTGACCCTGCGGGACGTGACCACCGGCGAGAGCGAACTCGTGGACGCGCAGTGGATGTTCGTGTTCATCGGCGCCGCCCCGCTCACCGACTGGCTGGACGGCACCGTGCTCCGGGACGAACGCGGGTTCATCCTCGCCGGCCCCGACCTCACCCCGGACGGCCGGCCGCCGGCCGAATGGCCGCTGGACCGTCCTCCGTACCACCTGGAGACCAATGTGCCCGGTGTGTTCGTGGCGGGCGACGCCCGCGCCAAGTCCGCCAAACGGGTGGCCTCCGCCGTCGGCGAGGGGGCCATGGCCGTGATGCTCGTCCACCGGTACCTGGAGGAGTCGTGAGCGGGCAGGTCCTGCCCTGCGACCCCGGGGAGATCGGCACCCTGTTCCTCTTCGAGAAGCTCACCCCCGAACAGCTCGGACGGCTGTGCTCCGAGGGCGTGGTGGAGCGGTTCGAGCCCGGACCGGTGTACACCGAGGGCGACCCGGCCACCTGCTTCTACGTGATGATCGAGGGCACCGTGGTGCTCTCCCGCCGGGTCGGCGGCGACGACGTGGAGGTCAGCCGCACCTCCCAGCGCGGGGTGTACTCGGGCGCCATGCAGGCCTACCTGGGGGACCGGGTCCCGCAGACCTACAACAACTCCATGCGGGTCACCGAGGACACCCGGTTCTTCGTGCTGCCCGCCCAGTCCTTCGCGGGCGTCATGCGCGAATGGTTCCCGATGGCCGCGCACCTGCTGGAGGGCCTGTTCTTCGGCTCCCGGAACACCCAGCGGGCCATCGGCCAGCGCGAACGCCTCCTCGCCCTCGGATCGCTGTCCGCCGGCCTCACCCACGAGCTCAACAACCCGGCCGCCGCCGCGGTCCGGGCCACCGCCACCCTCCGCGAACGGGTCGGCCGGATGCGGCACAAGCTCGCCGTCATCGCCCAGGGCTCCTACTCCCGCGAGGCCCTCGCCGACCTCATCGAGATCCAGGACCGGACCGCCGAACGCGTGGCCAAGGCACCGACGCTGACCCCGCTGGAGGCGGCCGACCGGGAGGACGAGGTCTCCGACTGGCTGGAGGACCACGGCATCCCGGAGGGCTGGCGGATCGCGCCCACCTTCGTCCAGGCCGGGCTGGACACGGACTGGCTGGACCAGGTGGCCGCCACCGTGGCGGAGGACATCCTGCCGGGGGCCGTCGGCTGGCTCAACTACACCGTCGAGACCGAGCTGCTGATGGACGAGATCGCCGACTCCACCACCCGCATCTCCCATCTGGTCGACGCCGCCAAGCAGTACTCCCAGCTGGACCGCGCCCCCTACCGGGTCGTCGACGTCCACGAACTCCTCGACAGCACCCTGCTGATGCTGTCCGGCAAGATCGGCCGCGGGATCCGGGTCGCCAAGGACTACGACCGGACCCTCCCCGACGTCCCCGCCTATCCGGCGGAGCTCAACCAGGTGTGGACCAACCTCATCGACAACGCCGTCTTCGCCATGGGCGGCGCCGGCGGCGAGGGCACGCTCACCGTCCGCACCGCCCGGGAGGGGGACCGGCTGCTCGTGGAGTTCCGCGACACCGGCCCCGGGGTCCCGGACGAGGTCCGCAGCCGGATCTTCGACCCCTTCTTCACCACCAAACCGGTCGGCGAGGGCACCGGGCTCGGACTGGACATCTCCTGGCGGATCGTGGTCAACAAGCACCACGGCAGCCTTCAGGTCGAGTCCGAACCGGGGGACACCCGCTTCCAGGTCCTGCTGCCCCTCACCGCCCCGGAACCCGAGACCGACACCGACACCGCGACCGAGACCGCCGAGGAGTCCGAATGACCGACATCGCCGGAATCGACCCCAGCGTCCCGCCCAGCGGCACCGGCTGCGTCGAATGCGACGAGGCCGGCGGCTGGTGGGTCCATCTGCGGCGCTGCGCCCAGTGCGGCCACATCGGCTGCTGCGACTCCTCCCCGGCCCAGCACGCCACCGGCCACTGGAAGTCCACCGGCCACCCGCTGGTGCAGAGCTTCGAACCGGGCGAGGACTGGTTCTGGGACTACGCCAGGAACGAGACGTACGAGTCCGGCCCCGCGCTGGCACCTCCGGACGGCCGCCCGGCCGACCAGCCCTCGCCCGGACCGGCCGGCCGGGTCCCGGAGGACTGGATGCGCCGGCTGCACCCCTGACCGGACGGGCCGTGCCGTCTCTTCCGGCCTACCCGCCGCTCAGCGGCTCCGCGACCAGCACGGCGGCCGCGAGCGGATGCCCGATCAGCCGGTCGCCCGGGAGCCCGCGGGCGGTGAAGGCCGCCGCCAGCCGCTTCAACAGGGCGTGGAAGACCAGCGGCCGGTCCGGATCGCACAGCTCCCCGATGTGCTTCCTCGGCACCCCCCAGACGCGCAGCGCCGCCGCGGGGTCGCCCTCGGCCGCCGCCCGGGCACCGTCCGGCAGCCAGGGCGCGCCCAGCTCCTCGTCCGCCTGCACGAAGAACTCCAGGTACCAGTCCCGGGGGGCGCACTGGAGGCGGTCCCAGACCCCGATGGCCTCCAGGTACGAGGGGGCGAGAGGGCTGTGCACGGGCGCCGAGCCGAACGCCCGGGGGTCGAAGGGCTCCGCCTCCGGGCCGAAGAGGGAGGCCCGTTCGGTCTCGGCGAGGGCCAGGTCGAAGACCTCCGAGGCGAACCGGCGCTCCCCGGGGGTCATCTCCCGCAGCAGTCCGGCCGCCCGCTGCCGGGCCGGCGGATGGCTGACGCCCCGGCGGACGAACAGCGCCCGTTCGGTGAGGTGCACGGTGAGCATCCCGATGGCCGCCCCGGCGGCCCCGAGGGCGACTTCCGGGCCGCCCGGCGGCAGCCCCTCGAAGAGCCGCTCGCAGCCGCGCCGCAGGGTCCGCAGCGCGTGCAGGTCCGCCTCCGCCTCCAGCCGGTGGCCCTCCGAGCAGACGGGGAGGTACTCCTCGGTGGCGAAGGCGCTGACGGCGGACTCGTGGCCGAGGACGAAGTGGGCGAGCTCGTGGGCCAGTACGAACTGCATGGCGAAGTAGTTGAGCAGGGCCGCGTGCCGGGCGGCGGCCGGGTCCAGTCTGATCTCCAGTTTGCCGGCCAGCCCGTAGACCCGCTGCTGGGTGTTGTAGTAGCGCAGCAGCCCGGCCAGGACCCGGGGTTCGGGGCCGCGCTGCCCGGCGAGGGCGGTCACCTCGGCGTACAGGCCGCAGAGGCTGAACGTGGCGTCCGAGACGGCGACCAGCCCCGAGCCGTCGGTGAACCGGGTCATCCGGGCGGAGAAGGCCTCGCGGTTGAGCGGGACCACCCACAGGTCGGCCAGCTCCGGCCGGCTCGCCCCGAGATCGGCCAGCACCTCCTTGGTCTCCCGGGTCAGCTCCTCGACGGCCGCGCCGATCGGGTCGTCGGGGGAGCGGGGGTCGGTGGCCGCGAACTCGGCCAGCATGGTGTCCAGTTGGTCCAGTCCCCGGCCGTCGGCCAGCTCGGTCAGCCGCTGCCGCATGCCGGCCAGCTGACGGGTCCGGCTGACCGTCAGCCGTTCGTACCGCTGGAAGGCCAGGCTGCCGCCGCCCGCACCGCCGCCGCTCATGGCGAGGGTTCGGGTGCCGGGGCGTTGCGGCAGAACGCGCCGAGCCCGACCCGTCCCACCAGGACGGCGATCAGGACGGCCGTCCGGGCGTCGCCCGCGAAGTCGGCCACCAGCTCCTGCACCGTGAGGGCGTCGATCAGCCGGTCCGTGGAGGTGGTGCCGAGGAAGGGCTGGGCCTTCGCGTGGTGGCAGATCCGCCGCTGGAGCTCGGCGTGCTTGTCCGCGAACCACTCGCGGCCGAAGTCCCGGTGGCTCTCCTCGTCCTCCGGGGAGAGCCCGAGGCCCTCGCCCAGCAGTTCCGCCCCCAGCAGGGCGTACAGCTCGTCGTCGGTCCTGTCCCAGTAGCTCTCGACCGTGGTCATGCCGCCCCGCCTCCGTACACCGCCCGTACGACTACCCGACGGGCGGCAGGCTACTCACCGGAGGATCCGGACGGGTGGGTTCCGACATCCGCTCGCCCAATCGGATGGGATCCGCCGGATCGCGGGCGGGCGCCGCGACTCCGGGCCCCGGCGCCCCTATGTTCGGTCGCTGTCCGTATGTTCCTGTCGAAAGGTGCCCTCCCATGCGTGCTGTTCGTTCCGGACTGACCGCCCTCGCCGCCTGCGCCCTCGTGTTCGGTGCCGCCGGTGTCGCCAGTGCCGACGTGACCGTGAACGTCCCCGCCTCGCCCTCGTTCAACATCGTCTTCGGTGACTGGACCCAGTTCGCCGCGGACGACGTCTTCAACGCCGGCCACGACAACACCGTCGGCTCGGACAACTGACGCCCCCGGCGGACCGGGGCCGGGCGTCCCGCCCCACCCCGGTCCGTCGATCCGGCCCCGCAGGGGGTAGGAGTAGGGCATGGACAATCGCATCTGGTGGGCCGTCGGAGCCCTCGCCCTGGTCACCGCCGTCGCGGCCGCCCTGCTGCTGGTCCGCCTCTTCCGGGCCCGCCGGCTGCTGCTGGACGCGGACGTGCCCTTCAAGGGCAAGGCCCTGTTCTGGACCGCCGCCCTCTACACGGTCTGGCCGCTGGACCTGCTGCCCGACCCCGTCTACCTCGACGACATCGGGGCACTGCTGATCGCCCTGCGCGTCCTGCACTCCGCCGCCCGGGAGGCGCGCAACCCCTCGGTCACCACCCCCGAACATCGAAGATGATCAGCATCTGGCCCGCCGCCGGACCGTCTGCGTAGACTGCGTGCGCATGACAGCAGGGGCGGACGCACCCGTGTTGGTCGGCCGGGACGCGGAACTGCGCAGGCTCGTGGACGCCCTGGTCAGACCGCCCGCAGTGGTGATGATCGAAGGCGAAGCGGGCATCGGCAAGACCCGGCTCGTCCGCGAGGCGCTCGGCCGCCTCGCCGGCGGCGGACGGCGGATCCTCACCGGCGCCTGCCCCCCGCTCCGCGAACCCTTCCCCTACGGGCCGCTGTTCGACGTCCTCCACGACCTGCCCGTGCCCGCCCGGCTCAGCCCGGTCTGCGGGGCCCTGCGCCCCTACCTCCCGGAACTCGCCGACCGGCTCCCGCCGCCCTGCGAACCCCTCGACGACCACGCGGCCGCCGCCCACCGGCTGTTCCGCGCGGTCAGCGCCTTCCTCGCCGCCGTCTGCCCCGCCGTCCTCGTCGTCGAGGACCTGCACTGGGCCGACGACGGCACCCGCGACCTGATCCGCCACCTCACCGAGCACCCGCCCCCCGGCCTCACCACCGTCCTCACCTACCGCCGGGAGGACCTCCCGCCCGGCCAGCTGCCCCTCGGCCGCGCCCACCGGCGGCCCCCGGACGGGGACCTCAGCCTCCTCACCCTGGAAGCCCTGGGCACCGAGGACGTCCGCGTGCTGGCCTCCGCCCTCGCCGGCACCCCCGTCTCCGCCCGGCACGCGGCGGAACTCCACGAACGCACCGCCGGGATCCCCTTCGTCCTGGAGGAGTTCGTCCGCCACTCCGGAGCCGCCGCACCCCACCGGGAATCCCCACCCGGACCCGGCGCCCACCCGGGATCCCGCAGCGAGGTCCCGGCCCTGCTCCGGGAGGCCATGGGGGAGCGGACCGCGGCCCTGGGACCCGGCGCCCTCGCCGTCGTGCACGCCGCGGCGGCCCTCACCGAACCCGCCGCCGAGGCCCTCATCGGCACCGTCGCCGGCCTCACCGAGAACGACACCGCCGACGCCCTCGGCGACGCCATCCGGGCCGGGGTCCTCCACGACTTCGGCCAGGACCGCTACGGCTTCCGGCACGGCCTCGCCCAGCAGGCCGTCCACGACACCCTCCTCGGCCCGGACCGGCGCCGGCTGCACGCCCGCGCCGTCGCCGCCCTCGAAGCCCGGCCCGTCCCCCCGCTCGTCCGCCTCGCCTTCCACGCCCGCCTCGCCGGCACCCCCGAGGCCTGGCGCCGGCACGCCGAGAACGCCGCCCGGCACGCCCAGGACGTGGGGGACACCGCCGTCGCCGTGCAACTCCTCGAACAGCTCCTCGACGACCCCCAGCTGCCCCCCGAGGACCGCGCCCGCCTCGCCCTCCGGCTCAGCCGCGCCGCCGTCATCGGCCTCACCCACCGGCGCACCGCCCGCCTGCTGCGGCGGGTGGTCGACGAGTCCTGGCTCCCCGACGGAGTCCGCGGCGACATCCGGCTCAACCTCGGACTGCTCCTCAACAACCAGGGCGGCGACCACCTCCAGGGCCGCCGGGACACCGCCCGCGCCGTCGTCGAACTCAGCCGTTCACCGGCCCGCGCCGCCCGCGGACTGGCCGGACTGGCCATGCCCCTGTGGGGCGAGGACCCCTACAGCCTCTGCCTGACCCGGATCGAGGAGGCCGAACGCCTCGCCGCCGCGCACGGCGACGAGGCCCTCCGGCTGGCCGTCCGCGGCAACCACCTCGCCCTGCGGATGAGCCTGGGCGAACCCGCCGTACGGGCCGAGGCCGAGGCCCTGCTCACCCGGGGCGGCACCGACCGCGCCGCCCGCATGGAACTGGCCCGCATGTGCGGGAACCTCGCCGACGTCGCCGCCTGGCTGGGCCGGGACGCCGAGGCCGAGGCCTTCCGCGGCGAGGGCGGCCGGATCGCCGCCGCCTGCCGGGCCCCCTACCTCCGCAGCATCATCGACGCCACCTCGCTGCGCCTGGACTGGAGCCAGGGCCGCTGGGAGGGCCTCGACGACCGGGCCGGCCGGCTCCGCGAGGTCGCCCAGGGAGCCTGGGGAGTCGAATCCGAGGCCCTCCTCGTGCACGGGCTGCTCGCCGCCGCCCGCGCCGCCTGGGACGAGGCGGAGGAGCACCTCGCGGCCGCCGCGATCACCGACCCCGGGAACGCGGCCACCCCCGTCCTCGCCACGGCCGCGGGAACCGCCGTCCGGATCCGGCTGGCCCGCGACCGGACCGCCTCCGCCTGCGAACTCGCCGACCGCACCCTGGAACGCGTCTCCCGCAAGGGACTCTGGGGCTGGGCCGCCGACCTCATCCCGGCCGCCGTCGCCGCCCGGGTCCGGGCCCGGCGCCCGCAGGACGCCCGCGACCTCACCGAGGAGTTCGCCCAGGCCCTGCACGGCCGCGACCTGCCGCTGGCCGATGCCGCCCTGCACGTCTGCCAGGCCGTACTGGACCGCGCCGAGGGCCGCCCCGAAGCCGCCGCCGAAGCCTTCCGGCGGGCCGCCCGGGCCTACGAGGCGCTGCCCCGTCCGTACGACGCGGCCCGCGCCACCGCCGCCGCCTACGCCTGCTCCCCGCACCCCGACCCCGCGGAAGGCGCCCGGGCCGCCGCCGCACTGGAACGCCTCGGCGCGGTCCACGACGCCGCCCGCTGCCGCCGCGTACTGCGCGAGCGCGGAGCCCCCACCCGCACCCAGCCCGCCCGCAACCCGGGCACCGGCCCGCTCTCCACCCGCGAGACCGAGGTGGCCCGGCTGGCCGCCACCGGACTCACCAACCGGGAGATCGCCGGGCTGCTGTTCCTCTCGCCCCGCACCGTCGAACAGCACGTGGCCAGGATCCTCAGCAAGCTCGACGTCCCCTCCCGCCGGCACATCCCCGAACTGCCGGAACTCCCCGAACCCCCGCCCGACCCGACCGAATAGGTACCCCTACGGATACGGCTACGGATTGGCGCGCCCGCCCGCCCGGCCCAGGGTGATCCCTGCACCCCGGCCCCCACGCCGGGGTGCGGACCAGATCGACCGCCCGATCAGTAGGAGCACTCGATGCGTGCACAGCGTGCAGCAAGAAGCACCCGGCTCGGCGCCCTGGGGCTGGGAGCGGCCACCGCCGCCGCCACCGCCCTGACCATGCTCGCGGCCACCGCCCCGGCCATGGGCGCACCCGCACCCGCCGATGGGGCCCGGGTCCTCGGAGAGGGCTCGGCCACGGCCGTGGCCGGCCAGTACCTCGTCGCCCTCGACGCGGCGCCCTCCCTGCGCGCGGCCGCCACCGCCGAGACCGCCACCGCGGCCAAGGACCTGACGGACCGCCACGGAGGGGCGGTCCGTCAGCTGTACAGCGCGGCCTTCCGCGGGTTCTCGCTCACCGCCACCCCCGAGCAGGCCCGCCGGCTGGCCGCCGCCCCCGGCGTCCGGTACGTACAGGCGAACACCGTGTTCAAGGCCGTCGGCACCCAGCCCAGCCCGCCCTCCTGGGGCCTGGACCGGGTCGACGGCACCAAGGACAACAGCTACACCTACCCGGGGGACGGCACCGGGGTCACCGCCTACATCGCCGACACCGGCCTCTACACCCAGCACAGCGGCTTCGGCGGACGCGCCGTCTCCGGCTACGACTTCATCGACAACGACGCCGACTCCGCGGACTGCCACGGCCACGGCACGCACGTGGCCGGCACGGTCGGCAGCAAGGACCACGGCGTCGCGAAGAACGTCAAACTGGTCGGCGTCCGGGTGCTGAACTGCCAGGGCTCGGGCAGCACCGAGCAGATCGCCGCCGGCATGGACTGGATCGCCCGGAACGCCAAGAAGCCCGCCATCGTCAACATGTCCCTGGGCGGCAGCGCCGACCGGGCCCTCGACGACGCGGTGGCCGGGGTCATCAACTCCGGCGTCCAGGTCGCCGTCGCGGCCGGCAACGACAGCAAGGACGCCTGCGGCACCAGCCCCGCCCGGCTCGCCGCCGCGGTCACCCTGGGCTCCACCGACAGCAACGACGCCCGCTCCAGCTTCTCCAACTACGGAAGCTGTCTCGACCTGTTCGCGCCCGGCGGCTCCATCGTCTCCACCAAGATGGGCGGCGGGACCCAGACCATGAGCGGCACCTCCATGGCCACCCCGCACGCCGCGGGCGCCGCCGCCATATTCCTGTCCGCGCACCCCGACGCCACCCCCGCCCAGGTCCGTGACGCCCTGGTGAACGGGGCCCAGACCGGCAAGGTGACCGGCCCCGGCTCGGGCTCGCCCAACAAGCTGCTGAACGTGACCGGCCTCGGCGCCCCGGCCGAACCGGGCGACCCGGTCGCCCAGTTCACCGCCCAGTGCTCCACCACCGCCGCCACCTGCTCCTTCGACGCCTCCGGCTCCTCCGACCCGGACGGCGCCATCGCCTCCTACGCCTGGGAGTACGGGGACGGCACCACCGGCACCGGGGCCAAGCCCTCGCACGACTACGCCAAGGCCGGCACCTACTCCGTGAAGCTGACCGTCACCGACGACGCCGGCCGGAAGAACTCCGTCACCAAGCCGGTCACCGCCGGGACCGTGGAGCCGCCGGCCGGCACCCCGCCGACCGCCGCGTTCTCGGTGTCCTGCTGGTACCAGGACTGCTCCTTCGACGCCTCCGGCTCCTCCGACTCCGACGGCGGCATCGCCTCGTACGCCTGGAAGTTCGGCGACTCCACCACCGGCACCGGCCGGACCGTGAACCACCGCTACCCGGCCGGGCAGCGCAGCTACACCGCCGAGCTGACCGTCACCGACGACTCGGGCCTGAAGTCCACCGCCTCGCGCCGCATCGACTGCTACGGCTTCGGCACCGGCCAGTCCCTCTGCTTCGCCGGCTGACCCGCACCGCACCGGACCCACAGCACAGCACCGCACAGCGAGCCCGCCCGGCCGGCCCCACCGGCCGGGCGGGCACCGCCGCTTCCGGCCCGAGCCGGCTAGCGCGGCTCCTGGGCCGCCGCCCGGCAGGCGCCGTTCGCGGCGCCGCCCGGCACCCCGGCCGTGGTCAGCGCGCTCACACAGCCGCCCAGGTCACTGACCACCCCGTGGTAGCAGGCCGTCCGGACGGTGTCGGTGACCGCCACCCCGGTCTGCTCGACCATCTTCACGCAGGCGGGGATGTCGGCCGGGGCGGCCGGCGCGGCCGCGGCGAGGGCGGCCGGTGCGGCCAGGGCGACCCCGCCGAGGCCGCCGAGCATCAGCGTCAGACCGGTGAGGGCACCGGCGAGGCGGGTCGACGTGCGCATGGGACGCACCTGCTCTCCGGGAAGAGGGACTCCCCCTTCCGACGCTAGAGCAGCCCCCCGCCCCCCGCACCCCCTGGGCCCGCCACGGCCGGTCCGGCGGCCCGCTCCAGGACCTCCAGGACGGTGTCCCGGAACAGCGGGGCCTTGTAGCCGGTCCCCGGCAGCGGCCGGCAGCGGGCCAGCACCGTCGCCGCCGCCCCGGCGAGCACCTCCGGGGAGGCCTCCCGGCCGGTCAGCGCGGCCGCCACCTCCGGCAGCCGCAACGGGACCCGGGCCACCCCGCCGGCCGCCACCGCCGCGTACACCACGGTGCCCCCGTCGAGGACCAGCCGGGCGACGGCCTCCACCAGCGGCCACTCGGCGTGCGCACGGCTGGTGGCCCGGTGGTAGGCGGCCCGCTCCCCGGGCAGCGGCGCGGGCAGCCGGACCCCGGTCAGCACACGGTCCGGCGCCAGCAGGTGGTCGCGGTGTCCGAGCAGGTCCCCGTCCCCGTAGAGCGCGGCCACCGGGCGCGGGGACTCGCCGTGGACCTCCGCCTCCGCCTCGTACGCGAGCAGCGCCATGCCCAGGGTGGACGGGTGCGGGGCCACACAGGCGCAGTCCCCGGCGACCGTGCCGAAGTGGTGGTCGCCGGCCCGGGCCGGGCAGCCGTCACCGCCCTTCTGCAGGCAGTCCACCGCCGGATTGCGGTAGTACCAGCAGCGGTTCCGCTGGAGCAGGTTGCCGCCCAGGGTCCCGGCCGCCCGCACCTGCGGGGTGGCCGCGGCCCCGGCGGCCGCCGCCAGCCCCGGCCAGCCGTCCCGCACCCGCGGATCCGCGGCCAGCGCGGCGAGGGTGGTCAGGGCGCCGATCCGCAGCCCGCCGCCGGGCAGCGGCGAGGCACCGCGCAGATGGCCGGCCCCGTCGAGGTCGGTGAACGGGCCGGGGGAGACACCGCTGCGCTGCCGGGCCCCGGTGTCGGTGCCGCCCGCCCGAAGTTCCCCGCCCCGGGCCAGCACGGCGGCCGACAGGTCGGCCAGTACGGGTTCGCGGCTCACGCGCCCAGTCCCTTCAGCAGCCGGTCCGGCCGGATCGGCATGTCGTACGGACGCCAGCCGGTCGCGTCACGGACCGCGTTGGCCAGGCAGGCCGCGGTGGGCAGGGTGGCGATCTCACCGAGGCCGACCCCGCCGCCGGGCACGTGCCCGAAGCCCTCCTGATGGAAGTGCACGGTGATCTCCGGGGTGTCGCCGATACCGGGGAGGCGGTAGTCCTCCAGGTTCTCGGTCAGCACCCGGCCGGTCAGCGGATCGCCGCGCCGCTCCTCGTACAGGGCGTAGCCGATGCCCTGGATGACGGCGCCCTCGCACTGGCCGCGGGCCGGCCGGTCCTCGTGGATCCGGCCGGCGGCGATGCCGCTCCACACCCGCAGCGGGCGGATCCGGCCCAGCCGGGTGTCCACCTCCACCTCGGCGACCTGCACCGATCCGGTGAACCCCCGGCCGATGGCGAGCCCGGCCAGCGGGAAGGGGGTGACGAACCCCCGGCGGTCGCGGGGCCGCCGCCCGGTCACCCGGACCCCGTGCGAGGAGTCCAGCCGGGCCGTGATGTCACCGCCGCCGAGGGCCCGGCGCAGCCGGGCGGCCGCGTCCGCCGCGGCGGGCACCAGGGACGGGGTGGTGCGGCTGCCGCCGGAGGTCGGGCCGTGCACGGTGTCGCTCCGGCCGATCTCGGCACGCACCCGGTCGACGGGCACGCCCAGGCCTTCGGCGACGGCCCGGCGCAGCACGGTCCGGGAGCCGGTCCCCATGTCCTGGACGGCGCAGCGGGCCACCACCGCACCGTCCTCCACGGTCAGTTCCACCTCGGTGGCGGGGTCCAGGAAGTACAGCCAGTTGGCGGCCGCGACCCCGACACCGCGCCGGAAGCGCCCGTCCCCGCCGCGCGGGCCGGACCAGACGGGCAGGGCCGCGGCCCAGTCGTACAGGGCGTGCCGCTTGGGGTTGCCGTCCCAGCGGCGGCGCAGTTCGATCGGGTCCCGGCCGAGCCGGCGGGCCATCTCGTCCACGGCCTGCTCCAGGGCCCAGCACATGGTGGGTCCGCCCGGCCCCCGGAAGGGGGCGCCCGGCGGCCGGTGGGTGAGGGTGTCGAAGTCGCGGAGCCGGCGCGGGGCCCTGCCGTACATGAACCGGGCCAGGGCCGCCACGGTCCCGCCGACGGCGACCCCGCCGTCGGTGTCGGCGTCCATGGCGAAGGCGCCGAGGCCGCCGTCGGCGTCCGCGGCCATCGCCAGCCGGATCCGGGTGCCGGGCCGGTAGCCGCCGTCCACGAGCTCCTCGTCCCGCTCCAGCACCACCCGCACCGGGGCCCCGTGCAGCCGGGCCAGCTCGGCGGCGGCGATCACATCGGTGGTCAGGCCCATCTTGCAGCCGAAGCCGCCGCCCACGTGCACGGCCTCGGCGACCACCTGGCCGGGGGCCAGCCCGAAGCGTTCGGCGGCCAGCTCGGCCACCCGTTTCACGGACTGCGTGGACACCTGAAGGCGGAGGGTGCCGTCGACCCAGCGGGCCAGACAGCCGTGCGGTTCCAGGGGGGTGTGGGTCTGGGCGGCGGTGGTGAACACCCCCTCCACCACGCGTTCCGGATGCCGTTCGCGGGCCTCGGTGATCCGGCGTACGGCCGTGGCGGGCCGCCGGCTCATCGCGGACGGGCCGCGCAGATTGCCGCGCCAGCGGGCCGGCAGCAGCTGGGGGGCCTCGCCGGAGCCCGGTGCCCGCTTCCGGGCGGCTTTGTCCGGGTAGACCAGCGGGCCGCCGTCGTCCCGGGCGGCGCCCGCGTCCAGGGCGGCCGGGCGGACCTCGTAGTCCACGGTGATCCGTGCCGCTGCGGCCAGGGCGGCCGCCCGGTCCGCTCCGGCGACCGCGGCCACCGGCTGGCCCACGTACCGGACCACCCCGTCGGGCGGGAGCAGCGACACCATCGGCTGTCCCCCGGTGGGCAGCACCCGGACGAAGGCGTGGGCGTGCGGCGAGCGGATGATCACGCCCTCCAGCAGCCCGTCGGGGCGCAGGTCCGTGGTGTACCGGGCCGATCCGTCGACCTTCTCGGGGGCCTCCACCCGCGGCGGGGCCGGTGCCGGCCCGTCCTCCGCCGGCACCGTGTCGTACGCGCCCGCGCAGGCGGCCGCCACCGCCTGGTGGATCCCCGGGTACGCCCCGCAGCGGCACAGATGCCCGGCCAGGGCCTCCGCGACCTGGTGCTGGCCGGGGCGGGTGCGACCGTGTTCGGCCCGCCAGCGTTCGAAGAAGGCCACCGCCTCGACCACGAAGCCGGGGGTGCAGTAGCCGCACTGGAGGGCGTCCTCGGCGGCGAAGGCCCGGGCCACCGGATGGCCGGACAGGCCCTCGACGGTGGTGACCCGCTTCCCGGCCAGCAGGACGGCCGGGGTCAGACAGGACAGCCGGGGCTCGCCGTCGACCTGGACGGTGCAGGCCCCGCAGACCCCGCCGCCGCAGACGAGTTTGGTGCCGGTCAGCCCGAGCCGGTCTCGGACCACCTCCACGGCGGCCGGGTCCTCGCCCACGTCCACGCTGTGCCGGACGCCGTTGACCTCGAACTCCACCGACTTCCCGAATTCCACGAGACGGACTCCTCAGCCGTGGGGTGGCGACCGCCTCCCCACGGCTCGCCGTCAGCCTCCTTGATACCCCGCCGCACCGGCCGCCGCAGCTCGGGCGGGCGGGTGGCGAGGGCGGGTGCGGCGGGCGGCGGTCATCCCGCCGGGGCGGTGTCCTCGTCCTCGGGGCGGCGGAGGAGGGAGAGCGGCTCCACGGCGGAGCGGAGGGCGGTGGCGAGGACCGAGGCGCGGTCCGCGGCCACGCCGAGCAGGTCGGACGACTCCCGGACCCGCTCGTCCGGCCCGGTTCCGTCACCGGTGGCCACCCGCCCCTCGTTGGCCTGGGTGCCGAGGGCCACCACGGCCTGCTGGAGGGCCTGCGGAAGGTGCTCGACGAGCCGCAGCAGGGCCGCCGCCGTCTCCGCGATCTCCGCCGGACCGGCATAGGCGTCGAGGTCGAGGGTCACCTGGTTGAGGGAACCCAGTTTCTCCGCCGCCTCGTCGGCGAGCTGCGCGGGGGTGTGGTCGAGGTCCAAGGAAGGCTCCTTCTCGATCGGTCGGCTCCCGGCCCCGGACCGTGCGCGGGGTTCCGTCCCGCCGCCGGCGCCGGGTCAGCCGTACGGCAAGGTACGGCATCCCGGCGCGGCCCCGGCCGGCGGCCGGGCTCAGCCCTGCTCCCGCTCGACGGGCAGCCACAGTTCGGCCTCGGCCCGGGTGCCGTCCGGGGAGGTGCGGACCCGCAGGATCTCGGGGCCGGGGCGGCTCCGGTAGGGGTTGGAGGGGAACCATTCGGTGAACACGTCCCGCCACAGGTACTGGATGGCCTCCGGCACCGGTCCGGAGGTGGTGAACACCGCCCAGCCGCCGGCCGGGACCACCAGCACGGTGGTGCCCTCGGGGGCCGGGGCGGAGGTGACCACGCCCTGGTAGTAGTCGAGTTCGGTGCCCTCGGCCCGGCTCGGATCGAGGTCGTCGCAGACCGCGAGCATCCCCTCCGGTTCCTGGTCCGACAGCTTCCCCAGCCGCTCCAGGGCGGGTGCCCCGATGCCCCGGACGAAATCGATGATGGCCTGGTTCGGTCCCGTGTGGACCAGCGGGACACGGGCCTTGTACCCGGTGACGGTGAACTCGGCCCGGTCGGTGACCCGGTAGCGCATGCTGTTGCTCCCTTCGACGGTGAGGCGGAAGGAGAGCCGGGCCTGCGAGACCAGCGCGGCCCCGGACCGCCGGGCCTCGCCCGGGCCGACCCCGTGCATGGCCCGGAACGCCCGGGCGAAGGCCTCGCCGGACCCGTATCCGTAGCGCACCGCGATGTCCAGCAGCGGCTCCCGGCCGGCGAGCACCTCGGCGCCCGCGACGGTCAGCCGGCGGCGCCGGACGTACTCCGACAGCGGCATGCCCGCCAGCGCCGAGAACATCCGGCGCAGGTGGTACTCCGAGGTCGCGGCGGTGCGCGCCAGCTCGGCCACGTCCAGCGGACCGTCGAGCCCCTGCTCGACGCGTTCCATGGCCTGGTTGAGACGCTCCAGCACCCGCGGCTCCCTTCCCGTCCTCTTCCTGTGCTCCTGTACGGGCACCACGCTAGGCCGCGGCCGGGGGGCCGGACCCGACATCCCGTGCCCGATGATGTCGGGTCCGGGTGGTGTGGGGTCCGGGTGGTGTGGGGTCCGGCCCCCGCCGGGCGGGTCAGCCGGTGGAGTGCCGCAGGATCTCCCGGACCTGGTCGGTGATCGCCAGCTCGTTGGCCTCGAACTCCGCGCCGGTCAGGGCCGCCGGGTCGGCGGGCAGCCCGGTGAGCACCGGGGTGTGCAGATGGCCGCCGGGGACGGTGCGGCCGAGTTCCAGCCGCAGCCGGTTGGAGCGGTAGGCGACCTCGTTGGAGAGGTAGCCGCCGCCCCCGCCGGCCACCGCCCGGGACCCGGCCGTCGGCCCGTCCGGCCGGTCCACCGGCAGCAGTCCGCCGGCCGGGATCTCGGTCACCGCGGTGTTCAGCCGGACCGGGAAGGGGCTCTGCACGGCGGTCATCGGCCCGGTCGGCAGGGTGGTGCGCAGGAACTCGGCGCCGGGCCCCAGGCCCGGGGCGGTCACCGGGGCCTGCCGGGTGCCGCCCGAGAGGGCGCCGGTGTTGTCCGGGTAGGGGTCGGCCGACCGGGACCGGCCCGCCCAGGCCTCCAGGGTGAACAGGCCCGGATAGCCCTGGCTGATGCTGGTGATGGTGTGGGCGGCGAGCGGGCCGGGGGTGAGCGCGGGCCGGTAGGCGCGCTCCACGATGCCGGCGTCGAAGTCCCCGTACCGCACGGGGAGGACCACGGCACGGAACTCGGCGACGGTGCCGTCGGACAGGGTCAGCCGGCGGCCGTTGAGCTGGAGGGCCGCCGAGCCGGAGGGATTGGCCCGCCGGGGCTCGGCGTCGAGCCCGAAGGGGTCGAAACCGCTGACGAACACCCGGCGGACCCCCGGAGTGCCGCGGAAGGCGTTGTCCTTCAGACCGCGGGAGGCGTCCTCGAAGCGGGTCCGCAGGGCGGACCGGTCCACGGTGAACTCCGGCTGCCACCTGGCCAGTTCGAGGGTCATGGCCAGCCGGGCCCAGTACAGCGGCCGGTCGTCGGCGGCGGCCAGGTCCCCGCCGGGGCGGCGGCCCTGGGCCCGGTCCACGGCCGCCTGCCACAGGGCGGTGCCCCAGGAATCGAGCAGCCGGCCGGCCTCCGCCGCGTTCCGGGTGGAGCAGAGGGCGGCCGGGAAGCGGCGGACGTACTCGCCGAGGGCCGCCCGGAGCGGGAAGGCGGTGGCCCGCGGGTCCGCCAGCCGGGCCTGCTCCGGGTCCGGTCGGACCCCGGGATCGGTCCGGCAGCCGGCCCCCGCGTGCGCGCCGGTGGTCGGCGGGGGAGGGGCCGCGGCCTGCGCGGACAGGGGGGTCAGAAGGGCGCCGACGGCGCCGAGCAGGGTGGCGGCCAGGGCCGCGCCACGTAAGAGGGCCATACGAGGTGACGTTACGCAGCGGCCGCCGCGCTGACCCCCGCTCAGAAATCTTTGGCAGAGAGCCGTTTACGAGGCCGGAACCCGGCCATACGCGAATTCAGGCGGGCCCCGCGGAGACGGACCACGGGAGTTCCCGCCACCCCCGAGGCCCGGCCGTGCGGTGTGTGTCCCCCCTCGCATCGCGCGGCCACGGCCGGTGGGCAGCGTGGGATCGTCGCACGGGTTCCGCGCGGCGACCGGGCGGCCGGCGGCGTTCCAGCGGGATGCCGCCGCCCGCCCGGGACCCCCGGCTGCGGCGCTCGGACCGCCGCCCCCGGGCAGCGGAACCCCGACGGCCGACCCCCGCCACCCCCGTGGCGCGGACGTGTCAGGCGCCGTCGGGCTCGGCTTCCAGGGCCCTCTTGAGGTTGCGCAGGGTCACGCGGATGTTCCCGCGCTGGAAGTCGGCGAAGGTGCGGCCCCCGGTGGCGACCCGGTCGAAGACCTGGGCCACCGGGTCCGGCCAGCCCCGCCGGTCGTCGGTCCAGGTCTCGGTCACCAGGGTGCCCTCGGGGACCTCCTCGAAGCGGTACTCCCAGGTGGCGATCGGACCGGGCAGCCGCGGCCGCCGTACCCCGATGGCGTGCACCCGGAACCGGAACAGCCGCTCCGGGTCGGCCGCGGTCACCGTGCACCGGGTCGTCCAGCGGAAGGCGCCCCGCTTGTTCCGCCCGTCGAACACCGTCCCCACGCGGGCCTCCCCGTCGCCGTGGACGGTGGCGCCGAGGTTCTCCGGGCTCCAGCCGCCCATCAGGGCGGGGTCGGAGACCCGCCGGTAGACGAGCTCGGGACGGGCGTGGACGACGATGCTGTCGGACACCGTGAACGTACGAGGCATGGCACTCCCCTTCTCGACCGCCGACGCTACCGTCCCGCCCCACCTGCTGGCTACCACCCGGTAACAAGGTGCGGCCCCGCCGGGCGCGGGCCGGCGGGGATGGACCGCCGGTCACGGGGTAGGCGCACCCGGTCCGCGCGGATCCGTGCGCGGACCCGTGGTGAAGCGCCCGACCGAGGGGAGCCGCTGTGATGGACGGTACGACGGGGCGGAAGGCCGAAGAGCAGGAGCCGGGCATGGGGGCCGAGCGGCAGCGGCCCGGGATCGGGCGCGAGGAGCAGGTCCGCGACCGTCCCGGTCCGGACCCGGTGCACCCGGACGCCAGCAGGCCGGTGCCCGGGAAGACCCCGGAGGACCTGAGGAGGCTCCAGGAGCGGAGGATGGCCCGGGACCGCTCCGAGCCGGGCGAGCGGGGCGACGGCTCCTGACCGGAAAAAACCGTTTGCCCCGAACACCGCCGCGAGCGCACGATTCGCGGTTGTGAGCAAGACCCGATCCCGCCTGGCCTCGATCCTCCCCGACACCGCCCCCTGGCGCTCCAGCCGCGACTTCCGGCTGTTGTTCTACCAGGGCACGGTGACGTTCTTCGGCAGCTTCATGGCGATGATCGCCCTGCCGCTCCAGATCAAGGACCTCACCGGTTCGCCCCTGGCCGTCGGCGCGATGGGCGCGGTGGAGCTGGTTCCGCTGGTGGTCTTCGGGCTGTACGGCGGCGCCCTCGCGGACGCCGTGGACCGCCGCCGGATGATCCTGTGGACCGAGGCCGGACTGGGGCTCCTCGCCGCGGTGCTGCTGGTGAACGCACTGCTCCCGGAGCCGATGCTGTGGCCCCTCTACGTGGTGGCCGCCGGCGTGTCCGCGCTCACCGGCCTCCAGCGCCCGGCGCTGGACTCGCTGACCGCCCGGATCGTGCCGCACGACCAGCTGACCGCCGCGGCGGCGCTGGGCGCGCTCCGGTACCAGATCGGTGCGATCGCCGGCCCCTCGCTGGCCGGACTGGTGGTGGCCTATGCCGGGCATGCCCCGGCGTACGCGGTGACGGTGGCCGGGTTCGCGACCTCGGTGCTGCTGTGTCTGCGGCTGAGCCCGGCCCCGCCGGCCCGGGACGCGGAGCGGCCGTCGCTGCGGGGCATCGCGGAGGGCGCCCGGTACGCCTGGAGCCGGCCGGTGCTGCTGGGCACCTACGCGGTGGACCTGGCCGCGATGTTCTTCGCCTTCCCGAACGTGATCTTCCCGTTCCTGGCGGACGAGCTGGACGCCCCCTGGGCGCTGGGTCTGATGTACGCGGCGGGTTCGGTGGGCTCGCTGGTCCTCGGGCTGACCAGCGGCTGGACCTCCCGGGTGCACCGGCACGGCCTGCTGGTGGTGGGCGGGGCGACGGTGTGGGGGCTGGCGGTGGCCTCGGCCGGCTGGTTCACGGACATCTGGCTGGTGCTGCTGTGCCTTGCGGTGGCCGGGGCCGGGGATATGCTCAGCGGACTGGGCCGGTCGACGATCTGGAACCAGACGATTCCGGAGGGGTTGCGCGGCCGGCTGGCGGGCATCGAGGTGCTCTCGTACAGCGTGGGGCCGCAGCTGGGGCAGGTCCGGGCCGGCTGGGCGGCGGGCTGGACGGGCACCCGTACGGCGTTCTGGAGCGGCGGCCTGGCCTGTGTGGCCTCGGTCGCGGCGCTGGCCGTGCTGCTGCCCGCCCTGGTGGTGTACGACGCGCGGACGGACCCCGACGCCCGCCGCCGCCGGGAGGCCGGCGGGCCCGGCCCGGCGCCGGAGCCGGACTCCGGTCCTGATCCGGACCGGGACTCGGCTCCGGCGCCCGCCTGACCCGCGCGGCACCGGTCGTATGGTCAGCCGGCGGCCGGGGCCATGCCGGTGTTCACCGAGCCCTTGGGGGTCCGGTACTCGGAGGGGCCGACCGGCTTGACCGGGACCACCGGCTTGACCGGGGTGACGGAGCTCGCGGAGACCTTGAAGGTGACCGGGTCGGCGCCGGAGTTCACGCTCACCCGGTAGGTGCCCGCCCGGACGTGGGCCACGGTCGCGGTGCCGTGCCACTTGCCGTCCTTGCCCAGGGTCAGCCGGACGTTGCCGCCGAAGGCCGTCGAGCTGGCGGTGTAGACGCTGTTGGGGCTGCCGGTGCCGGTCAGCGCGATGTCGACCTTGTCGCCGGTCTTGCCGCCGCCCGGGTGGACGGCCAGGGTCGAGCGGCCCGGCAGCGGCGGGGTGACCGGCTTCTCCGTGACGGTGAACTTGGCCTGCCCGATCTGCTCGGAGCCGACGTATCCGCTCACCCCGTAGTAGCCGTGGTCCGCGACCTTGCCGGAGACGGTGGCCCGGCCGTGCCACACGCCGGGGTTGCCGCGGTCCTGGACCAGGTCGACGCGGCCGCCGAAGGCGTCGGAGCGGACGTAGGCGTCGCCTTCGAGGCCCTTCGCCCGGATCTCGATGCCGATCCGGTCGCCGGCCCGGCCGGAGTCCGCGGACAGGTGCATGGAGGCGGAGACGGGCTCGGGGTCCGGCTTCGGGTCGGGCTTGGTGCCGGTGTTCACGGAGAAGGCGGCAGTGCCCTGGGCCCCGGTGTCGCCGTAGTCGGCGGTGACGGTCAGTTTGGCGGTGCCGATGCCCCAGCCCGCCTTGACGGTGCCGGTACCGGTGTAGCTGCTGCCGGAACCGGACACGCTGATGCCGGTGAGGGCGTCGGAGGCGGCCGTGACCCGCGCGTCGCCGCTGGTGGAGACCTGGAAGGTCACCTGGTCGCCCGCCGCGTAGCCGGTCGGGTCCGCCGGGGAGGAGGTGACGGTCACCACGGGGGCCGCGGTGGAGTCGTCGACGGCCGGGGTGGTGGGGGAGGGCGTGGCGACGGGGGTGACGGCCGGGGTGGTGTCGGTGCCGGTGTCGGCCGGGGTGGTGTCGCCCGGGGTGGTGTCGGTCAGCACGACGGACGGGGTGTCGGTCGGAGCCGGTGCCGGGGTCGGGGCCGAGTCGGCGGCGAACGCGTTCGCCGGGGCCGCCAGACCGATCGAGGCGACGACGGCCACGGCCGAGAGGGTGAGCGCCTTGCGCATGGTGTGTTCCTCCTTGCAGGACCGCGCGATTCCCGCGGTGCACTGCTGAGGAGGGGGATCCGGCGCGTCCGGTTTCATCCGTTCCGCGCCCTTCGTGGGGGTAGGGCAGAAAGTCCCGGGGGCTCGTGCGCAGACGCGGCACCGCCCCTTCACCAACCCGAAACCCCGTCTTTGCCGCGATTTTTGGGACCAAAGCCCCGCCCCCGGCCCGGCCGTCACTCTTGTTGATCACCGGGTGACCGGCCGTTAGGCTCGTGGTCCGTGGGGGGCGGGTGCCGTATCCGGGCATCGCGGGAGGGCTGGGATGGACACGAGCGTCAACTTCTACGTCCCCGCCGGCGCGTTGGCCCTCACCCTGGTCGCGAAGTTCCCCGCCCTGCTCCGGGGCTGGCGCACCCCCATGGTCCGCACCGTCAACGCGGTGCTGCTGCTCGGCTGCGCCTGCTTCTTCTTCTCCGCACCGCCCACCATCACGGTGGTGAACCGGCTCACCGGGGTGAGCAACTTCTCCGCCCCGCTGGTCTACTGCATCGTCTGCGGCTACGCCTGCAGCTGTCTGGTGCTGATGGAGAACTGGCGGGCCGACTCCCGCGACCGGGCGCGCGGCCGCCGCCGGGCCCGCGCCTGGATGGCCGCGTACGGGCTGGCGATGGCCCTGGTCGTGGTCCTGTTCCTGCTGGGCGAGGCGCCGGTGGAGCGGCTCCGCGACTTCGACACCTACTACTCGGCCACCCCGTACATCCGCGAGATGATCGTGGTCTACCTGCTCGCGCACAGCGTGGCCGCGGCCGCCGCCATGGTGCTGTCC
Source organism: Streptomyces sp. NPDC033845 (assembly GCF_055576225.1). Classification (NCBI taxonomy): domain Bacteria; kingdom Bacillati; phylum Actinomycetota; class Actinomycetes; order Kitasatosporales; family Streptomycetaceae; genus Streptomyces; species Streptomyces sp. NPDC033845. Next base: position 334,393 of record NZ_JBVIRI010000008.1, on the reverse strand, counting down.
TGCCGGTGGGCCCTGGAGATCGGGGAGGAGGCCCGCACCGCCCCGGCCCCCACGAAGGTCGTCTGCCTGCGCGTCGGACTGGTGATCCTGGTCGTGGGCTTCGGCATGAACCTGGTCTTCGGCCTGGTCAAACTCACCGGGGTGCTGACCCACTCGGCGCTGCTCAACGAGGGCGTCGCCCCCTTCATCTCCTTCGTCGCCTTCCTCGCCACGGCGGGCTTCCTCATCCCGCTGATCGGCCCGCCCTTCATCGAGGGGTTCTGGCGGCCCTGGCGGACCTACCGGGCGCTGGGCACCCTGCGACGGGTGGTCCGGCCCGCCCCCACCGGGACGGGCGGTGCGGTGCGGTTCCGGCTGCCCTGGCACGCCGGGCCGGAGCAGCGCCTGGTCCACCGGGTGACCAGCATCCAGGACTGGATGCTGGGGCTGCGCGGCTACTTCGACGACGAGGTCCGGGCCCGGGCCCTCCGGCAGGCGGAGGAACGCGGCGCCGACCCGGCCGAGGCCCTGGCCGCCGGGTTCGCCGCCATGCTGCGGACCGCGGCCGCGGACCGGACGCGCGGGGCGAAGGCCCCGGCGGACCGCAGCGCCCGGGCGGTGGCGGCGCTCCGCGAGGCCGAGGCCGAATACCGCGACCTGGCGGAACGGATCTCCCGCGCCCTGGACGCGGACCCCGACCCGGCCATCGGGCCGGCGGGCGGAACCCCGGCGGACCCGGGCCCCGCCCGGGTCTGAGAGCGGGGTCCGGGCCGGCGGCCGAAGCCCTGGTCGGTGTTGGGGTCGGCGGCCGGGTGGCCGGGCCCGCCCGGCAGCCGGATGGCCGGGTCCTGCGGCCGGGGGTCCGGCTCGTGGCCGGTCGGTCAGCCGGCCGTCTCGGGGTCGGCGGCCACCTGGCCGGTTACCACCGGGGGCCCCAGCGGCGCGTCCGCCTCCGCTACACCCGCTCCGGCCAGCGCCGAGGCCGCGATCCCGAGCGCGCTGTCCTCCGCCCGGGCCCGGTCCGGTGCCTCCACCGCCAGGCGCAGACAGAAGGTGCCGTCCTCGTTGACGGTGAGCAGGTCCAGCTCCTCGACCTCGTCCACGTCCGACCGGGCCGGGTCCGCCCGGCGCAGCCGCCGTGCCAGCTCGTCCCGGACACCGGCCGGCACCTCGGTGAGGAACGTACCGGGCACGGTGATCACGTAGGCGGTCATGGATGCCTCCTCTGCTGCGGTTCCTGCGCTGCGGTTCCTGCCGGACCTGCCGGCCCCGCTTCCACGGGCCGTGGTACGCCCGCAGGGCGCGCCTGCCCCGGATCCCGGCCGTGACACCCCGTGCCGTCGCCGGTACGGGGGTACCGTGTCCGGATGGAGCAGCGGATCAGTCTGGTCACCCTCGGCGTCACCGACCTCGCCCGTGCCAGGGCCTTCTACGAGGCGCTGGGCTGGCGGGGCACCGAGGTGGAGGAGACCGTCTTCCACCAGGCGGGCGGTCTGGCCCTGGTGCTGTGGGACCGCGGGAAACTGGCGGCGGACTGCGGCCTCCCGGACGCCCCGGCGGCCGGCTTCGGCGGGATCGCGCTGGCCCACAACGTCCGTACGGACGCCGAGGTCGACTCCCTCCTCGACACCGCGGCCCGGGCCGGCGGCACCGTCACCCGGCCCGCCGCGGTGAACGCGATCGGCTTCTACTCGGGGGTGTTCACCGACCCCGACGGGCACCCCTGGGAGATCGCCCACAACCCCGGTTTCACCCTCGCCGAGGACGGCTCGCTGATCCTGCCCGACTTCGGGCAGTAGCGGACCCCCGGGGTTCGTCGGGTGCCGTCAGGCGGCTTCCGGCGGCGGCAGCAGCAGCCCCAGCGGGCGGGGGACCCCGGCCGCGCCGAGCCGCTCCACCAGGGCGCGGGCGTACTGGGCCTTCCGGCCGGCGTGGGTGCCCAGGAAGCGGCGCAGCTGCTGTTCCACGGTCCGCCCCCGCTGGGCCGGCTGCTTCTGGAACGTGCGGAACGCGCGCAGCTCGCCCTGTTCGGCGACGACCTCCTGCACCGAGTCGGCGCCCAGCGCGCGGATCAGTTCGTCCTCCAGGTCGGCTTCGCAGACGTGGAAGGCGCCGAATCCGAGGCCCGCCCTGGCCAGTCCGCGCCGGAAGAACGGTTCCTCGCGGGCGTCGCACAGTCCCGCCAGCCGCAGTCCCAGGCCCTGCGGGCCCAGCAGCTCCACGAACCGGCCGACGCTCATCGCGCCGCCCAGGGACACGACCGCGATGCCCTCGCCGTCCAGGTCACGGCCTTCGAGGGCGGCCAGCGCCTCGACGGCGGCCACATCGCTGACCCCCTCGACCAGGACGGCGGTGCCGACCCCGGGGGCCAGTTCCCGGGCGGACCTCCCGGCCTCCGCGCTGCCGGCGGCCCATTCGGCCGCCGCCCTGCCGAACCGGCTCGTGTCGTGCATGGGTGACGGACTTCCTTCGGCCGGGGGCGGAGCGGGCACGCCCGCCATGCTCGCGGCGCCGTCCGCCCCGGGGCAACCGAATTCCCCGGCGCCGTCCCGACGGGGCTTTCGCCCCGGCGTGCTACTGTCGATCTCAGTTGCAGTCATGGTTCCCGCAACGCTCCGGGCGATTCCGGACGGGACATCATCGCGGCGACCCGGTGCCGTGCTTGGCCGGCCCGGTGTACAGCCCCAGCTGCAGGTGTCGCCCGCAGTGACCAGACCTGCGGACGCCCCGTCCCCCCGCCGACCTCTCGTCGATGAACACATCCGGAACTTCCGCGGGCCGGATCCGCTTTCTTTCCCATTCTCCCGGCCCGTTCCAGAGATTCCCGCGCCGCACCTCCGCCGCGGAATTCCTTGACGCGTGCCGCATCAAGGAAGGTTCTGAATGAACCCCACTCGCACGAACAACCGCTCAACCCGCACCCGCGCCCGCACCGGTGGCGCCCCCGCCTTCGGCTCCGGCCGTGGCAGCCGCTTCGGTTCCGCCGCCCCCAGCCGCTCGGGCGGCCAGGGCCGCTCCGGTGGATACGGCCGCCGGCCCTCCGCCGCGCAGGGCGAATTCGCCCTCCCCGAGACCATCACTCCGCCGCTGCCCTCCGTGGAGGCGTTCGCGGACCTGGACATGCCCGAGCAGCTGCTCGCCGAGCTCGGCCGACAGGGTGTCACCGTCCCCTTCCCGATCCAGGGCGCCACGCTTCCTAACTCCCTCGCCGGCCGCGATGTCCTCGGCCGCGGCCGCACCGGCTCCGGCAAGACCCTCGCCTTCGGTCTGGCGCTGCTGGCCCGCACCGCCGGACGACGTGCCGAGGCCCGTCGTCCGCTGTCCCTGATCCTGGTCCCGACCCGGGAGCTGGCCCAGCAGGTCACCGACGCCCTCACCCCCTACGCCCGCTCCGTGAAGCTGCGCCTGGCCACCGTCGTCGGCGGCATGCCCATCGGACGCCAGGCCTCCGCGCTGCGCGGCGGTGCCGAGGTGGTCGTGGCCACCCCGGGCCGGCTCAAGGACCTCATCGACCGCGGCGACTGCGCCCTCGACCAGGTCGGCATCACCGTCCTGGACGAGGCCGACCAGATGGCCGACATGGGCTTCATGCCGCAGGTCACCGCACTGCTCGACCAGGTCCGGCCCGACGGCCAGCGGATGTTGTTCTCCGCCACCCTGGACCGCAACGTCGACCTGCTGGTCCGCCGCTACCTGAGCGACCCGGTCGTGCACTCCGTGGACCCCTCCGCCGGCGCGGTCACCACCATGGAGCACCACGTCCTGCACGTCCAGGGCGCCGACAAGCACCGGACGACCACGGAGATCGCCGCCCGTGAAGGCCGCGTGATCATGTTCCTGGACACCAAGCACGCCGTGGACCGCCTCACCCAGGACCTGCTGGACAGCGGAGTGCGCGCCGCAGCCCTGCACGGCGGCAAGTCGCAGCCGCAGCGCACCCGGACCCTGAGCCAGTTCAAGACCGGCCATGTGACCGTGCTGGTCGCCACCAACGTCGCCGCCCGGGGCATCCACGTGGACAACCTCGAACTGGTGGTCAACGTGGACCCGCCGACCGACCACAAGGACTACCTGCACCGCGGCGGACGCACCGCGCGGGCCGGCGAGTCCGGCAGCGTCGTCACCCTGGTCACCCCCAACCAGCGCCGCGACATGACCCGTCTGATGGCCGCCGCGGGGATCGTGCCCCGGACCACCCAGGTCCGCTCCGGCGACGAGGAACTGCACCGCATCACCGGCGCCCGGACCCCCTCGGGCATCCCCGTGAAGATCACCGCACCGCCGCGCGAGCCGGCCAAGCGCGGCTCCTCCTCGCGCGGGAAGCGCAGCGCCGCCTCCGCCGCCCGGCGCGCCACCCGCCGCACCTACGACGCGGCTGCCTAGGGGGCTGACGACACCCTCCGGGGGATGTCGTCACCCCCAGTCCCCGCCGTCCGAGGACCGTTCCCCTCCTTGCCCCTGTGAGGCCTCATGCGCTGTGTCATCGCCCGTTTCCCGTTCGACCTCACCAAGAGCGGGGTCCTGGAATCGATGAAGGGCGTCAAGCCCGAGGAGGTCACCGGCGAGTCCGTGATCATCGGCCGCCGCACCTATCCGGTGAAGCAGGTGGGCGAGGTGATCACCCGGCAGGACCGCCGCGACTTCAGCTCCGCCGAAGTGCTCCGGGCGATGGCCCGGCTCGGTTTCACCTGCCGGGGCCTGCCCCGGCCGGCCGCGCCCGCAAGGTCCCTCAGCCCGTTCCAGCGGGCCTCCGCGATGCTGGGCGGTCCCGCGGCCGTCTGACCGGAGCGCGACCGGGCGGCCGGTGGGAGAATCGAACCACGCGGGTCGGGTTCCGGACCGAGAGGAGTCGGCATGCCTCGGAGGTACGAGCTGGTGTTCCCCGAGGGCCCGGAGGGCACCGGGGCCCCGGACGTGGTCGAGGTGGCCCGGACCGGCCGGACCGGCCCGGGCGGCCATCCGCTCTACGAGGACGCCACGGGCATCGTCCAGGCCGAGATCAGCGACCGGCTGGAGGTGCGGGTGCTGCCCACCGGCGGCGGCCAGGACCCGCCGCTCGGGGTCGTCGCGCGCCCCCTGGACGAGGACTGACCGGCCCGACCGGCCGATCCGCCGACCGCTCCCTCCGCCCCGTCACCCGCAGGTGACGGGGCGGAGCCGTGTCCCGGCCCGGGGACCGTCAAGCTCCGGCATGGATTGGTCCAGACCTATTGACGGCGGTTGACGCGGCCGCGTAGGTTCCCCGGCGGACGCGTGGCCACCGTGTCAAAGCCCATCGCACCAGCGGTACTTCCTCTCCCCACGGAGGCAATCCCTTGCGTACCCGCACCCGCACCCGGCTGGCCTGCGGCCTCGGCGCCGCCGTCCTCGGCGCGGCAGCCGTACTCACCGCGCCCGGCGCGGCATTCGGCGCCGACATCCTCACCAACGGCGGCTTCGAGACCGGCACCCTCGGCGGCTGGACCTGCACCGGAGGCCTCGGCTCCGTCGTCGGCTCGCCCGTCCACGGCGGCACCAAGGCGCTGGCCGGCGCGGCCACCGCCGGCGACAACGCCAAGTGCACCCAGACCGTGGCCGTACAGCCCAACACCACCTACACGCTGGCCGGCTGGGTCCGCGGCAGCTACGTCTACCTCGGCGTCACCGGCGGCGCCTCCACCTGGACCCCGGCCGCCGCCGACTACACCAAGCTGTCCGTGTCCTTCACCACCGGCGCCACCCAGACCAGCGCCCAGGTGTACGTCAACGGCTGGTACGGCCAAGGCACCTACTACGCCGACGACATCAGCCTGGACGGCCCCGGCGGCTCCGCCGACACCGTGGCCCCGACCGTGCCCGGCGGCCTCGCCACCACCGGCAAGACCTCCTCCAGCGTCTCGCTGTCCTGGACGGCCTCCACCGACAACGTCGGCGTCACCGGCTACGACGTCTACCGCGGCACCACCAAGGTGGCCACCTCCGCGACCCCCGGGGCGACCGTCACCGGACTCGCCGCCAACACCGCGTACACCTTCACCGTCCGCGCCCGCGACCTGGCCGGGAACACCTCCGCCGCCTCGAACGCCGTCACCGTGACCACCGACAACGGCCCCGCCCCCACCGGCTTCAAGCAGGCGGCCCCCTACCTCTACCTGGGCTGGGGCAACCCGCCGAGCGCCACCACCGTGATGAACGCGACCGGCGTCAAATGGTTCACCATGGCCTTCATCCTCTCCTCCGGCGGCTGCAACCCCGCCTGGGACGGCCAGCGCCCGCTCACCGGCGGCATCGACCAGAGCACCATCGCCGCGATCCGCGCGGCCGGCGGCGACATCGTCCCCTCCATCGGCGGCTGGCAGGGCAACAAGCTGGGACCGAACTGCGCCACCCCCGAACTCCTGGCCGGCGCCTACCAGAAGGTCATCGACGCCTACACGCTGAAGGCCATCGACGTGGACATCGAGAACACCGACGAGTTCGAGAACGCGGCCGTCCAGGACCGGGTGCTGGGCGCCCTCAAGATCGTCAAGCAGAACAACCCCGGCCTGAAGACCATCCTCACCTTCGGCACCAGCACCTCCGGCCCCACCTCCTGGGGCAACCGGCTGATCGAGCGGGCCCACGCCACGGACGCCGGCATCGACGTCTTCACCATCATGCCCTTCGACTTCGGCAACGCCTCCACCGACATGTACGCCAGCACGGTCAGCGCCACCGAGGGCCTCAAGGCCAAGCTCAAGTCCACCTTCGGCTGGGACGACGCCACCGCCTACGCGCACATCGGCATCTCCGGGATGAACGGCATCAGCGACACCCAGGAGACCACCACGGTCCAGAACTGGACCGACATCCGCGACTGGGCCAACTCCCACCACATCGCCCGGCTCGCCTTCTGGTCCGTCAACCGGGACCGCGGCTGCCCCGGCGGAGGCCTCCAGGAGACCTGCTCCGGCATCGCCCAGAGCGACTGGCAGTTCACCTCCCTGACCGCCGGCTTCACCGGCTGACCCCACCACCCCGCCACGGGCGGGCGCACCGGCTCCCGCCCGGCGCGCCCGCCCGTCCGCGTCAGAGGTCGACGCCGGCGACCTCGAAGGTCTGCACGGACCGGGCCGGGAACCAGGACCAGAAACGGCGGCCGTGCAGATAGGTGTCCTGGTGGTGGCCGTAGCGCTCGCCGTCCGCGGTGGCGGTGCACCAGCGGTCCACCAGCGCCCCGTCCACCCCCGCCGTGGTGAACCGCGACAGGTCGAAGTCGATCCACTGGCCGTCCGCGTGGTTCGCCGCGACGATCACCAGCTTGCGCGCGGCCCGGTCGTACGCGGCGACGATGTCGGGGTGCCCGGACTCGACGATCCGCATCCCGGGCCGGACATGGCGGGTGTACTGGGCCAGCACGTAGAACTTCGTGTTGACCAGCCCGAGCCGGCCGCCGACGAGTTCCAGGGGCCCCCAGCCGCCGCCGTCGCTGTTGTCGACCACCTGCCAGTAGACCCAGGCGGTCGGGTGCAGCCAGCGCATGTCATAGCCGATGCTGCGCGCCATGGCCATCCCGCTGCCGTCGCCGTCGGTGTACTCCGACATCCAGATCCGCTTTCCGGCCTGCGCCGCCGCCGCGTGCAGCAGGTCGCGGCGGGTGTCGGAACGGTAGCCGTGGACGTTGATCCGGCCGACCTTCGCGCGGGTCCCGGCGTCGAACCGGTTCCAGGTGTCCAGCGCGTAGTCGTAGCCGTTCTCGTCCATGGCCGGGATCTCCATCCAGGACAGACCGCGGGCGTCCAGCTGATGGCGGGTGTCCGCGATCAGCCGGGCCTGCTGCGCCGGGTCGAAGAAGCAGCCCTCCTGGCCGCGGCCCTCCTCCGGGGTCCACGGCAGACAGGGCTCGTTCACCGGCTGCACCGACCGGAAGTCGATGCCCCAGTGGTCATGGGCGTACCGGGCGACCGTGGCGAGATAGGCGGCGTGCCGGCCGTAGTCCTGCTCCCTGAGGTTGCTGCTCCACTTGGTGTCGCTGCCCCGGGGGTCGTCGTTCTTCAGCATCCACCACATCGGCGAGTTGGAGAACAGCTCGAAGGTGTCGGCCCCGCGGTCCCGGGCGAGCCACATCATGTCGCGCTGGTTGGCGTCGGCGTACCAGTTCCAGCTGGGGGAGGAGGGGTCGGCGCTGTTCCAGTCGAGCTGGTAGCCCTCGATCGCCTTGTACCCGGCGAGGCTGGGCTGCGGCTTCATCGTGCGGCCCTGGAGGGAGTTGGTGCCCGAGGCGCCCGCGTTGTAGCGGGCGATGTTCAGGCCGAGGCCCGGCAGGTCCTGGCCCAGCAGCCGGACCGTGCCCCGGCCGAACAGGGCGTCCGCCACCGCCGGGTCGGGCCCGACGGCCTTGGCCCACCAGGACAGCGAGGTGCCCCAGCCCTCCCAGGTGCCGCCCGGCGCCTTCGGGTCGAGCACCGTCGCGAAGTCCGCCCGCGCGGTTCCCGCGCCCAGCCCGGCCAGCGCGGCCCCGGCCGGTACGGCCGCCAGCCCGCGCAGTACGCTCCGTCGGTCCAGTTCCATGGATCCCCCGTCTTACCCCGCCCGGACGGCCGTTCGCGTCCGGGTCCCGGTTCCGGGACAGTTTCCGGGACCGTTCCAAGATCGGCAAATGACCGGTGGGGGCGGGGGCCGGGGCGGTGGTCGGGGCCGTTGTCAGGGCGCCGGCGGGCAGGGGTGGAACCGGACGGAGCGGACGGGGCCGAAGGAGGCCGGGAGCAGGGCGATGCCGTGGCCGGGCGGGACGGTGAGCCGTCGCCCCGAGTAGCCGGGTCCGCCGTACAGGGTGACGCAGCGGCCCCCGGCGGCGTTCCACACCGAGGCCCCGTCGGTGAAGCCGACGTAGGCGGTGGTCTCCGGGAACCGGGCCGTGTCCAGCGCCACGGGGCTCACCACACCCGTGTACCCGGGACCGGTCCACCCGCAGGCCCATCCCTCGGGACAGTGACCGCCCGGGCCGGCGGGGGCGGCCGGGGCGGCGGCCCCGAGGGCGATCACCAGGGCGAGTGCCGGGCCCGCGACGGTGAGGGCGAGGGCACGGGCACGGCGGACGGCGCGCATGGGCATCACGGCCCTTCCGGCGAAGGAGTTCTCCGGACCTCCATCCCACCTCTCCTCACCCGTGATCGCACCCCGAACCCCACCGGTCCGCCCGGGGCTCCACGGCCCCCGCCGGGACGATCACGTACTGCGGGCACGGAGCGGTGACGCACTGCTTGGGTTCGGGCAGACACAGGTAGCCCACCGGCACCGTGACGGCCGCGCACGGGTTCACCGGCTCCCCGGGGGCGGGATCGGCGGAGTCCGCGTGTCCGGGCCCCGCGGCGAGGAACAGCAGCGGGACGGTGAGCAGCGGGAGCCAACGGGCGGACGCGATGCGGGTCATGGGCCCCAGCGAAGCACGGGAGGACGCCCCCGGGCGGCAGGGCGGGCCGCGGGTCACTCCCCGGGGGGACGGGCGCGCCCGGTCCGACCCGGTCCGGTCCGCCCCGGACGGACGGCCGGTGGCCGGGGGATGGCCTGGGGACCTCCGTACAGTGAGTACGGTCTGTCCATGCGCACCTTCGGACGGGAACAGCAGCGGGGCCACGTGCTCCTGATAGCGGGGGACTCGGCCCTGCGGCGCCGGGGCGTCCAGGTGGCGCCGAGCGCCAATCTGGCCGCCCTGGCCGTGGTGCCGGTGCCGGCGCTGCTGAACAGCGATGTCGCCTGCGACACCACGTACTTGGACGGGGCCCGGGATCCCCAGACGGTCCTGACCAGGCTGCGGGCGGCGGCCGCGACCCCCGGTCCGCTGCTGGTCTACCTCTCCGGGCGGCTCACCGTGGACCGCCGGGGCGGACGACTGCACCTGGCCCTGGCGGGGACCACCGCCGGCTCCGTCCGCTACACCGCACTGCCCTGGGACTGGCTGGGCACCGAGCTGGGGGACCGTCCCGCCGGGCTGACCACCGTGCTGATCGACCTCGCCGCCGACAAGGCGGCCTGGCCGCTCCTCCAGGAGTACGGAAGCCTGCCCGCCTCCCCGGCCGCGGAGGTCTACGGAGTGGTCAGCCCGCCCGGCTGGAGCGGCGGGCCACCGGCGGTGAGCGGCTACACCCGGGCCTGGATCGACCAGTTGCGGGCCAGCCCGACCCGGCCGGCCAACCTCCAGCTGCACGCCCTCGCGGTGGGCACCGCCACCCTGCCGCCCGGGGTGCTGGTGGTCCCCGGAGCCCGCGAACTGGCCGCCGCCGCCGTCCCGGACGCCGGCCACCGCCCGCCGTGGGCCCGGGACACCCCTCCGGCCCCCGCACCCGCCCGCACCTCCGTCCCAGCCCAGGCCCCGGCCCCCGGTTCCGTTCCGCCGCCCCCGGAGCCCGCCGACGACCCCCGGCCGCACATCCACGCGTTGGCCACCGAAGGCCGGCACGCCGAGGCCGCGAACCTGGCGCGGGCCTGGGAGGAGCACGTCCACCGGACCCACGGGGCGGCCTCCGCCGAAGCGCTCGACTGGGTGGAGATCCGGGCCGATCTCGCCCGGATGGCCGGGGACTTCCGGCTCGGCACCCAACTGTGGTCCGCCGCCGCCCGCGCCCGTATGGGCCGTCAGGAACCGGGCGCCGCCGAGCTGCGGGCCGCGGCCGCCGGCGCGCTCTACTGCTGGAGCCGGCTGAAGGACCCGGAGGCGGCCGCCGACACCGGAACCGACCTGCTCCGGCTGCTCAGGGAGCTGCCCGACCCCGACCCCCGGCACCTCCGGCTCGCCCAGCACCGCCTGGAACTCCTGCACCGCGGCCCCGATCCGGCGGGCGCGCCCCACCCGGTCTGAGCGGGCGGGCGACGCGCACAGTTCGGCCGGTGTTCAGCGGAGGACCCCCTGGCGGAGGGCGCGCATTCGGCCCGGACGGCGAGCCTCGTGCCGCCCACCAGCAGCCACGAACCCGGGAAGTACACCGTGACCGAAACGCGCGCCCACCTGCGGCGCAGCCGCCTCTCCCTGGCCCTCGTCGCCGTGCCCGCACTGGCGGCGGCCACCCTGGTCGCCACCCCGGCACAGGCCGCGCCGGCCGATGACGTCCGCATCAACGAGGTGGTGACCACCGGGGACGTCGAGGACTCGGTCGAGCTGTACAACAAGGGCACCGCCGCCGTCGACATCTCCGGATGGATCCTCAAGGACGACAGCAACAGCTCCAAGTACAAGATCGCCTCCGGGACCACCCTGGCCCCCGGCGCGTTCCGCGCCTTCGACGTGCACGGCTCCTTCGGTCTGGGCTCCGCCGACAAGGCCCGCCTGTACCTGCCCGACGGCGGCACCCTGGTCGACAGCTTCACCTGGAGCACCCACTCGGCCCCCTCATGGTCCCGCTGCCCCGACGGCACCGGCGCCTTCAAGGCGGCCTCGCCGACCCTGGGCGCCGCCAACTCCTGCGGCACCGGCGGCGGGAACACCACCCCGGTGGCCTGGCCGGGCGGAAGCTCGGTGGCCAACGCCGACGGGTCGAACGTCTTCGGATCGGACCTCAGCGGCCTCTACCAGGAGGGCGGCGTGCTCTGGGGCGCCCAGAACTCCGGGAAGCTGTGGCGGCTGCTGCCCGACGGCAGCGGCGGCTGGACCCCGGACACCGCGAACGGCTGGTCCGCCGGCAAGACCCTGCGGTTCCCCGGCGGCGGTTCCGGCAGCGCCGACGCCGAAGGGGTCACCGTGGCCGGTGCCGGATCCACGGCCGGGGTGTACGTGGCCAGCGAGCGCAACAGCGCCTCCTCGGGCACCAGCAGGCTCTCCGTCCTGAAGTACGCGGTCGGCGGGACCTCCGGCACCCTGACCGCCGCCCAGGAGTGGAACCTGACCCCGGACCTGCCGTCGGTGGGCTCCAACCTGGGCCTGGAGGCCATCACCTGGGTCCCGGACGCCCAGCTGACCGCCGCCGGCTTCAAGGACGCGGCCACCGGCGCGGCCTACGACCCGGCGCAGTACGGGCCGCACTCCGGCGGGGTGTTCTTCGTCGGCGTCGAGGGCACCGGCGCCGTGCACGGCTACGTGCTGCTGGACGCGGGCGGCTTCACCCGGGTGGCGAGCATCGCGAGCGGGATGTCCGGGGTCATGGAACTCCAGTGGGAGCCGCAGGCCGCCCGGCTGTGGGTGGTCTGCGACGACACCTGCTCGGGCCGGCACCGCACCATGAAGGTCGACGCCTCCGGGGCGTTCACCACCACGGCGGTCTTCAACCGGCCGAGCGGCATGGCCGACCTCAACAACGAGGGCTTCACGCTGGCCGGGGCGGCCGAATGCGTCGGCGGGACCAAGCCGGTGCTCTGGGCCGACGACGGCAACACCGGGGGCCACGCGCTGCGGCGCGGCACGATCACCTGCTGACGGCCGGTCAGCCGGTGGGACCGGGGTCCGACCGGACCCCGGTCGGTCAGACGGCGGTGAGGGGGGCCGCGCCGAAGGACACGTCGAAGCGGTCGCACCAGATGGCGACGCTCGTGTAGTCGGCGAGGTCCACCCCGGCCGGGATGGCGTAGTTCTGATCGCCCTTGTTGCCCTTGAGGCGTCCCAGGCTGAGGTACTCGCCGTCGTCGAACACCCGCCACCCGGCGGTGCCCTCCTTGACCGGCGCGTCCGTGATCCAGACGCGCAGGTCAGGACCGCTGCTGGTGTCCAGGCCCTCCAGCCGGAGGGTACGGGAACCGTCGGGCAGCCGGAGCACCTTCGCGGTGCCCGTGGTGGCGTGTTCATGGCTGATGAACGCGCCCCGGGCCAGGGTCTCCAGGGCGGCCGGCCCGCCGGACGTACCGGCGGACGACCCTGCGGACGGACCGGCCGACGGATCGGCGGGGGCGCCCGGGCGGTCCGGGGAGGCGACCGGAAGCGCCTCGCGGACGGTGTCGTCCTGCCACAGCTTCCACGGCTGGAACCAGTACAGTCCGGCACCCACCGCCAGGACGGCGGGAATCATGACCCCCGCCAGCATCCGCCGGCTGCGCCACCTCGTGCCCGCCCCGGCCGCCGCCGCCCCCGACTCTTCCGTCCCCGCCGATTCCGCCACTGTCCTCGCCCTCCACCGTGAAACCGATCGCCCGCCGCCGCCCACCGTACTCAACGCGCCCGGCGGACGGTCGCCCGGCGGGCGGGCCGGCCACGGCGCACGGTGAACCGGACCTCCACCAGGAGCGGACGGGGCGCCAGACAGCCGCGGGCCTCGGGCACCACACCCTCCGCCAGGACCGCCAGGAGCCGCTGCGCGGAGGCGGTGTCCTCCAGCACCACCCGGGTGCGCAGCCCGAGTTCCGGACCGGGACCCGTGCCCGGGGCGCGCGGCGAGCCGCGCAGTGAGCTGCGGACCGAGCGGACCCCGGGGAGCGCCCGCAGCCGGGAGTCCACCGCGGCCGTCAGCGCACCGGCGTCCAAGGAGGTGCCCGGCGAGGGCAACGGCAGCCGCCGCAACACCCGGCGGCGCGACTGGAGGAGGAGCAGGACGACCGCCACCACGGCGACCACCAGCAGGACCGCCCCGACCACCGGCGATCCACCGGGGGAGGGCCACGGTTCCCGGGCGGCGGCCGCCCACAGCCGCCGGGGCCCGCTCCGGCCGGTGTCGCCCCCGAGGAGCACGGTGGTGCCCGCGCCGAGCAGCAGCGCCCCGGCGGCCAGCAGCACCAGCCGGTTGACGACGTTACGCGTGCGGTCCATCGGGGACACCCACCTCTCCGGCCGGTCGCCGGGACGGCCCGGACCGCACCCGTACCCGGATCCGCGGCGGCACCGCCGGGCCCAACTCCCGCACCGCGCCCGCGACGGCCGCCTCGACCGCCGCCCGCACGGCCTCCTTCCGGCGCCCGAAGCCGTCCCCGCCGTCCCCGTCGGCCCCCTGGGCCCCGCCGTCCCCGTCGGCCCCCTGGGCCCTGCCGTCTCCGGTGGTTCCCTGGGCCCCGCTGTCTCCGGTGGTTCCCTGGGCCCCGCCGTCCCCGTCGGCCCCCTGGGCCCCGCTGTCTCCGGTGGCTCCATGCGCCCCGCTGTCCCCGGGCGCCCCGCTGTCTCCGGGCGCCCCGCTGTCTCCGGGCGCACCGGGCGCACCGGGCGCTCCATGCGCTCCGTGGGCGAGTCCGGTCCGTACGGTCAGCCGGCGCCGGCCCAGCCGCACCCGGGCGCCGGCGCTCCCGGGCACCCCCTCGACCGCCCCGCGGACCAGCCGGGCGGCCGAACGGCGGCCGATCACGGCCCGCATCCCGTCGCCCGGCCCCGCCAGCGGCAGTTCGCCCCGGCGGCCCGGGGTGAGGGCCAGCAGGACCAGCCACAGGCCGGCCACGGCCAGCGCGGCCCCCACCCAGCCGGGCAGTCCCGCCGGGCCGGGACCGGCCGTCACCTCCGGCGGCCACCCCTGCCACAGCTTCGGCGGCCAGTCCCGCCACGGCTCCGGCGGACGCCACCGCAGCCGGTCGGCGGCCGCCGCCAGCAGCGGCAGGGCGGCACCCGCCGCGACCGCCGCCGCCAGCACCGCCACCGGCACCCGGCGCTCCGACCACCCGCGCCCCCGAACCAGCCCGGGCCCACCGAGACCGACACCAGCGCCGACACCGGCCCCGCACCCGACATCCGCCGCGGGAGCCGGAACGCAGTCCCGGGCGATCAGCGCCCGGACCCGGACCCGCGGGGCCGGCACCCGCAGACCGGTCAGGGCGGCGGTCCGGGCGGCGACGTGCTCGCGCACCGCCAGGGCGGACTCCCCGGCCGGTTCCCGGTAGGCCAGCGAGACATCCACCCGGACCTCGGCCGTGCTCCCGCGCAGCGCGGCCGCCGCCCGGCCGGCCCGGCCGCCGGAACCGGCGAGGGCCTCCCGGGCGGCCTGTTCCGCGACCTTGCGGACCACCCGGCGGGAGACCGTGGTCCTGCCCCGCTCCGTGGCGCCCTCCGGGAACCCCGGCCGTACCGCCTCGCCCATCACTCCACCTCACCTCACCACTCGGGGACACCGGACACGGCCGTTCACTCCACACGGGCCTCCGCCGGCAGACCCGTCTGGTCGTCCCCCGGAAGGCGGACGTCGTTCACGGCGACGTTCACCTCCACCACCTCCAGCCCGGTGATCCGCTCCACCGCGGCGATCACGTTCTCCCTTACGTCACGGGCGACATCGGTGATCGGAACGCCGTACTCGACGACGAGTTCCACGTCGATGGCCGCCTGCCGCTCGCCCACCTCGACCTTCACCCCGCGGCCGACGTTGGGGCGCCCGCCCGGGACCCGGTCGCGGACCGCGCCCAGGGTGCGGGACAGACCGCCGCCCATGTCGTGCACCCCCGGGATCTCCCGGGCCGCCATTCCGGCGATCTTGACCACCACCACATCGGCGATGGAGGTCCTGCCGCGGGTGGGCGCCGGCTCCGACGCACCGCTCTGCCCGCTGCTCAGGGTCGTGCTGCTGCCGCCGCCCACGGTCGGGGTGCTCCTGCGGCTGCCGTTGGCCGGGGCCAGCTCCTGCGCGGTCATCCTCGCTCCTTCGATGCCTCGTCCGATACATGGCTCACGTTCGACACGGCCCGGGCGGTCCCGTGACGCACCGGATCCGGACCCTGACCGGAATGCGGATTCACCCCCGGAGGCCCGTAACGGAACGCCCGCCCGGGTGTCCAACAGGGCGAACGCGAGAGGAGTCGCCGAGTGACGGCTGTAGGGGACCGGGTGCCACGGTGCCGGGGAGCGGCGGGGCGGCCCGACGACGCCCACCTCGCCGTCCGGGCGGCGGAGGGGGACGAGGAGGCCTTCGAGACCCTGGTCCGGTCGCACGGCCCGGCGATACTCCGGCTGGCGACCCATCTGCTCGGAAGCCGGGCCGAGGCCGAGGACGCCGTCCAGGAGGCCTTCGTCAGCGCCTGGCGGAAACTCCCCGAGTTCCGGGGCGACTCGGGTTTCGGGACCTGGCTGCACCGGATCGTGACCAACCGCTGCCTCAACGCGCTGCGGGCCCGGCGCCCGCTCCACGACATCGACGAACTGCCCGAGCGGGCCGCCCCCGAGCACCAGAGCTCCCCGGTGCGCGCCGTGGAATCCCAGGCGGCCGTCCACGCCCTCCAGCAGGCGATGGCCGTCCTCTCCCCGGAGCAACGGGCCTGCTGGGTCCTCCGGGAGGTCGAGGAGATGCCGTACGAGACGATCGCGGAGACGGTCGGCATCAGCCGGGAAGCGGTACGGGCCAGGGTCTTCCGAGCGCGGCGCTGTCTGACGGAGGCGATGGACGAATGGCGATGATCGACGGCATCGGCGACACCGACGGCAGGGACGCCACGGACGGTGTGCACGGCACCGATGGCGAAGAGGCCCTGCTGCCCTGCGGAAGGGACCTGGCCGACCTCTGGGACCTCGGCTACCCCGCCGCCCCCGGCGACCCGGCCGCCCCCGAGGGCACGGACCGTCACACCGCGGACTGCCCGCACTGCGGCGCGGCGCTCCGGGACTTCCGGCGGCTCAGGGAAGCCGTCCGGCTGGACGGCCCGGAGACGGGCGCCGGCTGGGAGGTGGACACGGCCGCGCTCACCGAGCGGATCATGGACGTGGTCCGCCTCGAACTGCGCCCCGGCCGGACCCTCCCACTGGGCGGGCCGGAGGACGAGGCCTGGATCCACGAGGCCGTGGCCGCCCGGGCCTTCCGGGCCGCCGCCGAGACCGTCCCCGGGGTGCGGGCCGGCAGCTGCCGGATCGGCCCGGGGGCCGGGGAGCCGCCGGGGGCACGGACACCGTGCGAGGTCCGGATCGAAGTGGTCGTACCGCTGGCGGACGACCTTCGGCTGACCGCGGACCGGATCCGCCGGACCGTCGGGGAGGCGGCCGAACAGGCCCTCGGCCTGCGGACCGCCGACATCGAGGTGGTCATCACCGACCTCCACCACGAATCCCTCGGCGGGTTCGGCGGCTTCGGCGAGGGCCGGTGCTGACGGGTCCGCAGGACGGCGAGCGCATCCGCGAGGACATCGGCGCGGCCGTGCTCGCCGTGCGCGGGGTCGCCTTCCTGCGCCCCGCCCTGGGCGATCTGCTGCGCGGCTCGGCCACACCGCACCGCCCGGGGGCGGGCGTCCGGATCACCGGCTCGTCCCGGCCCGGTACGGGACCCTCAGTCGAAGTCCACGTGGTGCTGCTGGGCGGGTACCGGGCCCTGGACGTCACCCAGGCCGTCCGGGACGCGGTCCGAGCCATTTGCCCCACCACACGGACGATCCCGGTGCACGTCACCGTGACCGGGATCGTCTGAAGCCAACAGGACCCCGGAGCCACCCCCGGGTCCCGGGCCACCCCCGGGTCCCGGGCCACCCCAGGGTCCCGTGCCTCCGCCGGGTCTCGGGCGGCCGCAGGGGACTCAGAGCGGCCGCTCGGGCCCCGGACGGCCATCCGGGGCCGGAGCTACGGCCCGGGGCCGGACCGGCCACCTGCGCCCCGAACGGCCACCCCGGGCCGCGAACAGCCCCTGGGACCGGAGCGGTCACCGGGGCCGGATCGGTCATGCGGGCCCGGGCGGCCGCCGGGGGTCAGCCGGTCCAGTCCGGCAGCCAGCTGCCCAGCAGGAGGAGCAGCAGTGCCCAGCCGCCGAGGATCACGGCCGCCATCCCCAGCCCCGGCAGCCATCCGGCCTCCGGACGCTCCGCCTGCTCCGGCTGTTCCGACTCCCGGGGCCCACGAGGCTCCAAGGGCTCCCGGGGCCCACGGGCCTCCAGGGGCCCGGTGGGACCCGGACGCTCCGGTGCCACGGCCGCCGGCCCCGGGCCGGCGGCCGCCGGCGTGGCCGGGAGGGCGGCCCGTACGGGTGACTCGGGGGTGCGTCCGGCCGGGACCGGTACGGACCGGGGCTGGAGGTCGGCGCGTTGGGCGAGGCCGCCGAGGAACCGGCGGTAGGCCTCGTGGCGGGCGCCCCGGGGCGTGCTGCGCCCGGACTCCCAGGACCGGACGGTGGCCGTGCGCACGCCGAAGGCCACCGCCACCTGCTGCGGGGTGAGGTCCCACAGTTCGCGGAGCCGGCGGCGCTCGCCGGGCGAGGGCAGCGCCTGCCGGCCGCCGCCCCGGACCGACCGCCGGGACCGGGAACGGACGGGTGCGTGCGCTCGGGCCTGTCCGGGGGCGTGGGCGTGCGACGGCGTGGGGGAGTGCGGCATGGCGGGGGCGTGTGACAGGGCGGGGGAGGAAGGCGTCGTCATGACCGTAGGACAATCCGTACGTATCCCCGTTACGGGTGGCCTCCGAGGTTCACCCGTACGGCGGCTGATGCCCCGTCAGGCAAGGTCAGGAGTGCGGCTTCCACCAGGGCTCGGGCTTGCGGCGCCGGGACCGGCCGCCCTGCTGCCGGCTCTGCCGGTTGTCCCGGGCCACGACGAGCTCCTCCAGTTCGGGTGCCTGGAAGAAGAACCGGTGGGCCTGGGCGAAGGCCTCCACGATCCGCTGGGTCGGATCGGTCTTCCCGGGCCGGTGCTCGTCGGCGAGCGGACGCCCCAGTACCGCCTGCGGGCCCGGCGGGTGCACGGAGTCGTGCTGCATGGCCTTCTCGAACTCCGTGATGGCCTCCACGTACTTCCTGAACCGCTTGCGGACGGTGGAGACCGAGGCGGAGGTCCCGGAGGCCAGGTCGGCCGCCTCGTAGTGGGTCCGCGACATCATCGACCAGAGGCGGACGTCGGTGCGTCCGGCGAGGATCCGCTGGAGGAACAGTCCGGTGGCCGGCTGGGCGTCCGGGGTGCAGGGCCCGAGGGTGCGGGGCGGGGCGAGGGGGGTGCCGGCGGCGATGGCGTCGAGGATCCGGACCAGCTCGGGGAACCCGCGCCCGGGGCGGTCGTCCTTGTACGTCCAGCCCACGACGGTCTGCGCGGTGGGCGGCGGCAGCAACTGGCAGACGGCGAAGGGGAAGAGGGTCCGCCCGTACTGGGAGGCGGACAGGCCGATGGCCTTGGGGCCGCCGCGGCGCAGGACGGTGTCGAAGGCGGTCAGGCAGGTCCGGGTGCTGGTGAGCTCGAACTCCACGTCCACCACGACCACGTCGATCTCGTCGTGGAAGGCGTCCAGGTAGTTGTCCAGCCGGGCCGGGTCGCTGAGATGCCGCAGCTCGAAGCGGTCCGCCGGTCCGGCCGAGTCCGCCAGATGGTAGTTGAGGGCGCCCAGGGCGGTGGCCGGGTTGTCGTCCAGGACCAGGACGGTCAGCGGGCGGCTCACGGGGTGTCCCCGCGGGCGGCGAGCGGCCAGCGGGCGGTGACCACCGTGCCGGTGTCCTCGCCGGGCCGGATGGTGAGCCCGCCCTGCAACTGGCCGAGGAGCTGCCGCAGGCGCTCCAGGGAGGTGCCGGGGGAACCCGCGCCCGACGGTCCGGGGCCGGATCCGTGGCCGGAGCCGGTGCCGGGGCCGTCGTCGCTCACCCGCAGGGTGATCATCTCCTGCTCCACCGTCCCGGTCACCCGGGCCCGCGGCCGGTGGTCAGCCCGGACCTCCTTGAGGGCGTTGCAGCACAGGTCGGCGAGGACGCTGCGGGCCAGTGAGGCGTCCATGGCGCCCAGCCGGCGCGGGGTGGGCGGGGAGTCGAAGGAGACCCGGTCCCGGTCGGCCGGCAGCAGACTGGCCCGGACCCCGTCCACGATCTCGCCGATGGTGGCCGGCGGATGCTGGTGGTCGAGCTCGTCCAGACAGCGCTGGAGCTCGCCCCGGAGGTAGACCATCAGCGGTTCGGCCTCCTCGGCGGTCCGTCCGCGGGCGGCCAGCAGCGCGTAGTGCAAGGGGTTGCTGATGCTGGAGTGGACGATCGTGGCGTCCTTGAGGCGCTGGGCGACGATCGCCGGACGCATCTCGTTCAGGGCGTTGGTCAGCGTCTTCTCGTAGACGAGGACCGCGGGGTGCAGGAGCAGGAACAGCGCCGCGAGCGCGGGCAGGGTGGGGATCCCGCCGGTGCCCGCGTTGCGGGAGAGCAGCAGGGCGTAGACCGCCCCGAGCGCCACGGGCACCGCGCCGCGGGCGAGCCGGGCGAACCCCACCGACCAGGCCTTCGTCGGCTCGAACTGGTAGAAGACCGATTCGACGATCCAGTGCAGGGTGCCGAGCCCGCTGTAGAGCAGCGCGGCGGCCGCCGCCGGCAGCTGCGCCCCCGGATGTCCGGTGAACGGTCCGGAGGGCGCGCCGACGGCCCAGGCGAGGGCCAGCGGCCCGAAGGTCTCCAGGATCGCCGGGAAGTTCACCTTCTGCCAGCCGTGCAGGTCGAGTTCACGGCCGATCAGCCGCAGGGGCGCCAGCCGCGACCGCATCATGGCCTCGATCAGGTCCTGGTGGGTGTGGACGATCGCCAGCGCCGAACCGGCGAAGGCCGGGACGGTGACCGCCCACCACCAGGGCGAGCCGCCGGAGGACCCCAGGGCCGCCCAGAGGGCCCCGGCGAAGACGAGGGCGGCCAGGAACCGGACGGCGGAGGTGGCCCGGCCGAGCGCGGTCGTGTTGCGCCGCGCCATCTCGTACACCGAGGGCACGCGCAGCCGGGGGTCGTGCAGGGAGGCGTAGCCGGTGAGGATGGACTGCCAGGGCCGCATGGGTGCCCTCCGGTGCCGTGTCGGAATGGGGACGGTCACCAGTGGACCACCCCCGCCGGTACGGAAGTCGGGTACTTCTGACACGGATCCGCCCGCCCGGGGTGCTCCCGGGGGCGGGTGCCGGGCGCGTCCGGCGGCCTGCCGCCGGGGACTTGGCCTAGCCTCGCTCCCGGAACCACACCGACTCCCGGAGGGCAGTACCGTGGCCTCGATGCCGCAGAAGATCACGACCTTCCTGATGTTCGAGGGCAGGGCGGAGGAGGCGATGACCTTCTACAGCACCCTCTTCGAGGACGCCGAGATCGTCGACATCTCCCGCCACGGCGCCGAGGGCCCGGGCGAGGAGGGCTCCGTCCGGCACGCCACCTTCGCGCTGGCCGGACAGCGTTTCATGTGCATCGACAGCTATGTCAAGCACGAGTTCGGGTTCACCCCGGCGATGTCGCTGTTCGTCCAGTGCGAGGACGAGGCCGAACTCGACCGGCTCTACACCGCCCTCGCCTACCAGGGCACCGAGCTGATGCCCTTGGGGTCGTACGGGTTCAGCCCCCGGTTCGGCTGGGTGAACGACCGCTTCGGGGTCTCCTGGCAGCTGAACCTGCCCGGCTGACGGCTCCTCAGAGGAGCCGTTCGTCGAGCGCCACCGTCGCTAGCCCCGCCGGGCCGTGCAGGTGCAGGACCGGGCCCGACGGGCCCGGCCCGGCCGCCAGGGCGTGCACCGGGGAACCCGTGAGCAGGGTGTGGTGGAGTCCGCCGGTGAGGGGGTCCCAGATCCGGACCCCGGTCCGGCCCCCGGAGGCGAGCAGGGTGCGGCCGTCGGGCAGCGGAACCACCGAGGTCACCAGGGTGCCGGGGGTGTCGCAGCGGGCGAGCAGGGTGGCGGCCGAACCGTCGGTGACGTCCCACACGTACACGGCGGTGTCCGTGGCGGTGGCCAGCAGGGTGCGGCCGCCCACCCCGAACACCTCGACGGTGCGGTACGTGGTGGGGCGGCCGGGCTCGACGCTCAGCGTCCGGGTCCGCTCCCCCCGGGCGTCCAGGTCGACGAGGTCGACCCCGTAGCTGCCGGCCAGGGCGACCACGGGCAGGACGGCATCCGCGCGCGGCGGCAGCGTGGCGACCGCCCTGACCCGCTGGGCGACCTGATGGAACACCAGCTGCCCCGGCTCCGGCTCGCCGCCCCGCGGATCCCACACCGTGTACCGCAGCTTCCCGTCCTCGGGCAGCTCCACGAACAGGGCCCGCCCGTCCCCGGTCCCCCCGACGCACGAGGGCTGGGACACGAACCCGCCTCCCGGGACGGTGCGCAGCAGTCTGCGCCTGCGGAGGTCCCAGACCGTCCACTCCGCCATCCCGGTGACCGCCGCGTAGTCCTGCCCCGGCGGGGCGGGGACCGGCTCGGCCCGCACCAGGGGCCCGCCGCCGATCCGCTTCGGCAGCTCGGCCCCGGTGGCGGCGTCGTGGAGTTCCAGGCCCTCGGGCGTGCCGACCACCACCAGGCCGGAGTCCCGGCCGGGATGCGGCTGCCGGGACCGGAACATGGGCCATGTGCGCTCCCGTTGCAGCCCCCACGGTTCGCGGTACGGGGACTCCGGCGGACGGTCGCCGGCCGCTCCGGGGTTCCACAGGCGGACGCCCTGCATCCCGGTCGACACGATCACCGGCCCGGCCGGGCCGTCCAGGGCGGCGAGCGCGTCCACCGCGGGCACGTCCGCCTCGAAGGAGTCCGTCCGTCCCCCGTCCACGGAGTGGACCTCCACCCGGCTGCCGATGGCCAGGGCGATCGACCCGCCGCCCGGGAGCGCGGTCATGAAGTTCCCGACCAGCGGCGCGGAGGAGTGCCGCGCGCCCCGGAAGGGATCCCAGACGTACGCGGGGGCGGTCAGCTCCTGCTCGCCGGTGGCGATCAGGAGGTCGTCCGCGCCCGGCCGCGGAACGCCCAGCAGTCCGCGGGCCCACGGGCCGGCGAAGGCGTGCTGGGCCATGTCCGCCGTCTCGGGGTCCCACAGCCGGATGCCGGACGCGGTGGCCACCGCCACCACGGGCCGTCCGTCCGCCCGGCGGACCACCGCCGTCGCCGCGTAGGTGGCGCGCTGGTACGCCGTCGGGAACCCCCGTGCCTCGAACGGCCTGCCATCGCCGACGGGATCCGGGTCACGGGTGTCGGGAGTCCACAGGGACGCCCCGCGGGCGGTGAGCACGAAGAGCCGCCACCGGTCGGGCCCGTCCTCCAGGACGTGCACCTCGCGGCTGGCCGGGATCCGGACGGCGGCCACGGCCTGTCCGGAGGTCGGGTCGATCACGGTGACGCCCTCGGAGCCGAGGGCCACCAGGAAGGTGCGGCCGCCCGCGCCCCGGATCGGCCGGAGGGCCGTGGTCCAGCGGGCGGCCGAGCGGGGGACCTCGGCGACCGGACGGCCCGACGCCGCGTCCCAGATGGCCAGATGGCCGTCCATCGACAGCACCGCGATCAGCGTCCGCCCGTCCAGGGTGGGCAGCAGGCAGAGGTCGCCGGTGCGTCCCCGGGTCGGTGCGATCACATTGGCGCGGGCCTCCCAGCGGCCCCAGACGAAGGTGGACCCGGAAGCGGTCGGGCCGGAGGCCTCCGGCCCGGAGGGGCCGGGCGCGGCCTCCCCGCCCTGCCGGCCGGCCCGCTGGAAGGCGATGGAGCCCAGGCGGGTGACCAGGTCGGTGTCCGCCCGCACATACGGCTCGATCAGCGCGGCGGCGGTCAGGGTCCGCCGCGCCGGGTCCGCGGTGGGCAGCGGGAGGCCCAGCCGGGCCCGCAGGCTGCCGGAGGTCTCCTGGGCCAGCAGGGCCGCCGGCACCCCCGGATCGTCCAGCACCCCACCCGCCGCCGCATGGTGCAGGAAGTGCCTGCGGACGTACGGATGGGCCGGATGCGGCAGCGACCGCTCGACCAGCCCGGCCAGGGCCCGGGCCGTCGCGGCATGGGCGGCGGCGAGCCCGTCCGTCCGTCCGCCGGGCTGCCAGGAGGGCGGGGCGGCGGCCGAGGGCGGGGCCAGCAGCCAGGCCTGGTCAGCGAGCAGCAGGTCCGTCAGACGCTGGTGGACGGGCCGGTAAACGGTACGCGCGTCCTCCTCGGCGGTGGCCAGATAGCCGGTCAGGCGGCTGGCGCGCAACGTCCGGATGGCCTGTTCGGCGGCCTCCGCGCCGACGCCCCCGGAACCGGTCCCACCGCCCGCGCCCGCGCCTGCGCCCGTTCCCGCCGCGGCTCCGTCGCCGGGCGCCGGTCCGGTCGCGGCCAGGGCCGAGGTGACGGCCGGCCAGACCTCCGCCCAGGGCAGCCCGGCCCCCGCCGCCAGGGCCGTCGCCCGCAGCGCGGCGACCAGGAGCGCGGCCGGCACCCCGGTGCCCCGGGCGACCGCCCGGACGTCCTCGCGGAGCAGCCCGGTGGTGCCGTCGGCGAGCCGGTGCAGCCAGCCGTCCTCGGCGAGGTCCTGCCGGACCGCCGCCCGGCGCAGCTGGTCGGCGGCGATCCGGGCGTCCAGGAAGGAGGGCGCGACGGAGTCCGCGATGATCCGCGCGGCCTCGGCGGCCGCCCCGGGCGCCTGGTGGTAGGGGCTGCCGTCCGGGGCGAGCAGCAGGGTGGCCGCGTACTCGGCGATGTCGCCGGAGCAGTCGGGGCCGTCCGAGCGCTGCATCGCCGGGGCCCGCCCCTCGGCCTCCAGGGCCTCGGACAGCCGCCGCAGCAGCTGGTCGGCGCGCTCGTCGACCAGGTCCGCGCCGGAGGGGTAGGAGAGGCCGGGGGAGCTGCGGATGCCGAGCAGCAGACGGGTGAGGACGGTGCCGTCCGGGCCGCGCAGCCGGGCCAGCGGCAGGACCACGTCGTTGACCACGGACAGCGGGTCCTCGGCCTCGTCCAGGGCGTCGACCACCACCGTGACGGTCCCCGTCCCGGCCCGTTCCCGGATCCGTGCCAGCAGGGCCTGGAGGGGCAGTTCCGGACCGGCCCCCGGCCCCGGACCGGCCCCCGGCCCCCGACCGGCGCCGGGCTCGCCCAGTCCCGTGAGCAGATCGTCCACGATCAGCCCGGCGGACTTGTTGCGGGCCAGGACGGCGACGTCCACCGCTCCCGGATCGGGCCGCAGCTCCCGGGCGATGCCCGCGACCATCGCCGCGTACCGGGGGTCCTCGACGAACCGCTGGTCCGAGAGGGTGACCAGGCGTCCCAGCAGCGCGGACTTCCCGGACCCGGCGGCACCCGTGACGACCAGCACCCCGGAACCGGAGCGCAGGAACTCCGTCATCCGGGTCATCGGTTCGGCCCGGCCGCGGAAGTACCAGCCCGGGTCGTCCGCCGCCGCCCGCCCCGAGGCGCGGTCCAGCCAGAACTCCTCCATGGCCCCCGACTCCGATCCCGGCTCCGCACCGGAGTCCGCCGCCGGGGTCAGGGCGAGCTGGCGCAGCGCCGGCCCGGCCGTGCCCACCGGCGCCCGGTAGCGGGGGTTGGGGAGACAGGCGCTGGGCACCGGGCGGCGCGAGTGCGGGACGATCCACTCGGCGGCCACCAGGTTCTTCTCGCGGCCCTCCTCGTCCCGGCCGACCTCGTCCAGCAGACCCTCCCACTCCTGGAAGGACAGGTAGGGGGCGGTGAATCCGGCGGCCTCGTCCCGCATCCGCTCCCAGGCCAGCGCCACCCGTTCGGTGAACGAGCCGACCAGCGGCTGCTCCTCGTGGTCCCCGGCGGTGACCACGGCCGCCCCCTCGAAACCGCGGCGCTCGGCGCACAGCGCCTCCAGCAGCCCGGCCAGTTCGCTGCGCAGGGTCCCGGCGAAGCAGGAGTCGACGAGCACCAGCACGTGCTCGGAACGGCTGTCCAGCAGCGCGGTGACCAGCTCGCTGGTCGGGAACGCGGTGGCGAACAGCCGCTGCGGGTCGGTGGCGCCCAGCGTCAGGAAGTGCCGGGGCGCGCCGCGCCGCATCCCGTGGCCGGTGACGTAGACGACCACGGCCTCCCGGTACCCGGCCGCGGCGAGGTCCTCCCCGCGCAGGAACTCGCGGAGTTCCTCCACGGTGCGGACCTTGGCGGTGCGGCTCACCTCGAAGCGGCGGTCCTCGCCGAGGCCGGGGTCGGCCAGCCAGCCGGTGATCCGGTCCACCTGGGCGGCGACGGCCTCGTCGAAACCGGGCGGGCTGTCCGGGTAGCCGTCCACCGCGACCACGACCAGCCGCCGCCGGACGATCCCGTCCAACTCCCGCGCATCGCCGGCGCTTCCCGTACTTCCCGTACTTCCCGTATCCAGACCCACAGCCACCTCCCCACCCACCTGCCGGTCCAGCCTATCCGGGCAGTCGCCCGCCAACGCCGGTGTTCCACCGCGGGTTTGGCGGGGCCGGTGCGGGGAGAGCGGAGAGGGCAGGAGTCGGGCGAAAAGGAGGTGGGGCAGCGTGGAGACGCTCCCGATCATCGGTGTGCACGGCATCAGGCAGGGGGCCTCCGCCACGACGGAGAGCCTCAGCCGGGCCTGGCAGGCCTCGGTGGACGCCGCGCTGGCCGGGACCGGGCGGGCCGCCCGGACCGGCCCGGTGCGGATCACCGTCCCCTCGTACCAGGGGGTCTTTCCGAAGACGGCCACCCGCTTCATGCGGCTCGGCCCGGAGGACGGCGCGGACGGGGAGGACGGGGCGCCGGTCGACGAGGCGGAGGAGGAGTTCATCCTCCAGGCCCTGGCCGCCTACGCACCGGCCGCGGTGGCGGCCGAGGACCCCACCCCGATGGCGGGACAGACCCTGGGGAAGGGCCGGCTGACCTTCCGGATCCGGCGGCGGGCGGAGGCCGTGGACCGGGTGGCCGGGAAGGGGGTGACCGGACGGCTGATGTGGCTGGTCCGCGAGGCGCACGGCTATCTGCGGGACGAGGAGACGGGAGCGGCGGTCCGCGCCGAGGTCCGGGCGGCGCTGGCCGCCACCGGAGGAAGGGTGGTCATCGCGCACTCCCTCGGCAGCGTGGTGTTCTACGACATGCTCGCCCGCGGCGAGGTCCCGGCCGCCCCGGACGGCGGGCCGGGGGTGCGCTCCCTGGTCACCTGCGGGTCCCCGTTGGGCTGGCTGGCCGTCAGGAAGGGCGTGCACGCCCCGGGCACACCGCTCACGGTCCCCGCCGGAGTGGAGTGGACGAACCTGTACGCCCCGAACGACCCGGTGAACCGGGGCGGCGGCCTCGCCCATCTCGCGGCCGGGGTCACGGACGTCCGGGTGGACAACGGCCGGCTCGGCGCCCACGACGTCCACCGCTATCTGGACAAGCCGGCCGTGGCCGAGGCCGTCGCCGCGGCCCGCACGATCTGACCGGCGGCCCTCCGGGCCGTCCGGACGGGACCCCGCCCCGCTCGTCCCGCCCCCGCGTGTCCCGGGCGGCCGGACGGCGCGGCGGGGCGCAGGATGGACCCGTGATGACGGTCCTGGTGGTCGGTGTGCCCGACGGCGAGCAGCTGGAACTCCTGCGCTCGGGCATCCAGCGCAGTCCGCACTTCAGGATCGTCTCGCACGCCCACGACGCCGACACCGCGCTCGCCCACGCCCGGGTCCTCCTGCCGGACATCACCGTCCTGTCCCTGCCCGCGGGCCTCGACCGGCTGGAAGCCGACCCGGACTCACTCCGGGTGTTCCACGGGGTGCGGGCCCTGGACCCGCCGAGCGGGGTGGTGATCCGTACGCCCGCGGGCCGGCCGGCCGCGGCGGTGTCGGCGCTGGAGGTCGAGGGCGCCGTCCACATCGTGCGCGAGTCCGACTCCGAGGCCCTGATGAGGGCCCTGCGGGTGATCGGGCTGCGCCGCGCCAGCTGCGACCCCGACGGAATGCCCTGATCCCGAGGCCGAGGCAGAGCCCGCGGCCGAACCCGCGGCCGCGGCCCGGTACTGCCCCGGGGTGGTGCCGAACTCGCGGCGGAAGGCGTGCGAGAAGGCGTACGGGGTGCCGTACCCGACCCGGCGGGCCACGGAGGCCAGCGGATCCGGGGTGTCGCACAGCAGGGTGGCCGCGAAGGTCAGCCGCCACCAGGTGAGGTACGCCATCGGCGGCCGGCCCACCAGGGCCGTGAACCGGCGGGCCAGGGTGGCGCGGGACACGCCCGCCTCGGCCGCCAGCCGGTCGGTGGTCCAGGGCGCGGCCGGATCCGTGTGCAGGGCCCGCAGCGCGGCCGCCGCCACCGGGTCGCCCAGTACGGCGGGCCAGGAGCCGCTGCCCCGGTCCGTCCAGGAGCGGATCATGTAGACGAGGAGCAGGTCCAGCAGACCGGGCACCGCGATGGAGCCGCCCGGCCGCTGCGCCGCCAGCTCGTGGCCCAGCAGATCGACCGCGGACCGCAGTTCGGCGTGGTCGCCGAACCGGTGCGGCAGATGGACCACCTCCGGCATCTCCGCCAGCAGCGGGTGGAGGCGGCTGCGGTCCAGCCGGTACTTGCCGCACAGCAGTTCCACGGCCGTGCCGTCCGGCACGGGCGCCGTCGCGGTCCCCGGCGCGGACGCACCGGTCCCGGCGGACCACCGCTCGAAGGGCACCGCCCGCCGTACGGTCTCCGGGTCGGCCGGCCCGTCGGCGATCACATGTCCGGCGCCGTGCGGCAGCAGCACCACGTCACCCGGTCCGAGCGAGACCGGCTCGCCCCGGTCGGGCAGCAGCCAGCAGCGGCCCTCCAGCACCACATGGAAGCCCGCCCCTTCGTACGGAGCCAGTCGGGCGCACCAACTCCCGCCCACCCGGACCCGGTTCGAGGAAGGGCGGCCGATCCGTACCGCCGCCACCGCGTCGCTCACCACATCCATCGGGGCAGGATACCGAGGGCGTCGCCGATGAGCGGGACACGTATCCGGATGAGCGGTCCGGGCATTGAGCCGCTCATCCGGGCTTCCTAGGCTCGACGTCATGAACAACGAGAGCAGTTCCGGGATCATGCTCGGCGAGGTCGAGGTCATCCGGGTCCTCGAATGGCAGGGCGCGTTCGCCTGCGCCCCCGATCTGATCCCGGAGGCGGGCGCCGAACTGTGGCAGGACAACGCGGACCGGCTGGCGCCCGACCACTGGGACCCGGAGGGGAACCGGGCGGTGATGGCACTGCAGTCATGGGTGCTGCGCAGCGGCGGACGGACCGTACTCGTCGACACCGGGGTCGGCAACGGCCGGGAGCGGCCCGGCTCCCCGCAGTTCCACCACCGGCAGGGCGACTTCCTCGGCGCCCTCGCCCGGGCCGGGGTCCGGCCCAGAGACGTGGACCTCGTCGTCAACACCCATGTGCACGCCGACCACGTCGGCTGGAACACCATCGCCGTGGACGGCGGCTGGCAGCCGACCTTCCCCAACGCCCGCTATCTCGTCCCGGCCGCCGACGACTTCCACTTCGGCCCGGACAACGGATACGGGAACGGGCTCCGGGAGGACGACCGACTGCTGTACGAGGACAGCGTGGCCCCCGTCCACCGGGCCGGGCAGGTGATCCTCTGGGACGGCAGCCACCGCATCGACGAGCACCTCACCCTGGAATCCGCGCCCGGGCACACCCCCGGCTCCTCCGTGCTGCGGCTCGCCTCCGGCGGCGACCGGGCGGTGTTCGCCGGGGACCTCCTGCACAGCCCGGTCCAGATCCTGGCCCCCGGCCACAACAGCTGCTTCTGCATGGACCCCGCGGGGGCCGCGGCCAGCCGCCGCCGGATCCTGGAGCGGGCCGCCGCCGAACGGGAACTGCTGGTCCCCGCGCACTTCGGCGGCTCCGGGGCCGTGGAAGTCCGCAAGGAGGGCGGCGGGTTCGCCCTCGGCCGCTGGGCCGCCTTCGGCACCGCATAGGATCCCGGACGTGGAACGGGTGCTCGTCCTCGGGATCAGCGGGTCCGGGAAGTCCACCCTGGCCCGTCGGCTGGGGAGGGAACTCGGCCTGCCCTTCCAGGAACTGGACGCCCTGCACTACATCGGGCCCGGCTGGGAACCCAGTCCGACCTTCGCCGAGGACACCGCCCGCCTGGTGGCGGGGGACCGCTGGATCCTCGACGGGCAGGGTCCCGAAGGGGTCCGCGACCGGATGTGGGAGCGGGCCGACACCGTCGTCTGGCTCGACCTCCCCCGCCCCCTGGTGATGCGCCGTGTGCTGTGGCGCTCGCTGCGCCGGAGCCTGCGCCGGGAGCGGCTGTTCGGCGGCAACCGGGAGGCCTGGCGGGAATGGCTCCGGGCCGACCATCCGGCATGGTCGGCCTGGAACGGCTACGCGGCCCGCCGCGCCGAGATCGCCCGGCGGGCCGCGGACCCCCGGTATCACCCGCTCCGGGTGGTCCGGCTGCGCGGCCCGCGCGAGACGGCGGCCTTCCGGCCCGGCGGCAACCGGCACACTCCCGGGAGTTAGCGGCCGCCGTCGACCAGGAACGGTGACCGCACGGGCGCGGGCGCCGGAACCGGCACGGGCGTGCCGTGCTGCGGCTGGTCGCCGTCCGCGGTGGGCGGCCGGCGCACCGGCCACCACAGGCTCCGGCCGAGCAGGGTGGCCAGGGCGGGCACCAGCACCAGGGACAGGACCAGCGCCGACAGCATGATCCCGAGCGCCATGGCGAAGGCCACCTGCTCGCTGCCCGGGGTCGTGGCGAGCGTGGCGAAGGAGCCGGCCAGCACCAGCCCGGCCGTGGCGACGGCCGGCGTGGTGTGCCGTACCGCGCGGGCCACCGCGGCCCGGGCCGGGCCCGGGCGCCGCATCTCCTCCCGGATCCGGTCGGTGATCAGGATGTTGTAGTCGGTGCCCAGGGCCACCACGAACAGGAACAGCACCAGGGGCAGGGTGAACTGGACACCCGGCTCGCCCAGGGCGTGCTGGAACAGCAGGGTGGCGGCCCCCAGGGTGGCGGCGAAACCGAGGCCGACGGACAGCATCAGGACCAGCGGCGCGAGCAGGCTGCGCAACAGCAGCAGCAGGATCAGCGCGATCAGCGCGGCCGCCACCGGGAACACGATCCTGAGGTCCCGGTCGACGGCGGTGGCGATGTCCGCGAACACCGCCGTGGTGCCGCCCACATGAGCCGCCGTTCCGGCGGGAGCGTGCTCGGCGACCGCGGCCCGCACCGGCCCCGAGACCAGCGCGCGGGCCTCCCTGCTCTGCGGGTCGGCGGTCGGGTAGAGGTCGATACGGGCGGCCCGGCGGTCCTCGTTCAGCACGGTCCGCGCCACCTGGCCCACCCCCTCGACCCGGCCCAGCGCCCGGGACAGGCCGTCGAGTCCGGCCACGGTGAGGGCCCGGCCGTCCGTGGCGGTGACGAACACGCTCGTCGGGTCCGACACCCCGGCCGGCAGCGCCCGGGAGATCTCCGCCGCGGTGGCCTGGGCCGGGGTCCCGTCACCGGAGCCCCCCTGGCCGTAGTCCATGCGGATGCCGACGAGTCCGGCGGCCAGCGCGCCCAGCAGCAGCACGGAGCCCGCCGCCATCGCCAGCGGCCGCCGGGTGACCAGCTCGCCCAGCCGGCCGGCCATCCCGTCCCGGGGCTGCTGACGCAGGGTCCGGGAGGGCCAGAACATCTTCCGCCCGGCCGCCGCCAGCAGCGCCGGGAGCAGGGTGAGGCTGCCGAGGAGCATGACCAGCACGGCCACCGCGATGGAGGGCCCCAGCGAGCGGAACTGCCCGAAGGCGGCCAGCCCCAGCGTGGCGAACGCGGCCACGATGGTCAGCGCGGCCGAGGTGATCGCGGCCCCCACCCGGCCGGCGACCTGCCCGGCCGCCTCCCGGGCCGGGACCTCGGGCCGGGCCCGCAGCTGCTCCCGGAACCGGAACAGCAGGAACAGCAGGTAGTCGACGCCGATGCCGAGCAGCACCACGTTGATCAGGGCCGGGGTGCCCGCGTCGAGCCGGATGCCGGTGAGCATCGCCGCCCCCGCGACGGCCCCCGCCGCCACCCCGCCGATCAGGGCCACGGCCAGCAGCGGCAGTACGGCGGCCAGCACGCTGCGGAACACCAGCACGTTGAGGAGCACGATCAGGACCATCACCAGGGCGCCGCCCACCCGGGTGGCGGTCTCGTTGGCGTCCGTGGTGTCCACGGTGCCGGCCAGCCCGCCGGTGAACCCGGTGCGCATCCCGGCCTCGGCGAACCGGTCCCGGGCGTCGTCCCGGAAGGTCCGGTAGACGTCCTGGAGTCCGGGGTCCGCGGGATTCCCGGTCAGCCGGACGGTCAGCAGGGCGAAGCTCCGGTCGGGGGCGGTCATCGCCGGGGCGATCCGCGGGATCTGCGAGCGGTCCGGGACGAGGAACGCGGGCATGCCGTCGTCCCGGGGCATGACCACCCGCCGGCCGGCCAGCTCCTCGGCCCCGGCCCGGATCAGCCGGTGGTCCTCGGCACCCAACGCCTTGCCGTCGGTACGGGCGACCAGCACCGTCACCGTGGTGGCGTCGGGGTCGGCCCCGAACCGGTCCCGGGCGATCTCCATCGCGGCGGCCGAGTCGTACTGGCGGGGGAGGAAGGCCGCGGTCTGGTTCTCGGTGACCCGGCCGATGAGGGTGGGGGCCAGACCGCTCAGGGCGATGCCCAGCACCGCCCACAGGGCTATCACCTTCCACGGGTGTCTGGTGGAGTATCCGGTCAGGGCGCGGATCACGGGGTTCCTCCGGCTCGGGGGACGTGCGTCTCGGACAGCGGCCGGGGGCTCCCGGCCGGGTCTCCAGACCATCAGGCCGGGGGGCCCTCGGGCGTCGGGGCAGCGGATGATCCGGCACCGGGCCCGGGCTCCCCTCCGGGCCCCCGACCAGGACCCTGGTCCCGGGTCCGGTCCGGGCCCGGGTGCCGACGCGGGCGCCCCCGAGGCTGTGCCACCCTGTTCGGACAGCCCGAAAGGCCGGAAACAGGGGGAACGCACCGACATGCCCACGACCCGATACGCCGGGCCGGAGTCCGACACGACCGGGCCCGCACCCGAGGCCGGGCCCGGGCCCGTGACCGTGCCCGGGGCCGACCGGAAGGCCGACGGAACGGCCGCGGAGCCGGCCGCCGAGCCGCCGTGGACCCGTAACGACGCGCTGGTGGCCGGTGGCGCCTGCGCGCTCAACCTGCTCGGCTACGTGCTCTTCGACGATCCCGCCGAACGGCACCAGGTGAACGTCGCCGGGATCCTGCTGGTCGCCCTGGCGGCCGTGCCGCTGCTCGCCCGCCGCCGCCACCCGGTGCCGGTGCTCGCCGCCGTACTGGCGCTCGAATCGGCGGCCTCCCTGACCGTCCCGCTGCCCGCGCACTTCGGCGCGGTCCTGGTGGTCGCCGTCTACACGGTGGCCAGGGCCTGTCCGGGCCGGGTCACGGCCCTCGCGGCGGTGGTGACGGCGCTGGTGACCGTGCTCAGCCAGAGCCCGGGCCGGACACCGCCCTGGACCGAGGCCGCGGGCGCGCCCCTGGCCACCCTGCTCGTCGTCGGCGCGGCCCTGGTGGTCAGCCGCTGGCAGCGGGAGGTGGCGGCCAACCGCCGACTGCTCGCCGACCGTGCGGTGGCCGACGAACGACGCCGGATCGCCCGAGAGTTGCACGACATCGTGGCCCATCACATCACCACCATGCAGCTGATGGCCGGCGGGGCCCGGGCCAACCTCGGCGAACCGGAGGTGGTCCGGGAGGCGCTGGTCACCCTGGAGTCCTCGGGCCGGCTCGCCCTGCGAGAGATGCGCCAGCTGCTCGACGTGCTGCGGGCCGGGGACGAACCGGAAACCGCCCCGGCCCGGCCCCAGCCCGGGGTGGAGGACCTCGACCGGCTGGTGGGCGAGTCCCGGCTCGCCGGACTGCCCACCACCTTCGCCGTCCGGGGGCCGGGACGCCCGCTGCCGCCGACGGTGGGGCTCACGGTCTTCCGGATCGTCCAGGAGGCCCTCACCAACGCCCGCAAGCACGCGGGCCCCGCCCGGGCCTCCGTACTGCTGACCTACCACGGGGACCGGATCGTCGTGGAGGTACGGGACGACGGCGGGGGCGCCCCGCCGCCGGAGGCGCCACGGACGGCCGGCTCCGGCGGCTACGGCCTGATCGGGATGCGCGAGCGCGTCGCCCTGCACGGCGGCGCCCTCGCCGCGGGCCCGCGGCCCGACGGCGGGTTCGCCGTACTGGCCGAGCTGCCGCTGACCGAGGAGGAGGCCGCGGCCGACGCGGCGGCCGGGCCGGACCGGGAGGCAGTGCGATGATCAGGGTGCTGATCGTGGACGACCAGCCGCTGGTCCGGCGCGGCCTGTCGCTGATCCTCTCCCCGGACCCCTCCTTCGAGGTGGTCGGCGAGGCCGGGGACGGCGCGGAGGCCGTCGAGCTGGCCCGCCGGCTGGCCCCCGACGTGGTGGTCATGGACATCCGGATGCCCGTCCTCGACGGGGTCGCCGCCACCGGCGAGCTCGCCAGCGCCGTGCCCGGCTGCCGGGTCCTGGCACTGAGCACCTTCGACCTCGACGAGTACGTGGTCGGCGCGCTGCGCGCCGGAGCCTACGGCTTCCTGCCCAAGGACAGCTCCCCGGAGGAACTGGGCGCGGCGATCCGCACCGTGCACGCGGGCGAGGCGGTGGTCGCCCCGCGCCTGCTCACCCGGCTGATCTCCACCTACGTACGGGCCCCCGGCGCGGCCGCCCCGGCCCCGGCCGCCGCCGTGCGCGGAGAGCTCACCCCGCGCGAGGCCGAGGTGTGGCGGCTGATGGCCACCGGCCTCGACAACACCGGGATCTCCCGGGCCATGGACATCAGCACGTCCACCGTCAAGAACCACATCACCAGCCTGTTCGACAAGCTCGCCGTCCGTGACCGGGCCCAAGCGGTCATCGCCGCCTACGAATCGGGCCTGGTCACCGCACGGACCGCGGGCTGAGACAGGTGTCACACGACGGGTGGCCGTTCGGGGGAGGAAACGGGCCGGGCCGCTGACCTAACCTGGACCGGCAACGCAGGCCTCGGGGGCCGAGCGCGAGGATGAGCACGTCCATGGGCATCACCAGCAGTTCCGCACGCCGCAGCAGCTCCGTACGCCGTGGGCGCGCGGCCTCCGCCGCCGTCGCGGCGGCCGTCCTCGGCGCCCTGGCGGCGGCCGGCGCACCGGCCCTCGCCGCCACGGACGGCTCCGCCGGTCACACCACCGCGGCCGCGAACCGGCCGGCGACCGCCCACGGCGGCGCCCCGGTCCCGCAGGGGATCTCCCGGCTGGCCGAGGGCACCGGCCGGGACATCGCCATCACCATCGACGACGGCCCGGACCCCCGCTGGACGCCCGAGGTGCTCCAGGTGCTCCGCGAGAACCACGTCAAGGCCACCTTCTGCATGATCGGGACCAACGCCGAGAAGCACCCGGAGCTGGTGCGGGCGGTCGCGGCCGAGGGCCACCGGTTGTGCGACCACTCGGTGGACCACGACGTGACCATGGACCACAAGCCGGTCGCCTACCAGCGGCAGCAGATCCTGGACGCCAAGGCCATGATCGAGAAGGCGGCGCCGGGGGTCACCGTGGACTACTACCGGGCGCCGGGCGGTGCCTTCACGCCGGAGAGCCGTGCCATCGCGGCGGCGAGCGGGATGCGGCCGCTGGGCTGGAGCGTGGACCCGAAGGACTGGAGCCGTCCCGGACTGCCGGCCATCGTGGCCACGGTGGAGGGCGCGCTGCCGCAGCAGCCGACCGTCCTGTTCCACGACGGGGGCGGGGACCGCAGCGAGACGGTGGCCGCGCTGAAGGAGTACCTGCCCTGGCTCACCGCCCAGGGCTACACGTTCACGTTCCCGGCCCGCGACACCCCGTAGAGGGGCCGGCCGGGTCGGGGCCGGCCAGCGCGTGTCCGCGGTAGGCCGCGGGCGGCAGGCCGTAGGCCTCGCGGAACGCCCGGCTGAACGCGGAGGCGTTCCGGAAGCCCCGGCGGGCGCCGATGACGTGGACCGGCACCTCCCGGCGCAGCGGGTCGGTCAGGTCGCGGCGGGCCCGTGCGAGCCGTTGCCCCTGGAGGTAGGCCGCGACCGTGGCCCCGTCCCCCTCCTGCTGGAACACCCGGTGCAGGTAGCTGACGGAGATGTGGTGGGCGGCGGCGATCGCCGGGACGTCGAGCAGCGGATCGTCGGCGTGGTCCCGGATGAAGGCCATCACGCGGAGCGCCAGGGCGCGCCGGTGCGTTTCCGGGGTCAGGGACCGCTCGGCTTCCAGGACGCCGGCGAAGAGGGAGGCCACCAGGTCGGCCAGTACGGTGCTCAGACGCGGCCCCTCGGCCACCCGGTAGGACCGGCTGTCCTTGGTCACCTGGTTCAGGAAGGTGGCGAGCAGGGCGCCCATCCCGTCCCGGGCCGAGATGCTCCTGCCGATGACCCGGCCCGCGGTGTGCGCGGGCAGCGGCAGCAGCGCCTTGGGTATCTCCACCCCGATGATCTCGACGGTGCCCGGGCCGGAACTGATCTCGTACGGGCGGGAGGTGTCACTGGTGTGGATGTCGAAGGCGTGGTGCACGACGGTGTCCTTGCCCAGGGTGACCGCTCCCGCTCCGCGCTTGATCAGCGAGAGGTGGAAGGACTCCGGGTCCGACCTCGTGATCAGTTTCGGGGTGCGGATGAAGGTGATGGGCCGGCACTCCATCGGATAGACGGTGACCGCGCCCAGGGCGATGGTGCGCTGGTTGACCCAGAAGTCGGCGGCGTACTCGCTCCGCATCTCCATGGGCGCATGCGTCTGCGACATCAGGGACCGCCAGTTCTCGAACCGGTCGGCGGGCGCTAGTTCCGCGCTGCGGAACACCGTCTCGGGCAGCATGATCACGGGTTTACACCGGCCGCGACGGCCCGCGCAAACGGCACCGGGGCCGCGGCGGACCGCCTGCGAGGCGACTTTCCGTCAAAGTGCTGGGTACTCCAGGCCAATGACCCGGCCGCCGGAGCTTGGCAGAGTGGGCCGCCGAGGGCCGGCGGGGGGCGGAGGACGGACCCGCCCCGGCCGGCCACGGGGGCCTCCGCCGCTCCCGGCACTGTGCTGACGACGCCCGGACACGGGGGTGTCGGGCGCCGTCAGCACAGTGCCGGGAGCGTGCGGGGGAGAAGAACCGACTGGTGCAACGGAGGGAGGGGTGCGAGGCGTACAGCCGCGCGCTCCCCGGCGGGGCCCATCCTGGGATCCCCTGCCGTCCCGGGCCACCGGCCCCGCCGGAAAGCTACGGAGACCCATGTCCGTGCCCGCCGCCCCCGCCCCCGTACCAGCGACCGTGCCGCAGGCCACCGCCGCGAGCCTGCTGCGCCGCCCCCGGCTCTGGCTGATCCCCACGATCCTGACCGGACTGCTGGCCCTGCTGCTGTCCCTCCTCTACATGGGCGGCATCGTCAACCCCAACGCGGAGCTCCGCGAGCTGCCGATCGCCCTCGTCAACGACGACATCGGCAAGCCGCCGCCGGGGCGGTCGGAGAACCTCGGCGCCCGGATCACCGCCGCCGTCCTCGCCGATCCGGCGGCCGGCAAGGCGGACTGGCGGGTCCTCGGCCGGGCCGAGGCCCAGGACCAGCTCGACTCCGGCAAGGTCTACGGAGCCCTGCTGATCCCCGCCGGGTTCACCGACGCGGTGACCGCGCTCGGCACCACCGGAGCCACCCGGCTGCCGACCCTCACCGTGCTCACCAACCCCGGCAAGGGCAGCCTGGGCTCCTCCCTCGCCAACCAGATCACCACCCGGGCCGCCCAGGGCGCGTCCCGTTCCGTGGGCCAGGAGCTCGACGCCGCGGCCGGCCCCGGCGCCACCCCCACCACCAGGCTGCTGCTCGCCGACCCGGTCCAGGTGGTCACCCAGATCGGCCACCCCATCGGCCAGCACAGCGGCCTCGGTCTGACCGCCTTCTACTACACCCTCCTGCTGGTCCTCGCCGGGTTCATGGGCGGAAACGTCATCAGCAACGGTGTGGACACCGCCCTCGGCTACGCCGACAACGAGATCGGCCCCTGGCACACCCGCCGCCCGACCGTGCCGATCGACCGGACCGGGACGCTGCTGCTCAAGATGGTGATGACCGCCGGCATCACCCTCCTCAGCAGCACCCTGGTCCTGGTCGCCTGTGTGGTCGTCCTCGGCATGGACGCCTCGCACCTGCCGCTGCTGTGGGTCTACTCCTACTGCGCGGCCCTCGCCGTCGGCCTGGGCGTACAGGCCATCAACGCCGCCTTCGGCGGGATCGGCCAGCTGGTGTCCATGTTCGTGTTCATCGTGCTGGGCCTGCCGTCCTCCGGGGCCACGGTGCCGCTCCAGGCGGTCCCGGAGTTCTACCGCTTCCTGTCCCACTTCGAACCGATGCGCCAGCTCAGCGACGGGGTCCGCGCCATCCTCTACTTCGACGCCCGGGGCGACGCCGGACTCACCCGCTCCTGGACCATGATCGCGGTCGGGGCGGTCCTGGCCCTGCTCTTCGGGTTCGCCATGACCGCCTACTACGACCGCAAGGGCCTCAAGCGCCTCACCCCGCAGCCCTGACGGCCGCTCAGCGCACCAGCGCGTTGGTGAGCAGGGCGGCCTCGATCAGGGCGCTGTTGCGGAGGACCTCGGACGGGCCGGGGTCCTGCGGCCAGGTGCTGACGAGGTAGCTCTCGCAGGGCCCGAGGGCCACCCCGCCCCGGTCCGCGGCGCGGCCCCGGGCGTGCACCCGCATCCGGTACCAGCCGGGCCCCAGCGGGTTGAGGGCCGGC
Organism: Streptomyces sp. NPDC033845; assembly: GCF_055576225.1. Lineage (NCBI taxonomy): Bacteria > Bacillati > Actinomycetota > Actinomycetes > Kitasatosporales > Streptomycetaceae > Streptomyces > Streptomyces sp. NPDC033845. The sequence goes on along the minus strand of NZ_JBVIRI010000008.1, from coordinate 296,251 downwards.
AGGTCGTCGGGGGTGATCACGTAACCGGACTGGATGCGGAGCTCGCCCTCGACCGAGCGCACGCTGACCTCGACGATCTCGTCCCACTCCGCCCGCTCCACCGCGGGCCCCCGGAGATGGGCCTCGGCCCGGATCCGCACGTGCCCGGTGTCCAGTCCGGTGAGGATCCACGCCCCGTGGTCCATCGGCGCGGCCAGTCCGTTGTCCCAACGGACGGTGTCCATGGGGGCTTCCGCGTCGTCCAGGACCCCGAAGATCCCTTCATTGACGAACATGAGGGAAGCAGACAGGGGGGCCACGGTGGAAAGTTACCGGTGACACGCCCATGGGAGGGTAAAGCGCCGGCCATGCCCGGGGAAGGTCACCGGTCCGGGCTCCGAGGACAATGGACGCAGACCGCGCGCACCGCACCACCCGAGCGACGAGGAGGACCCGATGAGCACGGCCGACGAGGGACGGCAGTGGCCGGACGAGGTCAGCGTGGACAACGCGAGGACGACACTGCTCCAGCTCCTCGCCCGCGCGGGGGTCCCCTCCTCGGACGCCTGGGAACTGATCGTGCTGGTGGAGGCGGGCGCGCTGGCCCTGGCCCACGAGGAGTTGTCGGCGGGCGCCCGGACCGCGCCGGGGGACAAGGGCGAGGCCTACGAGTCGGGCTGGCTCGACGGGGCCGGCGGACTCGTGGAAGGGCTGGGGGACCTCACCGAGCGGAGCCTGCTGCGGGTGGTGGGGGAGACCGGCCCGCCCGGCCCCGGCGGGGAGCACCCCCGGGCCGGCCGGATGGAGATCGAGCGGGCACGGGTCGCGGTGACCCCCCTGCACCTGTCGTTCACCTCGGAGTCGGAACTGGACCCGGAGGTCACCGAGGAGGTGCTGGCCGCCGTCCTCGGCACCATGGGCCTGCGCGGCCGGGCCGGCTACGCCGGGCGGCTCACCGAGTTCACCTCCGTCCACCGGGCCCGGCTGGAGCGGCTGTTCGCCGCGTACGGACCGGACAGCGCCATCACCCTGCACGGCCGCTACTCGCTGATCCACTCGGTCACCTGCATCGCCGTACTGGAACGGCTGGTCACCGTGCCGGGGGCGCTGCGGGCCGAATGGGACGCGGCGGAGCTGCCGCCCGCCTGGCTGGACGGACTGACCACCGCATGGAACACCCCCGACGAGTGGGTTTAAGCCTCCTCGTCCCCAAAGGGCGGTGACACCCCGTTACAGTCACCCTGCACCAACTCGTCGGTGCCGGGCGGTCCGTGGCACGGCGCGCGCCCGCCATGCCGTCCGACCGAGGAACGCGTTGTCAGGACCCAAACCCCCGGCACGAGCGGAACGGCCCGAAGCAGCCTGGGCCCGCACCCGCTACTGGTTCGACACCATCGTGGCCCGCGGCACGGCCGCGCTCATCGGCTGGCTGGTGCTGCTGTGCACGGCCGTGGTCGTCCCGGCCAGCGCCGCCCTGGTGTGGGCCGACGACGACGGCCCCACCACCCTGTCCGGGCAGATCCTCGCGGTCTGGGTGAGCGTGGGCCAGACCCTGAAGATCGGCGGCGCCGTCGGCAGCCCGCTGTACGTCCTCCTCTCGGTCGTCCTGGCCCTGGTGGCCCTGCTGTTCGTCTCCACCCTGGTCAGCCTGATCACCACCGGCCTCAACGACAAGGTCCTCGCCCTGCGCCGGGGCCGCTCCACCGTCCTGGAATCGGGGCACACGGTCCTCCTCGGCTGGTCCGACCAGGTCTTCCCGATCGTCTCCGAGCTGGTCGCCGCCAACGCCAACCGGCGCCGGGCGGTCCTCGCCGTCCTCGGCCCCAAGGACAAGGCGGAGATGGAGGACGAGATCGGCACGGCGGTCGGACGGCTCGGCCGGACCCGGCTGATCTGCCGCAGCGGGACCACCACCGACCCGGCCGTCGTCTCCCTGGTCACCCCGGAGACGGCCCGCGCCGTACTGGTCCTCACCCATGACGGCGAGGACGGCGACGCCCATGTGGTGAAGACCCTGCTGGCCGTGGAGGCGGCCGTCCGCGGCCGCGGACCGGACCGCCCCGGGGTGGTCGCCGCCGTCCGCGACGGACGCCACAAACGGGCCGCCGACCTGGCCGCCGGACCCCACGGCCACGTCCTCAACATCGAGGACGTCACCGCCCGGCTGATCGCCCGCACCTCCTGCGAGCCCGGACTCTCCCTCGTCTACCGCGAACTCCTGGACTTCGACGGCGACGAGATCTACACGGTGCCGGCCGGCCCGCTGGCCGGCACCACCTTCGGCGCACTGCTCTCCGCCTACGCCCGCTCCAGCGTGATCGGACTGCTGCGGCCCGACGGCCGGGTGGAGCTGAACCCGCCCTGCGAGAGGGTCCTCGGCCCCCGGGACCGGATCGTGGTGATCACCGAGGACGACGACACCGCCGTCCCGGCCGCGGAGCCGCTCCCGGTGGACGAGGGCGCGATCGTCGCCGCCCCGCCCGCCGCCGGGCCCCCCGAACGCTTCCTGCTGCTCGGCTGGAACCCCCGCGCCCCCCGGATCATCGAACAGCTCGACGACGGGGTGCCCGACGGCTCCGAACTCCTGGTGATGGCGGAGGGCGAGGAACACCTCCGGGAGGCGGACCGCTGCGCCCGGCTGCCCGGACGCCGGATGCCGGTCACCGTCCTCGGCGGGGACGTCACCGACCCGGAGGTGCTGGCCGGACTCGACGTCCTGGCCTTCGACCGGGCCGTGGTCCTCGGCTACGACACCCCCGAGACCGGGAGCGCCTCCCTCGGCGGCGACGACCGGACCCTGGTCACCCTGCTCCACCTCAGGGCCCTGGAGGAGGCGGGCGGCCGGGAACTGGCCGTGGTCACCGAGATGGCCGACGACCGCAACCGGCTGCTCGCACCCGCCCGGGAGGGCGCCGACTTCATCGTGGGCAGCAGGCTGATCAGCCTGCTGATGACCCAGATCGCGGAGGACGGAAACCTCGCCGCCGTCTTCGACTGCCTGTTCGCGTCCACCGGCGACACCCTGCACCTGCGGCCCGCCGCCGACTACGTGCTGACCGGCCGCGACGTCGGCTACGCCACCGTGGTGGAGGCCGGCCGCCGCCGGGGCCACTGCGTCATCGGCTACCGGCTGCACCCGGAGGGCCCGCAGGCGGGCCCGGGCCCCGGGGACCCCGCCCACGGCGTCCGGATCAACCCGGACAAACGACAGCCGGTGCGCTTCGGCCCCGAGGACTCGGTGATCGTGCTGGCCCCCGGCCCCCGCCGCGCCCCGGCCGTCCCGCGCCCCGCCGGCGGAGCCCACACCGGCGTCAACGCCCCGTAGCAGGCGCCCGGCCGGGGGGCCGTGCGGGGGGCCGGTCAGTGGGCCGCCGCCTCCAGCAGGACGTCCACCAGCCGGTCCGCGGCGTCCGGGCGGCCGTGCATCCGGGCCCGCTCCGCCATCACCGTGCGCCGGGCCGGATCGGTCAGCAGCGGGCCCACCGCCTCCTGGAGGGTGCGCCCGGTGACCTCCCCGAGGAGGGCCAGCGCCGCACCCGCCTCCGCGAGGTGCCGGGCGTTGTGGGCCTGCTCGTTGCCCGCCGAGCTGGCCAGCGGCACGAACACCGCCGGCTTGCCCAGCGCGGTCAGCTCCGCCAGGGTCCCGGCGCCGCTGCGCGAGATCACCACATCGGCCAGGGCCAGCACATCGGGCAGTTCCGCCCCCAGGAACCCGGTCAGGTGGTACCGGCCGGCGAGCACCGGGTGCAGCTGCGCGGCCGCGGCCCGAAGTTCGTCCACGTTCGCCGGACCGCACTGGTGGATCACGTTCGCGTGCCCCAGCAGCCACGGCAGGACCTCCCGGACCACCCCGTTGATCTGCTGCGCGCCCTGGGCGCCCCCGGTCACGTAGACGGTGGGCAGCCGCCGGTCGAAACCGACCAGGTTCAGCGCCCGCACCGCCTCGTCGGCCTGCCCGTAGAGGACCTCCGGCCGCACCGGGTTGCCGGTGACCACCGCGGAGCCGCGCAGTTCGGCGGGCAGCAGCGGCAGCGAGGACTCCGAGGACACCGCGATCCGGGTGGCCGAACCCGCCAGCTTCCGGTTGGCCAGCCCCAGCCGCACCGTCTGCTCGTGCAGCACCAGCGGACGCCGGCACAGCCGGGCCGCCAGACCCGCCGGGACCGCCACGTAACCACCGGTCGCCAGCACCACGTCCGGCTGGAACTCCGACACGATCGACCGGGCCTGCGCCACCCCCAGCGGCACCCGCGCCATGTCCTTCACATTGGCCGCCGACAGCATCTTCAACGGGTTCGCCGAGCGGCGGATCTTCCCCGTGGCCACCGTCCGGAACGCGATCCCCTCCGCCGGGGCCACCCGGGCCTCCAGACCGTCCGCGGTGCCGATCCACAGCACGTCCAGGGAACGGCCGGAAGCCGCGAGACGGCCTTGCAGGGTACGGATCGCGGTCAGGGCCGGGTACGTATGACCGCCGGTCCCTCCGCCCGTGACGAGCAGCCGGAAGGAACGGGGAAGCGAAGCTATGTCCATCCGGGCAACCCTACAGGCGGCCCGGACCCGCCCCGGGGCCGCTGCCCCCGCCGCCCGCCAGCCCGTCACCCAGGGCACTCCGCCGGTACAGCACCCGGCGGCCGTCACGCGCCCGGACGACCAGCCCCGCCGCGTACAGCACCCGCAGGTGCTGGGAGACCGCACTGGGCGTCACCCCCAGCCGGCGGGCCAGCTCCACGGTGGCCAGCGGCTCGGCCAGCAGGGCCAGCAACCGCGCCCGGGGCGCCCCCAGCAGCGGCACCAGCGCCGCCGGACCGGCCGGACCGGCGGCCGGCCCGGACTCCCACAGCGTGGCCACGCCCCGGCACGGGTACAGCAGCGAGGGCGGCTCCTCCGGGCCGACCGGCGGCGCGCACTTGTGCGCGAACACCGAGGGCACCAGCAGCAGTCCCCGCCCGGACGCCGGGGCCCGGTACCCGCCGATGGTGCGGTCGACGTGCAGCACCCCCCGGGAGCCCCCGTCCTCCCACCGCAGTTGGGGATGCATGTCCGCGAACAGCAGCCGGGCACCGCCCCGGGCCAGCCGCTGGGCCCGGTAGGTCATGTCCGCCTCGGCGACCAGCCGGATCCGCCACCAGTACGGCCGCACGGCGATCTCCCAGTACTCCTTCAGCAGCCCCGCGACCCGGTCCCGGAGCGCCAGGACCGGACCGTCCTCGGCGGCCCCCGCCGCGGCCAGCGGGCCCGGCAGCGGATCGGGGGAGTGCGCCGCCGCCAGATCCCGGCGCACCACCCGCGCCGGAGCCCGCCGCACGGCGGCCAGCTCGGCCCCGAACTCCGGCTCGAACCCGGTGGGCCGGGGGGTGAGGAAGTCGGGCAGGGTCAGCCGGTCCGCCACCAGGGCCGTCAGCAGGGCGGTGTCCAGCCGGTCGAGCCGGGCCAGCACCTCCCGGCGCCAGGGCAGGTGCAGCGGGGCGATCCCCGGATCGCGCAGCACCCGCAGGCTCAGCACCGTCTCGCCGAGCGGCGAGAGCGCGAACCGGGTGTCGGCGAGGTCCTCCACACCGAGCTCGAAGCTGATCATTAAGCCCCACGCTACATCAGTTGGCAGCGCCGGAACCCTGCCCTGGACTACCCCCATGACCACCCCGAAACCCGCCCCCGTGCCGTCCGCCCGGCCCGCCGGATGAGCCGCCGACTGGTGCTGCTGCTGGCCGTGGCCTGCGCCGTGGCGGTGGGCAACCTCTACTTCCCGCAGACCATGGGACCGCTGATCGCCGACGGGCTCGGCGTCGAACCCGGCACCGCCACCCTGGTGGTGACGGCCACTCAGATCGGCTACACGGCCGGTATGGTCCTGCTGGTGCCGCTCGGCGACCGGTTCCCGCACCGCTCGCTGCTGGTCCTGCTCCTCTCGCTCACCGGGCTGGTGCTGCTCGCGGCGGGCTGCGCCCCGGCCCTGCCCCCGCTGATCGCGGCCAGCGCCCTGGTGGGACTCACCACGGTGGCCGCGCAGATCATCGGCCCGCTGGCGGCCGGCCTGGTGGAACCCGAACGGCGGGGCGCGGTCCTCGGCACCCTGCTGAGCGGCGCCACCGGCGGCATGCTGCTGGCCCGGACCTTCGGCGGGGTGCTGGGCGAACGCCTCGGCTGGCGGGCCCCCTACCTGGTGGCCGCGGCCGTCGCCCTGCTGCTGGCCGCCGTCCTGGCCCGCGCCGTCCCGGTCACCTCCCCGCCCGCCGCCCACCAGCCGTACGCCCGGATCCTCGCCGAACCGCTGCGGCTGCTGCGGGCCGAGCCGGAACTGCGCCGCTCCTGCCTCTACCAGGCCGCCGTCTTCGGCGGGTTCTGCGCCGTCTGGACCTGTCTGGCCCTGCTGCTGACCGGCCCGGAGTACGGGCTGGGCGCCGAGGCCGTGGGACTGCTGGCCCTGGTGGGCGGGGTGACCATGCTGTGCACCCCGGTCGCCGGGCGGCTGGTGGACCGGCACGGGCCGGGACCGGTCAACCTGGTCTCCCTGCTCGGGATCCTGGCGGCGGCCGCGGTCCTCGCCGCGGGCGGCCGCGGCGGAACCGCCGGACTGTGCGCCCTGGCCGCCGGCACCCTGCTCCTGGACATCGCCATGCAGTCCGGCACGGTCGCCAACCAGGCGCGGGTGTACGCGCTGCGCCCGGACGCCCGCAGTCGGCTCAACACCGCCTACATGACCTGCGCCTACTCCGGCGGGACGGCCGGTTCCTGGCTGGGCGTCCGGGTGCACACCGAGTACGGCTGGACGGCGGTGTGCGCCACCGTCGCCCTGCTCGCCGCCGCCGCCCTGGCCCGCCACCTGTGGCCCGCCCGCGAAACCCGCCCCTCCCGTGCCGCCGGTACCGGCAGCGGCCGTTCCGGCGGCGGCGCGTATCCTCCCGGAGGACACCGGACGGAAGGCGGAGCCCCCTCGGCCCCGTACGCGCCACCGACGAAGGAGCCCCCTTGCCCGCCACCACGGTCTTCCGGAACCTCAGGCCCTTCGGCTCGGGGCGGCCCGTGGACCTCACCGTGACCGACGGGACCGTCACCGACCGGCCCGCGCCCCCCGGCTCCGAACTCGTCGACTGCGAGGGCCGGATCGCCCTGCCCACCCTCGTCGACGCCCACATCCACCCCGACAAGACCTCCTGGGGCGAACCCTGGGTCACCCGGAACCCGGCCCGCGGCCTCGCCGAGTACACCGCCGAGGACGTCGCCCTCGACCGGGCCCTGCCCACCCCGGTCGCGGACCGGGCCCGGCGCCTGATGGGCCACGCGGTCACCCGGGGCACCCGGGCGATGCGCGCCCACGCGGACATCGCACCCGCCTACGGGCTGGCCGCCGTCGAAGGGGTCGGCGCCGCCCGGGAGGCGCTCCGCCACGCCCTGGACGTGGAGATCGTGGCCTTCCCCCAGCACGGGGTGGTCCGCGCCCCGGGCACCAGGGAACTCATGGAAGAGGCCGCCCGCACCGGGGCCGTCGACCGGATCGGCGGCATCGACCCGACCGGCTTCGACGGGGCCCTCGAAGAACACCTCGACGTGGTCTTCGGCATCGCCGACCGGCACGGCCTGGGCGTCGACATCCATCTGCACGAACGGGCCGCCACCGGGGTGGAGTCGCTGCGCGCCGTCATCGCCCGCACCCGGGCGCTGTCCATGGCGGGCCGGGTCACCGTCAGCCACGTCTTCTGCCTGCCGGGACTCCCCGGACCCGAACTGGACCGGCTGGCCGCGGAACTCGGCGAGGCCGGCGTCTCGCTGACCACCGTCGCCCCCTCACGGGACCTGGTGCTGCCGCTCGACCGGCTGCGCGGACACGGGGTCCGGGTCGGGCTCGGCTCGGACGGCGTCCGCGACGCGTGGAGCCCGTTCGGGAACGCGGACATGCTCCACCGGTCCCATCTGCTGGCCTGGATCCGGGACGACCGACTCGACGAGGAGCTGGAGGCGGCCTTCCGTACGGGCGCCGACGACGGCGCCGGGCTCCTCGGACTCCCTCAGGCGGACCTGGAGCCCGGCTCCCCGGCCGACTTCTTCCTGGTGCGGGGCGAATGCCTGCCGCAGGTCGTGGTGGACCTGCCGCAGCGGGACATGGTGGTCCGGGCGGGCCGGATCGTCGCCCGCGACGGCCACCTCACCGCCGCCACCGCTCCGTAGCGGGCCCGAGCCGGCCCGTACGGCGCCGGACTTCGGCCCGGCCGGTCGGAATGCACCGGGCGGTGGCCGACCCCCGGCCGAGCCGGGCCGCGCCGCAGCGGCACCCGGCCCGGCCGCGGCCCGGTCTCAGCCGTGGGCCTGGGCGTGGGCGTTGCCGTGGGCCGGACCGGTGAGGACGGACGGGCGGACGCCGGCCCCGGGGTAGCCGCGGCCGGTCAGCACGGTCGCGGCCCGCTCCATCCGCATCCCCTCCAGGGCCTCGGCCTGCCGGATCGCCCGCAACAGCAGCCGGTCCAGCAGCGCCGGATCGATCCGTCCGTCCACCGCCGCGACGGTGCGCAGGGCCCGCCAGCAGGCGGCCTTGCCCTCCACGCCCAGACGCATGACCTCCAGCTCCGACACGTCGCTCAGCGGCGAACGCCGGTACAGCCGGCCGTTCAGCTTCAGCCGTGCCACCTTCTCCGCCAGCCGGCCGACGGCCTGCCGCCCCCGCATCACGGGCACGCCCAGGTCGTCCATGACCCGGCGCAGGCTGTCCCGGTCCTCCTCGACCTCGCGGGCCATCGACTCCAGCCGGGGACCGAAGGTCCGCCCGGAGTGCGCCCGTGCCATCCGGTGGATCAGGTCGACCCCGCCGGCCGCGGCGGCCAGATGGTCGTTGAGGTAGACGACGAGGAGGGGTGGGGCCTCGGTGCGGTTCATCGCTCGTCCTCCGATCCTGGGCCTACATCGGATCCATGGTCCCGCTGCCCGGGCCGTTGAGCTCCTCGCTCTTCTCCCGGATGTGCAGGGCCTTGTCCGTCAGCCGCCGCCGCTCCACCGGATCGGTGGCCCGGGTCGCGGCCTGCTCCAGCTGTTCGGCCTTGTCCCGCATCTCCCGGGCCCGCCGGCCCGGCCCGTTCGCGCTTTCCGACACGAAGCTCACTCCTTGTGACAAGAGGGGCAAAGTCGTACACGCGTCTTCTCACCCCGATTCCGCCCGCCAAACCCGCCGAACCCCCGCCGAACCCCCGCCGAACCCACCCGGGCGGGTCACCCGCTCCCGCGTGGCGCGCCCCCGGGCGACGGCCCAAGATGGGAGGGCCGGCCGAGCCGGCTGCACCCCTCGCCCCGGTACCGCACGAGCCGTGGAGGGCCGATGCGCCGCTATCCGCCGATCGCCGACCACGGGCTGATCGGGGACCTTCAAACCTGTGCCCTCGTCTCCTCCGAGGGAGTGCTGGACTGGTTCTGCTCACCCCGTTTCGACTCGCCCAGCGTCTTCGCCGCCCTCCTCGACCACGACCGGGGCGGCCACTTCGCCATCACCGCCGACACCCCGCCCGGCACCGAGGCCGTCGTCCGCCAGATCTACCTGGCGGACACCGCCGTGCTCATCTCCCGGTTCCTCACCCCGGAGGGCGTGGGCGAGGTCGTCGACTTCATGCCCGTGCACGATCCGCACACCGCCACCGACCGGCACCGGGTGGTGCGGGTCGTCCGCGGGGTCCGCGGCACCGTCCGCTTCTCCCTGGAGTGCCGACCCCGGTTCGACTACGGCCGCGCCCCGCACGTGCTCGCCTGCGACGGCCGTACGGCACGCTTCGAGGGGCCGGGCGTCACCGCGTACCTCCAGGCGGTGGGCCCGCTGGTCCTGGAGGGGGACGGGACCGATGTCGCCGCCACCGTGACCCTGACCAGCGGGGAGCGTGCGGCGGCCGTCCTGACCGTCTGCGACGGGACCGGACCGGCACCGCCCCCGGTGACCGCGGAGGAGGTGCTGGAGGAGTTCAACGCGGTGCGCGCCCACTGGCACGGCTGGATCGCCCGCTGCACCTACCGGGGCCGCTGGCAGCAGATGGTCAACCGGTCCGCCATCACCCTCAAACTGATGACCTACGCCCCCACCGGCGCCCCGATCGCCGCCGCCACCATGGCACTGCCCGAGCAGGAGGGCGGCGAACGCAACTGGGACTACCGCTACACCTGGGTGCGGGACGCCTCCCTGTCGGTCCGGGCCATGCGCGACCTCGGCTTCACCGAGGAGGCCGACGCCTTCCGGGGCTGGCTGATCGACCGGGTGCGGGAGGGCGCCGCCCCGAACGGCGAACCCCTCCAGATCATGTACCGGGTGGACGGGGAACCGCACCTGGCCGAGGAGGTCCTCGGTCATCTGGAGGGCTGGCGGGCCTCCGCCCCGGTCCGTGCCGGGAACGGGGCCGCCGACCAGCTGCAGCTCGACATCTACGGCGAGGCCGTCTACGCCCTGGCCCAGGCCGGCCGGGTCGACGAAGTGGTGGGCTACGACGACTGGCTCCGCTGCGCCACCCTGCTGGACTGGCTGTGCGAGAACTGGGACCGGGCGGACGAGGGGATCTGGGAGACCCGCGGCGGCCGCAAGCACTTCACCTACAGCAGGCTGATGTGCTGGGTGGCCCTGGACCTGGGGATCCGCCAGGCCGCGGCCAACGCCCGCCCCGGCGACCTGCCCCGCTGGACCGCCGCCCGGGACGCCATCCTCCGGCAGGTGATGACCCGGGGCTGGAGCACCGGGCGCCAGGCGTTCGTCCAGGAGTACGAGGGGTCCGTACTGGACGCCTCCCTGCTGCTGATGCCCCTGGTCGGCTTCATCGGCCCCCGGGACCCGCGCTGGCTCTCCACCCTCGACGCCATGGGCCGCGAGCTGGTCTCGGACAGCCTGGTCCACCGCTACGACCCGGCGGCCTCCCCGGACGGCCTCGAAGGGGCCGAGGGGACCTTCTCCCTCTGTTCCTTCCTCTACGTCCACGCCCTGGCCCGGGCGGGCCGGCCCGACCAGGCCCGCTACGCCTTCGACAAGATGCTCACCTACGCCAACCACGTCGGGCTGTTCGCCGAGGAGATCGGCCTCACCGGGGAGCAGCTCGGGAACTTCCCCCAGGCCTTCACCCATCTGGCCCTGATCACCGCGGCCCTCGCCCTGGACACCGAACTGGACCGGGCCCGTGACGGATGCCGGGAGGGCGCCAGGAACTGGGGCCGTGACGGAGGCCGGGACGGGGGCCGGTCATGACGGACACCGGATCGGACGCGGCGGCGGGGGAGTCGCGGCAGCCCCGGGAGGCGGAGCGGCTGCGGGAGATCCTCCGGTCACCCGGCTACCTCAAGGTCCTGGTCTTCGCCGCCCTGATCGGCGTCCCGGTCTCGCTGATCGCCTTCTGGTTCCTGGTCGCCCTGCACGAGTTGGAGCACGCCGTGTGGGTGGCGCTGCCGCGGGCCCTGGGCCTGGTGGACCCGCCGTGGTGGTGGCCGCTGCCGCTGCTCCTGGTCGCCGGTGTGGTCGTCGGCCTGGTCGTCGCGCGGCTGCCCGGGGCCGGCGGGCACGTGCCCGCCGCCGGGCTGCACACCGGCGGTACCGCGCCGGTCGTACTGCCCGGGGTGCTGCTCGCCGCGGCCGCGAGCCTGCCGCTGGGGGCGGTGCTGGGGCCGGAGGCGCCGCTGATCGCCCTGGGCGGCGGGCTGGCCCTGCTGCTGCGGGACCTCACCCGGGCGCCCGCCACCCCGCAGGGCACGGCCCTGCTGGGCGCGGCCGGGGCCGCGGCCGCCATCGCGGCCATCTTCGGGAACCCGCTGGTCGCCGCGGTGCTGCTGATCGAGGTGGCGGGGGTCGGCGGCCCCCAGCTGTTCGCGGTGATGCTGCCGGCCCTGCTCTCCAGCGGGATCGGCGCGCTGGTCTTCACCGGCTTCGGGCGCTGGACCGGACTGTCCACCGGCAGCCTGGGCATCGATCTGGGGGTCCCGCTGCCCGCGCTGGACGCGGCGGACGTGCTGTGGACGGTCCCGGTCGCGGTGCTGTTGGCCGTCCTGCTGCACCCGGTGCTCGGGACGGCCCGGCGGATCGCCCGGTACATCGCGGCCGGCGGCCGGTCGGGCACGGTGTACCGGACCGTGCTCTGTGCCCTGGGGGCGGCCGGCTGCGCCTGTCTCTACGCGCTGGTCACCGGCCGCGGTCCGGCGGACGTGGCCCTCTCGGGCCAGGCCGCCCTGGGCGGTCTGGCAGCGGATCCGCACGCCTGGGGCGTGGGGGCGCTGCTGGCGGTGCTGCTGTTCAAGGGCGCCGCCTACACCCTCTGTCTGGGGTCCCTGCGCGGCGGCCCGGTGTTCCCCGCGCTGTTCCTCGGGGCGGCGGTCGGGGTGCTGCTGGCCCCGCTGCCGGGGCTCGGTGTCGTACCGGCCATGGCGGCGGGCATGGCCGCCGCCACCGCCAGTACCCTGCGGCTGCCGGTCAGCAGCGTGGTGCTGGTCGTGCTGCTGCTGGGCGGCTCCGCGATGATGCCGATCGCCATCCTCGCGGCGGTGATCGCCTTCATCACCACGGAGCTGCTGCCGGTGCGGCCGTGACGGCCCGGACGGACGGCGCCGTGGGCTCAGAACGCGAAGACGGCGTTCCCGTTGAGGGTCGCGGACATGGCGCATCCGTTGGAGAAGGTGTGCTTCCAGGCGATCCGGCTGCCCTGCCACACGCCGTCCACGGTCACGGTGACCGGGTCGTAGTGCATCGGGCAGGCGCGGTCCGGGTCCGGGGCGGCGAGCAGCGCGTCCAGGGTTCCGGCGGTCGCGCCGAGGGCGGCGCAGGCCGCCTCCGGGTCGGGGTGGGTGCCCTGGGCGGTCGGCGCACAGCTGAGGGTGGAGGCCCGTACGACGGTGGCCTCGTCCTCGCCCTGGGCGACGGCCAGGACCACGGCCGAGGGGGCGTACAGGCTGGTGGGCTGTGCCTCCGCGATGCCGGTGGCGCCGGCCAGGAGCAGAAGGGCGGCGGCGGAGACGGCAGCGATGCGGTGATGCACGACAAACTCTCTTTCAATTCGAAGGCGATACGCAGCAGTTGGCTGCGATGTATCGGCTGGACGTGAAGGAGTCTGTCTGGTCCGAAGGCCTTTCGCATATCGATGACCGATTATCAGACACATCGTTCGATAATCGGCGACCGAATGGCCGTTCGGGCAGCTCAGCGGCCTGCGACACGCCCCGCGACCGACCGGGAGCAGGCGGTGACACGCGGTACGCAGGGCCGGACGAAGGCCGCTGACCTGCTCTCGTCCCCACGCGGTTCACCGGACGGCCACCCAGGCTGACCGAATGGCGACCCCCCGACCGAGGAATGCCGGACGCCCGCACGGGGGTTGAGGCGGGGAACCGACCACCGGAGGCCCCCATGGACCGCTCCTTCCTCTTCCTCCTCGCCAGCGCCCGCCGCGACGGAAGCATGACTTCCGTGTCCTTGATCCGTAACGATCCGCCACGGAGCGTGAGTTCGGGGCTCCGGCGCCGCATGCTGGTGAAGCCGAAACCACGGTGACGCGAGCCACCGACATCCGACATCCACGGGGGATCGAGATGCGCACCTTCCACGAGAACAGCCACCGGACCCGGCAGTTCGCCGCCCTCGGACTCACCGCCGCGGCACTGCTGGCGGCCACCGCCTGCGGCCCGGACGAGGACCGGGCGGGCGAGGACCCGGCCAAGGCCCCCACCGGTTCCGCCACCCCCTCGGCCCAGGCCCCGACGACCGGAGCGCCGACCGGCGCCGCCCCGAAGCCGACCGCCACACCGACCCGCCCGGGCGGCTCCGGCTCCGGGGGAGTGCCCGGTGACGACCCCGACGGGCTTCCCGACGACGGCATCTGCAACGACTACACCACGGAGGTCACCGTGGAGTACGCGCTGCCGCCGGTGAAGGACGACTCCCGGCTCCTCCTCGTCCTCACCAACATCGGCGACAAGCCGTGCAAGCTCTACGACTTCCCGATCGCCCGGTTCTCGAACGACCGGCCCGCCCTGCCGGTCATCAAGAGCTCCAAGCCGGGCTCCGTCCTGGTCCTCGCCCCCGGCAAGGAGGCGTACGCGGGCCTCCTCGCCCGGCAGAGCAGCAAGGAGGTCAGCAGCCTGGAGAAGGAGCTCATCCTCGGCCCCCGCGGCAAGGACGTCCCCCTCGACACCCACGACGGCAGCCTCCTCGAACTCCCCGCCAAGGGCGTGTACGTGGACAACAAGGCGTGGGTGACCTACTGGCAGAAGGACTCCGAGAGCGCCGTCTCCCCGCTGTACCCGCACTGACCGGGGGAGCGGACCGGACCGAAGGCCCCCGCCGCGCACCCGGCGAGGGCTAACGTGTCCGTACGACCCGCCTGGAGGACATGATGAGCGCCCGGCCCGAGGAAGCCCCCGCCCCGCCCGCTCCGGCGGCGGCCGCCCGGCTGCTCCGGGCGCTGCGCGCCGACCGCCGCGCCGAGTCGTGGGTGCCGGCCTTCGAACGGGACTGGGGCCGGGCCCTGGAGGACGCCCGCCACAGCTACAGCCTCAGCCCGCTCCACGAGGTGGTCCGCAACTGGGAGCTGCGCCTGGCCGCGGCCCCGGCCGTGGACGCCTACCTGGACTCCGGCCGCGACGAGACCGCCTTCCGGAACCTGGACGAACTCCTCGCACCCGCACCCGCCCCCGATCCCGGGAGCCGATCCGCGCCCCGCCCTGCCGACCGGCCGTCCGACTAGCCGACCGGATCCAGGAGTTGCGGGCCGTTGTTGCGGACGCTGTTGACGGCGGTGGACACCGGGGTCACCGACAGCCGGCCGTCCCCCGGGGTGTGCAGCAGGGCGCGCAGTCCGGCGGTGTCCTGGTGGGAGGGGTCGAGCCAGGCCTCGTAGTCGGCCGGCTCCAGCGCCAGCGGCATCCGCGGATGGATCCGGCCCGCCGCGTCGGTGGCCTCGGTGGTGATGATGGTGACGGTGGTCAGCAGGCCCGCCGGATCCTCCTTGTCGGCGACCGAGGGATCGCGCCAGAACTCGTACAGCCCCGCCATCGCCATGACCGCCCCGGCCTCCGGCCGGATGAAGTACGGCTGCTTGTACGCCTTGGCCGAGCCGGTGGCCGCAACGGCCACCCATTCGTAGAACCCGTCCGCGGGCAGCAGACAGCGGCGCTTCGCCAGGGCGCGGCGGTAGGCCGGCTTCTCGTGCACCGTCTCCACCCGCGCGTTGATCATCCGGGATCCCACGGACGGGTCCTTGGCCCAGGACGGCACCAGCCCCCACCGCACGGCCCGCAGCTGCCGCCGCACCTCCCCGGTGTCCCGGTCGGCGCGCTCCAGCACCGCCCACACCTCGTCGGTGGGCGCCACGTTCCACGACGGTCCGAGCGGGTCCTCCGGGACCGGCCCGGCATCGAACAGTCCCGCCAGGTCCGCCGGCGACCGGGAAGAGGCATAACGACCGCACATGCCACCACTGTCCCACCTTTCCCACCGATCCGGGGAAGTCAGCGTCCACCGGCGGGGCGCGGGCACCCCCGCAGCGCCGGGCGGTCCTTGGTCCGGACGGCGGGCAGCCATGCCGTGGCGGGCGTCGAGCCGGGCGGGAGACGGACGTGGAACCAGCGGGTGGACCGCAGGCCCGCCTCGTCCACGATGGTCAGGCCGTCGGGCAACTGGCAGTCGACGGCGAGGGCGTCGCCGTGCCACACCCGGGAGGGCACGACGTTGTCCGAGGTGTAGGCGTGCGTCGGGTCGATCGCCAGGCCCAGGCTGCACTCCGGCGCCCGGTCGGACCGCTCCCGGCAGCCCAGCTCCGCGTTGAACACCCGGATCGTCCCGGCCGCCGCGCCGCCGGGGGCGTGGAGCGCGGAGGAGCCCGCCCCGGCGGTGTCCGACCACAGGGTCGTACCGGCGATCCCGCAGAGCGCGGTGGTGAGGATCGCGGTGCGGGCCCGCCCCCGCAGACGTCCGGTGCCCCTCCCGAGCGCCTCCTGTTCGGCGGTGATCCGGGCGAGCAGGCTCTCGGCGGTGTGCGTGGCCCGGGCCGTGTGGGTGGGGGCGAGGCAGTCGGCGGCCAGGGCCCGCCAGAACGGCGGCACGGTCTGGTCCAGGCGCAGCGGCGCGCGACCGTCCGCGTACTCCTGGGCGGCGGCGCCCCGGGCGGTCGGCGTGGTGCCGGAGAACGGGGAGGCCCCGGAGCCGAACAACTCGTGGATGATGATCCCCAGGGCCCAGATGTCGGCGGTCGGCCGGACCTTCACGCCCAGCTCGTCGAGGGGTGCCCGCCAGCGTTCGGGCGGGAGGTAGTCCAAGGTGCCCATGGGGGGCGCGTATCCGTACGCCCCCGTCATCCGGGTCGCGAGGCCGAAGTCGGAGAGCTTCACGCAACCGTCGGCGTCCAGCAGGACGTTCTCCGGCTTGAGGTCGGCGTGCACCCAGCCGGACCGGTGGAGGTGTGCGAGACCCTCGCAGATTCCCGCGACCAGCCGGGCGCGGTCGGTCTGGGAGGCCCCGGCGTCGAGGAGTTCCCGCAGACTGCCCGCGGCCCGCTCCATGACCAGCACGATGGCGCCGTCCAGGGCGGGGCGGTCCGGTGCGTCCAGGACGAAGAAGTCCAGGAGGCGGATCAGCCGCGCGTGCCAGGCCGTGCGCCCGAGTTCGACCTCCTGGCGGGCGGACTCCACGATCCTGCGCGTCTGGCGGGGGGCGTACCCGGCCGTCGGGATGATCTTGAGTGCGATGTCCGACCGGGTCGCGGACGGGCGCGAGGGGACCCGGCCCGGGCGGTCCCGGTCCTGGTCCCGGTCGGCGGGCTGTGCGGCGTAGACCGTGGACCAGCCCCCGGACCCGATCAGGCCGGTGACCGTCCAGCCCTGCACCCGGTGGCCGGGTGGGAGCGGGTCCGTGTCCTCGTGCGGGGCTCGGGGCGTGGTCATCGCGCGGTCTGCCGCTCCCGTCCCCCGCCCCCCGCCAGGGGTGGCAGCAGCGCCAGGTGCTCCTCGCGGACCAGGCCGAACCGCAGCGCGAGCCCGACGATCTCGTCGCGCTTGCCGTTGCGGCGGTCGCCCTTGCCGGGTTCGCGCGGCTCCGCGCCGCCGATGCGCAGCTTCTCCTCGGCGAGGTAGTCGATGTGCGAGCTGACGGCCCGCGCGGTCAGCCCGGCGCAGGCGGCGTGGCCCCTGAGCCGTTCGGTGATCCGGGGGGTCGTGGGGACCGCGACGGGCGACTGGTCGCGCAGGCGCGGCTCGCAAAGGGCGACGAGGACGAGGAAGTACGTGGCCGTCTCGTCCAGGCAGTACGCGGTGACCGTGCGGCGGCCCCAGGGGGTGCCGGCGGTCTCAGGATCCAGGTAGACGTGGTCGGGCGCGAACACCTGGAAGGACACGGGGGCATCGCCGCGGCTGGGCAGGACGACGCGGGAGAACTCGAACGGGACGGGCGCCCCGACCCGGCGGGGCGGGACGCGCAGGTATTCGCCCGCCCCCTCCGGGTTCTCCACGAGATAGCTGTGGGTGCTGCTGTGGTTCGTCAACTGCCAGTGGTCGTCGGTGACATGGATCTCCCCGGCGAGCCGGGAGACCGCCTCGTCGGAGAGCCGGAGCTCCACGGGGACGGTCGCGGAGCCGCGTCCGAACCGGGCTACCTCGCCCGGTCCGAGACGCAGCGTCACGGGGTCCCCGTCGGGTTCGCCGCCGGCGGCGCCACCGCACCCCGGCGGCAGATGGACGACCACACCGCTCACCGCTCCCCCGTTCCCCCACGTCGAGCCCGACCGTGAGTGGAACAATACTCATCTTCAACGGGAGTTCAGGGGCTCAGTTCGGCCACTTCGGCCGGAGACGGCGGGAACCCGTCAGTCGATGCCCGGGCCGGCGGTGTCGTTGATCCAACCCCAGTCGGACCAGCTGGAGAATCCGGTCTGCCATCGGTGGAAGGTGCCGGAACGGTTGGTCCCGAACACCTCGATCCGCCCGTCGGCGTTGACGGCCGCCGTGACCTCGGTCCCACCCCCGCCGAAGGCCGACCAGGCGCTGTAGGGGGCGTTCACGGCCGTCTGCCAGGCGTGCACGGCCGTACTGCTGTTCATGGCGAAGACCTCGACCCGCCCGTCCGCCGTACGCGCACTGGTCAGCTGGGCGTCCGCCGGACCCCCGGTCGGTTCCCACTGCGACCAACCGGAGGAACTCGTCTGGTACTTGTGGAACACCCCCTCCGGACCGGAGGCGAAGACCTCCAGCCGGCCGTCGGCACTGTGATCGACGGTGAGGTCGTGGCCGCCGCCCCCGAAGGGGGCCCAGTCCGACCATCCGCCGTCGGGGGCCGTCTGGTAGCGGTGCTGGAAGGCGCCGCGGCCCAGGGCGAACACCTCCAGCCGGCCGTCCGGCGACTTCGCCATCTCCAGCCGGGCGTCGGCCGGGCCCCCGCCGGCGGACTCCCACCCCGACCAGCCGCCGCCGGGCGCCAGCTGGTACCGGTGGAACACCCCCGTGGGATTGGAGGCGTACACCTCGATCCGCCCGTCGGCGTTCACCCCGGCCGCCGTGTCGTGCCCTCCGCCGCCGAAGGCCGCCCAGCCCGACCATCCGCCGGACGGGGAGAGCTGCCAGCGGTGCAGGAAGGTGTCGCCGGCCAGCGCGAACACCTCCAGACGGCCGTCGGCGTTGGGCGCGACCGCCAGTTCGGCACCACCCGGCCCGCCCAGCGGCTCCCAGGGCGACCAGTCGCCGTTCACCTCCCGCTGCCAGGCGTGCTGCACGCCGTCGGCACCGGCCGCGAACACCTCCAGACGTCCGTCCGCCGACCGGGCCGACACCACCCGCCCCGACTCCGCCGGATACACCAGGGGTTTGGGACGCGGGCCGGAGCCCGGGGTGCACGGCAGCACGATGCCGCGCTCCGCGAGATGGATCTCGGGGTCGATGCCGCGGGTGGCGGACGGGTCCGACCAGATCCGCAGATGGAGGTGGGGGCCGTCGACGTTGGTGCCCTCCGCACCCACCAGGGCGATCTGCTGGCCCGCCACCACACGGTCCCCTTCGAAGACGTCCCGGCGGGACATGTGGCCGTACTCGGAGATCCTGCCGTCCGGGTGCAGGATGCGGATCCACTGCCCGTAGTCGCCGGTGTACCCGGAGATGGTCACCTCGCCGTCGCCCACCGCGTAGATCGGTGTCCCCACACCGGCCGCGATGTCGACGCCGTTGTGGCGGCTGTGGAAGTGCTGGGACACCGGTCCGGTGGTCGGGCAGGCCGCGGTGGGACCGGCGGCCACGGCCGGGGCCGGCCCGGTGGCCGCCAGCGCCGCCGGCGCCGCGAGCAGGACGGCGGCCGCCGCGAGAGCGCGGCCCAGGCGGCCGTTCACGCCTTGCGCAGCCGGTCGATGATGCCGTCGATGTCGCGGTTCAGCAGGTCGTGCCGGACGAAGTGCCCGCCCGACGGCTCGTGCCACTCGTGCGGGATCCCCGCGTTGCCCAGCAGTCCGCGGAACTCGCGCTGGGTCGCCAGGACCTGACGCTCGTTCACCGAGTCGAACCAGTTCAGCGGTTCGGGGCTGGTGCCCGCGACGAGGAACACCCGCTTGTGCCGGTAGCTCTCGATCCGCTGCACCGGGTTGTCCGCGCTCACCCGGGCCTCGTCCCAGAACGGCGCCCCGTAGACGGTCCCGCCGCCCAGCTCCAGGGCCGCGGAAGAGGCGTTGGCCCAGTGGGCCACGAGGCCGTTGTCCCGGCGCAGGCTCGCCGGGCCGGAGTGGGCGCTCACCGAGGCGAAGTGCCCCCAGTACTTGGCGGCGTACTTCAGCGCGCCGAAGCCCCCCATCGAGAACCCGGACACGGCACGGCCGTCGTATTCCGCGAACGTGCGGAAGTTCGCGTCCACCCACGGGATCAGCTGGTTGATGTGGAAGTGCTCCCAGTTCCGCGGGCCGACGTTCGAGCTGACGGGGTTGGAGTACCAGCCCGCGTGACCGCCGTCCGGCATCACGGCGATGATCGGCTTCCCCGCGGTCCAGTCCCGGATCCGCTCCCGGTCGAACGTGATGAAGTCCTGACCCGTCCCGCCGCCGTGCAGGAGGTAGACCACCGGGTAGGTGCGTCCGCTCCAGTGGTAGTCATCGGGCAGGAGCACGTTGACCGCGGGGTTCCAGCCGATCGCGGCGGTCTGGAACCGGTAGTAGCGCATCCGGGGGTGCTCCTCGCCCCGCTCGACGATGCGCAGCCCGGGGATGTCCCCGACGGCCGAGGCGGTCGACGCGGCGGCGACCACGCCCGCGCCGCCCACGGCCAGTGCGGCCGAGAGGCCGCCGGCGGTCTTCAGGATGCTCCTGCGGCTGGGGTGCTGCGCGCTCACTGTGTCCTCCTGGTCGAGAGCCTGACGATGCGTCCGGAACGTAGCAACGGCACAAGGGCCTTGGGACTCCGGAGAGTTCCGGAGTGACACCGGCCGCGGTCCCCGATGGACTCGGGATGCCGCCGGGGGGTCCCACCGCACCCCGGCACCCCCCGGCACCCCCCGGCACTCCACGACACTCCACGACACGAGGGAAGAACATGCCGATATCCGGCTCGTGCCGCAGGCTCGCCAGACTGGCCCTCGCGGCCGTCGCATGGGCACTGGTCATCGCCGTCGCGGCCCCGACCGCCTCCGCCGCGCACACCGCCGTTCCGGGCCCGGGAGGGGACCGCACCGGCGTCTCCCGGTACTTCGGCGGCCCGCAGGGCTTCGCCATACCGACCGTGCCGTGCGACCCGGCCGGCCCGTCGGCCGCCGACGCCACCATGGCCGACCAGCTCAACCCCCAGCTGCAGGCCCGGATGGCCGGCTACCTGGACGCCTACAAGGTGTCCTGCGCGCGCATGGTGACGCAGGCCGTGAAGGACCGGGGCCTGAACCGCCGGGCCGCGGCCATCGCCCTCGCCACGGTCATCGTCGAGTCCAACCTGCACAACTACTCCCAGGCCGTCGACTACACCAGCCTCGGACTGTTCCAGCAGCAGGACTGGTGGGGCACCCGGGCCGAGCGCCTGGACCCGGCCCATGCCACCAACGCCTTCCTCGACGAGGTCGAACGGATGTATCCGGGCGGCTCGTGGAACGAGGAGGCCATCGGCGAGGTGTGCTGGCACGTCCAGCGGCCGAGGGAGGACCTGCGCGGCCTGTACGCCATCGAGGCCGGCGACGCCGCGCTCATCGCCGACGCCCTGTGGTCCGGTACGGGCACGGGCGGCCCCAGGCATCCGTACGGCTCCGGCCGGGTGACCACCGGGCGGTCCGCGGACGGCCGGCTGGAGGCCTTCGCCGCCGGCGCGGACGGCGTCTACCACTCCTGGCAGAACGAGGTGAACGGCGGCTGGTCCCCGTGGCGCTTCGCCGGAGGCCCGCGCAACGCGCAGTTGGCCGTGGCGGCCAACGCGGACGGCCGGCTGGAGGTGTTCGCCCTCTCGGACAGCACCTTCGACCACATGTGGCAGACCGCACCCGGCGGCAACTGGTCGGCCTGGGGGAACTTCGGCGGCGGCGGCCACCGACTCGCCGCGGGCAGCAACGCCGACGGCCGCATCGAGGTGTTCGCCTCCAACGCGACGGGCGTGTACCACCGGTGGCAGACCGCGCCCAGCGGCGGCTGGGCCGGCTGGGAGGGCACCGGTGGTGGTCCGGCGAACTCCCGGCTGGCCATGGAGACCGCCGCCGACGGCCGGCTGGAGGTCTTCGCGCTCTCCGGCTCCACCTTCGAGCACCTCTACCAGACCGCGGTCAGCGGAGGCTGGTCCGGCTGGGAGGGCTTCGGCGGCGGCGGCCACGACATGGCCGTCGGCCACAACCAGGACGGCCGGCTGGAGGTGTTCGCCTCCAACGCGGACGGAGTGTTCCACCGCTGGCAGACCGGCCCGGCCTCGTGGTCGCAGTGGGAGGGGATGGGCGGCATCACCAACGCCGAGCTGGCCGTCGCCCGGTCGGTCGACGGCCGGATCGAGGTGTACGCGATCAACGCCGGCGCCGCGGGCCATGCCTGGCAGGTCCGCCCCAACGCCCCGTTCTCGCAGTGGGCCGCCTTCGGCGGCGGCGGTACCGAGATCGCCGCGGGCAACAACGCCGACGGCCGCATCGAGGTCCTCGCCACCAGCCAGGCCGGTGTCTACCACAAGTGGCAGACCGGCTTCGCCACCTGGTCGGAGTGGGCCTGGCTGAACAACGCCGGACCCGCGATCACCTAGGCCGGCTCTTCCGGATCCCGCCGGCGCCGCGCCGCCCGCGCCGCCGTGCCGACGACCTCCCGAATCCGCTCCCACGAAGGAGACGAGGAACCACATGCGCGTCATGAGAGCACTGCTGTCCGGAGGAGCCCTCGCCCTCGCCGCCCTCACCCCGGCGACCGGCGCCCTGGCCGCCGCCACCCCCGCGGCCCCCGCCGCCGGGTCCGGGGCGGGGACGTACGCCGCCACCCAGACCTTCCGCAACCAGGCCACGAACCGGTGCATGGACGACACCCCCAACGGCTTCCGCACCTGGGACTGCAACGGCTCGAACCCGCAGCAGTGGCGGGTCCACGTCTGGGGCGACGGGACACGGCAGTTGATGAACCTCCACACCGGCCGCTGCGTCCAGGCCACCGGCAGCAGCTTCCTCACCGCGGTCTGCAACGCCAGCCCGGAGCAGAGCTGGTGGGTCAAGGTCTGGGACGACGGCACCGTCCGCTTCCAGAATCAGAGCACCGGCCGCTGCATCGACGACAGCAACCAGGGCTTCCGTACCTGGCCGTGCAACAACCTCACCTACCAGAGCTGGTCCTGAGCTCGGTGGACACGCACGGCGGAGCCCGTCGGCTCCTTCCCTCCCTGTCACTCCACTTCCCTCCACGAGGAGCAGGTTCGATGAATTCCAAGTCCAGGTCCGGCGCGCTGCGGTCCTCGCTCGTCCTCGGTGTGGCCGGTGCCCTCCTGGCCGTGCCCACGGCCGTCCAGGCACAGGCGCGGACACACCCCCAGACGCAGACCCAGGCACCGACTCCCGCCCGGGCGGCGGCCGGGGACCACTCCGCGACGCTCGCCGCCCTGAATTCCCTCCGGGCGGGCGGCGGGCCCGGAGCCGGCGTGTACGCGGGGTCCCGCGACTCCTCCTGGAACCTCTCCACCGGCACGGCCACGGTCAACACCGACGATCCGATCGGCCCGGACGAGTACTACCGCGTCGGGAGCCAGTCGAAGACCTTCACCGCCGTCGCCGTGCTGAAGCTCGCGGAGGCGAACGGCATCGGCCTCGACGACCCGATCGAGCGGCACCTGCCCGGTGTGGTCTCGGTGAACGGCCACGACGGCAACCGGATCACCGTCCGGCACCTCCTCCAGCAGACCAGCGGCATACCGGGGAACGGCCTGCCGCTGGCGCAGGCCCGCCCGGACGGCTCGTACACCCTCGCCGCCCTGGTGAAGGACGGACTGCGGTTCGCCCCGGCCTCCCCGCCCGGTGCCGCCTTCCACTACTCGAACACCAACTACGAGATCCTCGGGATGCTGGTCGAACGGCTCACCGGCCTGCCCCTGCACCAGGCCGTCACCCAACTGGTGATCCAGCCGCTCGGTCTGGCCCACACCCGCTTCCCCGCCCCCGCGGACCGCGCCGTGCCGGGTCCCGCGATCCACGGCTACCGGGGGACCCGGATCGGCGGGTTCTTCTTCTGGCTGGACGGGACGGCCTTCGAACCGTCCACCTTCTACGGTTCCGGCGCCGTCATCTCCACGCTCCGGGACATGACCGCCTTCTACCGGGCCATCATCGACGGCACGGCGCTCTCGCCCGCGAACCTCGCCGAGATGCGCAGGACCTTCGAGCTCGGGCAGCCGGGCGGGGGGAACGGCTACGGCCTCGGGATGATGAAGGTGGCCCTGCCCTGCGGCGGCACGGCCTGGGGCCACGACGGAGCCGTCCCCGGCTACTACTCGCAGACGCTCGTGACCGAGGACGGACGGCACGCCTCCGTCATGACCAACGCGCACCTCGCCACGAACGTCCCGGGCACCCAGATGTACAACACCCTGTTCAGCGCCCTGTGCGAGCAGCCGTCCTGACCGTGTGAGGGGCCCGGCACCGGCTAGCCGGCGGGCGGGGGGTCGTGGCGGCGCAGGACCGTCAGGGAGTCCTCCCGGGTGGCCGCCATGGCGAAGGGGAAGCGGTCCAGTTCCAGGCAGAGCGCCACGTCGTCGGGGTGGACCCCTTCGCGGATCCCCTCCGCCAGCTCGGTGGCGGCCCGGGAGCCGGCGGCGCGGCGCAGGAACGGGCCGGCCTCCGGTCCGGTTCCGGGGGCCGCGGCCGGACCGGCGGTGCGGGCGGCGATGTACTGGGCGCAGGCCAGGTCCTCGTCGGCCCGCCCGTCCTCGCCGGTGACCACGAAGGTGACGCGGTCGCCGCCGTGCGCCCGCAGGACCCGCGCCGTGGCCTCCGCCACCACGAACCCCGCGCACAGCACCAGCGAGGCCTCCCTGACCGCGAGGGCGCCGACCGTGCCCGCCGTGGTCTTCTGCACCACGGTCCGTCCGGTGAGCTCGGCGGTCCTCAGCAGGCCCGGCGAGTTGACCAGGTCGAACCCGGGCGCGGCCGGGCCGTCCTTGAGCGCGACCCAGTCCGGATGCGCGGCCTTGAGGGCGAGCGCCGCGTCCAGGGACTCCGCGAGGACGATCTTCTCCGCCCCCCGGGCGAAGGCCCAGGCGGCCACCGTGTACGCGCGCATCACGTCCACGACGACCGCCACGGACGGGGTCGCGGTCAGTTCGGGTATGCCGAGGAATCGGGGTCTCATCGGATCATGATCGGTGACGGCGGACCGGAGCGCCCGGGAATTTCGCGGGGATCCCGGGCCGTGGGGTGCGAGCCGGCGCCCGGTGGGGCCGGGCAGGGTACCGACCGTCACGCTTCGGGCCCCGGCTCGTTGCGTCTGTCATGACTGACTTGATGGTGCAGGTCCCGGCCGACTGGCTGGCCAGAGTGTTCCTGTCGCTGCGGCGCGGCTCCTCCGACGGGGCGCGGGCCCACGCCGAGGAGCTGCAGCCCTTCACCGAGCGTCCCGGCCAGCGGGTGCCGGTGCCCCGGGCCACGATCCTGCGCAGCGAGGCCGCGCTCCTGGAGGAGCTGCGGCACGCCCAGGAGGACGAGCGGCGCCTACGGCTCCGCGAGGAGGCCGACTACCTGGTCAAGGTCCGGCAGGACGGCTGACCCGCGGGCCGGCCGGCCGCCGCGGGGATCCGGCCGGCCCGCCCCGGGCCGTTCGCACAGTGTTCGCCGTCATTTCGGCCGCCCGCGGTGTCCGCCGCCGATCGGCGGATTCGGTGGAGCCGTGATCGGCCGTCCCGGGGCTCCGTTAGCATGTTCGAGCTTGCAACGATCCCGTTGAAGCATGACAAATCCGCTGAACAACAGATATCTAGGGTAGCGCGGGTGCTTTCGCGAATAGACGGCAGAAACGATGTGAACGCCTGGCGTCGACCACGCGTGCTCGCGTGGTCCGCGGTGGGTGTCGTGGCCATAGGGTTCCTGATCGCGCTGGAGTTCACCGCGCGCGAGTACGGAGTGATCGGGCCGATCACCAACCAGTGGCGCGAGGTGATCTTCGCCCCCCAGTCGGGAACCGTGCTGTACGCCGGCATGACCCTGATGATGGTGGTGCTCACCTGGCGGCAGCGGTTCGTCGCGGTCGGCGCCGCCATCGCCATCGACCTGGTCTTCTGGCTGGTCCGCTGGCTGGTCGGCGCGGAGATGATGTTCGGCACCGGCGCGCTCTGGGTCACCCTGGCCTGCGCGGTGATAGCCGTCACCCGGCGCACCGGCCGTGAACGGACCCTGCTGCTGACCGGTGTGGCCCTGGCCCTGCTGCTGGTGGCCGGCCGCAAGACCGGCTACACCTGGCTGCTGATCACCTCGAAGTCCCGCCCGATGGTCGTCGACCAGTACGTGGCCACCGCCGACCACGCGCTCGGCAACCCCTCCTGGGTGGTGGGCCGGATGGTCGAGGCCACCGGTGCGGTCGGCCACTTCGTCCTGGAGTTCGTCTACATCCAGCTGGCCGTGGCCGCGGTCCTCGTCTCGCTCTACCAGCTGCGCCACGTGGCGGTCGAGCGGAAGTTCCCGCGCCACCACCTGGTGCGCACCTTCCTGACGATCGGCCTGCTGGGCCCCGGCATCTACATGATCTTCCCGGTGGTCGGGCCGATCTACGCCTTCGGGGCCGAGGGCGGTCAGTGGGCGCTGGCCAACCTGTGGCCGCACACCCCCACCTCGTTCGACATTCCGGCCTCGATGCCGTTCGACGACTTCACCCCGCGCAACTGCATGCCCAGTCTGCACACCGCCTGGGCCACCGCGATCTTCATCCACTCCCGACGGGCGCCCAGGGCCATGCGCTACGCCGGGACGTTCTGGCTGATCGCCACCCTCGGCGCCACCATGGGCTTCGGCTACCACTACGGCGCGGACATCGTGGCCGGCGTGGTGTTCACGCTCACCATCGAGGCCGGGCTGCGCTCGCAGAGCCGCGGCTGGGACCGGGACGGGATCCGGCTGGTCGTCTACGGCACCGTGGTCTTCCTGGCGCTCCTGGTGTCGTACCGCTATCTGTCCACCGAGCTGGCCGCCCTCCCGTGGCTGTTCGGGCCGCTGATCATCCTGTCCATGTGCTCGGTGATCTACGGCTACTGGCGGGCCGACAAGAACTGGCAGCGGGAGCCCGAGCCGGTGCGCCTGCCGGAGCAGCGGAGCGCCGCCTCCCGGCCGGCCGGGGCGCAGGCCGAGGCCGAGTCCGAACTGGTCTGAGTTCCGGGCCGTCCGGGTCCGGGCCGAGCGCCGGCGGGGTACCTCCCCGCCGGCGCTCGGCTCATTCCTGGCCCAGGGCCCGGCGCAGGCCGTGTCCGCCGATGAGGATGCCGCCGTCGACCGGGAGGGTCACACCCGTCACCCAGGCCGCGTCCCGGGAGGCCAGGAAGGCCACCGCCGCCGCGATGTCCTCGGGGAGGCCGACCCGGCCGAGCGGATAGTGCGGGGCGGCGGCCTCCAGGGCGGCCTCCCGGCCGGCCCAGGCGTCGGTGCGGACCGTGCCGGGGGCGACCAGGTTCACCCGGACCCCGCGCGGGGCCGCGTGCCCGGCGAGGGTGCGGGTGAGTCCGGCGAGGCCCGCCTTGGCCGCGCTGTAGGCGTGGTTCCCGAAGTCCTGCTCGCCGTTCACCGACCCGATGCTGACGACCGCTCCCCTGCGGCCGGGGGCGGCGGCGAGGTGCGGGAGGGCGGCCCGGGCGCAGCGGTAGGCGCCGGTGAGGGTGATGTCGAGGTCCCGCGCCCAGTCCTCGTCCGTCCCGTCCTCGAAGAGCGGGGTGTCCGGCTGGCAGGCGTATGCGTTGTTGACGAGGACGTCGAGCGTGCCGTGCAGGCGGACCGCATGGGCCACGGCGTGCTCCACGGCGGCCCGGTCGGCCACGTCGCAGGGCAGTGCCGAGGCGGTGCCGCCGGATTCCCGGAGGGCTGCCGCCACCCTCTCGGCGCGGTCCCCGTCCAGATCGGTGACCAGGACCCGCGCGCCCTCCTCGGACAGCCGGCGGGCGGTGGCCTCGCCGATGCCGCGGCCCGCGCCGGTGATCAGTACCCCGTACCCCTCGAAGCGCCTCATGGCCGCTCCCCTACCCGGCCGGTCCCGGCGGTACGCGGGCCGGGGGTCGGTTCGGCTGTCGGTTGGGCTGTCAGTTCGGCTGTCTGCGGAGCAGCGGGGGAGAGGGGTTGGGCAGCGGGGTGGCCGCGGCGGGGGTCAGTCCGTCCAGGACCAGGGTGACGTAGCGCCGCCAGCCGTTCCCGGCCGGATCCATGGTCCACAGGACGCTCACCAGCATGCCCATGATCCGTTTCAGGTCGTCGGGGACCAGGTCCTCCCGGATCACCCCGGCCTGCCGGCCCCGGGCCACCAGCGGGTCCAGGGCGTCGAAGAAGCGGGCGCTGGTCTCCGCGGTGAAGATCCCGGCGTTCCGGGCCGCCGTCAGGACGTGGTGCTCCTGGGCCGCGGAGGTGAGGGCGGCCTCGATCACGGTGGTGAGTCCGCGGCGCGGGTCCTCGTCGGCGAGGGCGCGGTCGATGGCGGGCAGCACGTCCTGGGTGAACTGCTGGTCCAGTACCGCCCCGAGCAGGGCCGCCTTGTCCGGGAACCTGCGGAACAGGGTGGCGATGCCGACCCCGGCGCGGCGGGCGATCTCGTCGAGGGGGGCCTCGGGTCCCTGCTCGGCGTAGACGTCCCGGGCGGCCCGGACGATCTTCTCGGCGTTGCGCAGGGCGTCGGCGCGCAGCGGTCTGGGGGAGTCGGGAGGCGTATCGGCAGGCAGCACCGTCCCAGCGTAGGGGGTCTCGACAAACGAGAGGCGACCATCGGTTCGAGTTGACATGCTGCATACAACGAACTGATAGTTGACTACTGAATAGCGCGTTCCTCCCGCACCCACGCCCTCGCACCCCGGGAACCTCCATGCCCCAGCCGTCCACGGCTCCGCAGAACGGCAAAGTGATCGCCACCCTCGCGCTGGCGGGGGTCACCGCGGCCGTCATGCAGACCCTGGTCACCCCGCTCCTGGCCGACCTCCCGAACATCCTCCACACCTCCCCCTCCAACGCCGCCTGGGTGGTCACCGCCACCCTCCTGGTCGCGGGCGTGTGCGTCCCCATCAGCGGCCGGCTGGGCGACATGATCGGCAAGCGCCGGATGCTGCTGGCCTGCGCGGTGCCGCTGATCCTCGGATCCGTGGTCTGCGCGCTGTCCGGCGGGGTCGTCCCGATGATCGTCGGCCGCGGCCTCCAGGGCATCGGCATGGGCATGATCCCCCTCGGGATCGCCCTGCTCCGCGACCTGGTGCCCGCCGAGAAGCTCAGCTCCTCCATCGCCCTGGTCAGCGCCTCCATGGGCATCGGCGGCGGCATCGGCCTGCCGCTGTCCGCCGCCATCGCCCAGTACGCCGACTGGCGCTTCCTGTTCTGGGGTTCCGCCGGCCTCGCCGCCCTGGTCGCCCTGATGATCCTCGCCTTCGTCCCCGAGGTCCCCGCCGCCGCCAGGGGACAGCGCTTCGACTACCCCGGCGCGCTGGGCCTGGCCGTCGGACTGGTCTGCCTGCTCCTCGCGGTCTCCAAGGGCGCCGACTGGGGCTGGGGCTCCGCCACCGTCCTCGCGCTGTTCGCCGGAGCCGCGCTGGTCCTCACCGCCTGGGGCTGCTTCGAATGGCGCACCACCCACCCGCTGGTGGACCTGCGCACCACCGTCCGCCCCCGGGTCCTGCTGACCAACCTCGCCTCCGTGTTCATCGGCTTCGGCATGTATGCGAGCATGCTGGTCATCCCGCAGCTGCTCCAGTACCCCGAGTCCACCGGCTACGGCCTCGGCCAGTCCATGCTCGCCGCCGGCCTCTGGATGCTCCCCGGCGGCCTGATGATGATGGTGGTGTCCCCCCTCGGCGGCCGCCTCACCAACGCCCGCGGCCCCAAGACCACCCTGGTCTGCGGAGCCCTGCTGCTGGCCGCCGGCTACGGGGCCGCCCTGCTGCTGGCCGGCACCGCCCCCGGGCTGATGGTCGCCGCCATGGTCGTCAACAGCGGTGTGGCCCTCGCCTACGGAGCCATGCCCGCCCTCATCATGAGCGCCGTACCGGTCACCGAGACCGGCGCCGCCAACGGCTTCAACGCCCTGATGCGCTCCCTGGGCACCTCGGTCGGCGCCGCCGTCGTCGGCGTGGTGCTGGCCCAGATGACCGTCACCGCCGGCGGCACCACCCTCACCTCCGAAGCCGGCTTCCGCACCGGCCTCCTCCTCGGCGGCTGCCTGGCCCTGCTCTCCGGCGCCGTCGCCACCCTCATCCCCGCACCCCGCCCCGCCCCGGCGTCCCCGCTCCCCGCCCCGGTCCGCACACCCCCTAGGGTGACCCCGTGACGGCGAACGCGAACACACAGACGAAGGGCACCCGGGTGCTGTACGGGTGCATGGGACTGGGCGGCGACTGGGAGCCCGGACCCCACACCCCCGCCGACATCGACGCGGCCGAGGCCGTCGTCGAGGCGGCCCTGGACAGCGGGATCACCGACTTCGACCACGCCGACATCTACCGGCACGGCAAGGCGGAAGCCGTCTTCGGCGAGGTCCTCGCCCGCACCCCCGGACTCCGCGAACGCATCACCCTCCAGACCAAGTGCGGGATCCGGCTCGGCGACCAGGAGCACCCGGGCCACTACGACCTGCGCGGCCCCAGCATCCTGCGCCGGGTCGAGGAGAGCCTCACCCGGCTCCGCACCGACACCCTCGACGTCCTCCTCCTGCACCGCCCGGACCCGCTCGCCGACCCCGACGAGATCGCGGCAGCACTGGACTCCCTGCACCGCCAGGGCCTGGTACGCGCCTTCGGCGTCTCCAACATGGGCGCCCCGCAGATCGCCGCCCTCCAGGCCGCACTCGACGTCCCCCTGGTCGCCAACCAGCTGGAGATGAGCCTGCACAGCCGGGACTGGGTGGAGGCCGGAGTCCTCGTCAACACCCCCGGAGCGGCCGGGAACGGCTTCCCCTTCGGCACCCTCGAACACTGCCGGGCCCACGGCATCCGGCTCCAGGCCTGGGGCGCCCTGGCCCAGGGCCGCTTCACCGGCCGCCAGGAGACCCCCGCCGAACGGGCCACCGCCGAGCTCCTGACCGAGCTCGCCCACCGCAAGGACACCACCCCCGAAACGGTCCTGCTCTGGTGGCTGATGCGCCATCCCGCGCAGGTGGCACCGGTCATCGGCACCGCCCGCCCCGACCGCATCCGCGCCTGCCGGGACGCGGCGCTCCGCGAACCCGAGCTCACCCACGAGGAGTGGTACCGGCTCTGGACCACCGCCCGGGGCGTCCCGCTGCCCTGAACTCAGCCCGCCCAGCGCCCCGTCAGGAAGGTGATCGCGACCAGCGTGGACAGCGGGGCCGCCACGCACAGGTACGCGCCCACCAGACGGGGCCGGCGCAGGCTCCAGCCCGCCAGGGCGACCCACAGGGGCCACCACAGCAGCGTGGACCGGGGGATCGAGGTGTACCAGTACGAGGTGCCCAGCGCCCAGAGCGTCAGCACCGTGTACAGCGCCTCGGGCCACCGGCGGCGGACCAGCAGCACGGCCGCCAGCGCCGCCCCCACCACCATGGCCAGCAGCTCGGCCTGCCACATCCAGGCGTAGCCGGTCGGCTCGGAGTAACGGCTCGCCGCCTCCCAGGTGTTCGACCAGGCCTCCCACGGGGCGTGGAACTCCCGGTACCAGCCGCGCTCCTGGGCGTGCTGCCAGGCCGACCAGTCCCCGGTGTGCGCGTACAGGAACCAGCAGAACAGCAGCGGGGCGAGCGCGGGCAGCAGCAGCCACGGGGCCGCCCGCCAGCCCGCCCGCCCCCGGACGCGGAGCAGGAACAGCAGCGCGAGCGCCGCCGCCAGGAACAGTCCGCTCACCCGCACCGAACAGGCCAGGGCCGCCAGCACCGCCGCGAGCGGCCAGTTCCGGCGCAGACCGGCCAGCCAGGCCGGCAGCGCCAGCGCCAGGAACAGCGCCTCCGTATAGCCGGCCGCGAGGAACACCGCACACGGGGACAGCAGCAGGAACAGCACCGCCCGCCGACCCGGATCGGGACCGCCGACCCCGCTCCCGGGCAGGCACAGCCGGGCGATCCGGGCCAGCGCGAGCACGGCGACACCGCCCGCCAGGAACGAGATCAGCGCCCCGGCGGCGGCCCAGTCCGGGACCACCGTGTGCACGGCGCGCAGGGCGAGCGGGAAACCGGGGAAGAACGCCTCCCGGTTGTCCCACTCCGGGGACCACGGCCCGGCCGTACCGGGGAAGTAGCCCTCCTCGGCTATCCGGAGGTAGTGCCACCAGTCCCACTGCTGCCAGGGCGCGAGCAGCGCGCCGGGCCGGCGGGCCTCGCCGTCCTCGGGGAACAGCCACCGGACGGCCAGCGCGGTGGCCCAGATCCCGGCGCGGGTCGCCGCGTACAGCCACAGCACCTCGCGGTCGGCCGGCCGGAGCCGGAACCGGAACCGCCACCACCACCGGGCCGGCCCCTCCCCCTGATGGACCCGGGGGAAGGGCCGGCGGGTACCGGTGGCGGCCGGCCGCTCGGGGGCGAAGAGGGACATAGGGGAACTCCTGCTCGGACGAAGGGCGCACGGAACCACCGGTCCGGCTCGCGGACCGCGGATCCGCCTGTCGCGGTACGGGGTCGAGGGGTGTCCTAGGGCTGCGGGAAGCCCGTTTCGGGCGGTTTCCTCGACGGTTCCCCGGTCGGCCCGGTGGTGGAGGTGGCCGTGCCGGTCGCACTGGGCGGCGGGGATCCGCCCTCGGGCGGGCCGGTCGGGGTGGCGGACGAGGTGGGCGTCGGCCCGCCGGTGGTGGGCACCGGCGAGGGGCCTCCGGGCGAGGGCGCCGGGGTCGGCACGCCCGGCGAGGGGCTGGTCGCCGGGAGCGTCGGCGAACCCCCGTCCGGTACGAGCGAGGCCACCAGCGCGCCGGAACCGGCGAGGACCAGACAGGCGGCGAGGGCGAACCCCGCGATCCGGCGGCGGCGCACCCGCTCACCACGCCGGACGATCACGGAGACGTCCGGGAACACCGCCTCCGACCGGGCGGCGGAGGCCGCTTCCAGGAACAGGGAGCGCAGCGGATCGGGGGACCCGGTGGGACCGGCGGAACCCGTGGGATCGGGGGATCCCGTGGGATCGGGGGATCCCGTGGGATCGGTGGACTCAGGCATCGGGCGCCTCCTCGGCGCGGGGGTCCCGCAGATGGTGGGCGAGCGAGGCGCGACCGCGCGCCAGATGCGTCTTGACCGTGCTCGCCGACAGCGAGGTCTCGGCGGCGATCTGTTCCACGGTCAGATCACAGACGTAGTGCAGGGTCAGGGTGCGGCGCTGCTTCGGCGGCAGATGCCCCAGCGCCGCCACCAGGGCCACCGTCTCCGGCCCCGGCCCCTCCACCCGGGCCTGCGCGCCGGTCCGCCGCCAGGCCTCGGCGGTCCGCCGCCGGCCCCGCCAGCGGCTCACCGCCAACCGCCAGGCCACCGTACGGATCCACGCCTCGGGGCGGCCGTCCCGGTCCAGCTGGCGGCGGCGCGCCCACCCCTTGACGAAGGCCTCCTGGACCACGTCCTGGGCCTCGTGGTGATCGCCGAGCATCACGTACAGCTGGCCGGTCAGACTCCGTGCCGTTTCCGCATAGAACTGTTCGAACTCCTCGACCGTCAAAAATCGCTCCTGGATCCATGTGTCCCACTCACGGGGCATACGCCCACCGGGCCGCGTTCGGTCGACACCGGACACCGGGAAGTGTTGTGAGTGCGGTCACACGTACCGAAGGGGACACGCGCCGGGCGCCGCGGCTCCGCCCGGTCGGTCGCACCCCCGGGGCGGCCGTCGGGCGCCGGCCCCGGTCAGCAGCCCCGCTGCCCGGCCAGCAGGTCAGCAGCCCCGCTGCCCGGCCAGCAGCAGCCGGCCCAGCGGGCTCAGCGCGTGCCGCACCCCGCCCCCGGCGCGCTCCGTGGTCAGCAGGCCCGCGGTGCGCAGCACGGTGGCGTGATGGCTGGCCGTCGCCGGGGAGGTGCCGGTGCGCCGGGCCAGCTCGGCGGTGCTCGCCGGAGACTCGACCGCCCTCAACAGCCGCGCCCGGGTGGTGCCCAGCAGCGCGGCCAGCGCCCCGTCCGCCCCGTCCGCCCCGCCGTGCGGCGGGCAGGCCGACCACACCGCCCCGTACCCGGCGGCGTCCAGGGCCACCGGGAAGCGCAGCACCAGCGGCCGGTCCGGGTCCGCGTTGTCCCGCAGGGCCAGCGGCGCCGGCCAGAAGAACGTCGGGACCAGCAGCAGACCGCTCCCCGACAGCCGCAGGTCCGCGTCCATCCCGCACGGGACGTGCAGCACCGGCGGCGTCCAGCGGATCTCCGGGTGCAGGGCGGCCAGCAGCCCGTCCACCCCCGTGTCCGCGAGGACCAGCGCCCGCCGGGCACGGTCCCCCTGGGCGGCCGCCAGCAGCTGTGCCCAGTAGGGGGCGACGGCCACGGAGTGGTACTGCCGGAGTGCCCGGCGGACCACCGTGCCCCAGGTGCGGTCCTGGTGGTGCAGGGCGTGGATCCAGCGCGGCGCCCCGGGGCGCAGCTGCTCGGTGGCGCGGAAGTCGGCGTGCCACTGGCGGCGGGGCAGCGACCAGGTGTGGTCCAGGCTGTCCCCGAGGGCGTCGGTCGCGGCGTGGGTGAACACCTCCGGCAGGTACTCGCCCGGCCCGGCGGGCGCGAGTTCGAGCAACGGCCGCATCGCGGGCCGGAGTTCCGCCCGGGTCCGCTCGCGCCATCCCTCCAGGGCCGCGGTGCGGGCTCCGCCGTCCTGGAGGGTGGACAGGCTGAGGACCGTCTCGGCGAGCGGGTCGGGTGCCGGGGCCAGCCGCACCCGGGCCAGGTCCTCGGGCGTGAAGTGGACGCGTAACACCGTGCTCTCCTCCCGACGGCCGACGGCCCCGCCAGCACCCTAGGCGGTGCCCGGCGCGCCCGTGCCGCCTAGGTGGCGGCTGTCCGGATTCGGGACCGGTCGAAGGGTGTCGCCCGCCGGACCCGGGCGCCCCGAGACTGGGTGCGGCCGGCGCCGCGGGTCGGGGGGAGAGCAGGGCCCCCGCGGCGCCGGCCGCCCCGCTCCGGCGGGTCCCGTTTGACGGAGCGGGACCCGCCGGTCCGTTCCGGCGGGGTGCTCAACCGGCCCGGTAGCGGGCCTCGATCCCGGCGACCACCAAGGCCAGGCCCTCCTCGAAGCCGTCGTCGAAGTTCCGGAACAGATCGGCGCCGGCGGCCGCTGCGAGCGGGAACGCGGCCATCCGGCCGGCGCGTTCCCCGATGTCGAACCCCTCGCGGCGGTCGCCCGGCATCGGTTCCACGCCCTGCTCCTCGGTGACGAAACCGAGGGTGAAGAGATAGGCGGTGGTGGTGGCCCGGACCGCCTGCGGCAGGCTGAATCCCGCCTCCACGAAGGACCGGAGGGCCGCCTCCAGCTCGACGGCGTGCTCGATGCCGGTGAACCGGGAGCCGCTGAAGACCTTCGCGCCGTCCCGGTAGGCGAGCAGCGCCTTGCGCAGCCCGCGGTTGCCGGTCGTGAGCCGCTCCTGCCAGGTCGCGTCGGGCGGCAGCGCGGTGTCCGCGACCATCCGGCGGTACATCTCGGTGGCCATCTCGTCGAGCAGCTCCCGCTTGTTCCGGAAGTGCCAGTACAGGGCCGGTGCCTGCACGTCCAGTTCGCGGGCGATGGCGCGCAGGGTCAGTCCGTCGAGGCCGCCCGTGTCGAGGAGCCGCAGGGCGGTGTCCACGACGAGTCGCTTGTCGAGTCCCGGAGCCTTCCTGGGGGGCTTGTCCTTGGCCGTCGTCACGCTTGACAGCTTAACACCGTTAAGGCAATCCTTCGGGAAGTAGTCACTTAACGACGTTAAGGAGAGATGCGCCGTGGCCGTGCAGACCGCTGACGAAGTACCGGGCACCGAGGTGCCGGACATCGAGGTGCCGGACATCGAGGTGCCGGACATCGAGGTGCTCATCGTGGGCGCCGGGCCCACCGGGCTCACCCTGGCCGTGGACCTCGCCCGGCGCGGGGTGCCCGCGCTGCTGGTGGAAGGGGCCGAAGCGCTGTTCCCCGGCTCGCGCGGCAAGGGGATCCAGCCCCGCACCCAGGAGGTCTTCGACGACCTGGGGGTGGGGGAGGCGGTCCGGGCGGCCGGCGGCCCCTATCCGGTCGGCGTGATCTGGCAGGACGGCCGGCGCCAGGGGGAGCACCGGATGTTCGACGAGAGCGACGAGGGCAGCGCGTACTCCCCCTACCGGGACCCCTGGATGCTGCCCCAGTGGCGCACCCAGCGGATCCTCGCCGACCGCCTCGCGGAGTTCGGCTCCCGGCCGGCCTTCGGGCGCCGGCTGACCGGACTCGCACAGGACCGGGACGGGGTGACGGCGGTGTTCTCCTCCGGGCCCCCGGTCCGCGCCCGCTATGCCGTGGCCGCCGACGGCGGCCGCTCCACCGTGCGCCGCGCCCTCGGCGTCCCCATGACCGGGGAGACCGTGGACCCGAACCCGGTCCTGGTCGCCGACGTCCGGATCGACGGCCTCGACCGCGACCACTGGCACATCTTCCCGCCCACGGCCGAGCACGACCTGCTCGCCGTCTGCCCGCTGGCCGGGACCGGGGACTTCCAGATCGTGGCCCGGTTCCCGCAGGGCGCCGAGCCGGACCTCACCCTCGACGGGGTCCGCGCGGTGGTCGCCGCCCGCTCCCACCTCGCCCCCGGGGACCTGGTCTCGCTGAGCTGGGCCTCGGAGTTCCGTCCCAGGGCCGCCCTGGCCGACCGGTTCCGGTCCGGTCGGGTCTTCCTCGCCGGGGACGCCGCCCATGTGCACTCGCCGGCCGGCGGGCAGGGACTCAACACCAGTGTCCAGGACGCCTACAACCTGGGGTGGAAGCTCGGGGCCGTGCTGCGCGGCGGGGCCCCCGAAGCCCTCCTCGACACCTACGAGGAGGAACGGCGGCCCGTCGCCGCCGATATGCTCGGCCTCTCCACCAGGATCCACCGGGGCGAGGCCCGGCGAGGCTCCGAGACCCGCCAACTGGGCCTCGGCTACCGGGACTCCGTACTCGCCGAGGAGACCCGTACGGGCCTCCCGGACCGGGCCCTGCGGGCGGGCGACCGGGCACCGGACGGCCTGCTGGACGGCATCCGTCTCTTCGACGAGTTCCGCGGCCCGCACTGGACCCTGCTGACCGTCGGCGGCCCGGGCCCCGGCACGGCCCCCGGTACGGACTCCGGTGTGCCGCTGCCGCCGCTGCCCGGTGTCCACCGCGTCGGCATCCCCTCGTACGGGGCCTATGGCGACGGCCTGTTCCTGGTCCGCCCCGACGGGTACCTCGGCTGGGCGGGCCACGGCCCGGAGGGCCTGGTGCCCTACCTGGCGCGCGTCGGCCTCGGCACCGCCGTCGGCGGCGGACGGGCCGCGCGGGCGTGAGGACGCCCGCGCGGCACCGGGTCAGCAGATGATGAGCAGGCTGGTCAGGGCGTGGCAGGTGGCGCGGGCGGTGTTGTTGGCCGGGTTCGGGTCGGTGGGCGAGCTCGTCGTCACCGCGCTGGCCGCGAGGGTGTGGCCGATGGTGAGGAGGGCCTGCCGGGCGTGGAAGGTGCGGGTCTGGCTGGTGCGGTCGGCCTGGGCGCCGATCGCGCAACCGACCTTCTTGGCGGCGGGGTCGTACGAGCAGCCGGCCGGCAGCCCGGACACGGACACGGTGGTCGGGGGCACGGAGACCGCGACGGTGGTGCCGGTGGTCGCGGCGGGGCCGTTGTTGGTGACCTTCACGGTGTAGGTGAGGGAGCCGCTCAGCAGATGGGTGGGGGCGGCGGTCAGGGTGATGGCGACATCGGCCAGGTCACCGACCGCCCAGTCGGTGGCCTGGGCGGGGATGTTCGCGCCCGGGCTGAGCACGGTGGCGGCGCCGCCGTTCGCCGGGCTGACGCGGATCGTGCCGTCGGAGTGGTCGGTGTAGAGGATCCTGGTGCCGTCGGGGGACCACTGCGGCAGCAGGTACAGCTTGCCGGGGGTCTCGGGGGTCAGGGTGGTGATCCCGGTCCCGTCGGGGTTCATCGAGCGGACCACGGCCCGGTCGCCGTGCTGGTGGCCGAAGAGCAGCCGGCGGCCGTCGGGCGACCACTCGGGGTGCACGGACAGCCCGCCCGGGCCGTTGTCGAGGACCTTCACGGGGTTCCCGCCGTCGATGCCCGCCGTCCACAGGTCGGACTCGTCGTTGTCGTAGTCGTACGTGGCATAGGCGATGGTCCTGCCGTCCGGGGAGACGGCCGGGTCGTCGCCGACGAGTCCGGTGCCGGTCTCGTCGGTGCCGTCCGCGTCGACCCGGGTGATCTCGCCGTCCCCGGAGGTGAATAAGATCCGGCTGCCGTCCGGATACCAGGACAGCCCGAAGTTGGCGGGGCCGCCGCTCGCCCCCCGGGTTCCCACCTGGGCGGGGCCGCTGCCGTCGGCGTTCATCGTCCACACCTGGAAGCGGCCGCCGCGGTCGCTGACGAACGCGAGTCTGCCGCCGTCGGGCGAGGCCACGGCACCGGTGTCGGTGCCCTCGTCCCCGGTCAGGCGGGTGGCGCCGCTGCCGTCCGCGTTCATGGCGTGGACATCGGTGTTCCCGGAGGCGCTCGCCGCGCTGTAGTAGACCTTGCCGTTGGCGCCCGGGAAGGCGGCCTGTGCCGTGGTCACCGGGACGAGGGCCGCCGCGGCGGCCAGGGCCAGGGCCGCGGCGGCCGCGACCGGCCGCCCGGCGGGACGGGAGCGCCGGGCGGGACGGCGTACGGGATGGAGCACGGAAGACACCTCCGGAGTAGGGCGGCTCCGGCAGGGGCCCTGCCGGAGCGCACCCGTCACTGTGTCAGCGCGGGGCGCACCGGGAACCCGGAACGGCCACGGCATCACCCTCTCCGGGCGGTGTGTCCGGCGGACACCCCTGCCGTGGCCGGAAACCCCGCTCTCCCGGGCCCTGTTCCGGCCCGGCTGGTGCCGCGCCGCAGCCAGCCGCCGCACTCGGGCAGCGGGATCCCCGGACCGGACCCGGGCCCAGCCGTCGACGGCCAGCAGCGACAGCTCGATGTTGCCGCGGACCGCCTGGGAGTAGGGGCAGACCGCATCGGCCCGGTGCAGCAGCGGCAGCAGGTCCGCGGCCGTCCAGCCCGGCAGGGAGACCGTGAGGTCGACCGCGAGGCCGTAGCCCGACGGGGTGTCCGTGGTGCCCGGCCACACCTCGCCGGTCAGGCGGGCGGGGCGATCGCTTCGAGCTCGTCGACCGTCCCGGACATCAGCACCCGGACGTGCGCGGAGAGGTGTTCGGCGGGCCAGTCCCACCAGGCGAGCCGGAGCAGCCGGGCGACGTCGGGGGCCTCGTAGCGGTGCCGGATGACGCGGGCCGGGTTCCCGCCGGCGATCGCGTAGTCGGGGACGTCGTCGACGACCACGCTGCCGGAGGCGATGACGGCACCGTGGCCGATGCGGACACCGGGCATCACCATCACGCCGTGGCCGAACCAGACGTCGTTGCCGACGACCGTGTCGCCCCGGTTCGGCAGACCGCCGAGCAGGTCGAGGTGCTCCGACCAGGCGCCGCCCATGACGGGGAACGGGAAGGTGGAGGGGCCGTCCATCCGGTGGTTGGCCCCGTTCATGATGAACCGCACCCCGGTGCCCAGCGCGCAGAACTTCCCGATCACCAGCCGCTCGGGCCCGTAGTGGTGGAGCACGTTCCGGGTCTCGAAGCCGGTCGGGTCCTCCGGGTCGTCGTAGTACGAGAACTCCCCGACCTCGATCAGCGGTGAGGTCACCAGCGGCTTCAGCAGGACCACGCGCGGCTGGCCGGCGATCGGGTGGAGCGTCATCGGGTCGGGCGGCAGCGGGTTCACGGCGTTCGCTTTCGGTGCGGCGACGGGACGGTGTGCGGCGGTGCGCACTCCCATTCTGCGGGGGCCGTGGGCCGGGCCGGGCAACGGCGAGGCCGGCGGCGGACCCGGCGGCGGGATGGCCTGAACGTGCCACCCCGCCCGGCGGCTTGGGGGATCATGCACAGGTCGGCCCGGGACAGGTGATGCAGGTGCAGGTGCAGGTGCAGGTGCAGGGCGGGAGCTCGCGATGCCAGTGAAGTCCGAGAACCCGGACGTCGAGGGAACCAGTCTGGCGGAGATCGTCGGCGGCGCCGCGGATGGCAGCCGGGGCTCCCTCTGGCGGCTGGGCGATCCCGGGCGCCAACTGGACGCCAATGTCATCCGGTTGCCGCCCGGCGCGGAGGTCGCGGCCCACACCGAGCCCGAGGTGGACGTCCTGCTGCTGATCATCGAGGGCACCGGACGGCTCACCGGGCCGGGTGCGCCGCGCGAGGTCCGCCGGGGTTCCCTCACGGTGCTGCCCAGTGGCACTCCCCGGGCGCTGGCGGCCTCGGCGGACGGTCTGGTCCTGCTGACCGTCCACCGCAGAAGGGCCGGGCTGACCATCCGCCCCGGTCCGGGGCCGGCGGCCGGGCAGCTGCCCGTCTGCGGGATCCACCGGGTGTGCGCCCGCTGCCACCGCCATGCGATCGAGGCGGACGCCCGGTTCTGCAGCCGCTGCGGCACCCCGCTGCCGCTCCCCGCGGACGGTGGCCGCAAGATCGCCGATATCCTCCCCTCCGGGCCGTGAGGGCCCGTGCACCGGCATGTTCCGCATGTCCGGACGGATCGACGGGGGAGAGCAAGTGGAGCGACGCGGGCTGATGCTGGCGGCGGGCGGACTGATGGGGGCTCTGGGAGCGGGTCAGTTGGCGGCCGCCGGGCCGGCCGCCGCCGGGTTCGGGGACCCGCGCAGCGTGTACGACGTGCTGGAGTACGGGGCCAAGGGCGACGGAACCACCGATGACACGGCCGCGTTCCAGGCGGCCCTGGCCGCCGCGCGCGCCGTCCCGGCGGGTGCGGTCCTGCGGATCCCGCCGGGCCGCTACCCGGTCACCAAGGGCCTGGTCCTCGGTGCCCGGATGACCGTGTGGGCGTACGGCGCCCATGTCTTCCGTACCAGGGACTGCGGGGCCCTGGTCAAGAACTTCGACTCGGTCACCCCGGCCGCCGGGTACGCGGGGGCCGGGGACATCGCCCTGCTCGGCGGCATCTGGGACATGCGGGGCAGCCAGTACCCGCAGCAGAGCGACGCCATCGGCTTCGCCCACGCCGACGGGATCCTGGTCCGGGACTGCACGGTCCTGGACACCCCGTCCGCCCACGCGGTGGAGCTGAACGCGGTCCGCCGGGCCCGGATCGTCGACTGCCTCTTCGACGGGCTGCACGTGAGCGGCGAGGGCACCGACACCCCCGCCAACCGGGAGGCCGTGCAGATCACCGGAGCCGTCTCGGCGGCCAGCCTCCCGGCGCCCGCGTACGACAACACCCCCTGCCAGGACGTCCTGATCACCGGCTGCACCCTGCGGGCCGGCGCGGACGGCGGCAGCCCGTTCGGCGCGCTCGCCGGGGACCACGGCGGGCTGAAGGGCGTGGTCCACCGGAACGTCCGGGTCATCGGCAACCACATCGAACGCAGCGCCGCCTACGGCATCCGCGCCACCGACTGGCAGCAGTCCGTCATCTCCGGCAACACCATCGAATCCGCGGGAGTCACCGGGATCCAGGTCAGCTCCCCGGCCGGCAACTCCCTGAACGACATCACCATCACCGGCAACATCATCCGCAACACCGGAACGGATTCCTCCGGCGGCGGGGCCGTGGTCATCTCCAGCAGCGGGGACCGGCACACCGGCATCACCGTCACCGACAACACGATCCGCACGGTCAAGGGCGAGGCCGGGATCTACGTGGCCCAGAGCGACGGGGTGACGATCTCCGGGAACACCGTCACCGGGACCTCCCGCCCGGGTGCCAACTCCCAGGGCATCCACGTCCGGTACGCACCGCACGCGGTCATCAGCGGCAACACGGTCACCGGTGCCCAGGGCGACGGCATCGGGGTGGACACCGAGGCGCCGGGCGTGCTGATCGCCCACAACACGGTGCTCGACCCGGCCGGGCACGGGATCGCGGCGGGCACCGACGGCATCGCCCTGCGCGACAACCGGATCACCGGCGCCAACCGGGCCGGGACCCCGGCCACGTACGGCATCCGCTTCGGCGGGAACGCCGCCGACGCGTCCTGCCAGGGCAACGTGGTGCGCAAGGGGGACGGTGCGGTGCCCGCCGAGGCCGCCGTGGTCGCGCTCCCGGGCTGCACCGGCACCTGGATCACCGGCAACGACCTGCGGGGCTGGGGCGGCGGGACCGCCGCCGTCCTGGACCGGGCCGCCGGCACGGTGGCCAACGGCAACGCCCTCTGACCGTGGGCCGGGCCCCGTGGGCCGGGCCCCGTGGGCCGGGGCCCGGCTCACGGGGGCGGAGCGTCAGATCGAGCCGACGACCTTGCGGGGCGTGATGCGGACGACGACCCGGTCGGCATCGTCCTTCGACGCCGGGTTGAACTCCGCGTAGCCCTTGCCCGTGTACTTCCGGGACAGGGCGTCGATCAGCTCCTGCCCGCCCTGGGTGGTCAGCGTGGCCGAGCCGCGGACCTCGGCGTAGCTGTAGGGCGCGTCCGACGGGTTGATCATGACGGTGACCCGCGGGTCGGCGCGCAGGTTCTTCTCCTTGCGCCGGCCCACGGTCGTGGAGAACAGCAGGTCGTCGCCGTCCCGGGTGAGCCAGGTGATCGACAGCTGCGGGCTGCCGTCCGGCTGGATGGTGGCCACGGTCGCGAAGACCGGGCTGTCGTCGATCAGCTGCTTCAACTGGTCGGAGAGTTCGGCGGACACGGGGCGGTTCCTTCCCTCGGGTGTCGCTGTCGCTGTCGGTTTCGCTGTCTGTGCCGTCTCCGGTGGAGACCGGCAGTGCCCAGCCTGCGCAGCCACGGCCCCTCCCGGCAACTCGCGGCGCCCCGGAGGAAGGGCGCCGCGGGTGTTTCAGCCGTTCGGCGGTACGACCGGAGCGGCCGGCCCGGGCGGGCGGCCGGACCGTACGACCGGACCGGGCGGCTCAGCCCGCCGGGACCGTCCACTTCTGCCGGGCGGCACCGGTGCAGGTCCACAGCTGGAGCCGGGTCCCGTTCGCGGGATTGCCGCCGGTCACGTCCAGGCACTTGTCCGCCTGCGGGTTCACGATGTCCCGCGCCCCGGAGACCGCCCACCGCTGGGCCCCGGTGCCGTTGCAGTCGTACAGCTGGACGGGGGTGCCGTCGGCGGTGCCGCCACCGGTCACGTCCAGACATTTGCCCAGCGCCCGGATGGTCCCGTCGGTGCCGAGGGTC
This sequence comes from Streptomyces sp. NPDC033845, assembly GCF_055576225.1. Lineage (NCBI taxonomy): Bacteria > Bacillati > Actinomycetota > Actinomycetes > Kitasatosporales > Streptomycetaceae > Streptomyces > Streptomyces sp. NPDC033845. Next base: position 253,463 of record NZ_JBVIRI010000008.1, on the reverse strand, counting down.
CAGCGCTGGGCTCCGGTGCCGTTGCAGTCGTACAGCTGGACCGGGGTGCCGTTGGCCGGGTTCGCCGCGGCCACGTCCACGCACTTCCCGGCGAACCCGCTGATCTGTCCGGTCCGGCCGCCGGACCCGCCCTCGTACGCGGTGACCCGGACGTGGTCCACGACCAGTTGCCGAGGGAAGACCGTGCTGCCGTCGGGGTCGCCCGGCCAGTAGCCGCCGACGGCGAGGTTGACGATCAGGAAGAACGGCTTGTCGAAGACCCAGCTGCGGCCGCCCAGGTCGGCGGGGGTGCGCCGCTGGTAGACCACCCCGTCGACGGACCAGGTGACCGAGCCGGGGGCCCAGTCGACGGCGAAGGTGTGGAAGGCGTCGGCGAAGGCCTGGCCGCCGGGCAGGGAGTACGCGGCCCCGATGCCGCCGGCGCCGGAGTAGCCGGGCCCGTGCAGGGTGCCGTGCACGGTGGAGGGCTCGAACCCGACGTTCTCCATCACGTCGATCTCGCCGGAGTTCGGCCAGCCGACCTGGCCGATGTCGTTGCCGAGCATCCAGAAAGCGGGCCACATGCCCTGGCCGCGCGGCACCTTGAGCCTGGCTTCCACGCGTCCGTGGGTCTGGGTGAACCGGCCGGCGGTGTTCAGCCTCGCCGAGGTGTACTCGCAGCGGCCGTACCAGCAGCTGTAGTCGGCCGGGTTCTCGCGGCGGGCGGTGATGACCAGATGGCCCTGTCCGTCGAGGGCGGCGTTGCGGTTCCCCGCGGTGTAGTACTGGCGCTCGTGGTTGCTGACGTTGTCCCCGGTCTCGACCTGCCACTTGCCGGGGTCGACGGCGGCCCCGGCCGGTCCGTCGAACTCGTCGGAGAAGGTCAGCGCCGCGGCGGCGGCCGCGGGCCGGGGGGCCGCTGCGGCGGCCCCGGTGGCGGGGGCGGCCAGCAGCCCGCCCCCGCAGGCGAGGGCGAGGGTCAGGGCCAGGGCGCATAAGCGTGTGCGCCGGTGCCGGATGAGGTGCACGGTGATCACCATCGTCTCGGGGTTCGGGAGCCTCTTAGTTCACTCCTTGATTCAAGGTGTGCGTCATGCCCACGTCAAGACGCGCGGGGCTCGCGATCCACTGGACTTGTCGAATGTCGATATGGTCCTCTAATCTCCGGGCTATCGAATATCGATATGAGGGGGCTGTGGTGAACACCCGACTGACGAGGACCCTGGCCTCGGTGACCTTCGGACTCGCGCTGCTCAGCGGCATCGCCTTCCTGGGCACCGGCGTCACGCACCTGTTCGACGACGGCGCCGTCTGCGTGCAGACGGACTTCTGGCGCAATGCCACGCTGGCGCCCGGCGGCCTGCCCGTCGCCGAGGGGGTGCAGGCCTCCGCGAGCGCCACCCGACTCTGCCAGGACGGCCCCTCCGGCGCCCAGCGCGCCGCCGACCTGGGCGTGGAGCTGCCCTGGCTGCTCTTCGGCACCCTCGCCCTGCTGCTCTTCTCCCTGCTGCTCAAGTCCGCACTGCGGCACGGCCCGTTCACCACCGAGTTCGCCGGCCGGCTCTCCCTGCTGGGCTGGTTCGTCACCCTGGGCGCCCCGGTGGCCGGTCTGACCGCCGGCTGGTCGCAGTCCTGGCTCGTCGCGAGCATGGCGCCCATCGTGGGATCCGGCCCCGAACTGTCCGGTCCGCTGGTTCTGGTCCTCGCGGGCCTCGCCGCGGTGATCATGGGGAGGATCATGCGCGAGGGCGTGCGCATGCGGGAGGACCTCGAAGGGACCATCTGATGTCGGAGGAAGAGCTCCACTCGATCCACATCCATCTGGACCGGGTGCTCGCCGAACGCGGGATGACCCTGACGGAGCTGTCCGCGCGGGTCGGCATCACCGTGGTCAACCTGTCCGTGCTCAAGAACGGACGCGCCAAGGCCATCCGCTTCTCGACCCTGTCGAGGATCTGCGAGGTCCTCGGATGCCAGCCGGGAGAGCTCATCACCCACGATCCGGGCGGACCGGCCGGCCCTGCCGCATGACCGTCCAGGCCGGAGACCAGGTCCCGGCAGCACCCAACTCGCCTTCCAAGCCCGCCAGATGGGCCCGAAGGGCGGTCAGCGCCGGATGAGGGTTGTCCCGGTGCCAGAGCAGCGAATGCGGGTACACCGGGGTCGGCCCGGTCACCGGGATACGGCGCAACCCGTGCCCGGCGGGCCACACCAGCCGGGTCTGCGCGCCCATGAAGGTGGACAGCGCCGGGGTGTCGGCCACGGTGTCCAGGAGCGCGTCGGAGCCGAAGTTGGGGCCGGTCGCCTCGATGGAGAGACCGAACTCGGCCACCAGGGCCTCGTAGTAGGCGGCCCACTCGGTGCCGGGGACGATGCCCGGCATCCAGATCCGGTGCCCGGCGAGCTCGGCCGGGCGCACCGACCGGGCGCCCGCCAGCGCGTGCGCCGGACCGGTGAGCAGCTGGAGCGCCTCGTCCAGTACCCGGACGGACCCGATCTCCTCGGGCAGCGGCCGGCCCGGCATGGCGACGGCCCGGAAGGAGGCGTCGATCGCCCCGGACCGGATGGCCGCCACCGCCGTCTCCACGTCGAACAGCATCACCACGTCGAGCTCGATCTCCGGGTGCGCCCGGTGGAAGCCGCGCAGCAGACCGGACGGCGCCGTCCGCGAGGAGATCACGTCCACGCGCAGCGGCCGGCGGCCCGTACGTACCGAGTCCACCGCCCGCTCGGCGACCCGCAGCAGCTCCCGGGCGTGCGGCAGGAACGCCTGCCCGTCGATGGTCAGCTCGGCGCCGCGCGGGGTGCGGGTGAACAGCCGCACGCCCAGGTTCCGCTCCAGTGCGGCGATCCGCTTGGAGACCGCCTGCTGGGTGACCGCCAGCTCGGCGGCCGCCTCCTGGAACCGCCCCGTGTCGGCGGCCACGACGAAGGTCCGTACGGCGTCGAGGTCCATGTCCTCAGCCTAGTCCCACAACGAATCGTTGTGGGCTCGGGGCGCTCCGGTTGTTTGATCGCCGGTACCCCGGCTCGCTTTGATGCGTGCCTGGGCGGACCGGTGCGTACCGGTACGCGGATCGGTGGTGGAGACGAGAGGTGACGGGATGAAGAGCGGGCACCGGCCGGACCGGCGCTTCGGCTGGCTCTGGGGGGCCTACGGAACCAGCGCCCTCGGCACCTGGCTCGCCTTCGGCGCGTTCCCGCTGATCGCCGTCGAGGTCCTGGGGGCCGGACCGGCCCGGGTGGCCGCGCTCTCCGCCGCGGGCGCGGCGGTGGGTGCGCTGGTGGCGGTGCCGTTCGGGCCGTGGATGGAGGTCCGCCGCAAACGGCCGGTACTGATCACCATGGACCTGGTGCGCTGCGCGGCCCTGCTGACCGTCCCGGCCGCCCACGCGCTCGGCGCCCTCACCTTCCTCCAGCTGCTGCTGGTGTCGGTGGTGACGGCCGCCGCCGACATCTCCTTCCGCGCCGCCTCCGGCGCCTATCTGAAGACCCTGCTGCCGCCCGGGGAACTGCTCGTCGCCAACGCCCGCTTCGAGGCCACCTCCTGGACCGCCACGATCATCGGCCCGCCCCTGGGCGGCGCGGCGGTCGCCCTGCTCGGCCCGGTGGCCACCGTCACGGCCGACGCACTCAGCCATCTCCTGTCGGCCCTGGGCCTGCGGGCCATGGGCGGAGGACCGGAACCGGAACCGGTACGAGAACCCGTACCGGATCCGGATGCCGATCCGGATCCCGGGCGCCGCCCGGGTGCCCGGGCCGCGGACCTGCTGGACGGCTGGCGGCACATCCTCGCCGACCCGGTCCTGCGCCCGCTGTTCCTGAACACCGCCCTGTTCAACGGCCTGGTGATGGCCACCGGGCCGCTGCTCGCCTTCCTGATGCTCGGCCCGCTCGGATTCGCCCCCTGGCAGTACGGCCTCGCCTTCGCCCTGCCCTCGGTCGGCGGGCTGCTCGGCTCCCTGCTCGCCCGGCCGCTGGTCACCCGCTACGGACCGCGCCGGATCCTGCTCGCCTCCGGAACCCTGCGCGCCGTATGGCCCGTCGGCCTGGCCTTCCTGGGGCCCGGCACCGCCGGGCTGGTGCTGGTGGTGACCGTGGAACTCGGGCTCATCCTCTGCTGCGGGATCTTCAACCCGGTCTGCGCCACCCAGCGCCTGGAACGCACCGGGACCGACCGGGTGGCCCGTACCCTGACCGCCTGGGCGGTGACCACCAAGGCCGCCACCGCGCTGCTGACCGCGGTCTGGGGCCTGCTGGGCGGGCTGCTCGGGCCGCGGCCCGCCATCGGCCTGGCCGGGGCCCTGCTGCTGGCCACCCCGCTGCTGCTCCCGCGACCGGCCGCCGCCGCTACCGGGACGCCGGAGCGCCGGACTCGCCGCGTACGGTGAACTCGTTGCCGTCGGGGTCCAGCATCAGCACCGGAGATCCCGGAGATCCCGGAGACGTCTCGCCGGGTGCGATGCGGGTCGCGCCGAGCGCCACCAGCCGCTCCACCTCGGCCTCCAGAGCGGCCCCCGGACCAGCCGCCGGCCTCGTCTCCGGGTCGGCGCCACCGGGGACGGAGAGTTCGAAGAACAGCCTGTTCACACCCGTCTTCGGCGCCACCGGAGGACCGCCCCAGGTGAACTTGGTGCCACCGTCCGGGGACTGGATCGCGGTCTCCTCGCCCTCGTCCCAGACCAGCGGCCACCCCAGCGCCGCGCTCCAGAAGAGGCCCACCTGCCGGGTGCCGTCACCGGCCAGCGCCCCGATGGCGCCGGTGTCGGCGAGGAACCTGTTGCCCGCCTCGATCACACAGAACTCGTTGCCGTCCGCGTCGGAGAGCACCACATGCCCCTCTTCGGGGAGTTGACCGACGTCCAGGTGCTCCCCGCCGAGCTCCAGCGCCCGGGCCACGATCCGCGACTGGTCCTCCGGGGAGGCGCTGGTCAGATCGAAGTGCGTCCGGTTGCGGCCGTTCCTCGGCCCCCCGCCGGGCAGTACGCGAAGGGGGAAGCCGGTGGCCTCCGACGGCAGGACTGTGAGGGCGCCGTCCGGCCCCTCGACGGACTCCCGGTCCAGGAGCCCGGACCAGAACCGGGCCAGTTCCGCGGGGCGGGTGGCGTGGAAGCAGATCGCGGAAAGTCGACTGGTCATACCGGGGTGCGTCTCCGATTCGGTCGGCGCCGGAAGCGGCACCCTGCCACCACCGTCGGCGCAGCCTACGGGCGGCGGCGGGGCACCCGCATCCGGGTTTCGGCCCCGGACCGCGGCGCGGCCGCGGTCCGGGGGCCCGGCCGTCCGGGGTGGGTCAGCTGAGGGCGGAGAGGTTGCCCGACAGGACCGGGATGTTCTCCGCGAGGTGGGAGAGCGGCTCGTCACCCTTGGCCTGGGTGGAGTTCTCGGCGCACTGCTGGTTCTGCGGGTTGGCCAGGACGTTGACGTCCTGGACGCCGACGTTGGCGAGGATCGCCACCAGCGACTGCGCGTTGACCTTGGCCGGCAGACCGACGCAGAGCTTGTTCAGCGAGCCCTGGATCGCGTTGAACTGGGGGCTCATCGCGCCCTCGGTCGCGGCGTTGCCGTAGATCTGCGCGGAGTTGTTGCCGTTGACGGTGTTGACGCCGTCGTCGTTGCCGATCGCCATGGCCGGGGAGGCCACGACGGCACCCGTGGCGAGGACGGAGGCGGTGACCGCTGCGGTGGCCATGAACTTCTTGAGCATCGTGTGGATCCTTCTGGTCGGGTGGAACTGTCCCCTGCGGGACACCCTCCATCAACTCGCGGGGAAGCCCACGGTTATCGCCCCTCACCCATACGGCCCAACCCCCGTCAACCCCCGTCCCCCCCACCCACCGCGTCCCCGCGCCACCGCGCGCCCGCCCGCCCCGCCGCCGGACGCGGCGCCGCGCGGCCCAGGGGCCACCCTTGCCCCGGGCCGCCGGGGGGCCTCAGGTGTCGGCCGCCCAGGACGAGGACACCAGGGAGCGCTCGGCCGCCGCCAGATGGACCGAGGAGGACAGCCAGGCGCGCGCGTAGGCGTCCGGGGACGGGTCGGCGAGGCGGCCGAACGCGTCCCTCGGGCGGCGGTCGGCCTCCGCCGCCAGCACGGCGGCCAGATCCGCGGCCCCGCCGAGACCCGCCCGGCGCAGCGGGGCGGACAGGGCCGCCGCGGCCTCGCCGCGCGCCGCCTCGGCGACGGCCCGCCGCCCGCCCGCGACCCCGGTCTCCAGCAGCCGCCGCACCCGCCACAGCGGGGACTCCGCCAGCGGGTCCGGCGGAGCCGCCGCGGCCGGCGCGACCGGACCCGCCGGGGCGGGGGCGCCGTCGGCGGGCGGGAAGTGCTCGCCCTGGAGCCGGTCGTAGCCCAGATCGGCACGGCCCAGCCACTCCTCGGGCAGCCGCAGCGTGTACCCGGAACCCGGCACCGGGCCCACGGCCAGCGGTCGCAGGGCGGCGGCCCGGTCCAGGTCCGGCCGGCCCAGCACCCGCAGTTCCAGCCCCGGGTGCGCGCCGATCCGGCGCAGGTTCCCGGCGTGCGGCAGCTCGGGGTGCGGATGCGCCGGGCGCAGCCGCAGTACCGGCCCGCCACCGGCCACCCGTACCAGCAGGTCCTCCCCGGCCGGACCGATCACCTCCGCCGTGCAGCCCAGCAGGGCGGCGGGCCCCTCCTGGTCCGGGCCTTCCGGCCGGGACAGCAGCCCGGCCATGACCTCGCCCACCGGCCGGGCGAACAGCGCCGCCGCCGGCTCCGACGCCCAGTCCACGCCCGGCAGCGGGGTCGCCCGGACCGAGCGGCCCGCCCCGAGCCGCCCGTCCGCCGACACCGTGGCACCGACGATCCGCAACCCGCCCCGGGCCAGCCCGGCATGGTCCAGGACGGCCCCGCCCAGGGCCACCGAGGCCGTACCGGCACCCCGCGCCCGAGCCAGGCCGCCCGGCCGCACATCGGACACCGAGTACGGGGAGCCGTCCGCGCCCAGCAGATGGGTGACCACGCCCCCGTACCCGGAGGCGGTCAGCACCGGCTCCCGGCACAGCCCGTGCACCCGCAGACTGCCGCCGTCCCCGTACGCGCGCCGGGCACCGCCGGCGTCCGGTCCGGCCGAGCCCGCCGCGACCAGGGCGGCCCCGGTCAGCAACTCCCGGAACGCGGCCGCCAGATCGGTCAGCCGCTGCTCGGGGCTGCGCTCCCGGGCCGCCCGCAGTCCCCGGACCACCCGGAGGGCGTTCGCCTCGGACCGGTGCAGCCCGGCGAGCCGCGCGGTGTGGGCGGCGCGCAGCAACTCGGCCTGGACGACCGCCCCGCCGGCCGTCACCCCGGCGGCCAGTGCCCCGGCCGCCGCCTCCCAGAGCCCGGCCGCGGCCCGCACCTGCGCGGGCGTGGGCCCGGCCGGGACGGGATCCGGGGAGGCCGCGGAGTCAGGGGTGCCGGGTGTGCCAGGGGTGCCGGGTGTGTCAGGGGTGCCGAGGGCGTCGGGGGAGTCCGGCACGGCGCCGGGCCCGGACCCGGCCTCCGACGCCTCGCCCGTCGGACCGGCCGCCGGATCCGCGCCGGCGGAGGCCGGATCCGCGAGCGGGGCCGCGCCCAGCACGGCCGCCCGGTGCAGACAGCGAGGCGCCAGCAGACAACTGCACTCGGCCTGCGCGGCCGTGCCGACCGTCCCCGACGGGCCCGGCCGCAGCACCACCACCGTGTCCGCCCCGAAGGCGAAGGCGATCCCGCCGTCCGGCAACGGGGTCCCGGCCGGGCAGTCCGCCACGGCGGCATCCAGCTTCTTCCGCAACCGGGCGGTCAACTGCTCCACCGCCTCGGCCAGCACCTCGGGGGCGACGGGCGGCAGGGACGGCGGCGGCGAGGATGGTGATGGTGAAGGCGAAGGCTCGGTGAGCGGATCGCGGGGCACGGTCAACGGGACTCTCCACGGAGACGGTCGCCCACCCAGCGGGCGAGGGCGAGGGGACTGAGGGCGGCCACCGGCATACCGGCCGCGACCAGCTGCCGGGCCACCGGGACCGAGTACCGGGGGTTGCCGGAATCGTCGAGCGCGGCACAGCCCAGCAGGTGCACCCCGGAGGAGGCCAGCGCCCGGACCTCGCCGAGCAGCCCGCCCAGCGGGGCCCCCTCCTCGAAGTCGCTCACCACCACGACCAGGGTGCGGCTCGGCACGGTGACCAGCGACCGGGCCTGGGCCAGGCCCGCCGCGATGTGCGTACCGCCGCCGACCCGGACCTCCAGCAGCAGGGACAGCGGATCACTGACCCGGTCGGTCAGGTCCACCACCTGGGTGGAGAACGCCAGGAAGTGCGTGGAGAGGGTCGGCACCCCGCCCAGCACGGCGGCCGTCAGCGCCGACCAGATCACCGAGGCCTCCATCGAACCGGAGACGTCGACGACCAGGACCAGCCGCCAGTCCGCCTCCCGGCTCACCCGGGTGCTGAACACCGGCCGCTCCGGCACCACCACCACCCGGCCGTCGCCGGTACGGCGGGTGTGCGCCAGATTGGCGCGCAGCGTACGGGACAGATCCAGCCGGCCGCCGGGCCGGCGGGTGGGCCGCGGAGTGGCCAGCCCGGACAGCGCCGGGCGCAGCCGGGTGGCGAGCTCCCGGGCCAGCTCCTCGACCAGGCGCCTCACCAGCGGCCGCAACCGGGCGATCCGGGCCTCCGGCAACCCGCCGGCCAGCGCGAGCACCGAACCCAGCAGCTCCACCGAGGGGCGCACGGTGGCCGGGTCGAGCTGGGCCAGCACATCCGTACGGCCGGCGTCCGCGGCCTCCGCCAGCACCTCCTCCCGGACCTCGGCGCCGAACAGCGCCTCCAGGTCCTCGGACCACTCCCGCGCGGTGGGGAACGAGGATTCCGACCCGCCACCGGCGCCGCCGTCCTGGTCCGCGGACCCTTCGCCGCGCCCGGCGCCGTAGAGCTCGTCCAGGGCCCGGGCGTAGGGGCGGGCACCGGCGGAGAGCCGGTCCCGGTGGCGGCCGAGGAGCAGCCGCCAGCGGTCGGCCGGAACGAGCCGCACCACCGCGTCGTCCGCCGCGGTCTCCGGCACCGCCCCGGCCCTCGCCTCCGCCGCCGGCTCGGCCGCCGACTTCGGCTCCGATTCCGGCTCGGCCCCCGTCCTCGCTCCCACTCCCGTTCCCGTTTCCGTTTCCGGCGATGCCGGTGTCCGGGCGGGAACCGGGCCGGTCACGGCATCCGCCGCGCCCTCGGCCGGTCCCGGCGCGACCCGGGCGTCCGCCGGGACGGGCGAGACGGGCGGGACCGGCGAGACGGGCGGGACCGGCACCGCCAGGGCCCGGGCCAGCAGGCCGACCGCGGCCAGACCCGCCGCGTCGGCCGCCGCCCACCGGGCCAGCAGCTCCGGCGCGGCGTCCAGCGACACGTCGACCCGGTCCCCGAGACGCTCGGCCACCGTGGCCAGCAGCCGCTCCCGCGCGGCCGGTGCCAGCGCGTCGAAACCCCCGCGCAGGGCCGGCAGCCGGGCCAGGAACTCCCGGTCGGCCAGCCCTTCCACCCGGTCCAGCAGCGGATCCAGGGCCGCCGGGGAGGACTGCAGCAGCGGCCCCGCCGCCGTGAGCGTCCCCGCGAGCCGGCGCGACAGCGCCCGCCGGGCCTCCGGAGAGCCCGCCGCGTCGATCCAGCCCGCCACCCGGCTGCCCAGCGCGGCGGCCGGATCCAGATCCAGCAGCACCCGGACCGCCACCGCCGCGCCCTGCATCATCGGGCTCGCACCGGAGGCGAGCCCCGCCAGGGCGCCCTCCAGCCGCATCCCCAGCCGACGGGCGGCCGCCCGGTCGGCCAGCGCCACCAACGCGGCCGCGTCGGCGGGGCGTTCGCTGCCGGCCAGCCCGGGCAGCGAACGCACCGCCGCGTCCAGCAGATCCCCGCTCAGATGCCCGGCCTCGGCCCGCTCCTCCTCACCGGCCCCGGGCAGGTGACCGCGCCGCAGCGACTCCAACAGGTCGAGGGCTTCCAGCAGTTCCGGCAGAGTGGCACTGTCGGGCAGTACCTCGGAGGCCTCCCGCAGACGCACCCGCACCAGCTCCGGCAGATCACAGCGCGCCGCGTCGGTCAGCCCGGCCAGGATCCCCGCCGGGGTGGGCCCACCCTCCGCGGCCTCCCGGCGGGCGGTCTCCCGCAGGGTGCCGGCGGCGGCCTGCTCGGCGGTGACCCCGCGTACCCCGGCCAGATCCAGCCGGGCCGGAACGGACGGCGACCAGGACAGCCGCCACTTGCTGCCCAGCGCGGTGCCGTCGCCGGTCGCCGCCACCGCCGACTGCTCGCCGTAGCCCGCACCGATCACCCGGAGCCGCTGGAGCAGCACCTCGCGCCGGCCGTCCAGCGGGGACCGCAGCGGATCGAGGCGCAGCTCCCGGGGCTCGGGCTCCGCCGGGCACGGCAACCGCAGCCCGGCCAACTCCTCCTCCACCGAAGGCCCCAGCCCCGAACGCGGAGCCCGCGGGGTGATCCGGCCGCGCGCCGTCCCGACGCAGACCGCCGACAGGGCCTGGGCCAACGCGCGACCTCTGCCGAGGAGTTCGCCCTGACCGAGGACGGTGGTGACGGCCTCCAGCAGCTCGCCCCGGCCGGGGGCGGGCAGGCCGCGGAGCGCGGCCAGATCACAGGCCAGCCGCAGGGTCTCGGCGGCCTCCCCGGTCCCGGCCGTGTGCCCGGCCCGGCGCAACTCCCGGCACACCCCGGTCACCGCCGTCCCGGCGGCCTCCCGCAGCCGCCCCGGATCCCCACCGGCCTCGAACACGGCCTGCTGCCACAGCGGATCCCGGATCCCGGCCGGATACCCGGACCGGGAGTCGAGCAGATCGAAGGAGTACCCCACGAAGGAGGTAACGGCCCGCCCCGCCCCGGGCCCGGGCGTACGAACACCCGAGCCGTCCGGCCCGGCCCAGCCGTCCGGCTCGGAGGGTGCGGGCAGTAGGGCCGGGGCGTGGAAGGCGCCGATGACGGCTGCTACGCGGCGGCCCGAGGCGGACGCTGTGGCGATCACCTCGCGCATTCTGGCCTCGCGGGCCAGATCGGTGGCCGGGACCGCCGCGTCGGAACGCAGCGCCCAGCCCACGCCGAGGGCCGCGCGGCGGACCGCCTCCGGGGTGCAGCCGGGGGCGAGGACCTCCACCATCCGGTCCCAGAGGTCGTCCCCCTCCCGGCCGGTGCCGGCCCGGCCGAGCGCCCGCGCGTACGCACGGGGCCCGTCCGCCTCCGGCGTATCGCCGGGGAGGTCGGGGTGCGACCAGCCGGGGTCGGCCAGCGGCAGATCGCAGCACAGCACCTCCGCCCCGCGCTCCCGCGCCCAGCGCACGGCCGCCAGTTCCGGCGAGAAGTCGGCGAACGGGTAGAAGGCCAGCCGCCCGCCCTCACCCTCCCCGGCGAGGGCGACCGGGGCGATGGTCTCGGGGTCCGCCAGGTGCTCCAGCCAGGGCTGGAAGTCGGCGGGCAGTTCCACGCAGACCACCTCGGCCGCCGCCGCGTCCAGCAGGGCCGGCACCACCGCGGCGAGCGCCGGACTGTGGTGGCGCACCCCCAGCAGGTACGGTTCGCGGGCCGCGGCCAACGCCTCCACGGCCGCCCGCGGCTCCTCCGCCGCGATCCGCGGCCCGGCAGGGGTTCGCGGCTCCGCCGCGGTTCGGGTCGGCGCCGTCACCGCAGGCTCCCGCGCAGATCCCACAGCCGGCGCCACATCGCGGAACCGTCCTCGGCCCGGCGGCGCACCGGCCCGTCCCAGTAGCCCAGCAGCCGTGCGTGGTCCGCCGGGTCGTCCTTGCGGACCACGCCCAGCAGATGGCCGGGCAGCAGGTCCAGGACGTCACCGGACGGCAGGTAGGCGGCCGCCAGCCCCAGTGAGGCCGCCACCTGCACCGCCTCGGCCGTGGACATGACCGTACCGGGACGTTCCACGTCCCAGCCCTCGGTGGAGCGGCCGGACCGCAGGTCGCGGAAGACGGTGACCAGGGCGTCCAGTACCGCGTCGTCCACCCCGAAGGCGGCCCCGGCCCGCTGCACGGCGGCGACCGCCTGCCGCCGCACCAGCGTCGCCTCCGCGTCCGCGTCCGCGATCGGCTCCACCGTTTCGAAGTTGAAGCGCCGCTTCAGCGCGGCCGACATCTCGGAGACCCCGCGGTCGCGGAGGTTCGCGGTGGCGATCACGGTGAACCCGGGCGCCGCGGCCACCACCGCGTCCTCGGTGGCCGTCAGTTCGGGCACGGTGATCCGCCGGTCGGAGAGCAGCGAGACCAGGGCGTCCTGCACCTCGGGGAGGCAGCGGGTGATCTCCTCGACCCGGACCACCCGGCCGGAGCGCATCGCGGAGAGCACGGGGGAGTCCACCAGGGCTTGCGGGGTGGGCCCCTGGGCCAGCAGCAGCGCGTAGTTCCAGCCGTACCGGAAGGCGTCCTCGGTGGTGCCCGCCGTGCCCTGCACGGTCAGGGCGCTGGTGCCGCAGACGGCGGCGGACAGGAGTTCCGACAGCATCGACTTGGCGGTGCCGGGCTCGCCGGTGAGCAGCAGCCCGCGCTCCCCGGCCAGGGTGATCACACAGCGCTCCACGAGGGCGCGTTCGCCGACGAACTTGGGGGCGATCGCCAGCTTGGACGGCAGGCCCTCGCGCTTCTCGGGCAGCGGCAGTTCACGGCCGTCGCTGCCGCAGACGAAGGTGACCACCGCGCGCGGGGTCAGCGCCCAGCCGGGCGGTCGGGGACCGGTGTCCTGGGCGGCGAGGAAGGCCAGTTCGGCGGCGTACCGCTCCTCGGCGGGCAGGGTCTGCCGGGCGGGCACGGCGGCGGCGAGGGCGGCGGTGTCGGGCTGTGTCTGGGTCACGCGGGTTCCTTCGGGCGATGTCTCGGTGATCGATGGCGGGGGTGGGGCGTGGCGGTGAGGCGGTCCGGCCGGGGCCCCGCGCCGTACGGATCGGTCCGTACGGCGCGGGGGTGCGGGCCGGGCCGGTCAGCGGCGGCGGCGGGTGCGCTTCACCTTGAGTTCCTCGAACCGGGGCAGGTCGCCGTCGAGGATCCGCTGCCAGGCCCGCGCGTACAGGTCGGCGGCCGGCTCCAGCGGCACCAGGGATCCGAACACGGGCCGGCCGGCCGCGAGCGGCGCGAACATCGGCAGCTTCCAGGCCTCGACCGGCAGCGCGGGAGCGGCCAGGTCGGCCCAGCCGCCGGGCAGGAACAGGGACCGTCCGGCCCGGCGCCGGTCGCCCGGCACCACGAGGGGGCCGGCCTCCAGCCCGGCCCGGGCGGCCTTCAGCCGGGCCGGCTTCCAGCCCGTCCAGCGCGCGGTGTTGCGGTCGGTCGGGTCCGGCATGGCGAGCAGCATCAGGTACAGCACGGCCTCGTCGGGGGCCAGCCCGAACTTCGCGGCGGCCTCGGCCACCAGCCCGGGGACCGAACGGGAGGGGTCCTGGGGCCACCAGGTGCCGTCCGCCTCCGCCGACGGAGCCGGAGCCGGAGCGGAGGTCCCGGCCGCGGCCGTCCCGTCCGTCGCGGTGTCCGGTCCGGCCAGCAGGCGGGCGAACGCCGGGTCCCGGGCCAGCCGGAGCGCGGTCTCCAGAGCGCCCGGCAACTGGTCCTCCCCGCGCAGGGCGGGCAGATAGGGGTCCGAGCCGGTGGAGTCCAGCAGGGCGGGCCGGACGGCGGGCTGGGGCCGGTCGTCGTGGGTGGCCAGCAGCACCGCCCCGTACCGCTCGTACTCGGGGGTGGTCTCGGTCGGCGTGCCGGCCACCTTCCGGAACTCGGCCAGGCCCACGTAGTGCGGGTAGGGCAGCAGCAGGCCCGGTGCGGACAGCCGGTCCCGGAGCGCGGCCAGAGCGGCCGGCAGGGCGGCCCGGTGCGGGTCCCCGACCGGCAGCCGGTGCGCCAGCCAGCCGGCCGCGGCCACCGCCCCGGTCAGCACCGAGGAGGTGAAGGGGGCTTCGGCCGGTTCGGCGGTCGCGGCCCGGTCCTCGTGGATCCGCCATTCCACGTCCGTGGTCAGCGTCCCGCTGCCGGCCGGATCCAGCAGTGCGGGCAGTGCCCGGTGCACCGGCCACCCGCTCGGGACGGCGCGCACCGCCTCCGCCGCGAGCCAGTCGGGGACCGGGGTGCGGCGGCCCACGCGGGCGTTCCAGAGCTCGGCGGCGGCGGTGACGTCGGGGCCGGTGGTCCACAGCCGCGCCGGGTCGGCGGGCAGCAGCGCTGCCACCAGGGCGCGGCGCACCCCGGCGTTCACGGTGCGCAGTTCGTCGCGGGCCCGGGAGGCCTCGGCCACCTTCAGGCCGAGGGTCTTGCGGAGCTCGGCGGGGAGGAAGTTGTTCTCCCAGCCGTCCAGCCCGGGCAGCCCGCACACCAGCAGCGCGGCCACCGAACCGGGGACGCCGGTCAGCCGGGAGAACTCCGCGGCGGACTCGGGGAGGTACGGCACGGTGCCGTGTTCGCGGGCGGCCGCGAGGAAACCGGCCGCCCAGTCGGCGGGCCGGTCCGGGGCGCCGCCGATCCCCGAGGTGCCCCGCAGGGTGTAGGGGCCGGGGACCTCGAACCGTCCCTGCGGGTCGTGCAGCAGGGCCCCGAACTCCCTTCCGTCCGCGACGTCTTCGGAGTCCTCGGTGATGCCGAGGACCGCGCCGGCGCCGAGCGGCAGCACCCCGCGGTGCCAGCGCGGGTGGTCGGCGCCGTCCGGGGTGCGCAGGTGCGCGGAGGCGAGGTGGACCCGCGCCCGGCGCCAGTACGGGGCGGCGGAGGCGGCCGAGGTCAGTCCGAGGGCCTCGGCCTCCGCGAGTACGGAGAGCAGGGCGGAGCGGTGCTCCTCGTCGGTGCCGGGGGCGACGGCCCGGTAGGCGAGCACGGCGGGTTCGTCGAGGAGTTCGGTGAACGGCAGCCGGGTGTAGGGGAGGGAGGGCAGGTCGAAGTGGAGGCGGCCGGGTACCGGGGTGGCGGCGGTGTCCGCCGTCGCGGTCCGCAGGGTGGTCAGGAAGCGGTGGGTGACGTCCTCTTCGCTGCCGTACCGCCCGTAGTTGCCGTCCAGGAGGCCGCTGAGCGCCTCGGCGAGCAGCCGGTCCGCCGGGCCCCGCCGCCGTTCCGCGGCGGGGGCGGAGGAGGGGTCGAGCCGGGCGGCGACGGAGTCCAGGGACTTCCGCTGCCGCAGCGCGAACCGCAGTTGCTTGACCACGCCGGCCAGCAGTTCGGGCGCCGAGATCCCGGGGAACGCGGCGGAGACCAGGCCGGGGAGTTCGGAGAGCTGCCCGGCCCGGCCGGCCGCCGCCAGGAGTTCCCCGCAGACCACCGGGTCCGCGGTGCGCAGGGCGGTGGAGCCTTGCGGGTCGCGGGGCCGCAGCGCGTACCAGAAGTCCTGCGGCGGCAGCGGGCCGCCGGCCGTCGGGGTGAGTCCGGAGCCGTCGCTGTCTGCGGTCGCGGTGACCACGCCGTCCGGGTCGGTGATCCGGTTCTCCCGCCACTTGCGGGTGAGGGCGCGGGGCCGTTCGTCGCCGGGGAAGGCGAGGGCGGCGTGCGGGGCGTCGGAGCCCTCGGGGAGGACGACGGTGCGGCCGCCGGTGTCCTCGGCCTGCCAGCCGTTCCCGGGCAGCCGGACCGCCCGCCAGCCCAGCAGGCCGCCGACGGCCGGCCCGAGGGCCGAGTCCTCGACCAGCGGCGCGGGCCGCAGCCGTCCGGAGCGTTCGGACAGGGTGGCCCCGGTGCGGTCGTTGGCGGCGGCCACCCCGTCGGTGAGGAAGGCCGGGCGGGAGCGGCGGCCCACGGCCCCGCCGACCGGGTCGTACTCGGCCCAGCCGCCGGGCTCGGGGTGTTCGCCGCGCTGCCACACCCAGTACGAGGTGCCGTCGGACAGCAGCTCGTGTTCCCCGGGCAGCCGGGAGTCGCCGGGGAAGAGGATCCCGCCGCCGGTGGTGCGGCCGCCGCCGGGCAGTTCCAGGCTGAGGTGCTCGGAGCGCAGCGACCAGTGGTCGGCCTCGCCCTGGAGGGTGAACACGGAGTTCGGCGAGGTGTGCCAGTAGGCCTGGACGTCGCCCTGGCCCCAGGAGGTCCAGAAGACGAGGAGCGCGCCGTCGACGAAGTGGTAGCCGTACCGGTAGCCGGAGCCGCGCGGTACCCGCAGGTCGTGGACGAGGAGGGTGCCCTCGGGGCCGATGACCCGGGCCTGGACGGTGTTGGCCACGATCAGGTGGGGCCAGGCCTCGGCGACGGTCAGCGCGCCGTGCTGGTCGGGCCGGGGGGTGAGGGCGGCGATCGCCTCCTCCCAGGCGGACCAGGAGAGTTCCTCGAACAGGCCGCCGCGCAGGGTGCGGGCGAGGATCGCGCCGACGTCGGCGGCGGCAGCGGCGGCCACCTCCTCCGGGGCGAGGGCCAGCGCCTCGGCGGGCAGCCAGGCCAGCCGCTCGATGGCGTCCGGCAGGGCGGGCAGTCCGCTGGCCGCCGATTCGCGGGCCACCTTCTCCATCCATTCCGCCAGCATCGGGCGTCCGCCCGGGGAGGCGGCCAGCATCCGCATCACATCGGTTCCGCTGGAGGCGTCCCCGTAGGAGTACGCGCCGGCCTGGAACGCCGGCCGGAACCGCGGGTCGGCGGCCAGGGCGACCAGATCGCGGGGGTCCTTGCCGCGGGCCCAGTCGGACAGCCGCAGGGCCTCCTGCCGGCGGCCGGGACGGTCGGGCACGGGCGGGTCGGCGACCGGGACGTCCAGGGCCAGCAGCAGATCGAGGAGGTTGACGTCCTCCACGCCCACCCGGAGGGCGCGTTCGCCTTCGGGCCGTGCCGGGAGCTCGACCCGCAGCCGGCCGGCGGCCCGCCGGACCAGGTCGGTCAGGCCCGGCGGGGTGGGACGGCTGCCCCAGCCGCGGTACCGGGCGGTGTGGAAGCGCTCCAGCCAGCCGGCCGTGCCGTCCGGGGAGCGCTGCTCCTCGGGGAGGTCCGGGTCTATCAGTCCGGCGGTGGCACCGGACTCCTCCAGGACCTCCAGCCACAGCTCGGTGAGCTCCCCGCCGTCGCCGGGCGGGGTCATGGCCAGCAGGGTGCCGCGGACGGCCGGGTTCCGGCGGGCCAGGGCGACCAGTGCCGTCCGGTGGGACTTCCACCAGCCGGCCGCGGCCCGCAGGGTGGCGGGCAGCGGCAGCAGTTCGGCCAGATAGTCCTGCTCCGGTTCGGAGCCGGTCAGTCCGGCGGCCCGGGCCAGCCGGCGCAGCTCGGTGGCGGCCTGCGCGGAGGGGGCGAGACCGCCCGCGGTCCGGCGCACGCAGAGCCGGCGGAACCGCTCGAAGGCCACGGCGGGCTCCAGCCGGGCCGACAGCTCCTTGGCGTAGCCGGTGAGCACCTTCACCGGGAGGGCGCCGGCGAGCGCGAACTCCAGCAGGACGGCGTCCAGTCGGTCCTCGTCGACCGGCAGCCCGTGCTGGGCCTCGCTGGTCCGGGCGCGGGCGAACAGCTGGCCCGCGTACGTGGTGTTCTCCACGGCCAGGAACAGCCGGGCGACCTGCTCGTAGAACACCGGCAGGAAGTGCGGGACGGCGGCGGCCAGCCGCCCGGCCAGCTCGTGGGCGGCGTCCAGCGCGGCCTTGGGCTTCGGCTTGGCCTGCCGGGCCAGCCGGTCCAGTTCGGGGACCACGGCCAGCGCGTGGTGCCCGTCCCCGGGGTGGTGGACCAGGACCCATTCGGGGAACCCGAGGGCCTGCCGGCGGCCGAGACCGACCACGGCCGGGGCCTCGGCGGGCTCCAGGCCGAGGAATCCGGCGGCGAGGTCCTCGGCGGCGCCGAGTTCGGCGGCGGCCAGCCGGACCACGAGGCGGTCCCCGCCGAGGGCGGGGTGCCGGTAGGTGCGGGCGGTCAGTTCGACGGCGGCGGGGCCGGCCCCCTCGGTCCCGGGCGGGAGCACGGCCCCGGCCGAGAGCAGGGCCTCGGGCCCGAGCCCGGTCCCGTCGGCGGTTCCGGCGGTGCTCCCGCTGGTGCCGGCGCTGTTTCCGGTGGTGCTGGTGGTGACGGTGGCGCTGCTCATCGGTTCCGGCCCTCCTCGATCTGTCGGCCGGCGTAGAGCGCCGCGGCCATGCGCATCCCCTCGGACCAGGCGACCGGCCCCACGTCGGCCGGCCGCACCGTGCGGCCCTCCTCGTCCTGCCAGCTCAGACCGCCGGTCTCGGACTCCCCGTCCCAGTACGGCTCGCCGATCCACACCGCGGCCTCGGTGGACCGGGCCCCGTCCAGCACCTTGCAGGTGGCGTAGCCGCCGGAGACCCGGTAGCCCAGCGAGGCGGCCCGGGCGGCCAGGCCGAACCGGGAGGCGTACTTCCCGCCGGCGTAGTCCCGTACCTCGGTGACGGTGGCGGCCGGGCCCTCGGCGGGCTTGGCCCAGGTGGCCCGGTGGATCTGCTCCACCTTCTGGGTGATGCCGAGTTCGGCGGCGAACTCCCGGACGTCCTCCAGGTCGGGCAGCAGCACCGGGTGGGGGAGGGTGACCGTGCGGGGGGACAGCCGGACGGTCTCCCCGTCCAGGTCGACCACCTTCAGCCCGCCGTCCTCGCCGACGTCCCGCAGGAAGCCCACCTCGTCCGGGTCGTCGCCGACCACGGCGAGGTCCCGCAGGGCGGACCGCCAGGCCTCGTCCCGCCACACCCGGGCGATCAGCCCGGTCGGCACCGGCAGGGAGGACACCATCCAGGTGTCCACTTGGGCCGCGCAGACGGCCTCGTGGCGGTCCAGCCACTCGCCGAGCCGGCGCAGCCGGTCCACCTCGGGATGGTCGCGCAGTGCCTTGGGCACCGTCTTCAGCTCCCGGCCCCCACTGCGCCGTGCGGCCACCCGACCGTCTTCCCCGAGGGTGATCTCGTACCCCTCACCCGCTGCCAGCCAAGCCATCTGTCGCTGCCCTCCACCTGTCCCGAGCGAATCCGCGCAGCCGGAACCAGGGCGCCAACACCCTTGGTGAGCTGCGGTATGTCGGGAGACTAGCCAGAGCCACCGACAACGCCTCGGCCGGGCCGCCGCAACCGGAGCGCAGGCTCCGGAAACAGAGCGTCCGTCAGCTTCCGCATGGCATTCGCGCACAGCCCATTGCAACGAATGCCCTTCGGTTTGTTGCATTAGATTCAGAACCAATGCAACGAATGCAGCTCGTTGAACTGCTGCAATGGGCTCATCGCGCAATGATCTGATTGTGGAAACGGGAAATGCAACGTAGCTTTTGTGTCAACAGAAACGACGAGTCAAAGGACAGCGCCATGCAGAAGTTCGACACCTCCGCCCCGGTCACCGCCGTCCTCGACATCCCGGCCGGACGCATCCAGTTCATCGCCGCCGACCGCACGGACGTCGCGGTCGAGATCCTGCCCGTGAACACCTCCAAGAGCCGCGACGTGAAGGCGGCGGAGCAGACCGAGGTGGCCTTCGACTCCGGGGTCCTGCGGATCACGGCGCCGAAGCCCAAGAGCCAGATCCTCGGATCCACCGGGTCCGTCGAGGTCACCGTGCAGCTCCCGGCCGGATCCCGGGTCGAGGCCAAGGCGGCCGCCACCGACCTCCGGGGTGTCGGACGCCTCGGCGACGTGGTCTTCGACGGCGCCCAGGGCACCGTCAAGCTCGACGAGACCGCAAGCGCCCACCTCACCCTCCAGGCCGGCGACATCACGGTGGGCCGGCTGGGCGGCCCGGCGGAGATCGGCACCCAGAAGGGCGACATCCGGATCGCCGAGGCCAAGGGCGGCACGGTCACCCTGCGCACCGAGCACGGCGGGATCTCCGTCGGCGCCGCCCGAGGCGTCTCCGGCACCCTGAACGCCGCCACCTCCTACGGCCGGATCGAGAACGCGCTCACCAACGCCGACGGGGCCGGCGCCCCCCTGAGCATCCACGCCACCACCTCCTACGGGGACATCTCCGCCCGCAGCCTGTGAGCCGGACCGCGCCGTACCCGATCGCGCAGGGCCGCAACGGCCGCCGCCGCACGGGTCTGGGCAGGCCCCGGCCGGTCCCGTAGCGTCGGCGGCGCGTGAACCGAACACCACGACAACGGGGGTCGATCGTGAAACGGACCAGGCGGAAACTCACGACCATGGCGCTCGCGGCGCTGCTCGGGCTGACCGGGCTCTCCGCCCCGGCCGCCGCGGACACCGACCGCGGCACCGGGCCGGACACCACCACCACCACCGCAACCACCGGGCCGGACCCCACCACCGCAACGGCCGTCCCGGACGACGGGACCCCGGGCGGCGCGGCCCCCTCCCGTCCCGGATACCGCGTCACCCTGCGCGCGGACGCCACCGCCGCCCGGTGGACCGGCCGGGAGACCGTCACCTTCCACAACGGGTCCGGCACCCCGCTGCGCGAGGTGTACGTCCGCCTCTGGGGCAACGCCACCGACGGCTGCGGTTCGCCCACCGCCCCCTCCCCGGTCCGCATCGGCGCGGTGACCGGCGGCACCCGGGGCGCCCTGACGGTCGACTGCACCGCCGCGAAGATCCGCCTGCCCGCCCCGCTCCGGCCCGGCGACCGTGCCACCGTCGGCTTCGACGTGTCCATCACCGTCCCCGAACGGCTGCACCGCTTCGGACGCGAGGGCGCCCACCGCTACCTGGGCAACGCCCTCCCGGTCCTGGCCGTCCGCGACGCGCGCGGCTGGCACCTGGACCGTCAGTTCCCGGTGGGCGAGAGCTACTACGCGCTGGCCTCCGACTTCCAGGTCACCCTCGACCACCCGGCCGCCCTGAAGGTCCCGGCCACCGGCACCACCACCACCCGGCCCGGCGCCCCCGGCCGCACGATCACCACCAGCACCGCCCGCCAGGTAAGGGAGTTCGCCTGGGCGGCGGGCCCCTTCCACAGCGCCGTGGCCACCTCCCCGGGCGGGGTGAAGATCCGCTCCTACTGGACGGAAGGCACCCCGGCCGACCAGCTGGCGGCCGCGCGCGCCGACGGTATCCGCGCCGTCGACGAACTGGGGAAACGGTTCGGCCGCTACCCCTACGGCGAGGTCGACACCATCATCAGCGACCGGTTCGGCCCGATCGGCAGCATGGAGTTCCCGGGCCTGGTACTGGTCCTGGTCGGCGAGTACGGCAGCGGAATGGTCCACGAGCTGGCCCACCAGTGGTGGTACGGGATCGTCGGGAACGACCAGTACGCCGAGCCCTGGCTCGACGAGTCCTTCGCCACCTACTCCGACCTCCTCATCTCCGGCGACGACGGCGACTGGTGCGCCGACGCCGTCAACTGGGAGAACGACACCCAGGCGATCACCAACTCGACTGCCTACTGGGCGGCCTACGGCCCCGGCTGGACCCGCTTCGTCTACACCTACGGCGCCTGCGCCCTGTTCGACCTGCAGAAGGTGCTGGGCGGCCCGGCGATGGCCGCCATGCTCAAGGAGTACGCGCGGGACCACTGGTACGGGGTGTCCACCACCGCCGCGTTCCAGCGGGCGGCCCAGGCCGCCACCTCCACCGACCTCACCGCCTTCTGGCGCGAACACCGCATCCGCCCGACCACCGGCTGAACCCGCCCCCCCGCCCCCGGTTCCGGAAGTCATCGGGGGCGGGTGCGTGTGGGCCGGGGAATGCCGGGCAGGCGTCTCGTGGCGGGAGGTAACACACGTCCCGCCACAGGAAGAAACAACCGATCGATATCTGAGGAGTTGTTTTCGCGTGACTGAGAATGTGTGGAGCTACCGGTCGACGGCGGGCCGCCTGGCGGGTGACCTCACCGGGTTCAAGGTGGAGGCCACCGACGGCAGCATCGGCAAGGTCGACAAGCACTCCGACGAGGTCGGTGACGCGTACCTGGTCGTCGACACCGGCGTGTGGATCTTCGGCAAGGAGGTCCTGCTGCCGGCCAGCACGGTGCTCCGGATCGAGGCGCTGGAGGAGAAGGTCTACGTCGACCTGACGAAGGACCAGATCAAGCACGCCCCGGAGTTCCACCGGGACAAGCACCTCGGCGACCCCGGCTACCGCGACGAACTCGGCACCTACTACGGCCCCGGCGGGCCGTTCGGCGGCCGCCCCGCCTGACCGTCCGACCATGCCGGTCCCGGTCCCGCCCCCCGCGGAAAGCGAGCGGGGGGCGGGACCGCGGCACGCCGGGGCGCGGTCGGCCGTCCTGGTGGCAGTCCTCCCAGGGTCGGTGGTCCCCAGGGTCAGTCGTCCTCGGGTCAGTCGTCCTCGGGCGTCGTGGTGACCGGCCGGAGCCGCTGCTCCGGGCCCTCCGCACACCGCAGCCGCTCCCCGGAGACGGGGGCGCCGTCCGCCAGGTTCCGGTCGTAGGCGACCTTCCCGACCTTCACCGGCCGGGTGCCCATCACCACGTCCAGCTGCGCGCCGTGCCCGGGGACCGGCCGCAGCCGGGCGCCGGGCAGCGCGGCCGCCAGGCTCGCCGCCGCCTCCTCCCGCCCCGGGGCGTGCCGGATGACCGGCGGACCGGCCGGCCGGACCGCCGGTGCCGCGGTCTCGGTCACCTTGAACCCGCTGCCCCGCAGGGCCGCCGCCACCGCCGCGTCGTCCACCCGTACGCTGACCGTGCCGGGCTGGACCACCGCCGCGACGGGCTGGATCCGGGTGTCGCCCGTGATCGGCCGGTCCGCGCCCAGCGCGCTCCACAGGGCCGCGGAGCGGGCCTCGTCCCAGACCAGGGTGGACCCCACCCCCGGCACCCGGTGGTCGAAGAGCCGGATCGGGACGGTCGCGAACTCGGTCCGGTCCGTGGGCAGTCGGCCCAGCGCCCAGCCGATCCGGACCAGGTCGTCCAGGCCGGTCCCCTCGTCGGTGCGCACCGACTTCAGCACGGTCCGCACGGTCCGGGCCGTGCTCACCGGCCCGGCCAGCGCCCCGCCCTCGGACAGCCGGTCCACCAGGTCGGTCACCAGCCGCTGCTGGCGGCGCACCCGGCCGAGGTCGCCGGGCCGCACGTCGACGTGCCGGGCACGGGCGTAGCGCAGGGTGGTGTCCCCGTCGGTGTGGTGGCGGCCGGCCGCGATGTCCAGCCCGGAGTTCTCGTCCTTGAGCGGCCGGTCGGTGCACACGGTGGCACCGCCCAGGTTGTCGATCGTCTTCTCGAAGCCGAGGAAGCCGGTCTCCAGGTAGTGGTCGATGTGCAGGCCGGTGACCTTCTCCACGGTGGCCACCGCCAGCTTGCCGCCGCCCAGCTTGTACGCCGCGTTGATCTTGCCGGTGCGGGCGGGGACGGCTCCGTCCGCGTACGTCACGTAGGAGTCGCGGGGGATGGAGACCACGCTGGCCCGGCGCTCGTCCTCGGACAGGTGCACCAGCAGCATCACGTCGGTGCAGTCGCAGCCCTCGCCGCCCACGTGCAGCCGGCGCTTTTCGGCGGCGGAGATACCGGTCCGGCTGTCGACGCCGACCACGAGGATGTTCGTCCCCCGGCCGCCCCCGCCTCCACCGTCGGCGCCGGAACCGGACGCCGCCGACACGGCCCGCGAGCCCGCGTAGGTGCCGGAGAGAACGGTCGCCAGCAGAGTGATCGCTACGGTAACCCGACGCACGCACACCCCTTTATCGGGAGGAAACAGGCCGAATCGGACTGTAGCTCCTGGGGGGTGTGCGTCAGGCGGTACGCGCCGACGGCGGTCGGCGGAAGGCTCGGCGCGTCAGCGGAAGGTGGGGAAGGGTCAGCAGAAGGCCTCGCGGGCCACCGCGGCGCCCTTGTTCCAGCCGTTGCTGAACTGCTGGTTGGCCGAGGCCGGAGCCTTGGCCGAACAGTTCCCCTTGACCGCGTCCCAGCCGGCCACGATGCCGGCCTTGAGAGTGGTCCCGGTGGTGGTCGTCGCGCTGCCGCCGCTGCACTTGGTCACCGTGGTGCCCTGACGCAGCGAGTACTCGCCCGGCTGCTGCTTGGTGATCGTGAACGTGCCGCCCGGACCCATGGTGACGCTGGTGCCGACCCCGGAGGAGGACTCCAGATAGGCGGTCCCGGTCTCGAAGCCCCCGCCGGAGACGTTCACGGTCCCGTCGGGCAGCACCCCCGAGGAGGAACAGGTGGCGGCGGGGACCGCCGCGGGGGCCGAGGCCAGGGCGGGGGCGGCGGACCCGAGGGCCAGACCGCCGGCCAGCACGGGCGCGAGCAGGAGAAGAGACGTGCGTCGTTTCATGATGCTTCCTCCCGGACGGGAGACGGGGACGGCGGCGAGGGGGGGCGGGGCCGGCCACGTCCTTCCCTTTCATCCTCACCCCCTCGACGGCGGGTGTCGAACCGGGCCGAACCGGCGCACGGGCGGGCGCGCACGCGCTCCGGCGCACTCCGTCGCGCGCCCCGGCCGCCCGGTGGCGCACCGTGGCGCAGGCCGGGCGTCCGCCGGACAGACGCCCCTGAGCTGGCGTACTGTCGACGGAGGCAGTGCGGGCAGGGGGCAGGGATGAACGCACCGGGCAATGGTCCGGACTTACTCGACGTCTACCTGGAGGGCGCCCTGGCCCGGCTCGGGCCGGCGGCCTTCGAAGCCGTCA
Organism: Streptomyces sp. NPDC033845; assembly: GCF_055576225.1. Lineage (NCBI taxonomy): Bacteria > Bacillati > Actinomycetota > Actinomycetes > Kitasatosporales > Streptomycetaceae > Streptomyces > Streptomyces sp. NPDC033845. Next base: position 229,057 of record NZ_JBVIRI010000008.1, on the reverse strand, counting down.
TCCGTGCCGCCGACGCCACCTGCGTCCTCCTCGCCGACGGGCACCCCGCGGTCCTGTCCGGCCCCGACGGCGAGGGCTTCGGCCCCGTCCTGCAGCGCGAGTACCTGGCCCTGCTGGCCGTCCTGATCACCGGCCGCACCGACCACCACCTCGTCGCCCTCCCCAACCCCGAGGGCACGCCCGGCTGGGCGGTGGTCGAACACCATCTGGCCGAGGACCCCGGCACCCTGGACGAACTGTGCGCCCACATCGTGGCCACCACCCGGGAGAACGCCCACAACGCCGCCGCCGCGGAACGCATCTGGAGCACCTGATGGACCACCGGGCGCCCGCCGGACAGCCCGCCCCCGCACAGCGCACCGCCGGATCGGCCCCCGCCGGATGGACCGCCGCCGTCGATGTCGGCGGCACCGGCACCCGGCTCCGGCTCACCGGCCCCGACGGCACCCACCGGGAAGGCAGGGCCCCCGGCCGGACCGTCGGCCCCGAGGGCATCGACGTACGGGCCCTCCTCGACGGCACCGGCCGCGCCCTGCACGCGCTGCGCGCCCCGGACCCGGCCATGCCGGTGGACGCGCTGGCGGTCGGACTCAGCGGGCTGCTGTCACTGGTCCCCGACCCCGCCGCGCTGCTGACGCGGTTCGCCGGGCTGTTCGGCACGCGGCGCGCCGTCCTCGCCTCCGACACGGTCACCTCGCACGCCGGCGCCCTCGGCCTCCGGCCCGGAGCCGTCATCGCCGCCGGAACCGGCGCGGTGGCCCTCGGCACCGACTACCGCGCTCACTGGGCGCGCCGCGACGGCTGGGGCCATCTGCTGGGCGACGAGGGCAGCGGCCACTGGATCGGCGCCGAGGGCCTGCGGGCGGCACTCCGCGCCCACGACGGCCGACCGGGCGGCTCGCCCGCTCTCCTGGAACGGGCCGTACGCCGCTACGGACCGCCCGCCGGGCTCCCCGCGCGGCTCTACCCGTACGGCGACATCGCCGGCCGCACCGCCGTCTTCGCCCCCGATGTGGCCGAGGCCGCGCACGGCGGCGACCCGGTCGCCCGCGCCCTGTGGGAGCGGGCCGCCGGACATCTCGCGGACACCGTGGTCTCGGCGCTGCCGCCGGGCCTGCCGCCCGTGGTCTCCTGGTGCGGCCGGCTGTTCGAGGCCGGTGAGCTGCTCACCGGACCGTTCCTGGCCGCGGTCCGGACCGCCGCCCCCGGAGCGCTGCTGGTGCCGCCCGCCGGGTCCTCCCTGGACGGGGCGGAGCGGCTGGCCCGGCTGGCCGTGGAGGCCCCGGACCGGCTGCCGCACGCCCCGCCGTACGTCCTCGTGCGCACCCCCTGAGCGAGCGGGTCCGCGGGCTGGTCGGGCGCCGTGACGGGTCAGCGGCCGCGCGCCGCCGGAACGGTGGGAACCAGCGTGCCGAGCAGATCCGCGGCGACGACGGCGGGCGCGACGCCGGCAGCGACCGCGGGGGAGGGGACCCCGGCCAGGCCGGCCACGGTCACCGGCGCGGCCACGGCCACGGGCACGGGGTCGGGTGCGGTCGGCTCGGAGGCGGTGGCCGGGGTGCGGGTCAGGAGCAGCACCCCGCGGGCGGCCAGCGCGGCCCCGGCGACGGCCAGCAGCACGCCCATCACCCCGCCCTGGAGGCGTTCGCCGAGCAGGATCATGCCGATCGCGGCCGCCGCGAGCGGATTGGCCAGGTTCACCACGGCCAGGGGGGCGCCGAGCCCGCCCCGGTAGGCGCGCTGCGACAGCAGCAGACCGCCGACGGCGAAGAAGACCACCAGCAGGGCCACCCCGACCACCCGGGGACTCAGCAGCGAACCGCCCCGGCCGCCCGCCACGGCCACGGTCTGGGTCAGGGCGGAGGCGGCGGCCGAGGCCAGCCCGGACGCCGTGGCGTGCCGCAGCCCGGAGCGCGGGTCCCGGACCGCGGTCAGCATCAGGATCGCCACGGTCATGGCCCCGGAGACGGCCAGCGCCTCGGCGAGGGTCAGGGTGTCCTCGGGAGCCGGGCCGGAGGCGGGGAGCAGCAGAAGGGCCAGCCCGGCGACGGTGGCCAGGGTGCCCCGCCACTCGGTGGCGGCGACCCGGCGCCCGGCCCGGCGCGCCCCGAGCGGAACGGCGGCGACCAGGGTGAGCGCGCCCAGCGGCTGGACCAGGGTGAGCGGCCCGTAGCGCAGGGCGGCGGCGTGCAGCAGTGCGGCACCGGCGTTCAGACCGGCCGAGGCCCACCAGCCACCGCTGCGCAGCAGGGTGCGGGCGGTACGGGCCCTGGCGGCCCGGGCGAGCCGCTCCTGGGCCACGGCGGCCGCCGCGTAGGCCAGGGCGGAGGCCACGCACAGGACGAGGGCGAGGGCGGTGGCGTTCACCGCACGGCCCCCGCCGGGAGCGCCGCGCCGTCCGGCGGCGGGGCGGGAGCGGGGGCCCGTCCGGCCTCCGGGGTCGGTTCGGTGCCCATGCTGCCCGGGCTGCCCATGCTGCCCGGGCTGTCCGGGGAGTCCACGGTCCGGGATCGGGGCAGGGAGCCGGAGCCGCGCGCGGACCCGTCGTCGGCCCCGGCCCCGGCCCCGGCCCCGGCCCAGGCCCCGGCCCAGGCCCCGGCGTCGGCACCGGCTCCGGAATCGGGTCCCCCGGTCGGCCGGGGGATCAGCAGCAGGGCCGCGCCGAGCAGCAGGGCCGCCACGATCGCGTCCAGCCAGTAGTGGTTTGCCGTGCCCACGATCACCAGCAGGGTCACCAGCGGGTGCAGCAGCCAGAGGGCCCGCCACCGGGAACGGGTCGCCGCGATCAGGCCGAGGGCCAGCATCAGGGCCCAGCCGAAGTGCAGCGAGGGCATCGCCGCGAACTGGTTGGCCACGGTGTCCTCGGCGGGTGAGGCCCCGTACACGGAGGGCCCGTAGACCTGGGCGGTGTCGACCATCCCGGCGGCCCCCAGCATGCGCGGGGGTGCGAGCGGCAGGGTCAGGTGCAGGACCAGGGCCGCGCCGGTCAGGACGGTCAGCACCCGGCGGGTCCACAGGTAGTGGGCGGGGCGCCGCAGGTAGAGCCAGACCAGGAAGAGGACGGTCGCGGGGAAGTGGACGGCCGCGTAGTAGGTGTTCGCGGTGTGCACGAGGGCGTCCCCGTGCAGCAGCAGCCGCTGGACCGAGCCCTCGTCCGGCAGGCGCAGGGCGCGTTCGAGGTCCCAGATCCGGTCGGCGTTGCGGAAGGCCTCGTCGGTCCGGCCGGTGGAGATCGTCCGCCCGGCCTTGTAGACGGCGAAGAGTCCGGCGACGAGCAGCAGCTCGCGTATGAGTCGGCGACGCGCGGCTCCGGTCCGGGCGGCCGGGGGTCCGGCCACGGTGCTGGGGGCGGTCATGGCCCGGTCCTTCTTCCTGTTGCCCACGGTCGACACATCGACATGGCATCCACATCGACACACCACTGTATCGATACGCAGAAGTATCGATACGACAATGTACCGATACGTTGCCGTTCCGATATGCTGGGAGGGACGGACTCGCAGACGAACCTCGACCGAGGAGAGCCGCACCACCATGACGCCGACGTCGACGCCGCGGCCGGCCACCGCGCGCCGCTCCAAGATCACGCCGGAGCGGGAGCGGGAGTTCTTCGCGGCCGTCCTGGAGGAACTGCGCGAGCACGGTTACGAGGCCCTGACCATGGAGGGCGTCTCCGCCCGCGCGAGCTGCGGCAAGTCCACCCTCTACCGCCAGTGGCAGACCAAGCCCCGGCTGGTCGCCGCCGCCCTCCGGGCCAGCCGCCAGGGCACCCTGGCGGCCGTGGACACCGGCTCACTGGCCGGGGACCTCCACGAGGCCGCCCGGATCGCCGCCTGCACCTCGGGCCGCGACACCCTGCTCACCCAGGCCCTCGGCCACGCCGTACTCGGCGACGAGGAACTCCAGGCCGCCCTGCGCGAGGCGCTGGTGGAACCGGAACTCGCCGCCTTCGACACGATGGTCGCGCGGGCGGTGGAGCGCGGCGAGATCCCCGCCGGTCATCCCGCCGCCGCGTTCCTGCCAGCCCAGCTGATGGGCGTGATGCGGATCCGGCCGACCCTGGAGGGCCGCTACGCGGACGCCGACTACCTCCACAGGTTCGTCGACGCGGCCCTGCTGCCGGCCCTGGGGCTGACCCCGGCCCCCGCACCGGATCCCGTACCGGCGCCCGCATCCGTTCCGGCTCCGGTTCCCGTGTCCGGTCCGGTGACCGACGGGCCCTGAGCCGGTCTCATGCGCGGCGCCGCCGCAGGCGGGCCCGCCAGCGGGCCAGCAGCTCGCCCGGGGTGCGCGGATCGGGCACCGGCTCGGCCGGCCACTCCTCCCGCCGGGTGAGCGGCACGAGCGGCATCAGATAGGACCGTCCGCCGCTCTCCAGACTGCACAGCGGCTCCCCACCGGGAATGTCGGCCCGCCCGACCCGGATGCTGAAGGGCCGCGGGCCGCCGTCCGGGCCGCCGCCCCCGTCGAGTACCCCGCGCAGCTCGGTCGGCGCCCGGTTCCGGGTACGGGCCGAGTCGACGACCCTGCCGTCCACCAGGAGCTCGGTCCGGCGCCCGGCGGCATCCCGGACGACGGTGATCGAGTGCCCGTCCTGGTCCAGATGGAACCGCTGGTCGTTCCCACCGCTCACCACGGCCTCCCTGATCGAGACCCCCGGACCAGCGTAGTCCGGGGGCCCGGAGGCGGGCCCGACGGGCGCCGGTCCCACCGGGGGAGCCCGGCCCGGAGTAGCGTGGCGGGCCATGCGGCAGATCATCCTCATGGCCTCGGTGTCCCTCGACGGATACACGGAAGGGCCCGAACGGCAGATCGACTGGCACCTCGTCGACGACGAAGTGCACCGGCACCTCAACGACGAGGCCCGCGCGATGGGCGGCTTCCTGGAGGGCCGTGTCACGTACGAGCTGATGGAGGAGTTCTGGCCGACCGTCGACACGGACCCGGCCGACACCGCTCCGATGGCCGACTTCGCCCGCATCTGGCGGGACACCCCCAAGTACGTGTACTCGCGCACCCTCCAGCAGGTCGGCCACAACGCCACCCTGGTCCGCGGGGTCGTCCCGGAGGAGGTGGCCGCCCTGAAGGCCGCCCCGGGCGGACCGCTGGGCCTCGGGGGCGCCCGGCTGGCCGCCGAGTTCCTGGCCCACGACCTGGTGGACGCCTTCCGGATCTACGTGCATCCGGTACGCATCGGCCGCGGCACACCGCTCTTCCCGCAACTGGACGGCGGACCGGTACCGCTCCGCCTGGAAGGCACCCACACCTTCGCCAACGGCGTCGTCCAGCTGCGCTACACCCGTTCCTAGGGCGCGCCCACGGGCGGGCGCGGGGCGGCGTGCGGATCCGGGATGCGGGGGAGGATCCGGTCATGACGATCGTGACCCCGAACCTCGTGTACGCCCGCGAACCCCTCCCCGCCGCCCCGGGGCCCAGCGTCTTCCTGGCCGGCCCCAGCCCGCGCTCCAACGGCCCGGTCCCCTCCTGGAGACCCGATGCCATCGGGGAACTGGCGGCCCAGTGGAAGGACCGGCGGACCCTGACGGTCCTCAACCCCGAGTCCCGGGGCGGATTCCGGCCCGTCCACTACGACGACCAGGTCGACTGGGAGACCGAGGCCCGCCGGCAGGCCGACGCGATCCTCTTCTGGATCCCCCGCGACCTGGTCTCCCTGCCCGGCTTCACCACCAACGTCGAGTTCGGCCTGGACGTGGGCACGGGCCGGGCGGTGCTCGGCTGCCCGCCCGACTGCCCCAACCCCGAACGCAACCGCTACCTCATCCATGTCGCCCACCGCCACGGCGTGCCGGTCCGCGAGACCCTGCGCGACACCGTGGCCGCCGCCCTGGACCTCCTCCGGACGCGCGCTGCCCGGTGACCGGTCAAGGGCAGGCGGAAGGCCCGCCGGCCCACCCCTGCGCGGGCGGACCGGCGGGCCGTGGGACTCCGGGCGCCGGGGGTCAGACCCGGTCGGCGGCGATCAGGACGTACTGGAAGGAGCCGTCCTTGTAGGAGTTGATGAACGCCTCCTCGATCCCGGTGACCAGCTGGGAGGTGGCCCGCAGCTCCCAGTAGGGCAGGGTCTCGGGGGTCAGGTCGATGACCGCCTGCGGGACGAGGCGGTTGTCGGCCATCGCGCGCAGGTACTCGCGTCGGGAGTGGATGTTGCACTCGAAGTGCGCGTTGATCTGCGAGACGTACTTGGAGGGCTGGCCGTAACGCGGGTTCCAGCAGCCGGTGATGGTCACGTAGCGGCCGCCGACCCGCAGCATCCGCGAGTGCTCCGCGAACAGGTCCTCCAGGTCCACGTACATGCTGGACTCGTTGTTCCAGGAGGCGGCGATCGAACCGGTCTCGAAGGGCGTCCTCAGCATGTTGCAGACCTGGGCGCGGACATGGCCGTCGATGCCGAGTTCCCGGGCGCGCTGGTTGCCGAACTCGGCCTGCTTGGCCGAGAGGGTGAACCCCTCCACCGTGCAGCCGAAGCGCTGGTGGGCCATCACCGAGGACCCGCCGCGCCCGCAGCCCGCGTCCACGAGGGTGTCCCCGCGGCCGATCGGGCCGAGGTGGTCGAGGAGCAGCTCGGCCTGCGCGGACTCCAGCCGGTGGAGTTCGGCGATCAGCCGCTTCTCGTAGGAGCTGTCGGAGGTGTCGCCGAGGGCGGCGTGGTCGACGTCCCCGATGCCGTAGTGGTGGTGGTAGAGGCCGTCCACATCGCCGAGGCGCAGGTTCACGGGCCGGGCCTCGTGGTCCCAGTAGCGGGCGATGTCCCCCTGGTAGGGGGTCGTCGGCGTCGGGATGACCACGGAAGGGGCAAAGGCGGAATCGGCGGTGAATTCGGTGCTCGTCATGGGGAATCCCATCTTTACCAGAAATCGGGCAGGCTGTAGCGGAAGGTGTTCGTCTGGTGCCAGTAGTGGTTGCCGTCGACCCAGGCGGCGACTCCCCGCAGGAAGCGCTGGAGACTGGGGACGGGCAGGGCGGTGGCGAGGGCGGCGGCCTCCTCCTCGAAGGCGCGCATCAGGTCGTTGTGGACCTCCACGGCCTTGAGGTAGGCCTCCTTCTCCGACCGGCCCTCCCGTTCGGCGATCACCACCGGCAGGTTCAGGTGGCGTCCGGGTGCGGACAGTTCCTTCATGTAGGAGTAGAGGTCGTTGACGATGGTGGTGGCGTTGCCGGCGAGCGCGATCACCCGCTGTACGGCGGGCTGCGCATGGAGGTCCGCCGGCAGTTCGTAGCCGCCGACGGTGTCGGTGATGGTGGGGCAGGGGCGGAAGTTGTTGAACTGCCGCATGGAGAGGTACTCCCACACCTCCGGCAGGTACTCGGTCTGGCTCCAGGCCGCCTCGGCCAGATAGCCGAGGTGCAGCCGGGCCATGTCGTGCCGGTAGCGGTCGGCCTGGGAGGGCGTGGACTGCCGGACGAAGTACTCCATGGCCGAGCGGTAGGCCCGGCGGGGGGCGTCCGAGTGCAGGGACTCGGCCCACTGCGGTTGGTACTCCGGTGTGGTGTGCAGGTGGTCGAGGGCGGTGTGCGCCAGCAGCAGCCTGCCGCCGAGGCCGATCGGCGAACCGCCGTGGTCCTCGCAGTAGCAGTCGTCCACCGCGTTCTCGGCGACCATCAGCCGGGTGGCGATCATCAGATGGTCGACGGTGGGCGCGTCCGGATGGCAGGCGACCATGTACCGGCCCACGGAGAAGCCGTCGAACTGGTCCTCCCACTCCTCCGGAAAGAGGTCCACCTCCTCCAGCGCCCAGGCCTTGATCCGGGCGCTGACCTCCGCCACCCGCGCCGGATCGGGTTCCGGTACGGGGTGGTGGTAGAGGCCGGGGACGGGGCGACCGGCGGCCGGTTCCCCCGGATTCCCCGGTTCGCCCTCGTGCCCCGGTCCCGTCGACTCCCGGGACTCCGCGAGCGGGCCCGGGGTGAAGTACAGGCCGATGGTGCCCAGACCGCTGGGACCCCGCAGGATCCGGGCCAGTGCGGGGGCAGCGTCGGGAGCGGTTTCGGGCGCGGAGACGGGGGTGGGGGCGGGGGCGGGAGTGGCCGGGACGGGGGCTTCGGAGACCTCCACCGGTGTGATGGTGGCGGAGGCGAGTACCGCGGTGAAGAGGGGGGCCCCGAACCGTGCCGCGGCTGCGGGCAGGCTCGACTGGACGGTGGAAGGCCCGGGGTCGGACATCCAAAGCTCCTTGGTGAGACGGGTGCTGTCCCCGGATCCGGGCGGGTCCGGCCGGCCGGGGTAGCGGGCCGGTGCTGGGTGCCGGTGTGGGTGCCGGTGTGGGTCGTACCGGGTAGCGGTACCGGGTGCCGGGCGGGCCGCTGACGGCTGCCCGCCCCGCCCCGTACGACCCCTATTCGTGCCGGCGGCCGATCTGCACGTTCTCCAGTACGCCGAGGGCGTCCGGCACGAGCACGGCGGCGGAGTAGTAGGTGGTGACCAGGTAGGAGATGATCGACCGCTCGTCGAGGCCCATGAAGCGCACCGAGAGCCCGGGTTCGTACTCCTCCGGCAGCCCGGTCTGGCGCAGCCCGATGACACCCTGGTTGTCCTCGCCCGTGCGCATGCACAGGATGGTGCTGGTGTTCTCCTTGCTGATGGGGATCTTCCCGCAGGGCAGGACGGGCACCCCGCGCCAGGCCGGCACCTGCTGTCCGCCGAGGTCGACATGGTCCGGGTAGAGCCCGCGGGAGTTGAACTCGCGGCCCATCGCCGCGATCGTCCGCGGATGCGCCAGGAAGAACTTGGAGCCCCGGCGGCGGCACAGCAGCTCGTCGAGGTCGTCCGGGGTGGGCGGGCCCGAATGGGTCTGCAGCCGCTGCTTGAAGGCCACGTTGTGGAGCAGCCCGAACTCGCGGTTGTTGATGAGTTCGAACTCCTGGCGTTCGCGCAACGCCTCGATGGTGAGCCGGAGTTGCTCCTCGGTCTGGTTCATCGGCTCGTTGTAGAGGTCGGCGACCCTGGAGTGCACCCGCAGCACGGTCTGCGCGATGGAGAGTTCGTACTCGCGGGGGTGGGGTTCGTAGTCCACATAGGTGCCGGGCAGTTCGTGCTCGCCGGTGTGGCCGGCCGACATCGCGATCTCGGCCTCGCCGTGCCGGTTCTGCGGCTGCTGCGGCCGTGAGCCGAAGTCCCTTACGTGGGCACGGAGTCCGGGGGCGGCGTCCAGTACGGCGGAGAACTCGTCGCGGGACAGGGTGAGCAGCGTGCCGGCGGTCTCGGCGGTGGCGGTGCTGTCCCAGGTGGCATCGGCGTCCAGCAGGGTGTGCTGGCCGAAGTGGTCGCCGTCGGCGAGCACGGCGACGGCGTGCTCCTCGCCGTACTTGCCCACCGAGGTCTGCCGGATCCGGCCGTGGGCGATCAGATGGATCTGTCCGGCCGGGGCGCCGCGCTCGGTGAGCACCTCGCCGGGCCGGAAGTCGCGCTGGACGCACCGTCCGGCCAGCGCGGTCAGCACCTCGTCGTCCTCGAAGCCGCGCAGCAGGGCGAGCTCGCCCAGCTCGCGCGGGATCACCCGGACCTGCGCCCCGTCCTGGACGAATTCGATGTGGCCGTCGCCGACGGTGTAACTGAGCCGGCGGTTCACCCGGTAGGTGCCGCCCTTGGTCTCCACCCAGGGGAGCACCCGCAGCAGCCAGCGGGAGGTGATCTCCTGCATCTGCGGCGCGGACTTGGTCGTGGTGGCGAGGTTCCGGGCGGCGGCCGTGCCGAGGCTGGACTGCCGGGGCGGCTCCAGCCCTGCTTCCGGGCTGGTGTCAACGGTCATCGGAGGAAGGCTCCTTCACGCGGTTCAGGTGGTTCACGAGGTGCGTCGTTCGTCGGGGGGAGAGACGGGGACGGTACGGGGACTCGAAGGGTGGAGAGGTCGTGAGGTCGTGAGGACGTGAGGACGGGGGTGCGAGGGTGCGAGGGTGGTCCGGACGGGGGATTTGGTCCGGATCCGGGTGAACCGTAACGGCCGCCGCGCCCGGTCCGGCCGGAGAAGCCGCCGGGTTAATTCGATGCGGTGGTATCGCGGTGCGCGGGGTTTGCCGGGCGACCGACGAGATCCAGCCGGGCCCTCGTAGATCACTCCCGACGGCGACCGGTTGGTGTACCGGCTCGGCGCTCGTGCACTCCGCCGGGGGCCTCGGGCCCGGGTCCTTCGGCCCGACTTTCTGCGAATGTCCGAATCTGTGGGCAAGCGGGCCCGCTTTTCTTCGTTCCAGCCCGAAATTGGGCGTACGGTGAGGGAACCCACAGAGTCAGGCACGGAACGGACGTAAACCCACATGGACGCATCGAAGGCAGCCGCCGCCGGTACGGAAGGAGCGCTCGCATGATCCTCACCGTCACCCCCAACCCGTCCCTCGACCGGACCTACGAGGTCCCCGCACTGGACCGCGGCGAGGTGCTGCGCGCCCGACGGGACCGGGTCGACCCCGGAGGCAAGGGGGTCAACGTCTCCCGGGCGGTGGCCGCGGCGGGCGTCCGCACCACCGCCGTACTCCCGCTCGGCGGCCACCCCGGTGCGCTGCTCGCCGAACTCCTCGGCGAGCAGGGCGTGGACGTCACGGCCGTCTCCATCGCGGGGGCGACCCGCTCCAACATCTCCGTGGCCGAACCCGACGGCACCCTCACCAAGATCAACGCCCCCGGTCCGGAACTGACCCCGGGGGAGTCCGACCTCCTCCTCGACACCGCGCGCGGCTGCTCGGCGGATGCCGACTGGACCGCCTGCTGCGGCAGCCTCCCGCGCGGACTGGACCCGCGCTGGTACGCGGAGGTCGTCGCCCGCGCCCATGACGCCGGCACCCGCATCGCCCTCGACACCTCCGGCCCGGCCCTGCTGGCCGCGCTGCCGGCCGGCCCCGACGTGGTCAAGCCCAACGCCGACGAACTGGCCGAGGCCGTCGGACGCCCGCTCCGCACCCTCGGCGACGTGGTCGCGGCGGCCGAGGAACTGCGCGCGCTCGGCGCGGGCGCCGTCCTCGCCTCCCTGGGCGGCGACGGGCAGCTGCTGGTGGAGGAGGGCGGCACGTACTACGGGACCGCCCCGGTCGAGGCCGTCCGCAGCGACGTCGGGGCGGGCGACGCCTCGCTCGCCGGCTTCCTGATCGCCGGAGGCACCGGCCCGGCAGCCCTGGCCTCCGCCCTGGCCCACGGCGCCGCCGCCGTCCAACTCCCCGGCAGCGCCATGCCGACCCCCACCCACCTCCGCCCCCACGAGGTCCACATCACCCGCGACCTCCCCCTCAACCTCCCCCTGACCCGCCCGGCAACCCCTCCCACGAACCGCACGCCCGCCACGGCCCCTGCGGCGAGCGACCCGGGCGAGGCCCTGCCCGCCGCCGAGGCCCCGTCCCCGAACCGGGTGCGGGTTGTGACCCCGGCGGCGGGTGCTCCGGCCTTGGCGGAGGGCAGCGTGCCGGAGCTGGCGCCCGGCCCTGCACCGAGCGAAGCGCCGGGCGGGGCCCGGACCGCCGCCGAGGCCCCGTCCCCGAACCGGGTGCGGGTTGTGACCCCGGCGGCGGGTGCTCCGGCCTTGGCGGAGGGCAGCGTGCCGGAGCCGGCGCCCGGCCCTGCGCCGGGCGAGGCCCTGGCCGCCGCCGAGGCCCCGTCCCCGAACCGGGTGCGCGCTGCGGCCCCGGTGCCGGGTGCCCGGGGGGAGGACCCGGCCCCGGCGGGGGCCGCGGGCACGCCGCCCGCGACAGCCTTGGCCTCCGGCCAGGGCCTGGCGCCCGCCCCGGCGCCGGGCGAAGCCCTGGTGTCCCCGATGACCCTGCGACGCGTGCGAAGGAGCCCGCGATGAGCGAGATGATCACCCCTGAACTGGTCGACCTCGACCTGGCCGCCGACTCGAAGGAGGCGGCCGCGCGCGCCCTGGCGCTGCGGATGGTCTCCCTCGGCCGGGTCACCGACCTGGACGGGTTCCTGGCGGACGTGGCCGCCCGCGAGGCGCAGATGCCCACCGGCCTGGAGGGCGGCATAGGCATTCCGCACTGCCGGTCCACGCACGTCACGGCCCCCACCCTGGCCTTCGGCCGGTCCCCGGCCGGAGTGGACTTCGGGGCGTCCGACGGTCCTGCGGACCTGGTGTTCCTGATCGCCGCCCCGGCCGGAGCCGACGACGCCCACCTGTCGATCCTGTCCGGACTGGCCCGCCGCCTGATGCGCCCCGAGTTCGTCACGGCCCTCCGCGCGGCGACCACCCCGGAAGAGGCCGCCACCCTGGTCGCGGGCGACTCCCCGGCCCCAGCCCCAGCTCCGGTCGCGCCCCCGGCCCCGGCCGCAGGCTCGGCTGCGGGCCAGCCCGCGGCCAAGGGCCCCGCCCCCGCATCGGCCCCGGCCGAGGCCGCGGGCACGGCCGACGCCCCGGCTCCCGCCCAGGCCGGCGCCGCGCCCGATGGCGCGGACCGACCGGCCGCCGTGGCCGCTCACGGCGGAGCCGTGGAGGCGGGACTCGCCGCGGCCGGGGGAGTGGCCCGTACGGCCGGGCAGGCCCCGGCTCCCGGCGGAGCCGAGCGCCCCGCGCCCGCCGCGCCCGATGGCGCGGACCGGCCGGCCGGTGCGGTCGGTGCGGCCGAGGGTGGTGGGCGGCCGCTGCGGATGGTGGCCGTCACGTCCTGTCCCACCGGTATCGCGCACACCTACATGGCCGCCGAAGCCCTCGCCCAGGCCGCCCGCGCCGCCGGTATCCACCTGCTGGTCGAGACCCAGGGTTCGGCCGGGTTCACCAAGCTCACCCCGGAGGCCATCGCCGCCGCCGACGCCGTGGTCTTCGCCCATGACGTACCCGTGCGCGAGCGCGACCGGTTCGCCGGCAAGCCCGTCGTCGACGTCGGCGTCAAGGCCGGGATCAACCGCCCCGCCGAGCTCCTGGCCGAGGCCCGTGACAAGGCCGCCCGAGGCGAGACCGGGGCGTCCGCCCCGATCACCCCGGTGGAGGCGGCCGGCGAACCGCAGGACGGCTACGGCGCCAAGCTGCGAACCTGGCTGATGTCCGGGGTCAGCTACATGGTCCCGTTCGTCGCCGCCGGCGGACTGCTGATCGCCCTGGCCTTCGCCATCGGCGGGTACACCATCGACCAGGCGCCCTCGGTGGCCGACCACTTCGTCTGGACCGAGTCCGCCAGCTGGGCGGCCCTCCTGTTCCAGACCGGCGGTCTCGCCTTCGGCTTCCTGGTGCCGGTCCTGGCCGGCTACATCGCCTACGGAATGGCCGACCGGCCCGGCCTGGTCCCCGGATTCGTCGGCGGTTCCGTCGCCCTCACCATCAACGCCGGATTCCTCGGCGGTCTCATCGCCGGTCTGCTCGCGGGCGGCACGGTCCTCGCCGTACAGCGGCTGAGGATCCCCACGGCGCTCCGCGGGATCATGCCGGTGGTGGTGCTGCCGCTGATCGGGTCGGCCGTCACCGCGTTCCTGATGTTCCTGGTCGTCGGCAAGCCGATCGCCTCGCTCCAGCAGGCCCTCACCGACTGGCTCTCCGGCCTCTCCGGCGCCAACGCGATCATCCTGGGCGTCATCCTGGGCCTGATGATGTGCTTCGACCTGGGCGGACCGCTCAACAAGGTCGCGTACGCCTTCGCCATCGGCGGTCTCGCCACCCCGAACGAGGGCAGCCTCAAGGTGATGGCCGCCGTGATGGCCGCGGGCATGGTCCCGCCGCTCGCGATGGCGCTGGCGACGACCCTGCGCGGCCGGCTGTTCTCCAGGACGGAACGGGAGAACGGCAAGGCGGCCTGGTTCCTCGGGGCCTCCTTCATCAGCGAGGGCGCCATCCCGTTCGCCGCGGCCGACCCGCTGCGGGTCATCCCGGCATCGATGGCGGGCGGCGCGGTCACCGGCGCGCTCTCGATGGCCTTCGAGTGCACCCTGAGGGCTCCGCACGGCGGCATCTTCGTCATCCCGCTGATCGGGAACCCGCTGCTGTATCTGATCGCCATCGCCGCCGGTACGGCCACCACGGCCGGGCTGGTCATCCTCCTGAAGGGCCTGCGCCGGACCCCGGCCCCGGCCACGGCCCCGGCCACGGCCCCGGACACGGCCCCGGCCACGGCCACGGACACGGCCACGGACACGGACACGGCGACGGATCCGGTCCCGGCCGAGGCCGCCCCGGCGGCCGCGATCACCACCGCTGCCTGACGGCGAGTACCCCCAGCACCACGAGTACCGTCACGGCCCGGCCGGTCACCCCGGCCGGGCCGTCGGCGTTCGCGTCCCGCTCAGGACTCGCGGAGTCGTACGGCGAGGGCGGCGATGTCGTCGTCCAGCCGCCCCCGGGTGTACCGGAGGAGGTCGTGGTGCAGCCCGGTGAGCAGCTCGCGGGGCGGTGTCGGGGGCTGTCGCCCCATCCACGAGGCCAGCGGGAAGAACTCGCCGTCGCGGGCCCGGGCCTCGGCGATCCCGTCCGTGTAGAGGAGCAGCAGGTCGCCGGGGGCGAAGTCGAAGGTGTCGATGTTGTAGTGCTCCCCGATCAGCTCCGCGAGGCTGAGCAGGGGGGCGGGCGCCGCGGGGTCGAGTACGCGGAGCCTGCCGTGGTTCAGGAGCAGCGGTGGGGGGTGTCCGCAGTTGAGGATGTCGATCCGGCCGCCGGTGTGCGGAATCTGCACCAGGAGGGCGGTGGCGAACCGTTCCATCGGCCCGTCGGGCGGGAAGGCCGCGTTGTAGCGGGTGCTGCTGGCGTCCAGCCGGCGGGCCACGTCGACCATGTCGGGTTCGCCGTAGGCCGCCTCCCGGAAGGCGTTGACGATCGCCGCGGCCGCCCCGACCGCGGGCAGGCCCTTGCCCCGTACGTCGCCGATCAGCAGCCGGACCCCGAAGGGCGTGTCGACCACCTCGTAGAAGTCCCCGCCGATCCTGGCCTCCGCGGCGGCCGCCAGGTAGAGGGATTCGATCTCCACGTTTCCGAACCGGCGCGGGATGGGGCTCAGCACCACCTGCTGGGCGGCGTCGGCGACGAGCCGCACCTGGATGAGGGTGCGTTCCCGCTGGAGCCGGACGTGGCTGCCGTACGCGGCGGCCACGGTGACCGCGATGATCCCGGCGGCCGTCCACCAGGTGCCCAGGTCGGGGAAGACCATGCCGAGGCCGATCATCAGACAGAGGCAGACCGTGCCGAGGAGCACGGTCGGGAGGACCGGCCACATGGCCGCCGCCAGGGCCGGTGCGGCGGGCAGCAGCCGGCTGAAGGCCATTTCCGGCGGAGTGGCGTAGGCCAGACTGGCGATCACGACGGTGAGCAGGACCGGCGACAGCCGCACCAGCGTCCCCCGGCCGTAACGCCGAGGGAGCCACGGCCGTCCAGACTCGATCACATCAACCACAATATCCGGGCAATCAGGGCATAGCTCTTTGGCGGTCCTGGAGGGGCAGGTCCAGACCATGCCGAGGGGTCTGGCCATTGACATGCACCCGCCATCGTCACCATCCTGGGTCTGAGAGCGCTCTCAGACCCAGGATCCCCCACATCCAGGAGCCGCACATGACCCATCGCGACCCCCACCGCGCCGCCCGCGCCGATCGCACCCACCGCACCGCCCGCGCCCGCCACGCGCAGCGCGGCGCCCTCGGGACCCGCACCCGGTACCGTCCCGCCGCCCTGCTGGTGCCGCTGGCCGCCGCGTCCCTGCTGGGCGGCTATCTGGTCGTGGCCGGCCCCTCCCCGGCCGCCGAGGCCGCGGTCCCCGAGACGATCCCGCTGACCATCAGCAACAAGTCCGGCCGCACCGACCAGGTCTACGTCTACAACATCGGCACCCAGCTCTCGACCGGCCGCCAGGGCTGGGCCGACGCCAACGGCACCTTCCACCCCTGGCCGGCCGGCGGCAATCCGCCCACCCCCGCACCGGACGCCTCCATCCCCGGGCCCGCCGCCGGGCAGACCAAGACGATCCGGATGCCCAAGTTCTCCGGCCGCGTCTACTTCAGCTACGGCCAGAAGCTGGTGTTCAAACTGACCACCGGCGGTCTGGTCCAGCCCGCCGTGCAGAACCCCTCGGACCCCAACCGCAACATCCTTTTCAACTGGTCCGAGTACACGCTCAACAACGACGGAGTGTGGATCAACAGCACGCAGGTGGACATGTTCTCCGTCCCCTACGCCGTCGGCGTCAAGCGCCCCAACGGCACCACCGCCACCACCGGCCGCCTCAAGCCCGGCGGCTACCGTGGCTTCTACTCCTCCCTGCGCGCCCAGCCCGGCGGCTGGGCGAACCTCGTACAGACCCGCTCCGACGGCACCGTCCTGCGGGCCCTGGCCCCCGGGCACGGCATCGAGGCCGGGGCCCTGCCGGCCGGGGTCCTCGACGACTACATCAACCGGGTCTGGACGAAGTACGCCTCCACCCCGCTGACCGTCACGCCCTTCGCGAACCAGCCGGCCCTCAAGTACCAGGGCCGGGTCTCCGGCGGGGTCATGAACTTCACCGACCCCTCGGGGCGGGTGGTCACCTCGTTCCAGAAGCCCGACTCCGACAGCGTGTTCGGCTGCTACAAGCGTCTCGACGCCCCCAACGACCAGGTGCGCGGCCCCATCTCACGCACCCTGTGCGCAGGTTTCAACCGCTCCACACTGCTGACCAACCCCAACCAGCCCGACACCGGCCCGGCGGACTTCTACCGGGACGCGGTGACCAACCACTACTCCCGCAAGATCCACGCGCAGATGGCCGACGGCAAGGCGTACGGTTTCGCCTTCGACGACGTGGGCGCCCACGAGTCCCTCGTCCACGACGGCTCCCCGCAGGCGGCCTACCTCACCCTCGACCCGCTCGACTGAGCGCCGTCCGTACGGCGGGCCGCGGGCCGACCGCTCCTCCGACTCCCGTCCCGGGGGCGGTCGGCTCCGGCCCCGGGTCCGCCCGCGGTCGCGTCCCGGCCTCGGTCCGCCCTCAGACCTGCTTGATCGCCGAGATGTCGAACTCCAGGACGACCTTGTCGCCGACCAGCACGCCGCCGCCCTCCAGAGCCGCGTTCCAGGTCACCCCGAAGTCCTTCCGGGAGATGGACACCGAACCCTCCAGGCCGACCCGCTGGTTCCCGAAGGGGTCCACGGCGCTGCCGGTGTACTCGAAGTCGATGCTCACCGGACGGGTGGTGTCCTTGATGGTCAGATCACCGGTGACGCGGTACTCGGTCTCGGAACGCGGCTCGACCGCGGTGGTGCGGAAGGTGATGTCGGGGAAGTTGGGGACGTCCAGGAAGTCATTGGCCCGCAGGTGCTGGTCACGCTGCTCCACACCGGTGTCGATGCTCTCGGCCTTGATCACCACCTGGGCGGTGGACCGGGCCGGGTCGGTGCCGTCGAGGTGGGCGGTGCCCTCGAACTGGTGGAACGCTCCCCGGACCTTGGTCACCATGGCGTGGCGGGCGATGAAGCCGATCCGGGTGTGCGCGGGGTCGAGCACGTAGTCCCCGGTGAGTTCGGCGAGGGCGGGGGTGGTGGTCACAAGTGCCTCCGTGGGCCTGGTTCCGGGCTTCGGACCGCCCGGATCGCTTCCGCGACCACGCTAGGGCGTGACCGGCCCCGGTGCCGCCGGGACGCACGGGCGGAGACCGGACTGCACCCTGACCGGCGACCGGCGACCGGCGACCGGCGACCGGCGCGACGGGGAACGGGACCGCGCGCCGCCCGACGACACCGCCGCCCACTGACACCGCCGCCCGCCGACGCCGAGGCGGGCCGGTCAGTTCGTCCGCAACCGGCGGGCCACCGCGGCCCGGACCTCCGGCATGGTGATGCCCGGCCCCCTCGGATCCACCTTGCCCGGCTGCCACTCGGCATGGCCGATCACCGAGGTGTCCCCGGTGGTGCCCCAGCCGTGGGCCCGGCAGAGCGCCGCGCACACCCGCACCACGGCGTCCACCTGGGCCGCCGGCCAGGGGTCCCTGCCGTCGCCGAGGTTCTCGCACTCGAAGCCGTAGAAGTGCCGGTTCCCGTCCGTGGTCGCCGCGCTGACCGCCGGCAGCGGCCCCTCGGCCTTCACCGCCGCGAGGACGGCCGGGTCGCCGCGCCCCGCGTGGTTGGCGCGGCCGTATCCGACCAGGTGCACGGTCCCGTCCTTGCCGATCACCCCGTGGCACAGCGGACCCGGCAACTCGCCGTGTCCGTCGGCGCAGAGCGCGAGGGTGGCCTCGATGCCCCGGGTCACCGTGTGGTGCACCATCACCCCGTGCACCGGGCCCCACCGGCCCTTGTGGTCACGGTTGTGGGTGCGCCAGCCGGGACGCCCGACCACCCGGACGCCTTCGTTCACCAGTGCCGCCGAAAACGCGTCGGCGCCGAGCGGTTCGGCCACCGCGACCTCCTGGACTCCCAAACTCCTGGGCTCCTGGGCTCCCGGGCTCCTGGACGGACGGGACTACCGGGGCGGCAGCTTCAGCTTCTGCCCCACCCGGATCCGGTCGGGGTCGGTGATGCCGTTGAGCCGTGCGATCTCCGGGTAGCGGGCGGCACTGCCGAGCCTGCCCAGGGCGATTCCGGAGAGCGTGTCCCCGGCCTTGACGGTGTACGCGGCGGGCGCCTTCTGCACGGCGGCCCCGCGCGCCGTGCTCTTCTTCGCACCCGCACCCGCACCCGCGCTCTTGGCCGTTCCGGTCCCGGACGCCGTCGTCTTGGCCGCCGTGGTCTTGGCAGCCGTTGCCTTGGCCGCCTTCGCCACGCCCTTGCCCGCCAGATAGACAAGGGGGTCGGTGTGCCCGTCGTAGCTGTTGGCGGTGCGCGCCTCGAAGTGCAGATGGGGCCCGGTGACGTTCCCGGTCGCCCCGGACAGGCCCAGGCGCCGGCCGCCGGCCACCTGCTGGCCGGCCTTGACCTCGATGCTGGAGAGGTGGGCGTAGAGGGTGAACCGCCCGTCCTCCATGCGCAGGATCACGCAGTTCCCGTACGCGCCCTGGTCGCCCGCCACCACCACCGAGCCCGGCCCGACCGCCGCGACCGGGGTCCCGGTGGGGCAGCCGAAGTCGACGCCGGTGTGGAAGCCGGCGGCCCAGCCCCCGGGCTGCCGGTACTTCGCCGTGATCCTCCCCTTGCCCACGGGCATCTGCCAGCTCATCGGCCGCGTCCTCTCCTCCGAGGCCCGCGCGGCGCGCGCACCCCTGCCAGCCTGCCGCCGGCCCGGCCGCGCCTCATCCGGTACGCCGCCGAACGGGTGAAGTCCGTACGGGCCGCCTAAGCCTGTTCGGGAGCGGGAGCCACGGCCGGGGCGTGGGGGGCAGCGGGGGGCGCGGGGGGTGCCGGGGCCTTGGCCGGGGTGCGGCTGAGCTCGCGGACCTCGGGGACCAGGAAGGTGAGGGCGGTGACCAGGACGACGAGCCCGGCGCACCCCCAGAGCGCCTCGGTCCGGCCGAACGCGGCCTCGGCGGGGCCGGCCAGCGCCGTGGCGAGCGGCAGCATGGAGACCGAGCCGAACCAGTCGTAGGCCGAGACCCGGGAGAACTTGTCCTCGGGGATCTCCTGGTGCAGGGCGGTCATCCAGTTCACGCCGAAGATCTCGACGGTGACCCCGCTGGCGAACATCACCAGGCACAGCCCCCAGGTGGGCAGCGGAACGGCCAGGCCGGCGGCCGGGGTCGCGAGGAGGAACACGAACAGGTTGCCCGACAGCAGCAGTCGGCGGGGCTTCCACACCACCATCAGCAGCGCGCCGCCGATGGTGCCCACTCCGAAGAAGGCGAGGGCGATGCCCCAGGGTGCCGCCCCGCCCAGGTGCTCGCGGGCCACCAGCGGCCCGTACACGGACTCGGCGGCCCCGACCACGGCGACGACCACCGAGAACTGGGCGATGATGCTCCACAGCCAGGGCCTGGACCGGACCTCCACCCAGCCCTCCCGGAGGTCGGCGAGCAGTCCGCCGCCCGCTGTCCGGCCGGTGGTGCGGCTGACGTCGAGGAAGGCGCGCAGGGCGCCGGAGACGGCGAAGGCGGCGGCGTCCACGGCGAGGACCCAGCCGGGTCCCATGGCGGCGATCATGGCCCCGCCGAGGGCGGCCCCGCCGATTCCGGCGCCGTTGACCGCCATCCGGTAGAGGGCGAAGGCCCGGTTGGTGTCCTCGCCGAACACGGTGGCCAGCAGCATGCCTTCGGCGGCCGGGTTGAAGAAGGCCTGTCCGGTGCCGCAGAGCGCGGTCAGCACCATCATCTGCCACAGCTGTGGTTCGCCGAGCAGGACCAGGGCGGCGAAGGCACCCTGCGAGACACAGTTCAGCGCATTGGCCGCGACCATCACGTGGTGTCGTGGCAGCCGGTCCGCGACCGCTCCGCCGACCAGCGGGAACAGCACCAGCGGCAGGGTCCGCGCGGCCGCCACCAGGCCCACGTCGCCGCCCGACCCGCCGGCCGGCCTCCAGCACGGCGAACGCGGTGGCGATGAGGGCCCCGTGGGCGCCCAGGTTGGTGATGACGGCGGAGGCCGTGAGCAGCGAGTAGTTCCGGCCCGCCCACGTGGGCCGGCCGTCCGGGTCCCCTTGGTCGGGAACGGAGCTCGGAAGGGTCATGATCGGAATATCGCCGGTCCGGCCCGATCTGCACAGCGGGCCCCCGGTGCGGGGAGACACCCGGACGGATCTCGCGGCGCACCCCTGGGCGTGCCTCGCGACGGAGCTGTCCCGACGGACGTGCCCCGGAGGGGGGCCGGATCGTTGCCCGGGCATGAACATGCGTGGGATGACGGGCAGATGTACGGGTGGCGGCGCCGGAGCGGGGCGCGCCTTGCGCACGGCCGCGGCGACAGCGGCGACAGCGGTGGTCCTCGGTATGGGCCTGGTCGGTGCGCCCGATCCGTCATCAGCGGTGGCGCCGGCGCCGGTGCCCGCGGGTCACGCCGCCGGGGGAGTGCGGGCCGTCGCGGTGCTGGACAGGGCGGGTGTGGTCGGAACCCTCCGCTTCGAGGAGGTGCCCGAGGGGGTGCGGGTCAGTGGCCGTGTGGCCGGGCTCTCGCCGGGGCACCACGGTTTCCACGTCCACGAGTTCGGTGACCTCAGCGACGGCTGCGCGGCGGCCGGAAGCCACTTCGACCGGCACGGTCACGGGCGGCACGGAGGCCCGGCGGCGGCCGGCCGCCATACCGGCGACCTGGGCAATATCCTGGCGGACCGCAACGGGGTCGCCTCCGTGGACCTGGTGGACGGACTGCTGGCGCTGTCGGGCCCCGACAGCGTCCTCGGCCGCTCCCTCGTCGTCCACGGGGACGGAGACGATCTGGGTCTGGGCGGTCATCCGCAGTCCCTGACCACGGGCAACGCCGGTGCCCGGCTGGCCTGCGGGGTCATCGGTCTGGCGGACCGGCCGTCGGCGGACGGCTGAGGGAGAAAGGGAGACAGGGATGGCGCGGTATCTGATCTCGTTCGACGACGGCTCGATGATCCTCTCCGAGGAGGAGCTGCCCGAGGTGGCCGAGGCCTCGCTGGAGGTGGTGCGGCAGGCCCGGGAGGCCGGTGTGTGGGTGTTCGGCGGTGGGGTGGAGAGCCAGCGCGCCAGCGTCGTGTCCGTGGACGGGGCGGTGGCCGAGGGGCCGTATCCGGAGACCAAGGCGGTGGTCGGCGGGTTCTCGATCGTCGATGTGCCCTCGCGCGCGGAGGCCTTGGAGTGGGCGGCGAGGATCGCCGCCGCCTGCCGCTGCCCACAGGAGGTCCGGGAGATCATGACCGACCCGACCGATCCCAGGGAGCCGACCGATCCCACCGACCCGACGGGCTGACCGGAGCCGTCGCACCGGCCGGGCCGCCCCCCCCGAATCGGAATGGGGGGCGGCCCGGCGCGGTGGTCCGTTCAGCCTGCTCAGCCGATCTGGGCGTACTTGTTCCAGCCCTTGTCGAGGTACGCGCGGCTGCCGAGCGTCTTGGTGCCGCCGAAGCCGGTGGCCTTGTACAGCCACAGGCCGCCGGCCGAGTCCCGGGCGGCGAGATCGGCGCGGCCGTCGCCGTTGAGGTCCCCGGTGACCGCCAGCGCGTTGTACGCCTTCCAGCCGGAGCCGACGAGTTCGCGGGCGGCGAAGGGAGCGGAGCCGTTCCCGGTGCCGCGGTACAGGTAGAGCTTGCCGTCGGGCGAGGTGGCCAGCAGGTCGGTGCGGCCGTCGCCGGTGATGTCCGAGCCGCCGAGGACACGGTTGTAGGCGCCCCAGCCCGCGCCGACCTTCACCGGGCTGCCGAACCAGGTTCCGGTGCCGTTGCCGGCCCGCAGCCAGAGGGTGCCGGCCCGGTCGCGGGTCAGCAGGTCGCCGAGGCCGTTGCCGGTGAGGTCACCGGGGGCGACCACCAGGTCGGTTCCGGTGAAGTCGCCGTTGACCTTGGCGTTGTTCCGGGTGCGGTTGAACAGTTCGGTGCCGGTCCAGCCCAGCCGGTTGACCCAGTTGAACTTGTCGAGACCGGCGGCGACCACCAGCGTCCGGCCCTTCTCCCAGGGCTTGGTCGGGTTGACGGTGTCGCTGTAGAAGCGGCCGTTGGTCAGGTTGACGTGCTCGCGGATCTCGTCGGCGGTGGTGATGCCGACCACGCCGTGCTTGCCGAACGTGGGGGTGACACCCGAGTTGACGATGACCTCGGGGTCGAGCCACTGCTGGGCGATCCGGGCCCGGCCGCCGAACCGGCCGTTGCCGGCGGAGGGGTAGAGGTACATGTCGCCGTTGGGCTGGAGGGCGACCAGGTCGGCCTTGCCGTCACCGGTCCAGTCGTCGAGGCTGAACAGCTTGCTGTAGATGTTCCAGCCGCCGCCGACCAGGGTGCGGGACCTGAAGGGGGCGGAGGCGCTGCCGGTGCCCTTGTAGTAGTACAGCTTGCCGTCGAGGTCCTTGGCCAGGAGGTCGGCGACCCCGTCGGCGTCGACGTCGTTGGCGCCGAGGATCTGGTCGTACACGCCCCAGCCGCTGCCCACCTTGATCCGGTTGGCGAACGGGTTCCCGCTGCCGGATCCGGTGGCCCGGTAGAGGTAGAGGTCACCGGAGGGGGTGCGGGCGAGCAGGTCGCCGCGGCCGTCCCGGGTCAGGTCCCCGGTGGCGACGAGCTTGTTGTAGATCTGCCAGCCGGTGCCGGTCCAGCTCACCCCGGAGGTCCCGGTGGCGGTGGCGCCCGTCATGGACAGACGGCCGTCCCCGAACCAGAGCAGCAGCTCGGGGCCCGGGCCGCCGCGCACGTTGCCCAGCGAGAGGGTGTCCCGGGGGGTGTCGGTTTCGGTGCCGGGGATCGTGAACTGGACGGTGGGGCCGGTGCCGGAGCCGGAGAGGGCGATGAAGTGGTACGCCCAGTGGGTGCGGTAGATCAGGTCGGTGTAACCGTCGCCGTCCACGTCCATGCGCGGCTTGGCCGCCTTGCCGGCGAGACCGGTCTTCACGGGGCGGGAGAGCGGCCGGTCGGGCGCGGGAGCGGCGG
The DNA here is from genome assembly GCF_055576225.1 of Streptomyces sp. NPDC033845. Taxonomy (NCBI): domain Bacteria; kingdom Bacillati; phylum Actinomycetota; class Actinomycetes; order Kitasatosporales; family Streptomycetaceae; genus Streptomyces; species Streptomyces sp. NPDC033845. The sequence goes on along the minus strand of NZ_JBVIRI010000008.1, from coordinate 205,708 downwards.
CCGTCCCGGGCCGCGGCCCGCTGTCGGGCACGACCGGGGCCGGGGTGCCGGCGACGGCGGGCGCGGCGGAGAGCAGGGTGCCCGCGGTGAGGGCGAGGGCGGTGCAGGCCGCGAGGCGGCCCAGGCGCTGAGAGCGCGGTGACAAGTGTTCCCCCTGGATCGGATGGTTCAAGTGGTGCGAAGGATTTGAACGGACCGAATCCTGTCACGGTTCGAATCGTTCGAATCGTTTGGATCGTTTGGATCGTTTGGATGGCTCGGATCGTTTCAGCCGGCCAGGTCGGAGAGGTGGCGGAAGACGGAGCGGCCCGCGTAGCGGGCCGACGCGCCCAGTTCCTCCTCGATGCGGATCAGCTGGTTGTACTTGGCGGTGCGGTCGGAGCGGGAGAGGGAGCCGGTCTTGATCTGGCCGCAGCCGGTGGCCACCGCCAGGTCGGCGATGGTGGTGTCCTCCGTCTCGCCCGAGCGGTGGGACATGACGGCGGTCCAGCCGGCCTGGTGGGCGGTGGCCACGGAGGCCAGCGCCTCGGTCAGGGTGCCGATCTGGTTGACCTTGATCAGGATCGAGTTGCCGGCGCCGGTGGCGATGCCCTCGCGCAGCAGTGCCTCGCTGGTGCAGAACAGGTCGTCGCCGGTGAGCTGGCAACGGTCGCCGACCCGGGAGGTCAGCTCGCGCCAGCCCTCCCAGTCGTTCTCCGCCATGGGGTCCTCGATGGAGAGGATCGGATAGGCGTCGATCAGCTTGGCCAGGTAGTCGACCTGCTCGGCGGGGGTGCGGCGCACGCCCTCGCCCGCGTAGTCGTAGACCCCGTCCGCGAAGAACTCCGAGGAGGCCGGGTCCATGATGAGGCCGATGTCCGTGCCCGGGCGGTAGCCGGTGCGCTCGATGGCGGCCATGACGAAGTCGAGTGCCTCCTCGGCCGTGCGCAGCGCGGGGGCGAAGCCGCCCTCGTCGCCCACGCCCGTGGAGTGTCCGGCGGCCAGCAGGTCGCGGCGCAGGGTGTGGAAGACCTCGCTGCCCATCCGGACGGCTTCCGCGAAGGTGTCCGCGCCCACCGGGGCGATCATGAACTCCTGGAAATCCAGCGGGTTGTCGGCGTGGGCGCCGCCGTTGACGATGTTCATCATGGGCAGCGGCAGCAGGTCGGCTCCGGTTCCGCCCAGGTAGCGGTAGAGGGGCAGGCGGTGCGCGGCCGCGGCGGCCTTGGCGGTGGCGAGGGAGACGCCGAGGACGGCGTTGGCGCCGAGCCGGGACTTGGTGGCGGTGCCGTCGAGGGCGATCAGCGCGCTGTCGAGCCCCGGCTGGTCCGCGGCGTCCAGGCCGCGGACGGCCGCCGCGATCTCGCCGTTGACATGGGCGACCGCGCGGTCGACCCCCTTGCCGTGCCAGCGTGCGGAGTCCCCGTCGCGCAGTTCCACGGCCTCCCGGGCGCCGGTGGAGGCGCCGGAGGGAACGGCCGCGCGGCCCTGGGAGCCGTCCGCGAGGACCACGTCGACCTCGACCGTGGGGTTGCCCCGGCTGTCGATGATCCGGCGGGCGGTGACGTTCCGGATGGCGGTGTCGATGGGTGCGACTGCCTGTGCGGACATGGGAGGTCCTTCCCGTTGTCGTGGGTGTCGCGGCCTTGTTGCGACAGCGCTGGCGCCGACCCCGACGAACCAAACACTACAGCAATGCTGTGCAGTTTGGCTGTGCAGTATTGCTGTACAGCATGGCTGTACGCATGACCTGCACGGTTCTCCCGATGACCTGCACGGTTCCCCCGACCGCCGGGGTAAAGTGCCGTATGCCCACCCCGGAAGCCGCCGCCATCGCCGCTGAACTGCGCACCGCCATGGGCAGGCTCACCCGACGGGTCCAGCACGAGGACCGCATCCCGCTGGGCCAGGTCGCCGTCCTCGGCGCACTCGACCGCAACGGCGCCATGACCACCAGCGACCTGGCCACCGATCAGCGGGTGCGCCCGCAGTCGATGGCCCGCGCGGTGGGGCTGCTCATGGAGCAGGGCCTGATCACCCGCCGCGCGCACCCCACGGACGGCCGCAAGTCCCTGGTCGAGCTCTCGGACGCGGGCCGGGCCGCGCTGGAAGCGGAGCGAAGCCGCCGGGCCGGCTGGCTCGCCCAGGCCATCGAGCTCGAACTCACCGACGAGGAGCGGGCCTTGCTGGCCCGAAGCGCCACCCTGCTGGAGCGCCTGGCCGCCCGCTAGGCCGCGCCGCCCGCCAGGCCGAGTTCGGTCAGTGCGGAGGCGCCGGTCTCGGCGTGCGTGCCCCCGGCCAGCAGGAGCGTACGCGCCCACTGGTAGCGGCAGTCGGCCGCCTCGAACGCCGCCGCGGTGGCGAGCAGCCGCGCCGGGTCGCCGTCGAGCAGCGCCTCGGCCCGGTCCACCAGGGCGGTGGCGACCGGGTTACCGGTGACCAGGGCGCGGGCGGCGGTGATCCGCCCCCGGGCCTCCGGATGCCCGGCGAGGACGGCGGCCTCGGCCCGCAGCGCCGCGTACCAGTGCAGCCAGACCCAGCACACCCACTTCCACACCTGCTCCGGCTCGGGGCCGAGCCGTTCCACGGCCGCCTGCGCGTCCCCGTGGTGGAGCAGGACCATCGCGTCGAACACGGCTCCGTGGCCGTGCCGGTGGTCCTCCTCGCCGCCCGCCCGGTCGGTGATCGCGAGCCAGGCCGCCCGGGCCTCCCGATCGCCCCGCAGGCCGTGGACCATCGCCACGGCCGCGGCGGCCGGACCCAGCGAGAAGGAACGCTGCCGGCCCGCCTGCTCCCAGGTGTCCCGGAAGCGGGCGCCGTTGGCGAGCACCGCCTCGGCCCGGCCCGCGAACGCGTCCGCGACCAGCAGCCAGGAGGTGGCGTGGTCGCCCACCTCCACCAGCTGGGGATGGTCCGCGAGCAGACCGCCCCACCGGCGGGCCGCCGCCAGCTCACCCGTGCCCACGGCGGTCGCCGCGGCCATGGCGAGGGCGTCGATCAGCTCGTGCGTCCGTGCCGGGGTGCCGGGCGCCGAGCTCAGGATGTCGATCCGGGCCCGCGCCGCGGCAGCGGCCTCGAAGCTCTCACCGGCCCAGCTCCGGGCACCGGACAGCGCGTCGAGGGCGGCCGACCGGGCCACCGGGTCGCCCGCCAGCCGGGCCAGCTCGACGGCCCGGGCGGCACACGCGACGGTGTCCGGCGCCGTGTTGTCCACAGCCCCCTGGACCGCCCCGAACGCGTCCGCGACCACCGCCGCCTCGGCCAGCGCGAGGGCCGACCCGGTGGCCGGATCCCCGTGGTCACCGGCCAGCCCGCGGGCCCGCGCCAGCAGTCCGCCGACCTCCTCCACGGGCGGCACCCGGCCGGCGAACGTGCTGGAGAACCGGTACGCGACGGTGGCGGCGGCCGCCAGGTCCCGGGCGGCCCCGGCCTCGTCCCCGGCCCCGAGGGCGGCCTCGGCGGCGGCCAGGTGCAGCCGGTACATGTGGTCACCGAGCCTGCGGCACCCGGCCACCCCCGCCGCCTGCCGCAACGCGGCCGCGGCCGCCGTGCCCGTACTCAGCGAAGCCGCCCGCTCGTACGACTCCTGGGCCTCGCCCAACAGGTTCCGGGTGAACGCCGGACCGGCCGTCGACAGGGCGAGCCGGCACGCGTCCGCGCGCCGCTCCGGCCGGCCCGCCGCCCAGGCCGAGGCGGCCCGCAGCTCCTCCGCGACCGCGTCGAACCGGACCCGCCAGTCCGGGCCGCCGCCGTCCGCGAGCCCGTCCGCACCGGCCAGACACCACTCCAGATGCCGGGACCGGGTGCCGTCCAGCTCATCCGCCCCGGCGAGCCGCTCCGCCCCGTACTGGCGCACGGTCTCCAGCGCCTGGTAGCGGGTGCCGGTGGCGGACGGGAGCACGGCGAGCAGGCTCTGCTCGGCCAGCCTGCCCAGCCCGTCGGCGACCCCGGCCGCCTCCAGCGCGCCGAACCCGGCCACCTCGGCGGCGGCCTCCGCGGTGAACGGGGCGACGAACACCGACACCCGGCGCAGCAGCGCCCGGTCCTCCGGATCCAGCAGGTCATGGCTCCAGTCGAGGACGGCCCGCACCGACCGGTGCCGGCCGTCGGCCCGCGGACCGCCGGCCAGGATCCGCAACTGGTCGCCCAGACCCGCCGCCAGACCGTCCAGACCGAGCGTGGACCAGCGCGCCGCCGCCAACTCGATCGCCAGCGCCATGCCGTCGAGCCGCTCGCACAGCGCCGCGATGCGATCGCGCTCCGCCGGATCCGGCGCCCTGCCGACCGCCGCCGCCCGCTCCAGGAACAGGGCCACCGCCTCCGAGCCGCCGCCACCCGTACGGGACAGCGGCGGAACCGGGAACACCCACTCGAACGGCACCAGCAGCCGGGCCCGGCTGGTCGCCAGCACCCGGATCCCCGGACAGGCCACCAGCAGCCGCTCCAGGAACGGCGCCACCCCCTCGCGCACCTGCTCGCAGTTGTCCAGCACCAGCAGCGCCCGGCGGTCCGCCAACGCGGCGACCAGCGCGTCGTCGATTCCGCGACCGGGCTGCTCACCCACGCCCAGGGCCGCCGCGACCGCCGCGCCCACCCGCCCGGGATCGGTGACCGGGACCAGGTCGACGAAGCAGACCCCGTCCGCGAAACCGCCCGCCACCTCGGCCGCCACCGTCAGGGCCAGCCGGGTCTTGCCCACCCCGCCCAGACCGACCGCGGTCACCAGCCGACGCTCCGTCACCGCCTCGGCCAGCTCCGCGCGTTCCCTGGTCCGCCCGACGAACACCGTGAGCGGAGCCGGCAGCGCGGCGGCCGGGAGCGGCAGCCCGCCGGCGGCCGGCCCGGGCGCCCGCCGGGACAGCTCCCGCCGGTCCGCCACCTCCAACTTCCGCAACAGCGAGGAGACATGGGACTCCACCGTCCGTACGGAGATGAACAGCCGGGCGGCTATCTCGGCGTTGCTCAGATGCTCCCCGAGGAGCCGGAGCACATCGGCTTCCCGGGCAGAGATCGCTGGAGTGGACACCGGGCCATTATCCGTAGTGCTCTCCGTGGTCACCACGGAGGCGCCCGGTACCCGGCCCCGGGCAAGCTACGAGCACAAGAACGAGCCCGGCGGACCACACCGGGTGGACCGGACCGGACGGACCGGACCGGACGGACCGGACCGAACGGACCGGGCGACCGGTTCCACGACCACGACCACAGGAGTGAACGTGACCAGCTCTCCCACCCCGGCGATGAAGACCGTGCTGCACCCGGTCTCGGACCTCGCCCAGGCCAAGGCCGTGTACGCCGCGCTGCTCGGGGTCCCCCCGCAGACCGACGGGCCCCACTACGTCGGCTTCGAGGCCGACGGCCAGCACATCGGCCTCCTCCCGGGCGGCGGGCCGCAGGGCCTGACCTCCTCGCTGGCCTACTGGCACGTGGCGGACATCGAGGCGAAGCTCACCGCACTGACCGCCGCGGGCGCCACCGTCAAGGAGCCCGCGCACGACGTCGGCGGCGGCCGCCTGATTGCCGTCGCCATCGACCCGGACGGCAACCCCATCGGTCTGCTGCAGGACCGATGACCACCCCGACCGACACCCCCACCGGGGCCCCGCCCCGCTCCCGCGCACAGCGCAGGCGCGACACCGAGCACCGGCTCGCCCACGACATCGACGTCTGGGTGGCCAGTGCCTCGGCGGACGGCATCCCGCACCTGGTGCCGCTCTCCTTCGACTGGGACGGCGAGGCGCTCTGGGCGGCCACCCCGGCCGACAGCCCCACCGGCCGGAACCTGGCCGCCACCGGGACCGTCCGCCTCGCCCTCGGGCACACCCGCGACCTCGCCCTGATCGACGGCGATGTCGAGGTGCTCGCGATCGAGGCCCTGGCACCGCACCTGGGGGACCGGTTCGCCGCCCGAACCGGCTTCGACCCGCGCACCTCGACCACCCGGTACCAGTGGTTCCGTATCACCCCCCGCCGGATCAGGGCCTGGCGCGAGGAGAACGAGCTGACCGGCCGCGAGCTGATGCGCGACGCCCGCTGGCTGCCCTGAACCCCTTTACGGACCGCGACCCCTTCACGGACCGCAGTACACGAACCACACATCGCCGACGACCGCACGCATCGAGGAGACCCGCAATGAGCAGCAGCACCGAGACCCGCGCCTTCGACGGATTCACCGCCGAGGAGCGTGCCGCGATGAAGGACCACGCACAGGAACTGAAGAGGTCGGCCCGTCGCGGTTCGAAGGCGGACAAGGCGGCCCAGGAGGCCCAGGACGTCCTCGCGAAGATCGCGGAGATGACGGACACGGACAGGGCCATGGCCGAGCGGGTCCACGCCGTGGTGACCGCCACCGCACCGGTCCTCGCGCCGAAGCTCTGGTACGGGATGCCGTCCTACGCGCTGGACGGCAAGGTCGTCTGCTTCTTCCAGAGCGCGGAGAAGTTCAAGGCGCGCTACGCCACGCTCGGTTTCAGCGACCTGGCGGAGCTGGACGACGGCCCGATGTGGGCCTCCGCCTTCGCCCTGACCGAGGTGACGCCCGAGGTGGAGGCCCGGATCGCCGAGCTGGTGGAGCGGGCGGTGAGCTGAGCACCCCGTGCGGCTGGGTCCCCGGGGCGGGTTGGGCCCCGGGCGGCGCGTGGCCGGTCAGAGCGGCAGGGAGACCTCGGTCGACTTGATCAGCGCGACCACGGAGGAACCGACGGTCAGCCCCAGGGCCTCGACGGCGCCCTTGGTGACCGCCGCGGGCCTTGACGGCCCGCGCCGCCCCCGACCTGACCGGACCGGAATGCCCGGGTCCGACGCCCCGTCGGACCCACCAGCCGAACGGCCTCCTTCTCCCTCCGCCGAAGACGAGGCGGGTCGGCGTGTACGAGGGCGCGGGCCCACCGGTGGCCGAACCGGAACGGGCGTCAAGGTGAACTCCGGGTGCGGGAACGGTGACGTGGAGCGTGCCGGATCGTTTCAGCCGATGTGAACGAGAGATTCCGCTTCCTGTGCGCCAGCCCCCACGGCCCGAGCACCGCCATTCGACCCCACCGGATCCCGGCCACCCACCGTCCCCTCGACGCAGCAGGGGAGACGCCGTGAGCGCGCGCTCCTTCTACTGGTGCCGCTCCTGCCACCAGCCCCTCTACGCCACCAGCTCGGCCTCCTCCCCGCTCAGCCGGGACTGGGAGCTCGACCATCAGCAGCCCGGCGACTGCGGCAACGGGCATCTGATGCCGCTGACCGGCACCGCCGTGTCCCCGGAGGGCCTGCCCAACGCCCCGCGCGTCCTGCGCCTCTTCGGAACCTGATCCGCCCCGCCCCGCCGTCCACCTCCGCACACCTCCGTGCACCGCCTTACACGCGGACCGGCGCGCTCGGGAGTCTTCCCGGCGCGCCGGCCAGACGGTCGGTGATGACGGATGGATCACGGACCGCCACGGTGCCGGGCGCCCGGTCGTTGTACTGGTCATGAAGCAGAGAATCGTTCCAGCGCGACGGTGTTCCGGCGATCCCGGGGCGGACGAGGAGCGGGTCTCCGACTCACCCATCTACGACGCCGTGGCCCGCCAGTGGCTCCGCGAGGGCCGCGAGCTGCCCGGCGGCGCGCATGCCGCCCCGCGCGGCCGGCACCGCTCCTCCGACGCCGACCTGTTCCACCGCGCCTGACCCCGAGCGCCGGCACTTTGTACGCCGGTACCCCGTACGCCGGCACCCCGTACGCCGGCACGGGGCGCCCGTACCGTCCGTATCGCCCGTGCTCAGCGGGGCGGTGCGCACCGCTTCGGGAGGGTGACGGTCCCCGGCCGGTGCTCGAAGGTGTCCATGACCATCCACTCGTCGAGTTCGGGGTCGTAGAGGTTCTGGACGCCGAACTGCAGCACCTGCCAGAAGGTTTCGGGGCTGTTCTCGTCGACGTAGATGTCACCCAGGGCGAGGGGCAGCCGCGGATAGTTGCCGGGCGGCAGCTGGGGGAGGACCACGCCCACCCTCCAGTGGTTGACCCGCCGGTGCGGCTGGGTGTTCCGGAGGGTGGCCGGGCCGACGAACCGGGCCTTGGAGAAGGCCTCGTTCAGCTGCTCCAGACTGAAGTCGGGGATGCGCGAGCAGGGGTGTTCGGTCAGCCCCGGCCATTTGTACGTCAGTGTGTACAGGGTGTTCCGGTAGATCAGGTTGGTGAACCAGATCGGGTGCTGCGGTCCGCCGGCCGTCATCTGGCTGTTGCCGTCCCTGCCCTCCCAGGTGAACGGCACCGTGATGTCCAGGTCCCGGACGATCCACCTGCCCTTGCCGCGGAAGTCACGGGGAAGCCGGGGCGGGGGCGGTGTGGTTGCCGGGTCGCGGTGGGCGGCGGGAGTCGCGGCCGTCACCCCGTACGGCGGTACGGTCGCTGCCGCGCCCCCGGTGCCGCTGCCGGCCGCGGGCGCCGCCGACAGCCCGAGGGCGATTACCGCGGCGAGGGCGGCTGATGCGGCCGTCCCGCGTGTCCTGTGCCGGCCCATGGTCTCCCTCGGCTGTCGTGTCGGGCGATGCGGCGCTGCCGCGCAGGCGCGGCAGCGCTGGACACACTCCCCGGAACGGAAGATTCCGAAACCGTTCGCCGAGGGAGACCGCCTAGACCGCGTAGCGGTCCGGAGCGAAGAGCGAGAGGTTCGCGGCGATCCAGTCCGAGGTGCGGCGCAGCCCCTCCGCCAGGTCGACCTCGGGCTTCCAGCCGGCCCATTCGCGGGCCCGGGAGTTGTCCGACAGCAGCCGCTGCACCTCGCTGCCCGAGGGCCGCAGTCGGGTCGGGTCCACGACCACCTCGGCCTCCCGGCCGGAGGCCCGGATCAGTTCCTCGGCGAGCGCGCCGACGGAGATCTCCTCGCCCGTGCCGAGGTTGACCACCTCACCGAGCGCCCGCTCGCACTCCGCCACCGCGAGGAAGCCCGCCGCGGTGTCGGTCACGAAGGTGAAGTCCCGGGTCGGGGTGAGGGAGCCGAGACGGACCTCCCGGGAGCCGGAGTGGAGCTGGGCCAGGATCGTCGGGATCACCGCGCGCGCCGACTGGCGCGGCCCGTAGGTGTTGAAGGGGCGCACCACGCTCACCGGGAGCCCGAAGGCGTGGTGGAAGGAGAGCGCCATCATGTCCGCGCCGATCTTCGAGGCGGAATAGGGGGACTGCGGCTGCAACGGGTGCTCCTCCGAGATGGGCGCGGTCAGCGCCGTCCCGTACACCTCGCTCGTCGAGGTGTGCACCAGCCGCCGCACCTCGTGCCGCCGGCAGGCCTCCGCCACGTTCTGGGTGCCCGTGACGTTCGTCTGGACGTACGCGCCCGGCGAGGCGTAGCTGTAGGGGATCCCGATCAGGGCCGCCAGATGGAAGACGGTGTCGCAGCCCGCCACCGCGTCGCTGACCCGGCCCGCGTCCCGGACGTCGCCCGCCCACATCTCCACCGGGCCGGACGGATCGGCCAGGTAGCGGGCCAGATGCCCCTTCTCGGCGTACGGCTTGTAGTGCACGAAGGCACGCACCCGCGCACCCCGCGACACCAGCAGGTCCACCAGCGTCGAGCCGATGAAGCCCTCCGCACCGGTGACGAGGACGGTGCGGTCTGCCCAGATCTGGTTCTGGTCGTTCATATGCGCTCCAGGTGAGTGGTGGGGAGGGAGGCGGGCGAGGCGGGGGAGGAGGATCCGAATCCGGCGATGCGCAGCACATGGGCGGCCAGGAGTTCGGCGGCCCGGGCGTGCGGGCCGGGGTCCGCGGCACCGGCCATGGCCGACAGCCGGGCCGGGTCGGCGAGCAGCGGCCCGATCAGCCCGGCCAGCCGCTCGGCGGTCGTCGCGTCGTCGGGCAGCAGCAGACCGGCACCGGCGTCGGTCAGCACCCGCGCGTTGTGGGTCTGGTGGTCGCCGGGCGCGTGCGGGTAGGGCACCAGCACCGCCGGAACCCCGGTCGCCGCCAGTTCGGCGACGGTCGCCGAGCCCGCGCGGCACACGACCAGGTCGGCGGCCGCGTAGACCAGGTCCATCCGGTCCAGGTAGGGGACGGCCCGGGCGATCCGCTGCCCGCCGGTCGCCGCCAGCTCGGCCACCGTGTCCGCCAGCGCGGCGGGCCCGGTCTTGACCAGCAGCTGTACGTCGTCCCGGCCCTGCCACAGGCCGGCCAGCCCGGCAGCGGCCCGGGTCAGCCGGACGGCGCCCAGGCTGCCGCCGTTGAAGACGACCAGCCGACGCCCCGAGGGCACCCCGAGCACCCGCCGGGCCTCGGCACGCAGCGCCGCCCGGTCCGCCCGGGACAGCCGCGCGAGCCCGGACAGGGCGGCCGAGATCGGCATCCCGGTGGTCAGCGCCCGCTCACCGCCCGCCAGCTGGTCCCGGCCCCGGTCGAAGGCCACCGCGATGTGCGGGGTGAGCCGGGCCGCGAACTGGTTGGCGCGGCCCGGGACCGCGTTGGACTCGTGGATCACGGCGGGCAGCCCGGCCAGCCGGGCACCCAGCACGGCGGGCGCGCTCGGATACCCGCCCATGCCCACGACGGCGTGCGCGCCCTGCGCCCGGATCACCGTGCGGGCCTGGTGCGCCGACCGCAGCAGCGCCGCCGGCAACAGGTACCGCTTGGCGCCCAGGGCGGGATCGAAGGGGATCATGTCGACGGTGTGCAGACGGTAGCCGGCGCCGGGTATCAGCTCGGTCTCAAGGCCCCGCTCGGTCCCGACGAACGAGACCACTGCTCCGGGAACGGCGGCTCGCAGCGCTTCCGCGAGGGCGAGACCGGGATAGATGTGCCCGCCGGTCCCGCCCGCACCGATCACGACGGAGAGCGCCGCAGCTGTGTGTGGTGTGGTGGTGTCCATGCCCGCACACTCCCGGTGCGCCCTAAGAAGGTTCTAAGAGGTTCTCCGGGGTTGTTTGGCAGTCTTTGTCCTATGGGTTCCATGGACAGCGGTATGGGTGGTGCGGGTGGGGGCGGTGGGCGGCGGATTCTGGTCGTCGATGACGAGCCCGAGGTGCGGGCTGCCGTCGAGGACGGGCTTGCCGTCGAGGGGTACGAGGTGCGGGGCGCCGCCGACGGGCTTGCCGCCCTTTCGCAGATCGCGGCCTGGGAGCCCGACGCGGTGGTCCTCGACGTGATGATGCCGGTGCTCGACGGGCTCGGGGTGTGCCGGCAGCTCCGGGCGCTCGGGGACCGTACGCCCGTGCTCGTCCTCACCGCGCTCGACTCCGTCAGCGAGCGGGTCGACGGGCTGGAGGCAGGTGCGGACGACTATCTCGTCAAGCCGTTCGCCCTGGACGAGTTGGTCGCCCGGGTACGGGCGCTGCTGCGCCGGGCCGCCCCCGAGCCGGCCGGGGCCGTGCCGCTGGGGTTCGCGGACCTGGTGCTGGATCCCGGGACCCGAACCGGGCGGCGGGGGGACCGGCCGCTGGAGTTCAGCCGCACCGAGGCGGCGCTGCTCGAACTGCTGCTGCGGCATCCCGGTCAGGTGCTTCCCCGGGAGCTGATCCTGGAGCTCGTCTGGGGGCGGGACTTCGGTCCCGACTCCAACTCCCTCGCCGTGTACATCGGCTATCTGCGACGGAAACTGGAGGCCGGGGGCGAGCCCCGGCTGGTGCAGACCGTCCACGGGGTCGGCTACCGGCTGGACACGCCGTGAGCGTCGCGGGTGGGCCGGGCGGCGGATTCAAGGCCTCCGGGCGTCGGCGGCTCGGGCGGGTCTGGCGTCGCCGGGGCCCCTTGCGCACCCGGCTGGCGCTGTCGGTGACGGCCGCCGTGGCCCTGGTCGCGGTCGGGGTGTGCGCGGCGGCGTTCCTGGTGGTCCGTTCCGCGCTCTACCGGCAGCTGGATCTGAGCCTGACCCAGTCCGCCCGGCTCGCCGCCCAGCGCAACCCGGGGGCCGGGCCGGGCACTCTGGCGGGGGAGTGCCGGTTCCTCGCGGCCCCCGCCTGCGCCGAGGTGGTGCCGGCCGATCCCGCCCGGGATCCCGCGACACCGCCGCTGCTGCCGGTGGCCCCGGCCGCACGCGAGGTCGCCGAAGGGCACCGGGCCCCCTACTACACCAACTTCATGCTCTCCGGACATCCCGCCCGGATGCTCACCACCGACTACGCCAAGGGCCGGGCCCTGCAAGTCGCCCTGCGCGCCGACACGGTGGAGGACGGCATCGAGGAAGCCGCCCGGTGGCTGGTGCTGACGGCGGCCGCCGGGGTGCTGCTGGCCGCATTCCTCGGGTACTGGGTCTCACGGACCGGCCTGGCCCCGGTCAGCCGGCTCACCGCGACGGCCGAGCGGATCGCCGCCACCCGCGACGCCCGGCACCGCATCGAACTCCCGCCACCGGGACGGGAGGACGAGATCACCAGGCTGGCCACCAGCTTCAACACCATGCTGGGCGAACTCGAACAGTCGGTGGCCGCACAGCGTCGACTGGTCGCGGACGCCTCCCACGAACTGCGCACCCCGCTGACCGCACTGCGCACCAACGCCGAACTGCTGGCCCGTGCCGACCGCCTCACCCCGGAGCAGCGGGAACGCGCCTCCGCCGCGCTCGGACGGCAGCTGCGGGAGGTGACCGGACTGGTCAACGACCTGATCGAGCTCGCCCGTGACGAGGAACCGCGGCCGCTGGTGGAACAGGTCCGGCTCGGCGCGCTGGTGGAGCACTGCGCACAGGCCGCGCGCACCCACTGGCCCGCCGTGCCCTTCCACGTACGGGTGCCGGACGCGCCGGTGGTCGTTTCGGGCGTACCGGCGCGGCTCAGCCGGCTGCTGGGCAACCTGCTCGACAACGCGGCCAAGTTCAGCCGCGACGGACTTCCCGTCGAGATCGAGCTGATGAAAGAAGTCCCTTCCGGAGAAACGGAACTGACGGTTCGTGATCACGGACCGGGGATCTCGGACGAGGACCTCCCCTACGTCTTCGACCGCTTCTACCGCTCCGGGGCCGCCCGGGCCCTGCCGGGCTCGGGGCTGGGTCTGGCCATGGCCCGGCAGATCGCCCGGGCGCACTCCGCCGAACTCACGGCGGAGGCCGCCCCCGGCGGCGGCGCCCTCTTCCGTCTCACCTTCCCGCCACCGGCACCGCCCGCGCCCGGACCGCGCGACCACCCGCCCCGGCCGTAGCCCGGGTGGCCGGGTTTCCGGGTGGTCGGGTGGTCGGGTGGTCGGGTGCCCGGCCAGGCCGGCTAGCCGATCGTCACCACACGGGCCCAGTCGGGCGGGGCGTCCGGACGGTACTCCGGGTCGTCCTCGTTCACCTCGCGGGGGCCTCGGGGGAACAGGCCGACGACCGTACGGCACGGCGGCTGGGCGGAGGGCCAGGGCGTCTGCCCGTCCGTCAGGGCGACGATCACGTCCGGACGCGGTCGGGACCGCAGCGCCCGGGCGAACCCGGAGCGCAGGTCCGTACCGCCGCCGCCGATCAGTTCCAGGCTCTCGGCCCGGCACAGCGGCACGGCGACACCCGCCGCCGCGTCGCAGGAGATCACCGACACCAGATCGCGCCGGCCGCCCACCGCCCGCGCGATCGCCGCCACCTCCAGCAGCGCGCTGCCCAGCTCGGCATCGGTCACCGACCCCGAGGTGTCGATCACCACGCACACCCGGGGCGGCATCCGCCGCAGGCTCGGCAGTACGACACCGGGCAGCGCGGCCGAACGCCGGGACGGCCGCCGGTAGCTGTGGTCCTCGCCGGTCCCCGGCGAGCCGGCGGCCGCCCGGACCGCCGCACCCAGCAACTCCCGCCACGGCTGCGGGGGATGGAACACCTCGTCGGCCCAGCGCTGCCAGCCGTCCGGAGCCTCCCCGGGCCGGGCGGTGATCGCCTCGGAGACCCGGAAGCGCACCGCGTCCCGCTGCTGCCGGCTCAGCCCGTGCGCCCCCTCGGGCCCCAGGTCCCAGGGCCGGGCCCGTCCGTCCGCGCCGCTTCCGCAGTCCAGCCAGGCCAGCCCGGGGATGCGGCCCGCCATGGAGAACCTCCTCAGGTACTCCTCCATCAGCAGCCCGTCCGGCAGGCCGATCATCCCCGCGCGCACCGCCCCTTCGGGTTCGGGCAGGCCGTCGCCGTAGATGTCGTCGTTGATCTCGAAGTCCGCGGCGAGGTTCTGCCGCAGCCGGGAGCCGGGCGCGGGCCCGCTGCTCTGCCCCCCGGCCTGCCCCCTGGCCTGGCTCCGGTCACCCTCGTTCCCCCGGCCGACCGGTCGACCCCGGCCCAGGCCCTCCTCGCCCTCCTCGCGCGCGTACCGCTCGCTCCGCGCGTGATGGTCGCGGAGCAGATGGGAGACCTCGTGCACCCAGACGCCCGCCAGGTCCTCCAGCGGGGTGCGGGCGACGAACCAGGGCGAGACGTAGCAGCGCCAGTACGCGTCCACGGCCATGGTGGGCACCGACCGGTCCTCCACCGGGTGCAGTGCGAAGAGCGCGTCGGCCAGATACGGGCGGACCGTGACCGCGTGCAGCCGGGCCGCCAGCAGCTTCTCCCAGTCCAGCGGGACGACCGGCCCCGGCGGGCGCGGACCGGGCAGCGTGACCCGTACGGGCCGGGGCCGCGGGGGCGGTGCCATCGGTCGGGGGACCGGGCGCACCCCCCGCCCCTGCGCGGTCCCGCGTCCGGAGCCGGCGACGCCCGAACCCGAGCCGGGGGCGGTCATACGGCCCCACCCGCCGCGCCCCTGGCGCCGGCCGCCGCCGCGGTGCGGGCCACCGAGCCCTCCGCCCGCCGGGCCAGGCCGATCACCGAGGCCAGCCGCTCCACGGCGTCCGGGATCTCCCAGCCGTCGCGCCGCAGTGCCGCCAGGGCCTTCGCCGGGCCGACCAGCAGATCCGGAGCCCCGGTCTCCATCGCCCGGACCAGCACCGCCCAGCCCGCCTCCCAGCGCGCCCGCTCCGGACGCGCGCCGACGGCCGCCACCACCGCCTCCAGCGCGGCCTGCCGCAGGTCGCCGCGCCCGGGCAGTTCGGCGGTGGCCGGATCGGCCAGCAGCAGCTCCGGGTCCGGCAGCTCCATCCGGTCGATATGGGCCAGCAGTTCCAGCCCGGGGCCGTCCCCCACCGCACCCCGGACCAGCAGGGCCAGTACGTCACGGGAGACGGTGGCGGCGGTCCCGAAGGCCAGCAGGGTCATCGCCGCCTCCCAGCTCCGGGGCGAGGGCCAGGCCCCGCCGCGACGGGTCTCGGTGGTCGGCAGCCGGTGGATCAGCTTGGGCCGGACGGCGAGGAACCCGCACACCGCCCGGCGGGCGAACTCCACCGCCTCCGCCAGTCCCGCCGGATCCAGCCGGGGGAGCCGGGCCCGCGGCCACACCCCGCCGAGCCCGCGCACCACCACGTCCTGGTCGTGCACCCAGTACAGGTGCACGAACCGGTTCGCCAGCGGCGGACTCAGCTCCCAGCCGTCCGCGGCCGAGGCCCGCGGGTTCGCCGCCGCCACGATCCGTACGCCGGGCGGCAGTTGTAGAGCGCCCACCCTGCGCTCCAGGACGACCCGCAGCAGCGCGGCCTGAACGGCCGGGGTTGCGGTGGACAGTTCGTCGAGGAAGAGCAGGCCGCGCCCGGCACGCACCAGCTCCACGGCCCACTGCGGCGGGGCCATGGGCACCCCGTTCACCGCCGGGTCATCACCGATGACGGGCAGCCCGGAGAAGTCGGTCGGTTCGTGGACGCTCGCGATCACGGTCGTCAGCGGCAGGTCGAGGGAGTCGGCGAGCTGGGTCAGCGCGGCGGTCTTGCCGATGCCGGGCTCACCCCAGAGGAGCACCGGCAGGTCTGCCGCCACGGACAGGGTCAGCGCCTCCAGCTGCTCATCGGAGCGGGGCTCGGTGGTGGTGGTCCGGAGGATGGTCAACAGCTCGTCGGCGAGGCCGAGTTGGGTGTGTTTCCCGGAGGTGGCGGCGGGCGATTCCGCCGCTACGGGCACGGGCACGGGCACGGGCACGGGCTCGGGCACGGTCACGGGCACGGGTGTGGAAAGGAGGGTGCTGGAAGTCATGGGGGTCACCTGGGTGGGTTCGTGGACGGGAGACCCGTCCTGGAGGTCATGGGCGCCGTACGCCGGAGGCGGCGCGCGGTCAGGAGTACTGGCCGGCCCGGGGCCGGGTGCGGCTCTGCTGCTTGCGCCGCATCTCCCACGGCAGCCGCCGGTGCGGGTGCGGCCGGTGCCGGTGGTCCGGGTCTCCGGCGGTGTCCGCCGCGGGATGCACCGGTAGCAGTTCCGAGCGGAAGAGTCCGTGGTCGAGACGGCCGGTCACGGCGGCCCGCAGGGCATCCCGCAGGGGGCCCTCGCGCAGTACCGCGCCCGTGCCGAGGAGTCCCTCGACCACGGTCAGCGCCCCGGTCACATCACCGTGCCGGAGCCGTTCGCGGACGGCGGGCAGGGCCTCGGGGCTGCGGTGTACGGCGTCGATTGCCCGCAGGCAGGGCAGCCCCGGCCCGCCCAGGGCCATGAGCAGCTGCTCACGGGCCAGTTGGGCCGGTGCGTGGTCGCCCGCGGTCAGGACTCCGTCCCGGAGGGTGATCCGGTGGATCTCGCCCAGGCACTCGACCCGGTGCGGGTCCGGGGATCCCCCGGGCTCGGGTCCGGGCGGTCCGTCGGCCGGCCTCCGGCCCGCTGCCAGGTCCCCGCCCGCATCGTGGCCGAGGTGCGCGGTCAGCGCCGCCGCGACCAGCGGATGCAGCGCCCCGGCGCGGACGAGCCCGGCCCGCAGCAGCTCCAGATCGGGCAGCGGCCGTACGACCGCCTCCGGCAGCACCGGGAGCGCCGAGATGCGGTGCGGCGACAGGGCGTCCCGTATCGGACGGAGGGTCGGGGCATGGCTGTCGTCGGGCGCGACGAGTTCGAGGACGGCACGGCTGCGGCTGCCGAGCCGCGCGGTGACCGCGCCGCGTGGACGGCCCTCGGCGCGCAGCAGCAGTTCCGCCTCGGCCGCCCAGTGGTCGGGCGGCCGGGCGGGGTCCTGCCCGCCGGAAGAGCCGTACGGGTCGTACGGGTCGTACGCGTCACATGGGTCGTACGGTTCGGCCGGACCGCACCGCCGGGCCAACTCGGCGCTGCGCGTGCCGTCCCAGAGGTGGCGGTGCAGGTCGAGCCGGAAGCGGCGGTCGGGGTGGGGGTGCGGATGGTGCCGGGGCAGGCCGTCCCGGGCCCCTTCCCAGAGGGCCAGGGACATCCGCTGCCCGGCGTCCGCCCAGGCCGGCGGGGTCCGTACGACCAGGCGGACGGGTGCCGTGCCCGGGCCCGCCGGGTAGCGGGCCAGCGCCAGGGTGAGTCCGGGGCGCAGTCGCCCGTCCGGGGCGATCCGGGGCATGTGCCAGCGCAGCAGGTCCGGCGCCAGTCGGCGCAGGTCCGCGCGGAGGCGGTCGGTCAGGTCGGTGCCGTGCCGGTTTCGCACGGTGCGCAGATCGAGGTCGACGTCCACCCGGGCGGCGGCACAGGCTCCCGCCCAGTCACCGGTGGTGCGGCGGGCGGTCGCATTCGCGATCATGGACGGTGGCACGGCGTACTCGCGTACGCGTTGCCACATCAGCAGGTGGGACGGAATCGGTTCCGCGAAGTGAACTGCCATCAGCAGTCACCTTGCGCGGACGATTCCCCCAATCCGGAAGGAGTGAAGTTCTTCATCGCCGGAATCATAGACACGCTCCGGATGATCTGTCAGCCGCATTCCGGTCCGAGGGCGTGGGCTGACCACCAGGTGGATCATCGGGGTCGTTGGCCGGATATCGTCCTACGATCTCCCCATGTCGATCACGTCTTCGCCTTCCTCCATACCCGTGCTCCAGGGCCGCGCCGCCGCCGAACTCAGTTGGCGGCACGACGGGCTGGTCCTGGAACAGCGGGGCCAGACCCTGGAGATCCCGTCCCGGGCCGTGGCCCGGGTCCGCGCCGAAGGGCGTTGTGTGACGGTCGAGTTGAGGGCCCCGGAGGGCGTGGCGCCGTCCGTGCAGCGGATCGAGGACGTGAGCGAGGCGGCGGCCGTGGTGTTCGCGGACGCCGTCAACGCACTGCTGCCCGATCCGGTCGGGGAGGTCGACGGCGGGGCCCTGGTCGTGGTGCGCTCCTTCGCCAGGACCAGACTGCAGAGGTTCCGGCGCAGACTGCTGTGGTCGGTGGCCGGCTCCCTGGTCGCGGTGATCGCCGTGTCCATCACCCTGATGACCACGGGCGACGACACCGAGGCCCAGGCCTCCGCCTTCGTCGGTCTGATCGTCGGCGGTCTGACCGTCCTGCTCGGCGGGCTCGAACTGCACGTGACGGTCACGGCGTTCCACGAGCGGCGCCTGCGCCGGCACGGGGTCACCGTCTTCGCGGTGTACACCGATCGGCCCAGGGTGTACCAGTACACCGACGGCACCGGCGCGACCCGCTACTTCTCGCATCTGAGCGCCGCACTGGCCGAACAGGTCAGCTACAACCCGGAGGACCCCTCGGACGTCCTGGTCCTCCGGAGTCCCTCCTCCCGGTTCCTGGACACCGCGATGGCCTGGCTCTGCCTCCTGGCCCTCCTCTGCACGATTCCGCTGACGGTCGCGATGTTCGCCGAGGCGCTGCGCCGCTGACCGGAAGAACTGGGCCGGGGCGCATTCCCTCCGGTGGAACTGCCTGGATCCGGGCGGGAGTCGGTGATCGACTCGGTTCGGTCAGGATCCGACCGTCCCGAGGGGGAACACCCGTGAGCACCGACCCGCACCACCACCATCGCACCGCCGGCGGCCCCGCCGCCGAAGGCCGTACGGCGGGCGGCCCGAGCCGCCGCAACGTCCTGGCCGCCAGTGCGTTCACCGCGGGCGTGCTGGCCGCCCAGGCCTCCCTCGGCGCGTCCCGCGCCTCCGCGGCCGCCGCCCCCGCCATCTTCTACTCCCCGCACCAGGACGACGAGGCCATCGGCATGGCCGGCTCGATCCTGGAGCACAAGGCGGCCGGCCGGCCGGTCTACCTGGTGCTGGTCAGCCGGGGCGAGAACGACGCGCTGGCCGCGCGGATGAACGTCGGCGAGTGCAAGCTGCTGAAGGAGCGCTGTGCCGCGCCCGGGCACTGGCACGACCTGAAGTGGCCCACCGACGGCGCCACCAACATCGTGCCCTGCCGCACCGCCGAGTTCATGGCCTCCGCGAAGGCGATCGGGGTGGACAAGGTCATCAACTTCGACCTGCCCGACAGCGCCCACAACGACTCCACCTACGGGGGGTTCGTGGACAAGGTCACCGCGAAGGTGAAGGCCCTGGCGAAGAAGTACCCCGGGGCCTCGCACAAGTTCTCCGCCGGCTGGCTGGACATCACCGCCACCCACAAGGCGTGCAGCGACGCGGCCTACCGGCTGCTGAACGACGGCACCATCACCGACGCCCGCTTCAACCACATCTACGCCTACGACCGCCCGTACGCGGACCGGGCCCGGGGCGCCTCCTACGTGCTGAACATCCCCTCGGCGCACATGCAGCGCAAGCGGAACTCCATCTACTGCTACAACACCTGGGACCCGAGCCGGAACCTCTACGCCCTCGGCTACCACAGCGCCTACGAGAAGCTGGAGCCCGCCCACCAGGACCCCCGCGAGTTCGTCTACACCCTCCCGTCGCACTACCGCCCCGGCAAGATCAAGGTGTAGCCGCCCGCCCCGCCCCGCCCGGCCCGGCCCCGTATCGTCACCGGCGCCGGTCGCGGATCCTGCCGACACCCTCCAGCAGGTCCACGGCCCTGGCCTTGAGCTGGGGCCGCTCCCGGACGAAGCGGCGCACGGCGCGCCCGGGTTCGCGGCTGAGCCAGTGCAGGGCCGCGCCCGGGCTGCGCCGCAGCAGCACGCCCTCGTGGACGGTCAGCTCCCGGGTCTTGAAGGAGTCCTTGTACGCGGCTTCGCCCCGGCCGAGGTCGACCACCTCGATCCCGGCGGCGGCGGCCGCCTCGATCATGCGGAGATGGAGCACGAGTCCGGGGGAGAACGGCGCGAACTCCCGGTCGTAGGCCGGGAACCAGTACGACAGCACGGTGCGTGAGCGCAGCCCGAAGTGGGCCGCGACCAGGCGGTCTCCCGCGTAGAGCGCCGACAGCAGGCCCGAGCAGTCCGGGGTGCGGGTGTCGGCGAGGAGGCGCACCAGGTTGTCGATCCAGTCCTGGGCGAACCGGTCGCGCCGGCCGGTCCGGCGGTACTGGGCGGACTTCCACGCCACCAGCGTGCGCAGCACCGCCGGATCGCGTTCGTCGAACACGAACCGCAGGGGTCCCACGCGGCGCCCCAGCCGGCGGTCCTGTGCCAGGGTGGACTTCAGGAACTTGCGGTTGCGGGTGCGCAGCAGGTCCTCGTAGTGGGCGTAGCCGGAACCGAGTTCGACGACGGGCGAGGCGAACCGTCCGGTGGTGAACGGCATGAACAGGTCCTGGCCGCTTTCGAGGTGGTTGAACTCCCAGACGGCCAGCGAGCTGGCGCGCAGGAGCTGGTGCGGATCCAGCCGGACGTCGGGGTGCAGGACGGCGCCCTGGCAGTCGGAGACGCCGAGGCCGATCGCCCGTCCGCGGCCCCAACGGCCCCGTTCGAAGGGGAAGAAGCCGCAGGTCTCGCCGTCCTGGCGGACCACCGCGACCCTGGCGCCCGGCCGGACCCGGCCGACCGTCCGGCAGAACTCGGGGCTCATGAAGGGATTGGCGACGGTCGCCGTCTCGGCCCGCAGGGCGCTCCACAGCCGTACGTCCGTGGGGCTGAGGTCGGCAGGGTGCATCACGTCGATGCGCTGAGTGGGCACGTCGGCTCCTGGTTGGTCGGAATGCTCGCGGGGTCGTGGCCGCTCCGAGGACACCCCGTGCGACGCGACGCGACGAGACGAGACGCGCGAGCCGTGACGCATGACGGGGGTGTGGGAGTCGGGGGGCGGCCGGCCGGGACGACGGGTGGCGCGGGGGCGTGCCGGGCCGTCGTCAGCGGACCGCGGGCGGTCCTCGGCGCACCACCGTGTCGGTCAGGAGGGCGTCGTCGGGGGAGGCCCAGGTCCGGTGGGTACGGGACCCGCCGAAGGGCCGCGGGTCCCGGGGGCCGGTGCCCGCCGTCCGGGGGGCGAACAGTGCGCGCAGCCGGACGGCCAGCGCGGCCAGCCGGCCGTGCAGCGAACTTCCGAGCCGGGAGCAGAGCGTACCGGCGGCGCACGGGTCCCAGCCGGCGGCCAGCGTCAGGACCAGGCAGGTCAGCCCCCACGGGCCGGGCGGGGCGGCGGGCGGTGCCGAGGTGGCGGCGTCGCCCAGTTGACCGGACCACCAGCAGGCCGCCGCGTGGGCGAGGGCCAGCGAACCGAGGGCGACGGCCGGCGAGCCCCGCCGCCCGGTCCGCGGCAGGCCGGCGGCGAACAGCTCCAGTACGGCCATCGGGCAGGCGCTCGCCCAGCCGGTGCCGACGGTACAGACGGTGCTGATGGTGCCGGCGGTGCCGGTGACGGCCGGGTGGAAGCCCAGGGCCGCCACCGACAGAACGGCGATCAGCCCGGCGAGGAGTACGGCGAGTACGCAGAACGCGGCGCGGAGGGTGCGGGGCGACGGCGGGGCGGTGCGTGCCGCCGCGCTTCCGGACGCCGGACCGCAGCGCGGAAGGAGGAGTGCGGGGGAGGGGAAGGAGGAGCACGCCGTCATGACCGTACCCATGCTCGGCCAGCGGGTCCGCGCGGGGGGAGCGGAACGGGAAAGACCACCCGCCCGAACTTTCGCTCTAGCCACCCCCCGAAGGAGTCGGGCACGCTCCCGCGCGGGCGCATGCCCGGAGCGAAAACCGGTCGGGCACCCCTCGGGACCTGTGTCAGGATGCCCTGGCCATGGCTCTCATACGACTTCTCCGGTCCGCCGCGCCGACCACCGCGGTCTCCGCCGGATTCCTCGCCGTCCTGATCGGCGTCACCAGCTCCGTCGCGGTGGTCTTCACGGCGGCCGAGGCGGCCGGGGCCACCCCCGCCGAGCTCACCTCCTGGGTCTTCGCCCTCGGCATCGGCATGGGCGTCACCTGTATCGGCCTGTCGCTGCGCTACCGGGCGCCGATCGTGACGGCCTGGTCGACCCCGGGCGCCGCCCTGCTCGCCACCGGGCTCCAGGACGTGACGATGGCCCAGGCGGTCGGCGCCTTCCTGCTGTCCGCCGTGCTCATCGTGGTCAGCGGGGTCACCGGCTGGTTCGAGCGGATCATGGACCGGATCCCGGTGCCGCTCGCCTCGGCGCTGCTCGCCGGGGTCCTGCTCAGCTTCGGCACCCAGCTGTTCACCCAGATGGAGCGGAACGGGGCGATCGCCGTCCCCATGTTCCTGGCCTATCTGGCCGGCCGGCGCTGGTTCCCGCGCTACGCGGTGGTCGCCGCACTCGCCATCGGCATCGCCGCGACCGCCTGGCAGGGCTCCTGGAAACTGGCCGGCTTCGAGCTCACCCTCGCCGAACCGGCCTTCGTACGGCCCGAGTTCGACTGGCAGGTGCTGATCGGAGTGGGGCTGCCGCTGTTCGCCGTCACGATGGCCTCGCAGAACCTGCCCGGGGTCGCCGTCCTTCGCAACGCCGGCTACACGACCCCGGTCTCACCGCTGCTCACCTGGACCGGCACCGTCAACGCCGTGCTCGCGCCGTTCGGTTGCTTCGGACTGAACCTGGCCGCGATCACCGCGGCGATCTGCAGCGGCGAGGCCGCGCACCCGGACCCGCGGAAACGATGGGTGGCGGGTGTCTGGACGGGCCTGTTCTACCTGCTGGTCGGCCTGTTCGGCGGTACGGTCGGCTGGCTGCTGACCGCCATGCCGCCCGCGCTGGTGCTGGGCATCGCGGGCATCGGGCTGCTGGGCACGATCGGCGGCTCGCTCACCTCGGCACTGCGCGACGACCGGCTCCGCGAACCCGCCGTGGTCACCCTGCTGGCGACGGCTTCCGGCTTCACGCTGTTCGGCATCGGCTCCACCTTCTGGGGCCTGCTCGCCGGAGTCCTCACCCTGGCCGTCGGAGACCTCGGCCGGCGCCGCTCCGAGCCGGCGAAGACCCGCTGAGCCCGGGCGCCGCGACCGCCACCCCGACCCCCACGGCGACGGCGGCGACCGCCCCGGCCGCCAGCAGACCGCCCCGGGAGTTCCAGGACAGCACCGACCACCGGGAACGGGCGGAGAACAGGGAGCCCGTACTGAGCCAGGACCCGGTGGAGAGCAGGGACAGGGAGGACCCGATGGACCCGGCGGACAGCGCCGAACCGATGGAGCCGACCGACAGCACGGAGCCCACCGAACCGATCGACAGGACGGAGTCGACCGAGGCGATGGAGAGGACCGATCCCCGGGACCAGAGCGACAGGGACCCCCGCCGTTCCCCGCACCCGGACCCGCGCCCGCCCTCGCACCGTCGTCCGCCCCACGCACGCAGTTCCGTCATGGCCCCATCCTGGCAGGCACGGCCCGGCCGGGCAGCCCGTACGGCGGTTCGGGCAGCGGCAACCCGTACGGCGGTTCAGCCGGGGTGGTGGTCGGTGACCGCGCCGAGCTCGATGCCGTGCTCCAGCCAGGCCTTCATGCCGCACAGCACCGTGCTGAAGCCCCCGACGGTGTCGTTGAGCCAGTCGAACGCCTCCTGCCCCTGTCTGCGGAACCCGGACTCCCGCACCTCCACGAAGGTGCGGTCGGGCTCGCCGGGGCGCGGGGTGAAGGTGATCTCCACGGTGGTGGGCTGCTCGTGGTTCCCCCAGGTGAACCGGATCAGCCGGGGCTCCTCCACGGCCGTCACCCGCACGTCCACGCCCACCCCGTAGGTCTCCCACTCCCAGCGCAGACCGGCGCCGGGCCGCATCGGCCCGGTGCTGCCGCTGTACCAGAACCGGGTGGTCACGGCGGGGTCGGCGAAGGCCCGGAAGGCCTCGGCGGCCGGGGTCCGGACGATCATGCAGGCGTATGCGACGGGCTCCTCGGTCTCCATCCGCCGATCCTGCCCGAGCCCCGGACCGCTCGCCGGGAAACACGCGGTCCGGGCGGACGGTCCGGTTTCGAGCCGGGTCAGAGGTCCAGGACCACCGCGTAGGCCAGGAAGAAGAGGGCGACGACGACGGACAGCAGGCAGATCAGGACCAGGGGAGCCATTCCCCAGCCGCGGGTGAGCGGACGGTACGGTCCGGTTTCGGAACCGGTGCTCGATTCGCCGGGCGGGGTCTCGCCCGGGGGGACCCCCAGGGACGCTCCGGGCCGGGCGGCGCCGGCACGCGGGGCGTGCGGCTCCGGGAAGGGCGTGGTCATGGCCGCTCCTCGCTGGAGGGGATCGATTCCCCGAGCGGGATCCGCGGGTGCCGCAGCCGGAAAGCGGACCTCGGGGTCGTGCGCCTACCCCACCCGGGCCGCCGTCATGCCCGTTCCACCTCCATCGCTCAGAAGACGTTGCGCCGGCGGCGGGTGAACTTCCGCCCGTCCGGATCGACGAACAGCCGGTACGCGGGCAGGGCGAGGTGCCGCTCGACGGCGGACAGCTCCGGCGTGCGGTAGGCGCGCAGCCGCCCGGGCGGTTTCGGGCCCCGCCCGCCGCCCGCGTGCCAGGAGTCCAGGGCGGCCGCGCTGGCGGCGAAGGCCTCGAAGGCGTACTCCGGGTCGCACAGCGGATCCGGCCCGCCGGACGGCCCGGGCCCGGTGGCGTCCAGGTGCTCCCGGGACAGCTCCAGCCGGAGCTCCCGGGCGAAGCGGCGGGCGCCGTCGCCGAGCCCGCCCGGGTCCTCGGGCGGCCTCGGATCCAGTTCCTCGTCCAGCACGGCGCAGTTCAGCTCCGAGTCGTGGGTCCAGGACCGCAGGTTGATGTTGTCCGACCCCACCGTGGCCCACACGTCGTCGATCACGCACGCCTTGGCGTGCACGTACACGGGGGTGCCCGCCCGGTTCTCCAGCCCGTAAACCGCCACCCGCGCCCCGCCCGCCGCCCACAGCCTCTCCAGCGCCTTCAGCCGCCCGACCAGGTTCATCGGCCCCGACAGCCGGCCGTCCTGGTCGGGAACGGTGGGGACCACGGCGATCAGCCGCAGACCCGGGTTCCGGGCCAGCGCCCCGGCGAAGGCCTCCACCACCTCGGGGGACCACAGGTACTGGTCCTCCAGATAGACCAGCGCACGGGCCCGCCGCAGCGCCTTCAGATAGCTGCGGGCGATGCTGTGCTCCCCGTCCGGGGCGAAGGGGTAGCCGCGCAGCAGCCGGTTGGGGTACGTCCGCAGCACCTGCACCGTCTGCCGGCCGCAGGGCGGCGGATCGGGCAGCTGCGGGGGGAGGGGATCGGCCGTGGTGTCCTCCCGGTGGAACAGGCTCCGGAGCCGGACGAGCGGGCTCCGGCTCAGCGGCGCCGGGTCCTCCCAGCGCTCCCGGAACACCGCTTCGACATCGCCGACGGCCGGGCCCCGCACGGCCAGCTGCACATCGTGCCAGGGCGGCCGGGGGCCGTAGGCGGCGGCGAACGGCATCGCCTGGGGATCACCGTGGTGGGCCGCGTCGTCGTTGCGGCTGTGGCAGAGGTCGATCCCGCCGACGTACGCCACGTCCAGGTCCGGCCGGCCCGGGTGCCGCAGCACCACCAGCTTCTGGTGGTGACTGCCGCCGGGCCGGACCCGCATGTCGAGCAGGCACTCCCCGCCGGCCGCCGCGATCTCCTCCCCCAGGTGCCGGTTCTCGGTCTCGCTGAACCGCAACCCGTCCAGATGCGACCGCCACAGCAGACCCTTGACCACCACCCCGCGCCCGGCCGCCCGGGCCAGCACGGCACCCACCTCCGTGCCCTCGCCGTCGCGGGCGAGTCGTTCGTCGGGATCGCCGCGCCAGTCCGTGAAGAGGAGCAGATCGCCCGCGCGCAGCGCCCGTACGTTCCGCAGCAGCTCCGCGAAGTACGCGGCCCCGTGCACCAGCGGCCGTGCCTCGTTCCCGCTGGTCCAGGCGGCCCCGTCCGGGTGCCGGCGGTCCAGCCGGGTCGCGGTGTTGCCGCGCTCCCCGGCGGTGAGCATCCACGCACTGCGGTCCATCGACAGACCTCCCGCCACGCGGCTACCCGCTCCACGGGAGTTCATCCGGGCACACCGACACCCCGGACCGGACCTGCCCGGGGCGGAGGGGCCGGTCGGACGGGGTGGCAGACTGGCCGACGACCTGCCCGAAGGAGTTCCCGTGTCCGTGTTCAGCACCATCCGCCAGGCGGTCCGCCGGGGCTACCGGCGGGCCGTCGACCTGAGCCACCCGGCCCGGTCGCCCCTGGGCAGCGCGGTGGTCAACTGCGTGGTCTACCTGGAGGGAGTACGGCAGGAAGGCTGCGCGGAGGTCGAGGAGGCGCTGCGGCGGGTCCGGAAGGCGGGCCGGGCCGGCCGGCCCGGCGGCGGGTTCGTCTGGATCGGCCTCCACGAGCCCGACCGCGAGGAGTTCGCGGGCCTCGCCGAACTGTTCGGACTGCACCCCCTCGCCGTGGAGGACGCGGTGCACGCCCACCAGCGCCCGAAGGTGGAGCGGTACGACGACACCCTGTTCGCTGTGCTCAAGACGGTCCGCTACGTCGAGCACGCGGAGCTGACCGCGACCAGCGAGGTGGTGGACACCGGCGAGCTGATGGCCTTCATCGGCCCCGACTTCGTCATCACCATCCGGCACGGCGGACACGGCTCCCTGGGCCCGCTGCGCGAGGTGCTCGAAGCGGTGCCGGAACAGCTCGCCAAGGGCCCGGCCGCCGTGCTGCACGCCATAGCGGACCATGTGGTCGACGACTACACCGAGGTCACCGAGGCCGTGCAGACGGACCTCGACGCGGTGGAGACCGCCGTCTTCAGCGACCACGCGGGCCGCGGCGGCGACGCCGGCCGGATCTACCAGCTCAAGCGGGAACTCCTGGAACTCAAGCGGGCCGCCGCCCCGCTGGCCCGGCCGCTGCACCAGCTGGCCACCGAGCCGATGCCCGGCATCGAAGCCGACATCCGCCCCTACTTCAGGGATGTCGCCGACCACCTCAGCCGGGTCACCGAGCAGATCGCCTCCTACGAGGCCCTGCTGGACTCCGTCCTCCAGGCCCACCTCGCGCAGGTGACCGTCGCGCAGAACGAGGACATGCGCAAGATCACCGCCTGGGCCGCCATCGTCGCCGTCCCGACCATGGTGTGCGGGGTCTACGGAATGAACTTCGAGCACATGCCCGAGCTCCGCTGGACCTACGGATACCCCACGGTCCTGGTGGTCATCGCGGTCGCCTGCTTCGCCATCCACCGCGGCTTCCGCCGGAACGGCTGGCTCTGACCGGGCGCCCGAGCTTGACCTTGCCACGGTGTCAAGGTCTTCACTTCCAGCCCAGGAGGTGGTCCCCATGACCATGACGAACGAGGACCAGGCCCAGGACCAAGCCCAGGACCGGGCCCAGCACGAGGATGAGCCGCATCAGCACGCCCCGACCCAGGACCCGGGGCAGGGCGCGGCCGTGCTGCGGGCGCTGGCGGACCCCCGGCCGTCCGTACGGCTGCGGGCGGCCCTCGCGGCCGGTACGACCCCGGTGCCCGGACAGGTGGACACCCTCGTGGAGCGGTCCGCGGTCGAGCCCGAGTTCTTCGTCCGCGACATGCTGACCTGGGCACTCACCCGCCATCCGGTGGACCTGACGCTTCCCGCCCTGCTGCGCGAGACCGGTTCCGCCCAGCCCCAGGCCCGTAGCCAGGCCCTGCACACCCTGTCCAAGATCGGCGACCGGGGGGCCTGGCCGGCCATCACCCGGGCCGTGCTCACGGACCCAGACGAGGAGGTCGCCCGCAGCGCCTGGCGGGCCGCGACCCTGCTCGTCCCGCCGGGCCGGGAGCCGGCCCTGGCCGAGGTGCTGGTCAGCCAGCTGGGGCGCGGCGGGCGGGACACCCGGCTGAGCCTCAGCCGTGCGCTGGTCGCGCTCGGTCCGGCCGCCGAGCCGGGCCTGGACGCGGCGACCGGGGACGCCGACCCGGAGGTCCGCACCCACGCGCACGCCACCCGGCGGCTGCTGCTCGACCCGGACACCGGCTTCGAGGCCGCGATCGAGGAGGCCAGGCGGGTCATGGTGCTCGGTGGCCCCGCACCGGAAGAAGGATGACGGACGGTGCTGATCGGTGAGGTGGCGCGCAGGTCCGGGGTCAGTGCCCGCATGCTCAGGCACTACGAGGCGCTGGGCCTGCTGCCACCCACCGGCCGGACCGGCTCCGGCTACCGGGAGTACTCCGACGACGACATCCGGCGGATCTTCCACATCGAGAGCCTGCGGTCGCTGGGGATGCCGCTGCGCGAGATCGGCCGTGCGCTGGACGAACCGGATTTCACCCCCGACGCGCTCGTCGCCGCCCTCATCCGGCAGACCCGCGAGCGCATCGCCGCCGAGACCGAACTGCTCAACCGGCTGAGCCGGATCGACTCCGCCCGGCCGGGCGGCTGGGACGAGGTGCTCCGGCTCGTGGCCCTGCTCCAGGGCCTGGGATCGCACAGTGCCGCCACCCGCCAGCGGGCGGCGCTGTCCTCGGCCGACGAGGGGCCGGTCCCGGTCGAGGCCCTGGTGGAAGCGGCCCTGGGGGAAGCGGATCCGAATGTCGCAGGGGCCCTCCGATGGGCCCTGGCCCGCCACGGCGACCGGGACGCGGACCAGCACGGCGAGGACTCCGGCGAAGGCGAGGGCGAAGACGAAGGCGAGGGCGGTGGCGGGCGCGAGGGCGAAGGCGGGCGCGTGGGCGGTGGCGCCCGGGAGCGCAGCGCGGCCCTGCTCGCCGAGGGCCTGGGCTCGCCGGTGGCCGCGGTCCGGGAACGCGCCGTCCGGGCCCTCGCCGAGCTCCCCGGCGCGGAGGCGACCGCCCCACTGCGCGGCGCCCTCGACGACCCGGAACCCGCCGTGCGCGGGTACGCGGCCATGACGCTCGGGGCCCGGGGGGTGCCGGAGGCCGTCCCGGTGCTCGTCGAGATGGTGGTGGCGGGCCGCAACGACACCGACGCGGCCGATGTCCTCGGCGCTCTGGCCGTCGGCACCGACGCGGCGGACCGGATCGCGGCCGCGCTCGTCGGCCGCCTCGGCGAGGACACCACCCCGGCGGCCGCCCGGGGACGGCTCACCCAGGCACTGGCCGACATCCCGGGGGACAGGGCCTCCCGGGCCCTCGTGGAGCTGTCGCGGGACCCGGACCGGGCGGTGGCCCTGACCGCCGTCCATCTGCTCCGGCTGCGCGCCCGTTCCAGTCCGTGGACAGCCGGTGGGTGAGGCTCCCGCCCGGTGTTAGCATCCCGTCCATGCAGCGCACCGCCACCCTCGCCATGATGCGAATGATGCCCCCGACACCGGAGGCGCTTCGCTAGCGAAGCCGTGCGCGCACTCGATGCGACGGACCCTCCGGAGACGGAGGGTCCTTTTTTGTTGCCCCGAACCACCTCACCACCACCCGCCCCGCCCCACCGGGGCACTCGACAGAAGGCGAAGAACCCGCCATGACCCCTCGACCGGTCGTCTCCCTGACCGACTGCGCCGACCCCAACGCGCTCGCCCGGCAGTCCACCCGGATCGCCGCCCTCTTCGGCAGCACCCCGACCGTCCTGCCGCTGGGCGGACCGGACCCGGAAGGGGCCGCCGCCCTCACCCTGCTCGACCTGCTGCGCTCCACCGACCTCGTCGGCGGGCCCACACAGCCGGTGGTGGTCCTGGTCAACATCGCCCCGAGGGACGGGCACTGGCCCAACGGCGCGCCGTTCTGCTACTTCCGGCACGGCGAGCACCTGGTCATCAGCACGCTCAACCACCGGGTCCTCGCTCCGCTGGCCGCCCATCTCGACCTCAAGGAGGTCCAGGTCACCGATGTGCGCGAGGTGTTGGAGGCCGGTGCCGCGGACTGGGCGGATCTGACGCCGGCCCAGATCGAGGAGATGGTGCGGACCCAGTTCCGGAGCCTGTGGTACGTCCCCCTGCTCGCCCGCTGGCTCGCGGACGGCCGTCCGGTGCCCGCCCGGCCGACGGCGGTGGACGTACCGGAGTCCGGTGGGACGGAAGAGGTGCGGATCGCGGTCGTGGACAACTTCGGCAACTGCAAACTGGACCGGCCGGCCGCCGAACTGCCCGGCTACGAGGGCGGGCAGAGCCTGGTGGTGCACAACCGCCGGCTGGGCGCCGAGGTCCGCGTCCGCTGTTACGACCGGCTCCCCGACGTGCCGCTGGGCGAGCCCGGAATCACCGTCGGGAGCTCCGGTGTCGGCTTCGCCGAACTGGTGGTCCGCGGCGGTTCGGCGGCGGCCGAATTCGGTCTCGACCAGGGCGACCGGCTGTTCCGTCTCACCAGCTGACATGTTATCAACGTGTGATGCCCGCGGGCCTCGGCGAGATTGACGCCGGTCTCCGCGAACCGGAATGCTGAAAGGTATGTCCGGAACTCTCCTGCTGGTTCGCCGCCGCCACGTGGACAACGTGCGCTGTGCCGCCGATCTGTGTCGCTGAACACACCACACCAGCCCTCTTCACCGCCTTTACCGGACTTCTTTGAGAAGGACCTTCGATGTCCCGTACCCGAATAGCCCTCACCGCTTCCGCCGCCGCTCTCCTGGTGCTCGCGGCGGCCGCCTGCGCCCCCCAGCCGGGAAGCACCACCGCCGGTGCGACCGGTGCCGCGACCGGCGCTTCCAAGGACTCCGACTGCACGGTCGACAGCCCCGCCCTGCACAAGAGCGGCCAGCTCACCATCGCCACCGACTCCCCGGCGTACGAGCCCTGGTTCGACAGCAACACCCCTTCCAACGGGAAGGGATTCGAAAGCGCGGTGGCCTACGCGGTGGCCGGGAAGCTCGGCTTCGGCCGGGACCAGGTGAAATGGGTGGTGGAACCCTTCTCCCATTCCTACGCCCCCGGTGCGAAGGCCTTCGACTTCGACATCAACCAGATCTCCATCACCCCGCAGCGGGCGAAAGCCGTAAATTTCTCGACCAGTTACTACACGGCCAACCAGGCGATCCTGACCGTGGCCGACTCGAAGTTCGCCAAGGCCGGCTCGCTGGGTGAACTGAAGGACGCCCGAATCGGCGTTCAGGTGGCCACGACCAGCTATCAGGCGGTGCTCGACCAGCTGAAGCCCACCCGCCGGCCGAGCGTCTACAACACCACCAAGGACGAGGTCAACGCGCTGAAGAACGGTCAGATCGACGCGATCGTCACCGATCTGCCCACCGTCTTCTACCTCGCCGGCGCCGAACTCGACAACGCCAAGATCGTCGGACAGTTCGGTTACGCGGGCGGCACCCCCGAGGAGTTCGGACTGCTCCTGCCGAAGAACAGCCGGTACACCGGCTGCGTCAACCAGGCGCTGAACGCCCTCAAGGCCGACGGAACGATCGCCGCGCTCACCACGCAATGGCTGTCCGCCTCGGCGAACGTCCCCGAGCTGAAGCCGTAGCGGGCGATCGTGGACCTCAGCAAGACGGCCGAGCCGCAACCGCCGACCCCGCCGGCCGCCACCCCGCCGGACGACCCCTACCGACCCAGCGAACGCGAACGGGAGCGGCAGCTGTTCCGCCGCTCCCGCAAGCGCCGCCACACCTGGATCTCCTCGCTGTGCACCGTCCTCGGCCTGCTGGCCCTGGCGGCGGCGGCCGTCGCCTCGCCCGGCTGGGAGCGCGTGTCCGCCCTGTTCTTCGACGGCGCCGAGCTCCGGGCCGCGTTCCCCGAACTCCTCCGCGGCTTCTGGCTCAACATCCAGATGTTCCTCATCGCCGAGGTGCTGATCCTCGTCCTGGGGCTGCTGATCGCCCTGGTACGGGTGACCAGCGGACCGGGCCTGGCCCCGCTCCGGTTCGCCGCCACCCTCTACGTGGACGTCTTCCGCGGCGTCCCCACCCTGCTGCTGGTCTTCCTCATCGGCTTCGGCCTGCCGGCCCTCCAGCTCCAGGGCACCCCCACCGAACCCTGGGTGCTCGGAGTGATCGCCCTGGTCCTCTCCTACGGGGCCTACGTCGGCGAGGTGCTCCGCGCGGGACTGAACTCGGTGCACCCCGCCCAGCGGAACGCCGCGCGGGCGCTCGGGCTGAACGAACGGCAGACCCTGCGCCACGTGGTGCTCCCGCAGGCGGTGCGCAACGTACTGCCTCCGCTGCTCAACGACTTCATCGCCCTGCAGAAGGACACCGCGCTGGTCGCGGTCCTCGGCCCGCTGGAGGTCCTGCGGGCCGCCCAGATCAAGGCGGACTACGACTTCAACTACACCCCCTACCTGGGAGCGGCCCTCTTGTTCATCGCGGTCACCATCCCGCTGACCCGCTTCGCCGACCGGCTCCAGCGGCGGGCGGCCCGGCGCACCTGGGCGGAGGCAGGCCGATGAGCGGCCCCCTGCTCCGCATCCGCGGAGTCCGCAGGAGTTACGGCGATCGCCTGGTGCTGCGTTCCATCGACCTGGACGTCGCCGAGCACGAGGTCGTCTGCCTCATCGGCGGCTCGGGCTCGGGCAAGTCCACCCTGCTGCGCTGTGTGGACCTGCTGGACGTGGTCGACGACGGCACCATCCACCTGGGCGACAGCGAACTGACCGACCCCCGGCTGGATCCCGATGTGGCCCGCCGCAGGATCGGCATCGTCTTCCAGTCCTACAACCTCTTCCCGCACCTGAGCGTGCTGGACAACATCACCCTCGCCCCGCGCCAGGTCCACGGGGTCCCGCGGAAGCGGGCCGAGGCCTCGGCCCGCGAACTGCTGGCCCGGTTCGGCCTCGCGGACAAGGAGCGGGAACACCCCGACCGGCTGTCCGGCGGGCAGCAGCAGCGGGCCGCGATCGCCCGCGCGCTGGCCACCGAGCCGGAACTGCTGCTGTTCGACGAGATCACCTCCGCCCTCGACCCGGAACTGGTCGGCGAGGTCCTGGACGTGGTGGCCGACCTCAAACAGCGCGGTCTGACGATCCTGATGGCCACCCACGAGATGGACTTCGCCCGCCAGGTCGCGGACCGGGTCTGCTTCCTGGAAGGCGGCGTGATCGTCGAACAGGGCCCCGCGGCGCAGGTCTTGACGGCCCCCCGCGAACCGGCCACCCGCCGCTTTCTGTCCCGCGCCCTCGACCGCACCTGAGGGCCGCGGCCGGGGCGCTCCCGAACGGACCGGCAGAGTCCGCCTGGTGGAGGGTGTGTTCACGCATCCTCGCAGGTCAGCAGTTGTGCGGATGCACGGGCCCCGGTGGTCGGCGGGGGTCCGGCATCGTGCAGGATCGGCCCATGAACTTCACCAGCCGACGCTCCGTACTGACCTCGGTGGCAGCCGCCGCCGCCGGGCTTCCCCTGCTCAACGACCTCGCCGGCAACGGCAGCACCGCCGCCGCGGCTACCTCGGCGACCACCGCGGCGGCGGAGGCCTTCGGTTCGAGCACCGCGCTGTACAGCAGCAGCAGATTCAAGGAGGGCACGGACTGGATGCGGCGCTTCCGCTGCACCCCCGCCACCGCGGTGCTCCTGGACAATGCGAGCGGCGAGAGCGCCGCCGTCCGCAGCACGGCCGTCATCGCCCCGCACGGCGGCGGCATCGAGGCGGGCACCAGCGAGCTGTGCCTCACCATCGCCGGCTACAAGCGGGCCGGGGCGGGTACCCCGCCGCTGCCCGAGGACGGTGTCCCGGTGCAGCGGGACTACTGGATGTTCGAGGCCATCACTAGCCACGACGACCTGCACGTCACCTCCACCAGCGTGGACGACCCGGCCGCCCTCGCCGTCTGTGCCAACAACCTCTACGCCGTCTCGCTGCACGGCTTCAACCCGAAGAACGAGGACAGCTGGCGGGAGGGGGACCTGGAGAAGCAGATCCTCATCGGTGGCCGTGACCGGGCCCTGATGCAGACCCTGGCGGCGGCCTTCGCCGCCAAGGGTTTCAGCAGGACCGCGAGCAACCCCGCCCTCCGGGTGCACGTGAAGCTGGCGGGCGTCGACTCCCCGCTCAACGGTGACGACGTCCGCAACATCGTCAACCGCACCCGTACCGGCGCCGGTGCGCAGCTGGAGATCTCCACCGAGCTGCGCCGGGCCATGTTCGGGAACTTCGAAGGGGCCGCCAACCGCAGGGAGACGGCCGGTGTGGGCCCTGCCCACCAGGCGTTCTTCTGGAACGGCTTCGTCGACGCCGTCCGCGAGTCCATCGACCGCCGGGAGCTGGGCCGTGACGAGTCCTGGGTCCGTCCGTAGCGCGTAGTCGCGGAGAACGGCCGGCCGCCGCCGCGTGGGGACGCGGTGCCGGCCGACCGTCGGGTCAGGCGTGCTTCCAGACCGGGGCCGACTGGCGGGGGGCGCCCTGGACGAAGTCGGAGAGGGTGCCGTTCGCGTTCAGGACCACGATGGTGTTGTCGGACTGGAGGATCACGGACTTGCCCTTGGCGTAGTAGGTCCAGTTGCTCCAGGCGCCGCGCGAGGTCATCTGGACGCCGTACAGGCCGTTCTTCTTCACCAGCCGGACCTTCGTCCCGCCGGTGACGTGGTACACGCCGAGCTTCGGCGAGACGGTGGTGTTGCCGGTCCAGCTGTGCACCTCGCCGTCGACGGTGAGGCGGACGTAGCGCTGGCCGACCTTGCGAACGTCCTGGTAGGCGTCCGGCGCCGGACGCAGGAAGCCGACCCGCCTGCCGTTCTCCACGAGGTGGGCGCTGAACCGCTGCGGGCCCGCCTTGTACGTCTTGACGGTCAGGCCGCCGTACTTCGTGGTGGAGTGCAGCCGGCCCGTGACCGAGCAGTCCGCGGACAGCTTCGGGAACGCGGTGGGGGTCCACGGGGTGGCGCCGCCCCCGGTGCGCTGCTTGAAGACCGGCGTGGTGGACAGCACCCCGTCGATCCGCAGGCCCAGGGCCAGGTCCTGGGGCTTGCCCTGGTCGACCGTGCCCAGCAGCCTGCCCTTCTTGTCCCGCAGCTGCGCCTTCGCGCCGCCGTGGGCGCTGTTGGTCAGATGCACGGTCTTCCCGGCGAACAGGGACGGGACGACCTTGCTCTTGACGCAGTTCTCCTCGACCACGAGGGAGCGCGGAGGGGAGGCCTGCACGGCGGTCGCGGGGGCGGCGCCCGGGCCGGCGGCCGCGAAGGCGGTGGCGGGTGCGGCGATCGCGGCGCCCAGGAGGGCGAGGGCGGCGGTGGTGGCGCGGAGCGCGGTACGCATGACGACTCCTTGGAGCTCTGCTGCGGATGACGGGGAGCCGTCTGCCGTGGTCCCTTCCGTTGGAATCCGGTGGGGTCCGTTGGAGTCCTTCGAGGTCGGGCGGCCGGCTACGGAAGAGAACTTAGTGATCTTGCTGGATGGAATGGTCCGGTCCGCGTCACAGCCGTGTGACAGCCGGGGCCTCGGGGTCGGAGCCGGTGAGCTCGGGCTCCAGACCCTCCGTGACGGCCGCCCGGGGCCGGCCGGTGTCCGCCCGCCAGGCCGAGAAGACCAGGGTGGTCGCGGTGACCGTGGCGAGCCCCAGCAGCCAGCCGCCGATCACATCGCTGACCCAGTGCACGCCCAGCGCCACCCGGGTGTAGGAGACCCCGAGCACGGTGAGCACGGCCAGCGCCCACGGCAGCGGCCGCCAGGCGCGGGGCACGAACGGAAGCAGCACCAGCAGCAGCACGGCACTGGTGGTGACCGCCGTCATGGCGTGCCCGGAGGGGAAGGAGAACCCGGGCGCCTGGGCCACCGGGTCGGCCAGACTCGGGCGGGCCCGCTCCACGGCGATCTTCGCGAGCAGGCCGACGAGGGCGCCGCCGAGCGCCGTGACGGCCGCCCAGGCGGCCAGCCGCCGGGCTCCCCGGACGACCAGCCAGACCACCAGGGCGGCCACCAGCAGACGCAGGGTCACGGGATCCCACACCACACCGGTGAGCACGTCGAGGACGCGCACCCAGCCCGGGTGGTCGAGCGCGGTGGCGTGCAGCCGCTCGGCGGTGGACCGGTCCAGCCGGAGCAGCGGCGCCCAGCCGGACTCCACGAGGACCAGGGCGACGGCGAAGGGGACGGACACCACGGCGGTCGCCACCGCGGCGAGCACCAGCCGGGCGGCGAAGGTGGCGTCGGCGCCGCCGTACCGCCGGAGCGCCTTCCCGGGCCGTCCGGACAGCCGCCGCCACACCCGGCTGCGCAGCCGGCGGCGGGCTGCCGGGCGTTCGGGGCGGGGGGAACCTCCGGGGGGCGCGGGTGTGGTCATGCCTGCGGAATCCTCTCGTACGGTGTGGGTTCGACGGGTCGGGGGAGGCGGTCAGACTCCCGGGTCCGGCAGGACCGGCTCGCGGACCCCGGCGCGCACGGCTTCCAGCTGGGCGGCGAAGGAGAGTCCGAGGAACAGGGCCATCGAGGTGAGGTAGGACCACAGCAGCAGGGACACGATCGCG
The DNA here is from genome assembly GCF_055576225.1 of Streptomyces sp. NPDC033845. Classification (NCBI taxonomy): domain Bacteria; kingdom Bacillati; phylum Actinomycetota; class Actinomycetes; order Kitasatosporales; family Streptomycetaceae; genus Streptomyces; species Streptomyces sp. NPDC033845. The sequence goes on along the minus strand of NZ_JBVIRI010000008.1, from coordinate 169,488 downwards.
CTGAGCGGCCCGTAGACGCTGCTGAAGGAGTCGCTGGCACCGACGTAGAGGCTGAGTCCCCAGGTGGCCAGGTTCCACAGCACCAGGTAGACCACGGCGCCGAAGGCCAGCCAGGTGTAGCCGGGCTGGCGGCGCCGCGGGGAGAGCCGGAAGATCGCGCTGGTGGCGATCACGGCCAGCAGGACGCCCGCGGGCCAGCGCAGGAACTCCCAGACCCGTACGGTGCCGGGGGCTGGGTGGTACACCTCGGCGAGGGCCCGGGTGAGCTCGGGGCCGAGTACGGTGAGGACGAAGCTCAGGCCCAGCGGGAAGCCCGCGAGGGCCGACATCACCAGGCCGCGGGCGTACTTGGCCAGGAACGGTCGGTCGCGTTCGTTGCCGTAGATCCGGTTCGCGCCGCGCTCCACCTGGCAGAGGGCAGTGGTGACGTTCATGACGGCGAACAGCAGGCCCAGCCACAGGGCGACCTGGCCGCCGTCGCCCGCCTGCCGGCGGCTGCCGCTGAGGGCGTCGTCCACCACCTCCTGGCCGGGGCCGCTGGGGGTGAGGCCGCGGATGGTCAGCTCGATCACCCGGCCGACGTCCTCGGTGTGCAGGACGCCGGACAGGCCGACGGCGGCGATGGCCAGCGGGACCAGGCACAGCACGGTCTGCAGGGCGAGGGCCCGGGCGTGGCTGAAGCCGTCCGCGTAGCGGAAGCGGACGAAGGAGTCACGGGCCAGGCTCCAGCCGCCGTAGCGGCGCAGGGCGGTCCAGGCCTCGTCCCCGGAGAGCTCCTCACCGTGCACAGCGTGGCGCGGCGGTACGCGTCGGGCCGTTCCCATGGGATTCCTCCTTCGCCGTCGCTCGTCGGGCGCTGGTACGGGGCAGTTGGACCCGGAGGGCCCCCGGCTCGACCCAGGCGGTGAGCCGGGTGCCGTCGGGGACCGGGTCCCCGTCGAGTTCGCGGGGCTGGGGACGGGCGCAGCGGATGTCCACACGGGTGGCGGTGAAGTACTCCAGCGCCCCTCCGGCCTCCGTGTGCGCGGTGTCGGCCGGGGCCGCCGGTAGGCCGGGGGCGGAGCGTGCGGTGACCCGTGTGGTGACGCGTGCGGCGAGGTGGGCGGCGGCCGCGAGCCAGCCCGCCGGGCCGCGCGGGTCGAACAGCACCACATCGAGGTGCCCGCTGTCGGGCCGGGCCCCGGGCAGCAGGGGCAGGCCGCCCTGGAGGGTGCCCACGTTGCCGACCACGACCATCCGGGCCCGGCGCCGCCGGGGTCGGGCCCCGTCCACCCGGATGGTCAGCCGTACGCCCGGATCCCGCAGGTGGCGCAGCGCCGACAGCAGGTACGCGGCCCAGCCCAGCCGGGACTTGAGGCGCGGCGAGGCGTCCCGGACCATCGCGGCGTCGAACCCGGCACCGGCCATCACCGTGAACCGGGCCGGCGCGAGACCGTCCCCGCGCACCCGGCCCACGTCGACCGGACGGGGCGACCCGTCCAGGGCCCCCTCCAGGGCCTCGACCGGGTCCAGGGGCAGGCCCAGGTTGCGCGCGAGGAGGTTGCCGGTGCCGCAGGGCACCACCGCCAGCGGGATTCCGGTGCCGGCCAGCACCTCGGCGCAGGCGCGCACGGTGCCGTCGCCGCCGCACACCACCACCAGGTCCGGCCGCCGGGCCGGGAGTTCGCCGGGGAGCCGGCCGGCCGGACGTCCGGCCTCGGTGAGGATCCAGACCTGGTCCGGGCCGGCGTATCCGTGGCCGGCCAGCACCTCCGCGAGCCGGTCGGCGACCGGGTCCGGGCATCCGTGCGGATGCCGCACCACCAGCACCGTACGACCGCCGTGCGACCCGGCTCCCGGCAGCGGGGCGGGCGGCCGGGGGAGCCGGGCCTCGTCCGGTCCGGGTCCATCGGCGCGGCGGCCGTCCCGGCGGTGGAGGTGCAGGGCCAGACCCACCAGCACCAGGGTGGCGGTGCCGTTCAGGAGCCCGCCGACGACATCGCTGGGGTAGTGCATGCCGCGGTGGACCCGGGCCAGCCCGACGGCGGGCGGGACCAGCAGCAGGGCGGTGACCACGACGGGCCGCCAGGGCCCGCGGAGCCGGAGGGCGGCGATGACGGCCAGCCCGCCGTACAGCGCCAGCGCGGCCCCGACGTGCCCGGACGGGAAACTCGACGTGGGCGGAGCGGCGTCGAGCCGGGGAACCTCCGGGCGCGGACGTTCCACGAACGCCGTGACCAGCACGAACACCGCGGACTGCGCGGCGACCGCCAGCCCGAGGAACAGCGCCTCGCGGCGGTGGGCGACCCGGGGCGGCCAGAGCAGGGCGAGCAGCGCGGCCACTGTCACCCCGACGACGGCCGGTGTGCTGCCGAGCGCGGACAGCCAGTCCGACACGGCGGTGAGGGCCGGGCCGCGGTGCTCCGCCAGGGCGCTCGGCGCCGACCGCTCGGCGGAGAACGGCCAGTGTTGCGCGGCCGGCCCGGTCACCAGCCGCCCGGCACCGATCATCAGGACCGCCTGCACGGGCAGCAGCAGGAGCGGCCACGCCCCGCGCACGGAGGCGGCGACAGGTCTTCTCTTCATGGGCCCCGTCTGGCCCGATCCGCACCGATGATGCGCGCCGCCGCCCGGCGGGTCAGTGGATGTCGTGCCCCGGGTGCGCCCGGTCGTACGCCGCGCGGGCCTCGGCGATGCCGTCCCGGTGGGCCAGCGACCAGTCGGCGAGGGCCTTCACCAGATGGGTCAGCCCGGACCCGGTGTCGGTGAGCCGGTAGTCGACCTGGGCGGGCACGGTGGGGTACACGGTGCGCAGGACCAGGCCGTCGCGTTCGAGCCGGCGGACCGTGAGGGTGAGCATCCGCTGCGAGATCCCGTCGACGGCCCGCTGCAGTTCGCGGAACCGGCGCGGCCTCTGGGCGAGTTCGACGACCACCAGCACCGACCACTTGTCCCCGATCCGGTCCAGGACGTCGCGGATGCCGCAGTCGGGGTGCTCCGGCTGCCCACAGGGGTCGAGCCGGGCGGGCGGGGTGGTTACCCCGGTGTGCGTGAGTGACATGGAACTGCCTTCTTGTGAGCGCCTGCCCCGCGGTCGAGGATCAAGCCCAGTTACCGAAGAGAACCACGACGGAAGACAGTGATCCACATGATTCTGGTGACCGGAGCCAACGGCGGCCTCGGCTCGGCGACCCTCGCGGCGCTGCGCAGCCGGGGGACCGCCGCCACCGGCGGCAGCCGCACACCGGGCGAAGGCGTCCGCCGGCTGGACTTCGACGACCCGGCCGGCCTCGACCTCTCCGGGGTGTCCACCCTGGTCCTGGTCTCGGCCGGGTACGCGGAGGACGACCGGGTCGTCGCCCGGCACACGGCGGTCCTGGACGCGGCCGTCCGGGACGGGGTCGGCCATGTCGTCTACACCAGCCTGACCACCGCCGGGGACCACCTCGGCTTCGCGCTCGCGCACCGGGCCACCGAGCGGCTGGTGCGGGACCGCGGACTGCCGTGGACGATCCTGCGCAACGGCCTGTACGCCGAACTGCTCGGCGGGCTCCTGCTCCACGGGGGCGGGGTGCTGGAGTCGGCGTTCGGCGACGGGGCCCTGGCCGCGGTGGCGCGCGCGGACCTCGCCGAGGCCGCCGCGATCGTCGCCGAGGATCCGGCCCGGCACGCCGGCCGCACCCACGACCTCGTCGGCACACCGGTCACCGCCGCCGAGGTGGCCGCACGGATCGGCCTGCCGCACCGCACCATCGGCCTGGCCGACTACCGGAACCGGCTCCTCGATGAGACCCCCGGCCTGCTGCCGTTCCAGCCGCCGATGCTGGTGTCGATCGCCACCGCGATCCGGCACGGCTTCCTGGACGGCACCACCCCCGATCTGGCCCGGCTGCTCGGCCGCCCCGCCCGCGACCCGCTGGAGGTGGCCGCCACCGCAGCCGCCGCAACCGTATCGGCAACCGTCGCAGCCGATAAGGGAGTTGCCGCCGCGCGATGACGGCACCGCACAACCCCTTGACCGTACGCGGTCGTTCGATGACGCTGCGCACGGGACGCCGGACGGCGGCCCGACGGGACGGCGGGGGGAGACACGCATGCCGCTCACGACCGAACTGGCCGAGGCGCTCAAACTGACCTCGGGCAGCGCCAACCAGCTGGCCTATCTGGGACGGCTCTGGCACGCCTACGTCTGGATGGAGAACGACGGCACCGCGGCCACCACCGCGCGCACCAGGATCGCCGACGCCGTCAACGGACAGCTCGCCACCGCCCGGATCCGGGTCACCCGCGGTTTCCAGGCCTACGACCCGGTGGTGCGCCGGGGGCGCCCCAAGCGGTACGTAGCCCTGGCCGCGACCCTGGCCTCGGGCACCGACGGCGGAGCCGGGCAGGCCACCGCCCTGATCGAATGGATCAAGGGCACGCGCACCCTGGAAGGGCTCGGCGAGGCGGCCCAGGAGTTCGCCGTCATCACCCACTTCGCCGAACTCGGCCGCGGCTACGGCTCGGAACTCGACGCCCTCTACAAGCGCCTGGTGGAGATCGCCACCACCGGGTCCGCGGTCAAGTCCGCCGCCCTGTGGGCCGCCCTCGCCACCAAGTGGTCGCCGGTGCTGACGTACAAGGAGGACACCAGTACCGACTGGGTGCCCGGCAAGGACGAGGACACCGAGATGTCCACCGACTGAGTCCGGGGCGCCCCGCCGAATCCGGGGCTCCCGGATTCGGCGGACTCCCGGCCGCGCCGCCCGTACCATTCGCGGGGGCGGCGGGGACTGCGGGGAGCCGCCGGGAGCCGAAGGCGGGGGTGGGTCGGTTGCGGTTACAGGTCGCGGTCCGGGAGACGGACTCGGCGTTGATGGGGAACTCCACGTACAGCGAGAGGTGTTGTACGAGGCTCTACTGGGACCGGCTGAAACGGCGGGACGCCCCCGACGGCGACGCGCCCGACCCGCACGGCCGCTGGCACGACCTCGACCGGGAGCTGCACCCGGGCCTGTTCGAGGTCTCCGGATTCTCCGGGGAACTGACCGTCGGCGAACTGCGGGACCGCTGTCTGCGGGAGGCCCGCCGGACCGGCGCCGCCCGCCCGGACCTTCCGGAGCCCGAGGTTCCGGAGCTGCTCGCCGACCCCACGCCCGAGCGCCGGGAGGCGCTCCGCGCCGCCCTGCGGGCCCGGCTCGACGGGCCCCGGGTCCTGGACGTGTGGCTGGTCGACGCCGACACCGACCGCCGCCTCCCCGACGAACTGCCCCTGTCGGAAACCGAATTGGCCGACGGCGACCTGGTGGTGCTCTGCATCGAGCGGAGCCCCAGCGGCTGCTACATGCTCGGCAGCCCCCACACCGCCGACGAGCTCTTCGAGTGGCTCCCGCTGGCTGCCGGGGTGCCCGCCCCGGACGGCCGGCCGCGCCTGTGGGGCGCCCTGCTCTACACCGAGGCCGACGCCGAACTCGCCACGTACGTCCGGTCCCACTTCGAGGACCTCAACGCCCTGTCCGGACCGACCACCAGGGTCTTCGCGATCGAACGGGCCACCGGCCGGACCGCCGCCCGCGCGTACTGGCGCAGGCACCTGGAACCCGAGCTGTACCGGGTGATGGCGGCGGTGCGCTGGCTGCGCTGGACCCCGTACGACCCCCAGGGGGCCTACGAGGCGGCCGCCCGGCTGGGCATCGGCGCCGAAGCCCTGCCCTGCCTGGCCTTCTTCCCCAGCTCCGGGGAACCGGCCGAGGGGCGCGGCCCGGTGGTGTTCCCCGTGGAGCACACGTCCACGCCCTACTTCAGGGCCCTGTTCGGCGGGATCCGGAAGGTGCTGGAGGCAGGAGCGGCCGAACCCGGACCCGGGGCGGACCAGGCCCGCACTCCGCGCGCCGCGGACGCCGGCGCCCTGACCGCGCTCCGGGACGCCGAGGCCGGCATCAGGGCCGCGCTGCGCCCGCTGGTCCCGGCCGCGCCCCGCATCTCCGCCGGCATCGGCACCACCGTCATCCAAGGAGACCAGCACGTGTCGGAGAACTTCTACTTCCAGGGCGAGAACACCACCTTCATCAACCGGCCCCAGGACACGGTGGTGCGGGACTTCCAGAACACCTACGCCACCGGGGCCGGGTCCGCCGAGCTGGCCCGGCTGCTCCGGCTCACCCTGGGCAGCCGTGATGTGACCGACCGGGCGCGGGAGGAGGCCGCCGTGGAGATCCACCGGCTGGCCGAACTCGCCGAGGCCCCCGAACCGGACGCCCCGGCCGCCCGGACCCGCATCGAACGCCTCCGGGCCCTGCTCGCCCCCGCCGCCGACATCGCCCAGCCCGCCCTGGCGATCCTCGCCTCGCTGACCGCCGTCTTCGCCGGCTGAGACCCTCGGGCGCGGCTCGGGTAGGGTCGGCTCGCCCGCCGCCCCCACCCTTTCGCCCAGGAGACACCATGACCACGACGCACGAGCGAGGGACCGCCGAACTCCGGGTGGCACGGTTGCGGCGCCGGCTGGAGCGCCTGATAGGCATCGCCGCCACCGAGGGGAACGCCCTGACCCCGCTGCTCAACGGGGACGCGATCTTCGCGGCCATGCTCGGCGGGATCCGCGGTGCCCGGCACACCGTGGACATGATGACCTTCGTGTACTGGCGGGGGGACATCGCCCGGGACTTCGCCGACGCCCTCGCCGAGCGCGCCCGCGCCGGTGTCCGGGTCCGGCTGCTGCTGGACGGCTTCGGCAGCCGGCTGATCGAGAAGGAACTCCTGGACGAGATGGAGCGGGCCGGGGTCCAGGTGGCCTGGTTCCGCAAGCCGCTCTACCTGTCCCCGCTCAAGCAGAACCACCGCTGCCACCGCAAGGTGCTGGTCATCGACGAGGAGTCCGCGTTCACCGGCGGCGTCGGGATCGCCGAGGAGTGGTGCGGGGACGCCCGCGACGAGACCGAATGGCGGGACACCCATGTGGAGGTCCGGGGGCCCGCCGTCGACGGGATCGCGGCCGCGTTCGCCCAGAACTGGGCCGAGTGCCACGAGGAGCTCTTCGACGAGCGCGACCGGTTCGTCGAGCACAGACCGCAGGGCGAGGCCATCGTCCAGGTCGTCCGCGGATCCGCCAGCTTCGGCTGGCAGGACATGCAGACCCTGATCCGGGTCATGCTGGAGTCCGCCGAGGAGCGGTTCCGACTCACCACCGCCTACTTCTCCCCGGACCCCTACTTCATCGACCTGCTCTGCGCCACCGCCCGGCGCGGGGTGGAGGTGGAGATCCTGCTGCCCGGCCCGCACACCGACAAGCGGGTGTGCCAGCTGGCCGGGCAGCACCACTACGCGGAGCTGATCGCCGCCGGGGTGCGGATCCACCAGTACCAGCCGACGATGATGCACGCCAAGGTGATCACCGTGGACGGGGTGGCCTCGCTGATCGGCTCCACCAACTTCAACCGCCGCTCCCTCGACCACGACGAGGAGGTCATGCTGGCGGTCCTGGACGGGTCCTTCACGGCGGCCCTCGACGGGCACTTCGACGCCGACCTGCTGCGCAGCGAGCAGATCGTGGAGGCCCGCTGGAAGCGCCGCCCGACCCTCCAGCGGGCCCGCGAACTCGCGGTCCAGCCCATCCGCCGCTTCCTCTAGAGGCGGACCTTCCACTCCACCGAGGAGCGCAGCGTGCGGGCGATCCTCGGGTCGCGGACCGAGGGGGTGCGGTCCTCGACGGTGACCGTCAGCCGGTGCGTCCGCAGGCCCAGCAGCCACAACCGGGTCACGGACACCTTGGTGCGGCCCCGGAGCCCGGGCAGCTCCCGGCCGTCCAGGTACCAGCGGACCACGGGCTGGCGGCCGTCCGCGCCCGCCAGCCGGGGGACGGTGACCCGGGCGCTGTCGCCCGGCCGCAGGGTGCGGACGGTCGGGGTCGCGGGGGTGGCGAGCCGTGCGTGCTGGTAGAAGCCGGCGATCATCGACTCCACGCCGGGCAGGTTGAAGGGCTTGCCCAGCACCCTCATCAGCGAGTTGTCGGTGGGCCGGACCAGGCCGGTGGCGTAGTAGCCGCCGCCCTCGTACGCGCCGACGGTGCCGCCGTCCGGGGAGGTCTCGCCGAGCCAGCGGTACCACTTGGCCCGCTCGGCGGCGAGCCGGTCCGCGCCCAGGGTGGAGATGTTGGATTCGGCCGGCTCGGGGCCGGTGTACTCCTCGTAGCCGGGGTAGTCGGGGTAGAAGTACTCGTCGGCGAGCTTGCCCAGCGAGTGCCCGGTCTCGTGGATGGCGACCTGACCGGATTTGGGGTGGCCGGCCGAGGCGGTCGATATGCCCTCGTAGCCGAGGGTGGCGCTGCGCTCGTTGTAGCCCGCCCCGCCGTACTTGGCGCTGTTGGCCAGCACGATGACCAGATCGGCCTCGGGCGCCCTGGCCACGTACGCGTCCACCTTGGGCTGGTCCACGCAGAGCAGCCGCTCGATGCCCTCGCACCAGAAGGAGGAGCCGAGGGCGGTGTCGCGGACCGCCGCCGGGTCCGGGTCCCCGGACACCCCGGATTCGGGGGAGACGGCGTCCACCGTCCAGAGGTTGAACAGGCCCCGGTAGGTGGTGTACGGCTCCACGGCCATCAGTTCGGCCCACTTGGCCTCGGCGTCGGTGTGGAACTTAGCCAGCTCGGCGGCCGTGTAGCCGTCGCCGATGACGACCACGTCCAGCCGGTCGGCGGTGGGGCCGCTGTCCACCACCTTCGTGACCTGGCCGTCGGCCGCCCGGCCCGCCGCCGGGAGCCGGGCGGCCCGGTCCTTGGCCGGACCGGAGCCCACCGGGACCTCGATATGACCCGAACCGGCCGGGCCGCCGTGCTCGGGCCCCGGCACCTCCACCTCCACCCGGGAGGCCGAGGGGGAGTCCGGCGCGGCCGCCGCCCGGGCCGGGCCCGCGGCCAGCAGGGCGGTGGTCGCGCAGACCGCGGCGACGGCCGAGCGCAGCAGGATCCGGGCGGTCGGGCGTGGGTACGGGGGCATGAAGTCCTCCAGCGGCAAGGGGAGTTAAATCGAAAAGTAAGCCAAGTGAACCGACTGGTTAAACTAGGTGGCGCGCGAGAGGTGCGCAATGCCCGACCGCCCCTGAATACTGGGGAGTCCAAGCGACGAGGGGGACCCGATGGACGAACCGGACGCGATCGGCCGCAGGGTCCTGCGGCTGCGCACCGAACTCGGGCTGACCCAGCGCAAGCTGGCCGAACCCTCCTACACCCCCGCCTACATCTCCACGCTGGAATCGGGCAAGGTGCGGCCCTCCGAGACGGCGCTGCGCTTCCTCGCCGACCGGCTGGGCACCTCCTACGAGGAACTGGCCACCGGCCGCCCCGTCCATCTGGCCACCGAACTGCGGCTGGCCCTCACCGACGCCCAGCAGACCCTGGCCGGCGGCGAAGCGGACGAGGCCGCCGCGCAGTTCCGGCGGCTGCTCGGCGACGCACAGCGGCTCGCTCTCGCCCCGGAACAGGCACAGGCCCTGCTCGGCCTCGGTGACTGCGCCCTGGAGTCCGGCGAACTCCAGGCCGCGATAAGGGACTTCGAGGCGGCCGAACGACTGATGGCGGACGAGCCGCTGACCCGCCGGGCCCGCCCGATCCGCGGCCGCGCCATCGCCCATCTGCTCGCCGGGGAACTGCGCTACGCCTGCTACCTGCTGGAGAGCGCGATCGACGAACTCGCCACCGGCGGGCTGACCGACCCCGACGCCCTGCTGATGCTCTACGCCGCGGTGATCGGCCCGTACATCGACATGGGCGCCCACGCCCGGGCCGCCCACGCCGCCGAACTCGCCCTCGCCCTCGCCCCGCAGGTCGCCGACCCGGCCCTGGTCGCGGGCATGCACCGGCAGGTCGCCCGCACCTTCCTCGCCGAGGGGAGGGTGGCCGACGCGGACGCCTCGATCGCCAGGGCGCAGACCATCTACGCCGGGCTCCAACTGCGCACCGAGCTGGCCCACTGCCACTGGATGCGTGGCTACGTCCAGGCGCAGAACGGCGAACTCGACGCGGCGGAGCGGGAGTTGCGGATCGCCCGGGGGATGCTGTCGGCCCGCCGGGCGGCCCTGTACACCGCCCAGGTGGAAGTGGAGCTGGCCGACGTACTGCGCCGGCTCGGTCGCTACGAGGAGGCGGCCGGGCTGCTGTCCACCCTGCTGGAACTGGGCGAGCGGCACGGCGCCGTGCACGCGGGCGGCGCCCACCGGCTGCTCGGCCTGATGGCGGAGGACCGGGGCGACCCGGAGGCCGCCGAGGAGCACTACGTCCAGGCCATGGCACTGCTCGAACGCAGCGGGGCCACCGGCGATCTCGCCGACCTGTGCCGGCTGCTGGGCGATCTGCTGCGGCGCACCGGCCGCCCGGAGGCGGCGCTGGACGCCTACCGCACGGGTCTGGGACACCGGGCGGCCCCCGGCACCACCACCCTGGGCCCGGCCCCCGCCGCCCCGCCCTTCCCACCCGCCCGGGGCTGACCGGAGGACGGCCTCCCCGGGTGCCTAGAGTTCGATCCAGTAGCGCCGCTTGGGGCCGATCAGGGTTTCGCGGACGTCCTCCAGGACCCCGCCGGCGTTCTCGATCGTGCGGACCGAGGCGCCGTTGTCCGGATCGCAGGTCAGCAGCACCCGGTCCATCCCCAGCAGCCGGGCCTCGTGCAGCACCTCGCCCAGGGCCCAGCCGGCCAGCCCCCGGCCGCGGGCGGACGGCCGGACGCTGTAGCCGATGTGTCCGCCCGCGTCGAGCAGGAAGCCGTTGAGGTAGTGCCGCAGGTCGATGGCCCCCAGATAGGTGTCGCCCTCGGCGATCCACCAGTACGTCGCGTGCACCCGGCCCTGCTCCACCGGCACCCGGCGGTCCCCGTACCCGCGCAGCCGCTCCGTCCAGGCCGCGAAGCCCGCCACGGTGTCCACATCGTCCTCGTACCCGAGCCCGGCCCCGTCCAGATGGGCGTCCTCGCCCCATTCCCGCCGTGCGTCGAGCCAGGAGGCGCGCAGACGGGGGGTGGGGGCGATGAGCTCGGGCATTCCCGGACGATAACAGTCCACCGGCCGCCCGCCCCGGCCGCCCGCCCGGGCCCGGTCCGCCCGGGCCCGGTCCGCCCGGGTCCAGTCCGCCGGGGCTCAGTCCGCCGGGGCGAGGGAGGTGATCAGGGCCACCCGGGAGCGTACGCCCGCCTTGCGGAAGATCCGGGTGAGGTGGGCCTCCACGGTCTTCGGCGAGACGACGAGCGCGCGGGCGATGTCGTGGTTGGACAGGCCCAGCTCCACCATGCGGGTGATCTCCCGCTCCCGACCCGACAGTTCCGGCAGCGCGTCCGCCGCGCCCTGGGTGGGCCGGGGCCGGCGGGCGCCGAGCCGGCGCTGGGCGTCGACCGCCTCCCGGTAGAGGTGGCGGGCGCCCGAGGCCTCCGCCAGCGCCTTCGCCCGGTTGGCGTGGGCGAGCGCCTCCTCCGGGGCCCGCGCACCGCCGTGCGGCCCGCCCGAGGCGAGCGCCTCGGCCAGCAGCAGTCGGCCCCGGCACTCCATCAGGACCAGCCCGCCCGCCCGGAAGCCGGCGACCGCCTCCTCCAGCGCGCCCACCGGGTCCGGGTCCGTGCAGGCCCGGGCGAGCGCCACATGGCCCCGCTGCCCGGGCAGCTCCAGCAGGTCCGGGTCGGCGGCCGCCCGGCGGGCCCAGGCGGCGGCCGGGGCCCGTTCGCCGAGGGCGGCCGCCGCCCGGGCGCCCAGGGCGCACCAGATGGGCCGGACGGAATGCGCGGTGCCCGGGTGCCGTTCACGGTCCATGGCCGAACCGACCAGGCCCAGGCACTCGGCGTACCGCTCCTGGTCGAAGCGGACACCGGCCAGCACCCCCGCGGTGACCGCCCACAGCCGGCCCCCCGCACCCACCTCCTGCACGGCCCGTTCCGCGAGCGGCGCCGCCGCGTCGGGGCCGTCCAGCAGGGAGGTCGCCCAGGCGCGCAGGGCCAGGGCGAACCCGAGGAGGGCCGGCCGTTCCATCCGCCGGGCCTCCCGCTCGGCCTCGGCCGCCGATTCCAGGGCGTCCGCGAGCCGGCCGACGCTGACACTGGCGTAGGCGTGCGCCAGCAGCAGGTACGGCAGGACGAACAGCTGTCCCGAGGACCGGGCGAGCCGGATGCCCCGCGCGGTGTGGCGCAGCGCCTCCTGGTGCCGCTCGGCGAGGGCCTCGGCCCAGCCGAGCTGGGCGACGGTGTCCGGGCAGCGGGCGAGTTCCCGGTCGGAGGCGGCGTCCAGCAGCGTCCCCGCCTCCCGGGACCAGCGCAGCAGCGCGGGCACGTCCCCGGCGAAGGCGCTGCAGTGGGTGAGCCGGACCACGGCGGCCAGCCGCAGCCGGCGGTCCTGCGCGGCCGTCGCGTGCCGGAGCACCTCCTCGGCCAGGGCCCGCGAGCGGGGGAACGCCCGGCGCAGCAGGGTGACCGTGGACAGCTCCAGCCGCAGCGGGGCGGCCAGCGCCTCCAGCGCGGGGGAGGGGGCCGGGTCGGAGGGGATCAGGTCGAGCTGGGCGGTCAGCAGGGACTCGGCCGCCCGGTAGTTGCCCAGATGGCGTTCGGTCATGGCGTGGAAGGCCACGAGTTCGGTGTGCGGTCCGGTGGGGGCGGCGGGGTCCGGGCGCGCGGCGCCGTGCAGCAGCTCGGCGCACTCGCGGAGCCGCCCGAGCGCCCCCAGCGAACGGGCCAGCGAGGTCGTCAGCCCGGCCCGCACCCCGTCGTCCGGGCCCGCGCCGTCCGCCGGGCGGTGCAGGCCCAGGGCGGTGTCCAGCCAGGACGCGGCGGCGGCCGGATCCCCCTCCCGGGCCTGTTCGGCGGCCTCGGCCAGCAGCCGTACGGCGGCCCGGTCGCCGGGCTCGGCGGACCGGGCCAGGTGCGGGGCGCGCCGTAACGGGCCCGCGCCGGTCTCGCGGAGGATCCGGTCGGCCCGTGCGTGGGCCGCCCTGCGCCAGCCGGGCGGCGCGTCCCGGTAGACGAGCCCGCGCAGCACCGGATGGCGCAGCCGGTGGCGGCGCAGCCCGGGGTCGGCGCGGATCAGGTCCAGGGCCAGCAGCCGGTCCACGGCCCGGGAGGTGGACGCCGGGTCCCGGCCGACGAGTCCGGCCAGCCGGGCGGGGTCGAACTCCTCGTCCAGCACGGTGGCGGCCCGCAGCACCTCCTGCTCCAGGGCGTCCAGCAGCCCGGTCTCCCGGGCCAGTGCCGGGGCCGCCGCCATGACCGCCTCGTCGGACAGGATCCACGGGCCGGCGCCGTCGGCCGGGGTGAGCGGCCCCGGCGAGCGGGCCAGGGTCCGCAGATGGAACGGGTTGCCGCCGGCGGCCTCGTACAGCAGCCGCTGCCGTTCGGGCGGGGTGCCGGAGCCGAGCAGTTCCCCGGCGGCGGCGCGCGGGAGCGGTCCGAGCCGGATCCGTTCCACCCGGTAGGCGTCGTCCGGGAAGGCCAGGGCCGCCGCCAGCGCCCCGGGCAGCTGCCGGGGGCGTACGGAGCACACCAGGACCAGGGGTGCCCGCGGCCGGGGGCGGCGCAGCAGCCGGCCCAGCAGGAGCAGCGAGTCCTCGTCGGCCCACTGGAGGTCGTCGAGGCAGAGGCTCAGGCGAGGGCCGCCCGGCGCCGGCCACAGCAGTCCCGCGACGGCCCGGCGCAGACCGGCCCGTTCCGCCCCGGTCTCCGTGGGGCCGGCGTCCCCGTCCTCGCGGTCCCAGTCGCCGTCCGCGAAGTACCGCAGCAGCAGGGCCCGTTCGTCCGGGTCCAGCGCCTCGGCGGCGCCGGGGAGGCCGAGCGCCCCGAGCACCGGGCCCCGGAACAGCGAGAACGGCCGGTCGCGGTCCGCCCCGGCCCCCCGGCCCGTCAGTACGGACAGCCCGGCGCGGCCGGCCGCCGCGCCCCATTCCGCCAGCAGCCGGGTCTTGCCGATACCGGGGTCCCCGGAGACCTCCAGCAGCCAGGGCCCGGTGTCCGGGGGGCCGGTCAGGATCCGGTGGAGCCGGGCGGTTTCCGGCGCGCGGCCGATCAGCGGTTCTTCGGTGCCCAACGGTGTCCCCTCACGGCGGTGTTCGGCTGAGGACCCGAGCCTCTTCGAACACGAATGCGAACGCATCGGGGGAAACACGCAAGCGCGGTACGTAGTCGAGAACTCAAAAGACTTCCTTTACCTTTGGATGGTTGCTTCACCAACCGGGGGGGAGAGCAGGCACGTTGGAGACCGCAGTATCCGGACCGGCCGTCGCGGCGGACCTGTTCGGACGGGAGGGTGAACTCGCCCTGCTCGCACGGGCCGTGGAAGAGCTGCGCGAGGGCCGGAGCGCGGTCGTGGAGATCGCCGGAGAGCCGGGCACCGGCAAGACCCGGCTGACCGCCGCCCTGCTGGAACTGGCCGACCGGCACGGCATACCGGCCGTCCGCGTCCACGCCGACCGCCAGGACCCCGCCACCGCCCCGGCCCTCCCGGACCATCCCGGCACCGCCGCACCGGCCGCCCGGATCCTGGTCCTGGACGACGCCCACCGCTGCGCCCCCGGCCCGGCCGGGAAGATCGCCCGGCAGATCCGCTCCGCCCCGGCCCGCCCGTTACTCCTCGCCCTGGCCCACCGGCCCGCGCGGACCGCCCCGGTACTGCTGTCGGCCCTGGAGGACGGCGTACGGGCCGGCACGGTCACCCGGATCGAACCGGGCCCCCTCGACACCGCGGCCGTGACCGCCCTGCTCGCCGCCCACCCCGCCCACAGCAAGAGCGCGCACCACCCGACCGCCCCCAGGAACCCCGCCGACCCGGCACCCGCGCCCCGGGACCCCGCCGCCCGGGACGAGTTCGCCGCCCTGATGTGCGCCGCCGCCGAGGGCAACCCCCGCTATCTGCACCTGCTCATCGCGGCCGGCTGGCACCCCGCCCACTGGCCCGACCGCCCCGGCACCGACACGGCCGCCCTGCTCCGCGAGGCTAAACCGCTGCTCTCCGAACTCGACGAACTCACCCCGCGCGCCGCGCTCACCGCCTCGGCAGCCGCCGTGGCCGGCAGCCCGTTCCGCCCCCAGGACATCGCCCGGGTCTCCGGACTCGGACTCGACGGCACCCTCGACGCCCTCGCCGAACTCGAACACGCCCAACTCGTCCACCCCGCCGACTGGAAGGGCGGACTCGCCTTCCGCCACCCCCTCATCGGCCACCTCGTCCACGAACGGGCCGGAGTCTCCTTCCGGCTGCGCGCCCACCGCCGCGCCCTCGACCTGACCGAGGGCCACGAGACCGGCCGCGCCCGCGAACGCGCCCGCCACGCCGAGCACCTGCTCGGCACCGACGCCGCCCTCGCCGCCCGGGTCCTCGCCGACGGCGCCGCCGAGATCGCCGCCGAGGACCCGGCCACCGCCGCACGCTGGCTCCGGCTGGCCCTGGACTCCCCGCCCGACCCCGGCACCGACCCCACCACCCGGACCGGCCGCGAACTCGCCCTCTGCCGCGCCCTGATCGCCTCCGGACGCCCCGCCGAGGCACGTACCCGCGCCCACGAACTGCTCGGGCGCCCCCACCCGGCCCCCGGCGACGGACAGCTCCTCCAGGCCCATGCCGTCTGCGCCGACGCCGAACGCCAGCTCGGCCGGTTCGCCGAGGCCACGGCCATCATCGAGACCGCCGTCGGCCTGCTGCCCCGCCCGCTTCCCGACCCGCTGCCCGCCGACACCGTCGGCCTGATCATCGAGTACGGACTGGTGCACGTCCTCCAGGGCACCCACGACCAGGCCCGCGACCTGCTCCGGGAAGCCGCCCGGACCCCCGGCCGGGCCGAACGCGCCGGAGACGCGGACCGCACCGTGCTGCGCGTCCTGGCCGCCCTCTGCGCCACCCACGCCGGAGACCTCGACGAGGCCGCCGACGAGGTCACCCACTGCGCCCGGCTCGTCGACGCCCTCCCCGACCCGCTGGCCGGCCGGACCCCGGAAACCCTCGCCCTGCTCGGCAGCGCCGAGCTCTATCTGGAACGTTTCACGGACGCCGCACGCCATCTGGGCCGCGGACTCACCGCCTCCGAACCCGGCACCGGCCGGCCCGTCATCCTGCTCCACCGGCTCCTCGGGCTCGCCATGGCCGAGCAGTGGACCGGCCACCCGGACGCCTGCCGACAGCGGGCCCGCGAGGCGGAGGCCCTGGCCCGCACCCTCGGCGCCCAGCCCGCCGTCGCCCTCGCCCTGGCGATGCGCGCCACCGCCCTCGTCTGGGCCCGCGGCCGGGCACACACCGGCGAGGTCCTCGCCCTCGTCGAGGAGGCGGCCGCCGCCACCCGGCACGGACACAACTGGTGGACCGCCTCGGCCACCGGCCTGCTCGCCCAGGCCCGGCTGCTCACCGGCGACGCCGAAGGCTGCCGGCGCACCCTGCTGCACAGCGGCGGCGGCGGGCACCTGCCCCTGGTGCGGCCCTTCTCCCGGCCCCTGCTGCTCGCCCTGCTGACCACCGCCACCCTGCGCTGCGGGGACCGCCCGGAAGCGGACCGGCTGGTGCTCGCCGCCGAGGCCGAGGCCGAACGGCTCGGACTCCCGGTCCAGCAGGCCCACGCCCGCACCGCCCGCGCCGAACTCCTGATGGCCGACGGCGCGCACGAGGCGGCGGCCGCGCTCCTCGAACGCGCCGCGGCCGTCTTCCGGTCGGCCGGCATGCCCGTGCAGTACGCCTGGACCCTGGCCACCGGAGCCCGCTCCTTCCACACCGCCCGGGGCCGTGCCACGGCACTGCACCACCTCGACGCGGCCGAGTCGATCGCCCGCGCCTGCGGCGCCGAGCTCGTCACGGAACGGGTCGCGGAGCTGCGCGCCGAACTGTCCGGGGAGAACCCGGCCGGGCACCTCCTCGGGCTGCTCAGCGAACGGGAACGGGAGATCGCGACCCTCGCCACCACGGGCCTGCGGACCCGGCAGATCGCCGAACGCCTCTTTCTCAGCCCCCGCACGGTGGAGACCCACCTCTCCCGCATCTACCGGAAACTGGAGGTGACCTCCCGGCTGGCCCTGTCCGAGCTCCTGCGGCGCACCGGCTAGCGGCTCCCGGCACCGCCCCCGCCCGGCCCCGCCACCGGCTCACCCGGGCGCCCGCGACGACCCCGCCGGCCGGAACGGCCCCAGCGGATCGGCGCGGATCCCGAACCGGTCCCGCAGCACCCGCCGGGCGGCGTGCACCCCGCACATCCCGTGCACTGCCGGCCCCGGGGGAGTGGACGCCGAGCACAGGTACACCCCGGGGAGCGGGGTGGCGTACGGGTCCCGCGCGGCGACCGGCCGCATCACCAGCTGGCGGAGCGACAGCGCGCCCCCGGTGATGTCACCGCCCACATGGTTGGGGCCGTGCTCGCCGAGCCGGGCGGCGGGCACCGAACTCCGGGCCAGCACCAGATCCCCGAACCCCGGGGCGAACCGCTCCACCTGCGCGGCCACCGCGTCGGCGACGTCCAGCGGGGAACCGTTCGGCACCTGCGCGTAGGCGTACAGGGTGTGCCGGCCCGCCGGCGCCCGGGTCGGGTCCACCACACCGGGCTGCACGACCAGCACGTACGGCCGCTCGGCATGCCGCCCCGCGGCCACCTCCCGGGCCGCGGCCATCGCCTCCGCGCGCGAGCCCACCAGGTGCAGGGTGCCGGCCAGTTCGCAGCCCGGAGCCCGCCACGGCACCGGGCCGGACAGCGCGAAGTCCACCTTGCACACCCCGCTGCCGTACCGGTACGCGCGCAGCCGGCGGGCATAGCGGGCGGGCAGCGCGGACCCGGCGATCCCGAGCAGCCCGGCGGGCGACACGTCCAGAAGGACCGCCCGGGCGGGCGGCAGTTCGCCGAAGTCCCGGATCGGCCGGCCGGTCACGATCCGCCCGCCGCGGCGGCGCAGCTCGGCGGCCATGGCGTCCGCGATGCCCTGGCTGCCGCCCCGCACCACCGGCCAGCCCACCGCATGGCCCAACGCCGCCAGCACCAGCCCCACCCCGGCCGGCACCGGCCCGCGCGGCGGGACCCCGGCATGTGCGCCCACCCCGGTGAGCAGCGCCGGGGCGAGCGGCCCCCGGAACCTCGCCCCCCACAGCGGCGAGCCCTGTTCGGCGATCCGCAGGGCCAGCCGCGCCGCCGTCACCGGACCGTCCGGCAGGCTCCGCAGATCCGACAGGGCCGTCCCGGCCAGTTCCTCCCAGCGTTCCACCAGCGGGCCGAGCAGCGCACGCCAGGCGGGCCCGTCCCGGCCCAACCCCTCGACCGTACGGTCCAGATCGCGCCAGGCCAGCCCGGCCCGGCCGCCGTCCAGCGGATGGGCGTAGGAGACCTCCGGAGCCGCCATCCGCACCCCGTGCGCCGCGAGGTCGAAGGCGCGGAAGAACGGCGAGGCCAGCGCCATGGGATGGGCGGCGGAGCACACGTCGTGCCGGAAGCCGGGCAGCGTCGATCCGGCGGTGCGGGTGCCCCCGCCGACGGTTGCCGCCGCCTCGAACACCTCGACCTCCAGACCGGCCCCGGCGAGGACGAGCGCCGCCGCCAGCCCGTTGGGGCCGGCGCCCACGACCACCGCGTCGCTCACGCGGCCGCCGCCAGGGGCACGAAGGGGGACAGCAGGATGTAGTCGGGTTCGTGGTCCGGATCGTGCCCGGTGTGCCGTGCGATGACGAACTGGAACCCGCGCGGCGGCTCCCCGTCCGCGTGGGCCTCGCGCACGGCCGCCTCCACGGAGTCGCGCAGCAGCCGGTAGACGGGGAACACGGTCACGTCGTGCCCACCGGGCCGGTTCATGATCATGATCAGTTCGGCGCACACGTCGAACAGGCCCTTCTCCCGCCGCCGGTGCGGGAACCACACCATCTGCGTCCAGTCCCGCGCGGCGATCCGGGTGGTTTCCCGCCAGCCCGACTGGCCGCCGTCCGCGTCCAGCACACGGTGCAGCACATGGAAGTCGTGCTGGGCCGGCTCCGGGGCGAAGAACCGCCAGTTCGGCAGCAGCAGCCCCACCCGGTCCCGGTTGCGGACCCGGTCGAAGGCGGAGCTCGGATGCTGGCTCGCCGCCGTCGCCCCGAACCACACCGCCAACCCGCCGAGCAGCAGCAGGGGAAGCCCCCCGCGCGCCACCGCCGCACCGTTCTCGACCACCGTGGCCCTCATTCCCGTTCCCCTTCCGGTTCCGGACCGCCGCCGAGACCGGCGAGGTAGTCGCTCATCAGCGTGACGACCCGGCCGGCCGCCTCGCGGTCGGTCAGCACCGAGTCGTGGTCGGCGCCGTCGAGCACCAGATGCGCGCTGCCGGGTGCCGCCGAGGCGAACTCGGCGTGCAGCTCCCACTGCACCGGGTCCTGCGCGGCCGTGTGCCCGGCCGTCAGCACCAGCAGCGGCACGCCCACCTCCGGCACCTTCCCGTCGAGCTCCTCGAACTCCGCCTGCACGGCCCGCCATTCACGGCGCCCCGCCGCCCAGAGGCCCGCGTCCCGGTAGTGCGTCTCCGACAGCTCCCGCACCTCCGCCGGCAGCCGGTCGACCCAGTCGGGATGGGTCAGCAGCGAGCCCAGGCCCGCCTTCAGCGAGGCGGTGACGAGCGCGAGGGAACTGCTCAGCGCCTTCTGGCCCTGGGCCTGCCGCGAGGACCGCCGCAGTTCGGCGGGATGGCTGGAGTCCAGCAGCACCGCCCCCACCACCTGGTCCGGCAGCCGGCGGGCCGCCTTCAGCGCCAGATGGCCGCCGAGGGAGTGCCCGGCCAGCACCACGGGCCGACCCCCCGCCGTGTGCCGGATCAGCTCGACCAGATCGTCCACCGCCGTGTCGAGCCGGTACCCGGCCTCGCTCCCGGCGTACGTGCTGGCGGCGTAGCCCGCCCGGTCGTACGACACCACGGGGAACCCTTCGGCGAGCCCCCGCACGATCCACTCCCAGTGCTCCGCCGTCGCCACCAGACCGCTCTCCAGCACCACCAGCGGCACCGGCCGCCCGCCGCCGGACGCGGACACGCCGTCGGCGGGCCCGCTCCGCCGGTACGAGAGCGTGTTCCCCGAGGAGGCGGTGAAGCGCAGCTCGTCGCCCCGGCCGCGCGCCACCGCCCGGCGCCGGCGCCCCTTCTCCGCCTGGAGCAGGCCCAGCGCCGCACCGAGCAGCCCCAGCGCCAGCACCGGCAGCGCGTCGTCCCGCCGGGGCGCCCCGGCCCGCTCCCGGGGACCCGCCGCGTACAGCACCGCGGGGTGCATGGCGACGAACGAGGACAGGAACCGGCCCAGCCCCATCAGCCGGGCGTTCGCCAGATGGAACACGGCGGCGGAGCCCACCATCAGCGGGGCCGGCCTCCCCCGGGCCAGGAAGACGGCCGGGAACGCGCACTCCAGCGCCAGCACCCCGGCGCACAGGGCGTGCGCCGCGCGCGGGTGCCGGCGCGCCAGCTCGAAGGCCCGCCGGTCCCCGTAGGTCAGGGTCCGCATCACCCCGGGCAGCGCCCGCCCGCTGCGCCAGGTCGGGCTGGCCAGCTTCACCCAGCCGGACACGGCGTACGACAGCGTGGACTGGAGGGCGATGAACCACAGGCAGGCGTCGACCACCCGCGGGTTCCGCTCGCCCGCCCGCGCCACCGTGGTCACGGACTGGACCAGGAAGGACACCTGGTCGGAGCCGTCGGTGCCGTAGTGGTTCAGCGGGTACAGCAGCAGCGAGGTACCGGACAGCACGGCGTTCGCGGCGATCCGGACGGGCCGGGGCGAGGGAGCGAGAAGGGCGGCCGCCGCGCCGACCCGGGCCAGGTGCAGGGCGGTGGTGACGCGCGGGCGGGCGGCGATGTCGAGCACCTTGACGCCTCGGGGCGAGCGGGCCAGATGCCCTTCCCGGGAGACCTCCCAGTTGTTGAACCCGCCCCGTTCGCGGTCGCGTCCGGCGGCCAGGTACTCCAGGCTGGACGCGAGATGGGTGGCCGCGCTGAGCCGCTCGCCGAGCGACAGGGCGGTGCCGCGGGACACGGTCGGCGGCGATACGAGCGCGCGGATCAGTTTCGGCAGTCGGGCCATGGGGCGAAGTCCCCTCCGTCTCCGGTGGTGGTGGTCGTCGTGGTCCTGGTCGGCGGCCGTGGCCGGTTGTTGTCGTGGTCAGCCGAGCAGCTGGTGCGAGGCGAGTTCGGCGTACAGGGTGTCCTCGCGCAGCAGCCCGGTGTGGGTGCCGACGGCCCGCAGGGCACCGTCCTGGAGGACGGCGATGCGGTCGGCGGACCGCACGGTCGACAGCCGGTGGGCGACCACCAGGACCGTGGTGCGCGCCGACAGTTCCCCGATGACCTCGCGCAGGGCCGCCTCGTTGACGGCGTCGAGCTGGGAGGTCGCCTCGTCGAGGAGCAGCAGCCGGGGCCGGCGCAGCAGGGCCCGGGCGATGGCGACCCGCTGGCGTTCGCCACCGGACAGCGAGGTGCCGTGGTGGCCGAGCTCGGCGTCCAGGTCGCCGCCGAGGCGTTCCAGCAGCGGCAGCAGCCGGGTCGCGGCCAGGGTGTCGAGCAGTTCGGCGTCGGTCGCGGCGGGTGCCGCGTAGGCCAGGTTGTCCCGCAGGCTGCCGGCCATCACGGGGGCGTCCTGCTCGACGTAGCCGATGCCCGCCCGCAGGTCCTTCAGCGGCCAGTCCCGCAGGTCGCGCCCGTCGAGCAGGACCCGGCCCCGGTCGGGGTCGTAGAACCGCTCGACGAGGCTCAGCGCGGTGGTCTTGCCGGCCCCGGACGGCCCCACGAAGGCGGTCAGACCGCCGGCCGGGACCTCCAGCGAGAACCCGTCGAGCGCCGGCGAGGTCCGGCCGGCATGGGTGAACGTGACCTGGTCGAAGACCAGCGAGGCGGCCCCGGAGGCGGTACCGGCGGCGGCGGTGGAGGCGGCCGCGCCACCGTCTCCCGCGTCCGCGTCCGGGTCCGCGTCCCCGAGGTCCTCGACGGGCAGCCGGGTGACCTCGGACAGCCGCTGGACGGCCGCCCGGGCCGCCTGGAAGTACGTACCGACGTCCGTCAGCGACATCACCGGCTGGGCGAGGTACAGGACGTACAGCAGGAAGGCCGTCAGCGTGGCCACCGAGATGGCCCCGCTGCTGACCCGGGCGCCGCCCACGCCGAGGACGACCAGGAAGGCGATCTGGATCGCCAGTCCGGCCGCGGTCCCGGCCACCGATCCCCAGCGGGCGAGGACCACGCCCTCCTCGTACGCCTCCCGCGCCGCGGCGTCCACGCGCCGGGCCTCCACGTCCTCCGCGCCGGAGGCCTTGACCGTGGTGAAGGCGCTCAGGGCGCGCTCCAGGGTGGCGCCCATCAGGCCCACGGCCTCCTGGGCGCGCAGTGCGGCGCGCCGGATCCGCGGCATGATCACGCCGACCACGAGGCCGAGGAGCAGGATCACCCCGACCGTGACGGCCAGCAGCTCGGGGTCGACGATCGCCATCATCACGAGCGTGCCCACGATCATCACCACGCCGGTGAGGGCCTGCACCAGGGTCTGGGTGACGATCTGCCGCAGCAGCGAGGTGTCACCGGCGGCCCGGGCGAGCAGATCGCCCGGTGCCTGCCGGCGCATCACCCCCATGGGGAGCCGGAGCATGTGCCGCACCAGGCCGCGGCGCCCGGCCAGCACGACCCGCTCGGCGGCCCGCAGCAGCAGGAAGTCGCCGACCGCCAGGGCCAGCGCGGCGACCAGCACCAGCCCGACCAGTTCCAGCAGCGCCGGGGTGACGTCCCGGCCCTGGCCGTACGCGGTGAGCACGTCCTTCACGGCGAGCGGCTGGAGCAGCCCGAGCACCCCGGCGGCCACCAGCAGGACGGCGGCCAGGGCGATCTCGCGCCAGTGCGGCAGGATGTGCCCGCGGAACGCCAGGAAGGTCTCGCGCGGCGACAGCCCGTCGGCGGGCGGGGCGGGCGGCGCGGACGGGGCGTGCGGGGCGGACGCGGGATCCTCCGCGCCGGCCGCCTCTTTGGGCCCGGGTTCCCTGGACCCTTCGTTCAGGGGAGGGAGCGAGGTGGTCGCGGCCATGGCTCAGTCCTCACCGTTCGTCCGGTACACACAGATCGTCATCGGTTCGGTGCCGGTGAAGGGCGAGCCCTGCCAGTCCCCGTAGCGCGCCTCCAGGCGCAGCCCGGCGCGTTCGGCGTACGCGTCGATCTCCTCAGGCGTGGTCAGCCGGCTGGTCTCGTGCGCCAGGCGGGTGCCGCCGCCCTCGTGCCAGATGTGGGACAGGTGCCAGAACTGCCGCTGCGGGTTGATCAGGGAGTAGGACTGGAGACCGGCGTCCTCCCCGCAGGGGATGAAGAACGTGTCCTTGTGGCGGCCCTCGTGCATGGCCTCCACGAACGCGGGGTTGTGGGTCTCGACGACCACCCTGCCGCCCGGCGCGACGGCCCGGGCGCAGGTGTCCAGCACCTGCTGCTGCTCGGCCGGGTCGAGCAGCATGGAGAGGGTCCCGCAGACGCAGAACACCAGCCCGTACGCGCGCTCGTCGCGGTAGCCGCGGATGTCCCCGTGGACCGGGAGCACCGGCAGGGGTTCGTCCGCCAGGGCGGTGCGCAGCACGTGCAGCATCTCGGGGGAGGAGTCCACGCCGACGACCTCGCCGACCTGCGGTGCCAGCGGCAGGGCGATGCGTCCGGTGCCGACCCCGAGCTCCAGGGTGGGGGTGCCGTCACCGGGGTGCAGGCCGGCGAGCCATTTGGCGGCGCCGTCGCCCGGCGGAAAGATGCGGTGGTAGAAGTCGGCGAACTGCCGCCCGTATCCGAGGTCGTGAATGTCGCTCATGCCGCCTGCCCGATGGACGAGGGTTGGAAGGGGGGTGGGGGAGGTGCGAGGGGGAGTGCGGGAGGACGCGCGCCGGTGGCGCGTCCTCCCGCGGCCGTGCGGTCCCCAGCGGTTGTCCCTAGCGGTCCTTGTTCCTGCCGCCGGCGTCGGCTCCGGCGGCGAACACCGCGCCGAGCTGGGCCCCGACGGCGACACCGGCGGCGAAGGCCAGCGCCGTCGCGGGGGTGGCGAGCACCGGTGCGAGTTCGTTCAGCTGCCGTGCGCGGTCGGCCCGCACCGGCAGGTCGGCCAGCATGCTGCTGTGGTCGGCGTGCCGGGTCAGTACGGATTCGGACATGAAGGCTCCCAAGGTGTTTCACCTGTCCTTGTGGTTGCCGCCGGAGGCCCCGGCGACGTAGACGGATCCCGCGTGGGTGACCACCACCACGGGGGTGGCCAGGACCGGTGCCAGCGGGCTCAACTGCCGGGCCCGGTCGGCCCGTACGGGAAGGCCGGCGAGTGCGCCGCTGTGGTCGGCGTGCTCGACGAGGGCGGATCGGGTCATGTTCAGCGGTCCTTGTTGTTGCCGCCGGAGGCGCCGTAGGCGAAGCCGGCGCCGTAGACGGCCGCGCTGACGACCACGCCGGCGGCGAAGGCCGCGGGGGTGGCCATGACGGGCGTCAGGTCCGACAGGTGCCGGGCGCCGCGCGCGGCGGTCAACTCGCCGAAGAGCGCGGGCGACGCGTCGTTGACGTGCTCGGAAATGCTGGTCACGGAGGTTCCTTTCCTGGTGGGAGGGGGGAGGGCGGATGCCTGAGAACGGGCCCAGTCTGCGATCCGCCGCACCCGCGCAGCATTGGGGAGAACCCCATACCGACCCTCGTCGGCGAAGTCCCTTGCAGGGGTCACTCACCCCTGAGTATCTTGACGTCAAGATTCCAGTGGGGGAGTAGAGATGACTACAGGAACGACGACCGGATACGCCCTGGGCGGACTGCATCATGTGCAGCTGTCGATTCCGGCGGGCGGCGAGGACCTCTGCCGGGCCTTCTGGGGAGACCTCCTGGGCATGACCGAGGTCCCTAAGCCGCCGGTGCTGGCGGCGCGCGGCGGATGCTGGTTCCGGGGCGGCGGGCTGGAGGTCCATCTGGGGGTCGAGGAGGACTTCCGGCCGAACCGGAAGGCGCACCCCGGCATCCTGGTGACCTCGATCCGCGCCCTGGCCGCGCGCCTGGAGGCGCACGGCGTGAGCGTCACCTGGGACGACGCCTTCCCCGGCTACGAGCGGTTCCACACCTTCGACACCCTGGGCAACCGGCTCGAATTCCTTGAACCCGTGCACGGCCTCCACGCCCGCTGACCCCTTCGGTGGCGGGGCCCGGCGGCGCGGGGTCCACTGGTGTGGGGTGCGCGCCCAGGCGGCCCGAACCCGTGCGACAGGACACGCCGCGACAGGACACGACGGAAGGCATCGGACATGGCGGACGGCCACCACGTGCTGCTGATCGGTTTCGCGAGCCCTCCGGCCTGCCGGGCGGCCTACACGGAAGCCGTCGACCTCCCGGGCCTGCGCCAGGCGGCCGTACTGGAGCGGTCGCCCGAGGGACTCCTGGACGTACCGGAGAGCCATGTCCCCGGCGCGGGCCTGACCACCGCCGGCGCCGGCCTGGCCGGCGGCCTCCTCGGCCTGCTGGGCGGCCCCATCGGCGTCTTCCTGGGCGCGGCGGCCGGAGTGGCCCTCGGCAACGCGGCCGAGGAGGGCTGGGCCCAGGAGGGCGGCGCGGGCATGATCATGCTGAGCAGCCGGGTCGAGGACGGGGCGGCGCTGCTCATCGTCGACCTGAACGAGTCCGACCCGCGGACGGCCGACGACCTGGCCCGCCGGCACGGCGGAACCCTCGAACGGCTCACCGCCAAGGAGTTCTCCGCCCGCATCCGCGCCGCCGAACAGGCCGCCGGCTGACCGGCCCGGCCTCGGGCCTGGCCCTGCCCGGCTCCGGCCCCGCGGGTCAGGTACGGGCCGACAGCGGCGTGGCGACGTCCTCCAGGGAGCGGCCCTCGGCGGCCACGGCGTAGAAGACCGCGACGAGCCCGGCGGCCACCATCAGCGCGGCACCGATACAGAAGGCCAGGACCGCGTCGGAGACCACCCCGCTGGAGGTGAGGCCGGCGAAGACGAGGGGGCCCGAGATGCCCCCCGCGGCGGTGCCGATCGCGTAGAAGAAGGCGATGGCCATCGCCCGGGTCTCCATGGGGAAGACCTCGCTCACCGTCAGATAGGCCGAACTGGCCCCCGCGGAGGCGAAGAAGAGGACCGCGCACCAGCACGCGGTCATCGTCACGGCATCGAGCCGGCCGGCACCGAAGAGCCATGCGGTCGCGAAGAGCAGGAGCCCGGACAGCAGATAGGTGCCGGAGATCATCGGCCGCCGCCCCCAGCTGTCGAAGAGCCGGCCGAGGAACAGCGGGCCGAGGAAGTTCCCGAAGGCGATGACGGCGAAGTAGTAGCCGGTGACGGAGCTGGACACGTCGAAGAAGCCGACCAGGATCGACCCGAAGCCGAAGGTGATCGCGTTGTAGAGGAACGCCTGCCCGACGAAGAGGGACAGGCCCAGCACCGCCCGCCGCGGATACGTCCGGAACACCGTCCTCGCGATCTCCCCGAAGCCGATGCTGCCGCGGACGACGACGGTGAGGGCCGGGCCCGGTTCCGGCAGTCGCCGCCCCGTCTCCGCCTCGACCCGCCGTTCCACCTCGGCCACCAGGTCCTCCGCCTCTTCCGCCCGGCCGTGCAGGAACATCCAGCGCGGACTCTCCGGGACATGGCGGCGGACCAGCAGGATGACCAGGCCGAGCACGACACCGAGGGCGAAGGTCAGCCGCCAGCCCACCGAGGGGGCGAAGATCTCGGTGTTCAGGGCCAGGACGGACAGCAGCGCCCCGGCGACCGCGCCGAGCCAGAAGCTGCCGTTGATCATGAGGTCCACCCGGCCGCGGTACTTGCTCGGGATCAGTTCGTCGATCGCCGAGTTGATGGCCGCGTACTCCCCGCCGATGCCGAAACCCGTCAGGAAACGGAAGAGGAAGAACCACCAGGAGGAGAAGGACAGGGCGGTGAGGGCCGTGGCCGCCAGATACACGGCCAGGGTGATCAGGAACAGCTTCTTGCGGCCGAACAGGTCGGTGAGGCGGCCGAAGAACAGCGCGCCGGAGCAGGCCCCCGCGACGTAGAGGGCCGCGGCGAGCCCGGTGACCTGGGCGTCGCTGATGGACAGGCCGCTGCCCTCCTCGGAGAGGCGGCTGGCGATGCTGCCGACCACGGTGACTTCCAGACCGTCCAGGATCCAGACCGTGCCCAGCCCGACCACGATCATCCAGTGCCAGCGGGACCACGGCAGCCGGTCCAGCCGTGCCGGCACCCGGGTGGTGAGGGTTCTCCCCTCTCCCGGTTCGGCTGTACCCGATGTCTCCGAGGTCTCCGCGGTCTCCGGCATTCCCGACGTGTGCCCCGGCGGTCCGGTGGCAAACCGGCCGGTTGCGGAGCGCGACGGGGCCGGACTGTGCGCGATGGTGGGGGCCCGTCCGGCTGAGCGGGCGAAAAGGGGGCAGAAGGCGAGCGTCCACCGGCACACGCGGAGCAGGAGCAGGAGCGGGGCTGCGGAGGGAGGCGCCGGATGTCCGGACCCCACGGGTGGATCGACCGCCTGAGACACGGAACGGCCTCCGTCGCGGAACAGCGGGCACGCGCCCTGGCCCGCCGCGACGCCGCCCGCGAGGCGGAGTACGCCCTACAGGCCGAACACCGGGCGCGCACCCGCAAGGCGCGCGGGCGCCCCCCGGACCCCGCCGCGGCCGTGCCCTGGGGCCTCCGGGTCGCGGCCGAGGCCGCCTGGCGGTTCCTGGTGCTCGCCGCCGCGCTGTGGGTGGTGATGCGGGTGATCGGCGCGGTCCGGCTGGTCGCCCTGGCGTTCGTCGTCGCCCTGCTGGTCACCGCCCTGCTCCAGCCGACCGTGGCCCGGCTGCACCGCCTGGGCCTCTCCCAGGGCCTCGCCACGGCGGTGACCGCCGTCAGCGGGTTCCTGGTGCTCGGACTGGTCGGCTGGTTCGTCGTCTGGCAGGTGCTCGACAACCTTGACACCCTGTCCGGGCGGCTCCAGGAAGGCATCGCCGAGCTGAAGCAGTGGCTGCTCGACAGCCCGTTCCACGTCACGGAAGCACAGATCAACGATGTCGCCGACCGACTGAGCGACGCCATCGGCACGAGCGCCAGCGACATCACCTCGACCGGCCTGCACGGAGTGACGGTCCTGGTGGAGGTCATCACCGGCATGCTGCTGGCGATGTTCTGCACGTTCTGCCTGCTCTACGACGGCCCCCGCATCTGGCGGTGGACCCTCAAACTGCTCCCGGCGGCGGCCCGGCCCGGGATGGCCGACGCGGGCCCGCCGGCCTGGCACACCCTCACCGCGTACATCCGCGGCACGATGATCGTCGCCTTCATCGACGCCCTGTTCATCGGGCTCGGCATTTACTTCCTCGGCGTGCCGCTGGCTGTCCCCATCGCCGTCGTGATCTTCCTGGCCTCCTTCGTCCCGCTGGTCGGAGCCGTGGCCTCCGGCGCCCTCGCGGTGATCGTCGCCCTGGTCACCCAGGGCGTGTTCACCGCGCTGATGGCGCTGCTGGTGGTGCTCCTCGTCCAGCAGATCGAGGGCCATGTGCTGCAACCCTTCATCCTCGGGCGGGCGGTGCGGGTGCATCCGCTGGCGGTCCTGCTGGCCGTCTCCACCGGCGGGCTGGTCGCCGGGATCGGCGGAGCCGTCGTCGCCGTCCCGCTGGTGGCCGTGGTCAACACGGTCACCGTGCGCCTGCGCGCGTACGCGGCCGCCGATGCGGACGAGGGCGAGGGCGAGGGCGAGGACGGCGACGACGGGGACGGGGACGGTACGACGGCGGGCCCCCCTCCCGACGGCGAGGCGCCGGGAGGGGGGCCCGAAGGACCGTCCACCGCTCAGGTTTCGAGCAGCCGGTTGAAGAAGGACCGGTAGTGCTGGAGTGCGAGCCGCAGGTCCTCCGTCGCCACCTGCTCGCCGCGGTCCCAGGTGCCCTCCAGCCCCTGCTTGTGGGAGGCGAAGGACTGGGCGAGCGTCTGCATCACCTCGGCGACCAGGGTGTCCGCAGACCGCACGGAGTCCTGCGGATCGTCCACGAAGCGGCCCTGGATCTCGCTCCACGCCTTGCGGTACCGCTCCGCCTCCCCCGTGCCGAGCAGGGGCTCGGCCCCGTCCGAGGTCCAGGTCTCCTCGGGCGCGGTGGCGGCGTCCGAGGTCGCGTCGAGGTCGGCGTCCCCGAGGTCCGCGTCGTCGAGCGGTCCCACCCGGCGGGACTGCGGGGCCGGATCGGCCTCGCCGGGGTAGAGCGGAGCCGGCGCCTGCGTCGGCGCCTGCCGGCCCTCGCCCTCGCCCTCGTACCCGCCAGGGCTCCCGGTCGGATGGGCCAGGTCCTCCGTGCTCAGACCGGAGCCCGCGGCCGCGCCCGGTCCCGCGCCCGGTTCCGTGACCGGTCCGGGTCCGGCCGTCTCCTTCTCGTTCTCGTTCCGTATGCGCATCTCATCCGCTCCTCTGGTCGGTGAGCAGTTCCTCGAACAGGGCGCGGTACCGGACCATCGCCCCTCGGAGCTCCTCGGTCGTCGCCCCACCGTTCCCGCTGCGCTCCTTCACCGCGTGCGCGGACCGGAACTGCTCCAGCGTCCGGCCGTGTTCGACCGACAGGTCACGGACCGCACCCTGGTACCCCTCGCCGGGGTAGCCGCGCTCCTTCATCAGCCGCGACACGAGGTCGTCGGCCTCGACCAGCGAGCCTTCGGGGTGGTCCACGAAGTGCTCCTGGACGCCGCTCCACTCCTCGGCGTACTGCCGGCGCCGGTCGGCGGGCAGTTCCTTGATCTCCAGCTTCTCGTGCCGTTCCTCGCGGGCACGCAGCTCGCGTTCGGCGGCGAGTCTGCCGCCCTTCTCCTCGACCGTGCGCTCGTACTCGGGTCCGAACCTGCGCCGCAGATGGCGCCGTCGGGCCAACATCGACGCCAGTGCGGTGATGACCACCACCACGACAACGGCGAAGACGATGATCGCTATCAGGGTGTTCGTCGACATAACCGGCCTCCGTCCCGGGGCCCTTCATTTGTTGACGCGGCTGCCCGCCCTCCCGGCGGACAAACGCCCGCGCTCCCCCAGGCCGTGCTCCGACGTCCCGTGTTCCGACGTTCCGTGCTCAGAGCTCGGCATGGCTGACCGAACGGGCGGCCCGTACGGCCACGTTGGCGGCGGGTTCGACGAGGGGAGCGGCCGAGGGCCGGCCGCCGGTCAGCGTCCACCCGCACAGGGCGGCCCAACCCGCCGCCACCGAGGCCGCCTTGACGCGCTCCTTGGCGCCGGGCAGACAGGTGCCGAAGAGCACCGCGTCCCCGGCGTCGGCCAACACCCGGCAGATCACCGCCGTGCGCAGGGCGGATCCGGCGGGCAGGACGACCATGGCGGCGCCGATCACCGCGTCACGGACGCCCAGCGCCCGGATCAGCAGGCCGGTGGTGCCGTCTTCCGGCAGCCCGCAGGGGCGGGCCAGGACTCCGGGACGGCGGACGACCGCCACCCCGTACGCGAGGGTGGCCCCGCCCATCAGCCGTGCTGCCGTGGTGCGCATGTCGTCACTCCGTCCGGGGAGGTGGGTACGGGGCCCGCGCTCGGGGCCTCTCCGTCCTCTCCGTGCGCCTTCCCCGGCCCGCGCCGCTCAACCGGCCAGGGGCCGGTCAGCCGGGCCAGGTGCCGGTCAGCCGCCGTACGGCGACGGCGCCCGACCGATCGACGGAGGCCTTCACCACGGCGAAGATCGCCCCCTGCACGGCCGCCGCCAACAGGATCTGCCCCCAGGGGCGGTCCTCGTCGGTGGCGTTGGGCGCGTCGCCCTCGCCCTCGACGACCTTCCACACCTGCCGGAACGCGGCACCCGCGATCATCCCGCTGGCGGCGCCGAGGACGAGTCCCACCGGCCTGTACGCCACCTTGGACGCCCTCATCGCCGGGATCCCCGCTTGCGGCGGACCAGCAGGACGAGCACGGCGGCCGCGCCCAGGACGAGGATCGGGGTGCGGTTGGCCCGTGCCGCGGACACCGCCCGCCCGGCCGTGTCGACCACCGGTTCGGGTGCGTGGTCCGTGACCAGGTGCGCGGCCCGCTCCGCCTTCTCGCGGACCTGCTCGGCGACCTGGGCGGCCTTGTCCGCGGCCGGGCCCACGATGGCGTCCGTCTTCTCCTTGGCCCGCCCTTTGACGTCGGCCTTGGCCGCGAGGGCCTCCACGGTGCGGCCGAGCTCCTCACGGGTGTGTTCCACCTGCCGGCGCTGTTCCTCGGTCGCGGGGTCGGAGGGGGTGGAGGGGGCGGCGGGGTGGGCGGCAGGGGTGTTGTCGATGTCCTTGCCCCCGTTCGGTCCGTCCTGGATGTTCTCGTTCATCGGTGTGCCTTCTCCTTGATCTCGGCCAGGTCCGCCCTGACGCTGTCGATGGTCTGCTCGGGGGCCGGCGCACCGGCCCGGGAGATCTGCTTCCGGCCGGCCAGCGCGGCCACGGCCGCGATCACCGCCAGGAACGCGGCGACGACCAGGGCCGAGGCCCAGACCGGAAGGGCCAGGGCCAGCGCGGCTATTCCGGCCGCCACCAGGGCCTGGGCCGCGAGCACGCCCACCAGTCCGGCGGTGCCGAAGAGGCCGCCCCCTCGCCCGTACCGCCTGCCCTTCCGCGTCATCTCCATCCGTGCCAGCCGCATCTCCTCGCGCACCAACTCCGACAACTGCTGCGAGGCGCGCGATACGAGTGCGCCCACCGGTTCGTCGGTGACGGGCGTCTGTCGCTCTGTGGTGCTCATGGTGGGAACCACCTGGCCTTCCCTCGAACTCTCGGAACCCAAGACGTGCGGTGCGCCTGTCCGGCGACTGCCCCGTGGCCCGCGCGGCAATCAGAGCCCGGCGTAGGATGCCTCGCGCGTCCGCGACGAGCCGGGCGCGGTCAACGCGACACGGGGGCCCGGTGGAACGAGAAGAGCGGCCGGAACGGGAACGGGAGCATGCCCCGGACCCGGACCCGGACCCGGCCCCGGACCCGGGCCCGGGCCCGGACCTCGGGCAGGGGGAGGACCGGTACCTGGTGGAGGGGCTGGCCGCGCTGGGCGCCGCCAGCGGGGGTGGCGCCGGTCGTCGGCTGACCGGGTTCGTGGCCCGGCTGATGCCCAAGAACACCCGCGAGGTCGACCTGGTCGTCCCGCTGCCGTTCGACCGGGCCGTGCGGCAGCTGTCCGCCTTTCTCCACCGGGCCGGCCGGCCGGTCGCTTCCCCGCCCGTCCCGGCCTCCGAGGACCATGTGGTGATCCGCGTGGTGACCGGCGGCGGTCTCGGCGGGCTGAACCCGGTGGTGGTCACCGCGCTGGTCGCGCGGGGGACGGAGAGCGCCTCGCACGTCAGGCTCCGCGCGTCCGCCAAGGAGGGCCTGATCAGGCAGCGGGCCGGAGAACGAACCGCGACCCGCCTCGCGTCCCTGCTGGCCGACTGAGCCGGCCCGCCCGCGGGCCTTCCCCGCCGGTCCCGGATGTGTCCACAAAGGGTTGCGCCACCGCGCCCGGACGGGCATCGTCCTCGGACACACGCCGTGCGCGCGCACGGGTGATCGGGATCCCAGGGGGCCGCATGTTCGAGTTTCTGCTGATAGCCGGTTTCGTCCTGCTGGTGATCCTGATCGGCGCCCTGCGTTCCAGGCGCTCGGCCCGCTCCCCGCAGCGCCGCCGCAGAGGCTCGGGAGGCGGCGACAGCGGCGGGTACGGATGCGGCGGGGACTCCTCCTGCGGCGGAGGTTCCTCGTGTGGCGGCGGAGGCGACTGAGGCCGCGCCCCCCGGAGCCCCCGTGTCAGCCCCGGGCCGCCTCCGAGGCCCGCCGGAACCGGCCCTCGAAGGCCTCGAAGACCCGGCGCGGCGGCAGGCTCTTGTACTGGGTGACGACACTGCCGGTGCGGACGAACGTGACGGTCCGGCCGGTGTCCACCAACTCGGAGGGCTCGACGGGTATGGTGCCGCCGGACGTCATGCCGGGCGGCGGTTCGAGGACGCGGTAGGCCAGCGCCTCGTCCCCGACCGGATACGCGGGCGGGACCTCCTTCAGCCCGAACTGGTGGTAGAGGTCCGCGTACTCGGCGTTGTAGGTGGCGCATCCCGGCATCGCCGCCCGAAGCTCCCGCATCACCGTCACCGCGAGGTCCTCGGCATAGCTGTAGGACTCCACCTGGTATTTCTCGTCGGGGCGGGCCCGGTCCGTCAGGACGACCATCGTCGAGGCGATCGGGGCGCGTACGTGCGATATCAGCGCGCTGTGCATGGAGCCGCACAGGAAATCGGTGCTCGGTCCCAGACTCAGGGCGGGATGGGCGAACGTCGCCCGATACCCCTGCACTTCCCCGCCGCGGGGCAGGACCTCCATCATCCGCGCCATGTCCAGCGTCCCGTCCTCCCGCCCCCCGTCGTCCCGGATCAGTACGACGGCTCCTGCGGCCAACACGCCGGCCAGAACGACGGCCGGGACCAGGACGGACAGCAGTGGACGGTGGCGCACGGGGTCTCCTCGTCGGGCGGGTACGGCTCATCCTGCCGTGCGCGTTCCCGGCCCGGGGCGCCGGGTGGGTCAGGGGCGTAGACCCGCGCGTTTCAGGGTGATCGCCGCGAGGTCGTCGATGGTCTGCGGGTCGCCGCGGCGCCAGGCGTCGGCGAGGCCGCCCGGAGGGACCGGGAGGGCGGCCAGGTCGCGGATCGGGCCGGTGAGGGCGCGCAGGGCGAGCAGGTCGGCGCCGCCGGGGGTCTCCAGCAGGCGCCGGACGGTGGCACCGCGCCGGATCCACCGCAGCCGCGCGGGCAGCCACAGCAGCAGCACGAAGGCCACCGGTACGACGATCAGCGCGGCGGTGGCCAGCGCCGCGACCTGGCCGACCGTGTGTTGGAGGGACTCCCCGGCATCCGCGAGACCCGTACCGGCATCGGCCGCCGACCGGAACGGCTTCTCCAGCAGCCCGCCGACCAGCGGGACGTCCGAGGCCGCGTCACCGGCATCGCCCAGCGCCGAGGCCAGCCCGTCGCCGGAACTCTCCACCTTCCGCCCGGGCTCGGCCAACAGCATGATCACATCGTGGACGGTCAGCGCGAACCACACCGCCGCGGCGATCAGGGCCACGGCGATCAGATCCGCGAGCACCTGCCGGTGACGACGGGCCGGGGTCTGGGCGTACAGGCGCATCAGCGGGCTCCCGTGTTCGGTTCACGACCGGATCAGTGCGGCGGGGTGAAGGTCACCGGCAGGGCCAGCGGGCCGCGGAGCCCGCCCGGGCGCCACGGGAGGTCCGCCGGGGGGACCGCGAGGGCGAGACCGGGCAGTCGCCGCAGGGCGGTGCCGATGGCGATCTGGCCCTCCAGGCGGGCCAGCGGAGCGCCCAGACAGTAGTGGATGCCGTGCCCGAAGGCCAGGTGTGCGTTGTCCGGCCGGGTGATGTCCAGCCGGTCGGGGTCCGCGAACCGCTCCGGGTCCCGGTCGGCGGGCGCCGACCCGATCAGTACGGTCGCCCCGCGCGGCACCCGCACCCCCGCGATCTCCAGGTCCTCGCGGGCGAACCGGGCGATGCCCGGGCTGACCGGGCCGTCGTAGCGGAGGAACTCCTCGACCGCGCCCGGCAGCAGGCCCGGATCGGAGCTCAGCAGACGGAGCTGGTCGGGGTGGGTGAGCAGCATGGCGATACCGCCGGCGATCAGATTGACGGTGGTGATGTAGCCGGCGGCCAGCAGCAGGAACACCATCGCCACCAGCTCGTCCTCGGTCAGCCGCCGCTCCTCGTCCCGGGCGGTGACCAGGGCGCTCAGCAGGTCGTCGCCGGGGTCGGCCCGCTTGTCCCGGATCAGGCCCGTGACGTACGCCCGCATGTGCAGCCAGGCCTCGTTCACGACGGCCGGGTCCGGCGGCTCGGAGCCGCGCATGATCATGCGGTCGGTCCAGTGCTGGAACTCGTGCCGTTCGTCCACCGGCACCCCGAGCAGCTCCCCGATCACGGTGACCGGGAGCGGCAGCGCGAAGTCCGCGACGAGATCGGCGCGCCCGGCCGGGGCGACCGAGTCCAGCAGCCGGTCGGTCACCTCCTGGATCCTGGGCCGCAGCCCGGCCACCCGGCGGGCGGTGAACGCCTGGGAGACCAGCCGGCGCAGCCGGGTGTGGTCGGGCGGGTCGCTGCGCAGCATGGTGCCCAGCAGCGACTCGCGCTCGGTGTCGGGCAGTTGCCGCAGCAGCCGGGTGTCGGAGCCGTCGCGTACGTCGCTGCTGAGGCGGGGGTCGGACAGGGCCGCGAGCGCGTCCTCGTGGCGGGTGACGAGCCAGGCATCCAGCCCGCCCGCGATGAGGACCCGGCGCACCGGCCCCTCCTCGCGCAGCCGCCGGTACAGCGGGTACGGGTCCGCGAGGAAGGCCGGATCGGCGTAGGGGAGGGGGACCGGTGGTTCCTCGGGGACGGGCCGGGTGCGGGGTGGGCGGCTGTTGCGCATGGGAGCGAACCCACCACGGGCGGCCGCCCCGGTCAACGACCCGGGGCGGCGCGGCGGGTCGCGGCAGCGGACAGCGGCGGCCGGGTCAGGTGGTCGGACGGTGGTCCGGAGCCGGTCGGGGGCCGGTCAGGGGCCGGTGACGGCGAGCCAGATCTGGAGCTCCTGGTCCCCGTCCCCGATCTGCTCGAACAGCTGGAGGCCCAGCCGACGGCCCTCCACCTCCCAGACGGCGGTCCATTCGCCGTCGCCCGAGCGCAGCAGGTCGGCCGCGTCGGCGAGCGGCGCGGAGAACAGCGCGCGCAGCCGCTGCTCGCAGGTGTCGAGGATCTCCGCGAAGAGCGTCTGGGTCTCGTCCCGGAGGAAGGGGTACTCGGTGAGGACCTCGGCGGCCAGCCAGGTGCTCGCCACGACACGTATCGCCCCCCGGTGGGTGCGCTCCAGGTCGTACGCGTCGAGTCCGGTGAGGTCGTACGGGTCCTCGTTGCGGTCGAAGACCAGGGAGCAGGGGCGGAACTCCCGGGCGGGGCGGTCGAGGAGTTCCCGGACGGCCGCGCGGAGGTCGCCCTCCCAGACCTCGGTGTGGTCGACATGGGTGCGCGCGTCGGCGGCGAGGAAGGGCCGGGGGCGCGTGAAGGTGCCGGGCGAGGCGGTGTCCTGCCAGAGCGTCCGGCCCGCCGCGTCGACCAGGGCGACCGTGCTGCCGTCCGAAGGGGAGGACGGGGAGCCGTCGGATCGGACGCGGCACAGGTCTCGGCCCTCCCGGTCCACATGGACGATGTCCCCGTCCCGGGTGAGGAAGGGCGCGAGGCCGTGGCCGCCGTCGAAGCCCACGATCCAGCTGTCCTCGTCGGTGAGGGGTTCGGGGTGCGGGACGGGGACGAACGAGCCGTCCGACCGCAGCACGCCCCAGCTCCGGGGCTCGGCGGCCCGGGCCACGGCGGCTCCGCCGTCGTCGAAGGCGTCGGCCCACTCGTAGACCGCCTCGATCGCCGGGGCGCCGGTGGCGTCCAGGAAGCCGCGCGTGTAGTGGTCGCCGACCCTCAGCAGGCCGCAGCGCAGGACGTCGTCCATCTCCCCGTCGCGGCGCACGAGCACCTTTCCGCCCGGGTCGACGAATCCGGCGAAGGACTCCCCGGCCTCCTCGCCGACCACGTACGCGAGGTCGTTCGCGTCGAAGGCGCCGAAGAGCCGGAACGACGGCGGGACCACCCACTCCCCGCCGCTGTCGATGAGCCCCCACAGTCCGTCGAGGCGCACCGGCGCGGTGCCGCCCCGATTGAACGGCCGGGCCCCGTCGAAGCGGGGGGAGATGACGGTGCGGCCCTCCCGGTCCACATATCCGCAGCGGCCGTCGGGCAGCATGACACCGCCGAGCCCGTTGGGCCCGAAGAGCCCCGCCGCACGATACGTTCCACCGATCACCACGGTGCCGGCGGTGTCGGCGTACCCCACGCCCGCACCGGTCCGTACGACGGCCAGCCCGTGCGAGAACGGGCCCGCCTCGGCGAACCGGGCGGGGACCGCCGGGGCCCCGTCCGTGCCGGCATAGCCCCACAACCCTTCGGATCGGAACCGGGACAGGCCCGCCCCGTCGAAGTCGGTGGCGTGCTCCAGCGCGGGGGTGTTCCGCCAGTTGCCCCGGCCGTCGAGATAGCCCCAGCGGCCGTCCAGGTCGGCGGCGGGGGCGGTCGCCCCAGCGGCTCCACCGGCTCCACCGGGCCCGTCGCCACCGTCCGTACGGAAGGCCCCGACGGCGCTCAGGTCCGGCGGGCGGAGCAGTCCCCGGGCTCCGTCCACCAGCGCGAACCGGCGGCCGAAGGGCTCGCGGCCGTCCACGGGGACGGCACGCGGGAAAGCCGGGGCGGGTTCGGTGGGCGGGGCGTCGGCGGACACGGGCGGTTCTCCTTCGGATCCGCCCCGCGCGGGGTCGGCGCGGGGCGGGGGTGGCTGTCGGTGATCCAGCGTAGGCGGGACCACCGACAGTCACCCCCGGGCCGGCGTCCGGGGTCGGAGTCCGGGGCGGGGGTCCGGGTCAGCCCCGGCAGATCCCGCGCTCGTGGTCGTAGCTGGCGGTGGCCTTCGAGTAGCGCCACTGCGGGTCCAGCAGGGAGGCGGTCAGCTGGTCCGCGGCCGCCGGGCTCTCCACCACGTAGCCGAAGTCCTGGAGCCAGGACGGGTAGAGGTTCTTCGAGCCGATGTAGAAGGCGGAGCCGTCCACGGAGACCAGCTTGTGGTGCTGGGCGTAAGGGTGCCCGTCGGCCCAGGTCGGACTGTCGGAGCTGCGGAACGTGGCCAGTTGGAGGTTCGAGCACATCGCTGCCCGGGCCTTCCCGGCGTCGCCGGTGAGTGCGGTCAGGCGCCCGCGCAGCACGTCGGAGACCTCGTCCAGGGACTTGATCTGCGAGTACCCGCCGCTGCCCACCGCACCGCGGTTGGCCGGGTCGCTGACCACGATGCGGACCTTGACCCCGGCGGCCAGCTTGGCGGCCAGGGTGTCGTAGAGCCGGATGTCGTAGCGGGGCAGCGGCGGGCAGGTGGCGTTCACGTCCTGCTGCGAGATCTCGACGTGCCGGGTGGCGGAGCCGATGAGCGTCCGCAGCGCGCTCTCCTCGGGGTTGACCGTGTCGTAGTCGCGGTCGGCGTTGGTCCGGTCGTACAGGCCCACCAGGCACTTGGTGTCGGCGGCGGTCGGCAGCACGGGCGCGAACGGGGAGGCCGGATCACGGTCCTTGATGCCCACGCCGAGACCGCCGACGGCCAGGACCGGCACCCCGGCATCCGGACGGCCGCCGCCCGGACCGCCCGCCGGACCCTGGCCGCCCGCCGGATCCTGGCCGTCCGCCGGGGCGGTGTCGCGCGGGAGCGTGGGCATGCAGTCGGCGCCGGCCGAGGAGGCGAACCACACGCTGCTCCAGCTGGACTTGTTGCGGCAGGTCCAGTCCCACAGGGTGTCCAGATAGGCGCCGGCCGAACCGGCGGCCGGCCCGGTCAGGGCGAGGTCCACGTCCGCGACCGGGTGGGCGGTGTCGAGGTAGTCGCCCTTCCAGCTGTTGATGCCGCCGGTGATGACCGAAGTGCCGTCCACCACCAGCAGTTTGGAGTGGTTCCAGGAGAACGCCGTCTTCGAGGTGGTCATGGAGGCGACGTTGAGCCGGATGTTCCGGGCGGCCGGCCCGAGCTTCGCCAGCAGTTCGTCGCGGTACTTCGAGGGGACCACCGTCGAGTGGTAGACGGGCGCCGCGCCGACCATGATCCGTACGTCCAGCCGGCCGTCGGCGGGGACGGCCGCCGCCGCCCGCTTCAGGCCCGCCACGATCGAGTCCTGGAACCCGCCCTCGGGGAACGGGGCGAGGGTGGAGACGTCCACACTGCGGCGGGCGGCCGCGATGTTCTCGGCGGTCTTGTCCAGCAGCCGGCGGGCGCCGGGACGGTCCGCGCAGGCCGGATCGCCCCAGCAGCCGGGCGTCTGGAGCAGCCAGTCGGCGCCGCCGGGGGCGGAGGAGTCGAGCCGGTTGCCGGCGGTCCGCTCCCATACGCTGCCCTCCAGCCCGGGGGAGACCTGGCGCAGGGTCCGCTCGACCGCGTCCAGATGGGGAGTGCCACCGTCCGCGGGGGCCGCGAGCGCGGCCGGGGCGGGCAGCACGGCGAGGGAGAGGACGGCGCCGAGGGCGACGGTGAGGGCGGGAACTGCCGCATGGCGCGGACGTATCACGGGGTTTCCTTCGTGCGGCGCAGGGTGAACTGCGGGTGGAGCAAGATCGAATTCCGGAAGTTACCAGCCCGTAAACCCCGCGTG
Source organism: Streptomyces sp. NPDC033845 (assembly GCF_055576225.1). NCBI lineage: Bacteria > Bacillati > Actinomycetota > Actinomycetes > Kitasatosporales > Streptomycetaceae > Streptomyces > Streptomyces sp. NPDC033845. Next base: position 130,403 of record NZ_JBVIRI010000008.1, on the reverse strand, counting down.
GTGCCACACCGAACAGATCCGGCCATACCGCCCGTACGCCCCGCGCCGTCTGTCCGTACGCCCCGCGCCGGGCGTACGGACAGACGGGCGGCTCAGCCGACGAGGTCCGGAGCGCGCAGCACGGCGGCCGGGACGGCCCAGGCGTCGACCAGGTCGACGGCCAGCGGGCGGACCTGCCGGCAGAGGCCGGCGACCTCGCGGCCGATCGCCTTGGAGCGCTGGACGGTCAGCCGGCCGTGCTCCATGAACCAGGCCCGGTCCGCCTCGATCATCGACAGCGCCGACAGGTCGCGGAGCAGCCCGAGCGCCTCCTTGTTGCCCCCGTCGGGCAGCCGGTCCACCCGTTCGGCGAAGGCCTCCGCGGCCAGCCGCTCGACATGGGCGCGGGCCAGCGCGACGGCGTGGTCCTGCACCTGCGCGAGCACCTCCGCCGGATCTCCCGTCCGGTCGATCCCGCGCTTGATCCGCCGGGCCAGGCCCGCCAGCATGTGCTCCTCGCGGAAGCGGAGCATGGCCAGCTGGTACTCCGGGTCCAGCAGGGCGGCCTCCCGGTCCCATTCCTCACCGCCCGGCAGCAGGTCCCGCACGCGTTCGAGGAGCTTGTGGGCGGAGGTCCGCTCGATGAGCGTCTCGACGGCGAGCCCGGTGACGTAGCGGACCGTGCCCAGCTGGTCCAGGTCCTCGAACTCGCTCGCGTGATCGGTCAGCAGGCCCTTGGCGACCAGCTGGAGCAGTACGTGGTTGTCGCCCTCGAAGGTGGTGAAGACATCGCTGTCCGCCTTGAGGGCGGCGAAACGGTTGACCGCGAGATAGCCGGCGCCGCCGCAGGCCTCGCGGCATTCCTGGACCACCCGGGTGGCGTTCCAGGTGCTGAGCGCCTTGAGCCCGGCGGCCCGGGACTCCAGCCGGCGGCGCTCCCGCGCCTCCTCCGCCCCGCCCGCACCCTCGTCCCGGGCACCACCGTCCGCGCCCGCGTCCGCGCCGGTGGCCGAGAACACCGCGTGGAGCTGGGCGCGTACGACCTCCTGCGCGGAGTCGAGGGCGTAGGTGCGGGCGATCAGCGGCAGCAGGCGGCGCTGGTGGGTCCCGTGGTCCAGGAGCACCCGCTCCCGCTCGCCCGGGGCCGTGGCGAACTGCCGTCGCCGTACCGCGTACTTGGTGGCGACGGTCAGGGCCGTCTTCGCCACGCTGATCCCGGCGCCGGACACGCTGACCCGGCCCTGCACCAGGGTGCCGAGCATGGTGAAGAAGCGCCGGTCCGGGTTGTCGATCGGACTCTCGTAGACCCCCTCGGCGGTCACCCGGGCGAACCTGTCGAGCAGGGCCTCGCGCGGCACCCGCACCCCGTCGAAGGAGATGCGGCCGTTGTCGACTCCGTTGAGGCCCATCTTGCGGCCGTCGTCCTCGATCCGGACCCCGGGGAGGAGCTTGCCCCCGCTCCGCAGCGGCACCACAAGGGCGTGCACGCCCCGGGACCGGCCCTCCACCTTCAACTGTGCGAAGACCACGGCGAGTTCGGCATGGCGGGCGGCGTTCCCGATGTAGTCCTTGCGCGCCTGCTCATCAGGGGTGGTGACGAGGAACCCGCCGCTCGCCGGGTCGTACTCCGCGACGGTGCCGAGCGCCTGCACATTCGATCCGTGGCCGGTCTCGGTCATCGCGAAACAGCCCATGAGCTCGCCGGTGACCAGACGGGGGAGCAGGGTCTCGTGGTGGTGCCGGGTCCCCAGGTGCAGGATCGCGCCGCCGAAGAGCCCGAACTGCACACCGGACTTGACGAGGACCGACAGATCACCGAAGGCCAGCGTCTCGAACGCGGCGATCGAGGCCCCGACATCCCCGCCCCCGCCGTACTCGACGGGGAAACCCATCCCGGTCTGGCCCGTCGCGGCCAGCTCCACGACCACCTCCCGCACCCGCTCCCGGAACGCGTCGAAGCCGAGTTCCTCCGCGTCTTCGAGGACGGAGGCGTACCGCGTCAGGCTCCCGCGCACCCGCTCCCGGACCGCCGCGTGCTCTCCGTCCAGCGCCCTGGTCAGAGAGGGCACGTCGATCACGGGCGGCGGCGCCATCTCATGGCCGGCAGCGGCAGCGGCGGCGGCGGTTGCGGTTGCGGCGGAGGCGGACGGGCTCTCGGGGTGCTTGGTCTCCATGCCGCTCCGCTACCCCGCCGCGTGGCGATCAACCGAGGCCCACTACTCACTTTCGTATCGGAACCGCTCCTTCCCAAGGCGGACGGCGGTGGCCCCGAATCATCATCCGGACGCAGTCGGCGGCGGACCGCCCGGCCGGATGATTCAGGCATGGACACGGCACAGGAACTCGACGCCCTCGCCCGGGCCACCGCCGACCGGCTCGCCCGCCGGCACACCGGTGTGGTGGTCGCCGCCGTCGCCGACGGCCGACTGGGATTCGCCGGAGCCGGCAGCGCAGGCGGCAGCACCGCAGGCCCAGGCACGCGCACAGGCCCAGGCACGAGCACAGGCGCAGGCGCCCTGGCGGGGGCCCCGGACGCCGACACGCTCTTCGAGATCGGCTCGGTCACCAAGACCTTCACCGCGCTGGCCCTCGCCCGGATGACGGTCGCCGGCACGGTCTCCCTCGACGAACCCCTGGCCGCCCTGCTCCCCGAGGGGACGGTCGTCCCCTCCCGGGGCGGCCGGGAGATCACCCTGCGCCACCTGGCCACCCACACCTCCGGACTGCCCAGGCTGCCCCGGGGCATGTTCCTGCGGGCCCTGCTGCACCCCCGCACCCCCGACCCGTACGCCGACTGCACGGCCGAGGTGCTGCTGTCCGGGCTGGCCCGCACCCGGCTCCGGTCCGCACCGGGCCGGCGGACGCACTACTCGAACCTCGGCGCCGGACTCCTCGGACTGGCCCTGGCCCGCCGCGCCGGCCTCGGCTACGGGGAACTGATCACCTCACAGGTGTGCGCCCCACTGGGTCTGTCCGACACCCTGGTGTCGGCCCCCGCCGACCGGCCCGGCCGGCTCGCCCAGGGCCACGACGGCCGGGGCCGGCCCACTCCGCCGTGGAACCTCGCCGACCTCGCCGGCGCGGGCGGCCTGTGGTCGACAGCGACCGACCTGGTCTCCTACGTGCGGGCCCAACTGGACGCCGATGCCGCCGCCACCGCAGCCGAACCCGCCGAACCCGCCGAACCCGCCGAACCTACGGAGCTCGCCGAGCTCGCCGAGCTCACCGAGGCCATCCGGCTCACCCGGCGGGTCGAGCACCGTACGAACCCCTTCAGCTGGATGCACCTCGGCTGGAACGCCCACCGTCTGCACCGCCGGCAGGGCTCGCACCTGCGGATCTGGCACAACGGGGGAACCGGCGGCTTCGCCTCCTTCGTCGCGTTCGACCCCGAGACCGGCACGGCGGTGATCGTCCTCAGCAACACCCAACGCCGTCTCGACCGGACCGCCTTCGAGCTGCTGGGCACCCTCCAGAACGGGGCCGCCGGCCGCCTGACCCCCGCGGACCCGGCCTGAAAATCCGCGGAGGTCAGGCCAGGGAGCCCGCCGGGGTCCCGTCCGGCTCGCCGGACGGGGCCGGGGGACGGGTGGCGGGCAGGTTGCGTACGGCCGCCGAGGACAGCAGGGCCAGCGCTGCCGGAACCGCGAGCACCGTCATGCCCAGCAGCGTGGCGCGCACCCCGAAGGCCTGGGAGACGGGCCCGGCGACCACCAGGCCCAGCGGCATCAGCCCGGTGGACAGCAGATGGTCGTACGAACTGACCCGGGAGAGCGCGGCTTCCGGCACATGGGTCTGCAGCGCGGTCTCCCAGAGGACGAAGGCGAGCGAGACCGCGACACCGGTGACGGCTTCGAGGACGGCGATCACCAGCAGCGAACCGCCCGACCCGATGATCGCCGCCTGGCAGGAGGCCACGGCCAGCGCGGCGGCGGCCACGGCCATCGGGCGGGCCGGCTTGAGGCGGTAGGCGATCACGTCGCCGAGGATCGAACCGAGGCCGAAGGCCGCGACCACCACCGACCAGGCGGCGGCGCCGCCCCAGTGCCGGTCGGCGAGCACCGGCCCCAGTACGAACACCGAGGGCAGCACCACCACGTGGTAGACGCCGATGACGGCCATCCCGGCCCACACCCAGGTCCGGCCGCGGACCTGGTCCCAGCCGTCACGCAACTCGCGCAGGAAACCGGCGCCGCCGCCCGTGCCGGTGTCCGGTCCGGTGTCCGCGCCGGTGTCCGCGCCGGTGTCCGATCCGGTCGGGGAACCGGTCCGCAGGACGGACCGGGGCCGGAGCCGGGCCAGGAAGGCGGCGCTGAACGCGAAGGTCAGCGCGTCCAGCGCCAGGGCCCCGCCCGGACCGGCCAGCGCCACCAGGCCGCCGGCCAGGGCCGGCCCGAGGACCAGCCCGGCCGAGTGGACGAACCCGCGCAGGGCGTTGGCCTCCCGCAGCCGCTCCGGCCCGACGACCAGCGGGACCAGCCCGGTGGCGGCGGGCATGAAGAAGGCGTCGGCGGTCCCGAACACGATCATCAGCGCGAGGAGCTCCGGGACCCCGGCGGACCCCGTGAGCAGCAGGACGGCCATCAGGCCCTGCACGACGCAGCGCACCAGATCGGAGGTCAGCATGATGCGGTGACGGGGAAAGCGGTCCGCCCACACCCCGCCCACCAGTGTGAAGACCAGCATCGGGACCAGCCCGGCGGCCGCGACCAGCCCCACCTCGGCGGCCGAGCCGCCCACCGAGAGCACGGCGAACGGCAGCGCCACGAAGGCCACCCGGTCACCGAGGACGGACAGCGACTGCCCGAGGAACAGACGCGCGAACTGCGGCTCTTCACGCAGGACCGCGGGCACGAGGGATTTCACGGGGGAGCCAATCGGGGCAGGGCGAAGTCACCCGGGCCATCGGCCTCGGCAACCCGGAACAGGGCAGGCCGAACCGGGCCGGGCACGGGCCGGGACACACGGGACGGGGCGGAGCCCCACCCCGATGCTAGGCACATCCCCGCGCCCCGTCGCCCGATTTACCACCCGGCCCCCGGGACCCGCCGCCCCCGGTCCTGCCCGGCTTCGCTCAGGCGCGGCCGAGCAGGGCCGTGCCCGCCGTCGTGTCCGTCCGGGCGGTGAAGTAGGCGCAGAACGCGGCGACGAACTCCTCCTCGTCGATCTGCCCGTCCCCGTCCGCGTCCAGCTCCCGGAACCCGTCGTTGAGCTCGGCCGGGTGGGTCCGGGGTCCGCCGAACAGGGCCCGGTACTCGTCCGGGCCCAGACGGCCGCTGCCGTCCCCGTCCGCCGCCCGGAACAAGGCGCGCACGGCCGGGACCAGTCCCTTCGACAGGTAGTCGGGGTCCCGGTCCACGCCGGCCAGCATCGCCGAGACGAACTCCTCGCGGTCCACCCCGCCGTCCCCGTCCGTGTCCGCGCCCTCGCGCAGCTGCCGCCACCAGCCCTCGAACGCGGCGTAGACCTCGTCCTCCCGCTCGACGGGCAGTTCCAGGCGCCAGCACATGGTGTGCACCATCGCCTGGAGGTCCGCCGAGTCGACCCGGCCGTTCCCGGTCTGGTCCAGCACCTGGCGGTAGAAGGCCTCCAGCCGTGCCCGGCGGGAGTCCCCGCCGCGCGCCCGGGGCCGCGGCCGCGGCACCCGTCCGGGGGCCGTACCGCCCTCCGACCGCCGCCGGTAGCGCACGTGCTCCGGCGCCAGCGCCATGGCGTGGCGCAGCCCGTGGTGCAGTGTCCACGACAGCACGGCGCCCCCGCGCCCGCGCCGGGTCCCGAACCGTTCGTGCCAGGCGGCCGGCAGATCGGCGACGGTCAGGGCGGTCAGCGTCCGGGCGATCACCGCCCGCAGCAGCGGCCAGGCGGGCCCCACCCAGCCGAGCCGGCGCGGTACGGGCGCCTCGCGCAGCATCTCGTGGAGCATGTGGCGGACGCCTTCGCCGTACTCCAGCACCTCCCGTACATGGTGGTCCAGGTACGCGGGAACCTCCGCCGCCGACTCCGGCAGCACCTCCGCCGCAATCCCGAGCGCGGCGCACACGTCCAGGAACTCCGCGTACAGGACGTCCAGTTCACCGGCCGACAGTGGATCCCCGGAGAGCTCCCGCATCGCGGTCATGGACTCGTACAGGGTGACCATCACCCAGCCGCGCACCGCCGGGTCCTCGGCGTCGTAGGCCCGGCCCGCCGCGTCCGTGCCCCGGATGCGCCGGTGCGTGCGCTGGAGCCGGGCCACCTCCAGCCGGCGCTCCTCCGGGCCGGCGAAGAACAGCCGGCTGCCGCTCTCCATCGTGTGCTCGATCCGGCGCCAGGGGTGGGCGCGGTAGGTGGAGTACTGGTCCATGCCGGCCGCGACCACCGGATGCGCGATCTGCAGGACGAGCAACCGCCAGGCCACGAGCCCGATTCGGCGCTCGCCGAGGGTGCGGCGCAGCAGGGTTCCGACGGCGGGTGACTCCACAGTGGGCACGCGAGACTCCTCATCTCACAAGGGACGGGTTCCCTCGTACAACGCCGCCGCCCGCCCTTCCGACCGGCCGCACGCACCCCACCACCCTGATGTGCGGCATCCCGAACGTCCGTCCGTGCGCGGGGAGATGGCGGAGCCGCCCGGATGCGTGCGGGCATCCGGGCGGGGCGTCCTACGGGCGGTGGGCGGTCAGTGGTGGGTGGGGGAGGGGACGGCGGGTGTGGCGGGGAGGGGGTCGGGGGCGGCGGGGCGGCGGCCGAGGTGGTTGAAGCCGAGGTTGAGGAGGACGGCCACGGCGCAGCCGGTGCTGATGCCGGAGTCGAGGACGATCCGGGCGCTCTCGGGGAACGCGTGGTAGAAGTCGGGGGCGGCGATCGGAATGATGCCCGCGCCGAGGGAGATGGCGACGATCAGGACGTTGTCGCCGTGGGCGAGGGCGGCGCCGGTCAGGGTCTGGACCCCGCTGGCGGCGACCGTGCCGAAGAGGACGATGCCGACCCCGCCGAGGACGGGCTGGGGGATGAGGGCGACGACGGAGGCCAGGACGGGACAGAGACCGAGGAGGATCAGGATGCCGCCGGCCGCCGCGACGACGAAGCGGCTGCGGACCTTGGTGATGGCGACCAGACCGACGTTCTGGGCGAAGGCGCTGGCGGCGAACCCGTTGAACAGCGGGCTGATCGCGGTGCCGAGCCCGTCGGCGCGCAGTGCGGCCGAGAGGGTCTTCTCGTCAGCGGGCTTCTCGACGATCTCACCGAGGGCGAGGACGTCGGCGGTGGACTCCGTCATCGACACCAGCATCACGATGCACATGGAGACGATGGCGGCGGCCGCGAACTGGGGTGCGCCGAAGTGGAAGGGCGTGGGGAAGCCGATGATGTCGGCGTCCGAGACGGCGCCGAAGTCCGCCACTCCCATGGGGATCGATATCAGGGTGCCGGCGACGAGGCCGAGCAGGATCGAGATCTGCTTGAGGAAGCCGCGCAGCAGGCGCCGCAGCACCACCGTCACCAGCAGGGTGATCGCGGCCAGGCCTATGTACTTCAGGCTGCCGTAGTCGGGTGCCTGACGGTTGCCGCCCTGGGCCCAGTTGAAGGCCACGGGCAGCAGGGATACGCCGATGAGGGTGATGACGGTGCCGGTGACGACCGGCGGGAAGAACCGGATCAGTTTGCAGAAGAACGGTGCCAGCAGGAAGCCGAAGACACCGGCGACGATGACGGCGCCGTAGATGACGGGCAGCGCGTCCTCGGGTCCTTCGGCCTTGGCGATGGCGAGCATGGGGGCGACTCCGGCAAAGGAGACCCCGTTGACGAACGGCAGCCGGGCGCCGACCTTCCAGAACCCGAGGGTCTGGAGCAGGGTGGCGATGCCGGAGGTGAACAGGCTGGCGCTCATCAGGAACGCGATCTCGGCGGTGGACAGGCCCACCCCGATGCCGACGACGAGCGGCGGGGCGACGACCCCGGCGTACATGGCGGCGACGTGCTGGAGGCCGGCTCCCAGGAGCTTGGCCGGGGGGAGCATCTGGTCCACGGGGTGACGGTCGCCGGTCGCGCCCGTGGTGGCGGTGCCGGCCGTGCCGGCCGTGGTGGTCTGGCCGGTGGTGGCGGCGTTGGTCGGGCCGGTGGTGGCCGGGGGTGTCTCCGACATGAAGTCGTGCCTCCTGGCTGCGGCGCGGTCAGGGTGTGCGCGCAGCGCTCGGTGAATGCGGGCCCGTGAGGGCGGCATGGCGGTCTGATGGGTGGGCGCAGGAGCGGGCTACGGGTTCCGGGCTACGGGTTCCGGGCCATGGGTTCCGTGCTGCGGGCCGTACGAGCGGTACGGGCCGGACGGGCACGAGCCGTGGCGGGCCCGCGGACTGCGGATGCCGGCGGGCGGGCCCGGGGAGCGGCGGGGGGCGGGGATTGTGTCCCGGCCGGTTTCCCGCGGGTCCCGGGGCGGGCGGCCGCTTCGCAGGTGTCCACCCCTGCGGCAAGCGGCGCTCCGTCCGGCGGAGTCGGCTTAGTTGTTCACGCCCGGATGCCGGGTGTCAAGGGGTGTGACGGCCCTCGTCGTACGGGGCGGGGCCGGATCCGGGGCCGGGACCAGGGCGGGTCCGGGGGCCGTCCGGAGTGCGCAGTTCGCGCCACAGGTGCAGGTCGATGTGTTCGAGGAACTCGTCGGCCCGGGCATCGGCGGCGGCCGCGGCCCGGACCGATCCGCCGGTGGGGTGTTCCAGCCGCTGGTAGGCGAGGTGGAGGCGTTCCAGGGCGCTGCGGACCGCGCCGGGTTCGAGGGGCACGATGCGGGTGACGGCACCGACGTGGTTGGGCCACCAGCCGGCCACGGCCTCCCGTAGTACCACCCTGAGCTGCGGGGTCCTGCCGCAGGCGGCCACGAAGCAGGAGGGCGGCGGCCGCAGGACCCTCAGCAGGGCGCCGGTCTGGGCGGCCGTGCCCTGCCAGCGGTTGCGCCGCTCGGCGTCCTCCCAGCGGAGGCGGGTCATCCCCAGCCGGGTGGCTGTCTCGCCCGGTGAGAGACCGGCGACGGCCCGGCACTGCGCGAGCGTGGCCGGTTCGCCGACCAGGGCGACCGGCGAGCACCACAGGGCGGCGGCGAGCCCCTTGAGCTCCCGTTCCCCGGGTACGGCCGTGCCGGACTCCCACGCCCGCACGGTGGCGGGGTGCAGGGGCCGGCCGCGGTAGGCGGCGATCGCCCACGCGACCTGGCCGAGGGTGAGCCCGAGCTGTTGCCGGGCCGCCAGGGCGCGCGCCGGTTCGAAGGGCGGCAGATCGGATGCATGGTCGGACGGGTGGCGGGGTGGTTGGTCGGTCGGGTGGTGGGTCGGGTGGTGGGGCGGATCGTCTGCGGATGGCATAGCGGCACACCGTAGGGACCGTTCGGGATTCCGCCAAGGGACGGCCCGCTTCCGGTACGGCCGGCCCGGGCCGGCGGGGGCGCGGCCCAGCATGGGTGCGGTACGGATGGTTCTGTGGGTTGTGTGGTCGGCCGAATCGCCCTGACCTGCGGATCCGTACCACGGAGGGAGGGTGTGGGGCGGGTTGCGCCCCAGAGCCCTTCGGCGGTTCCTCCAAAGTTGTGCCCCCTACTGCCGCCCGGCTTGGGGGAGTTGACGAAGGGCCGGAGGGCTCCTAGAGTCCCGTCCCGTCCACAACGGAAAACAATTTCCGTGATGCGAAAGCTGGCAGTGGTTGATTCCGCCCACCCCCGCGGAACGCCGATGCCGGCCCAGGCAGGGGGCGGGCCCGTCACCCGTCCCCGTCGCCACCACCCCATCCGCGCACGCCCCCGGTCACCAGACCCGCGGGCGGTGTCCCAAGGACCCAGATGTCCCCCCGCGCCACCACCCCGATACCGGGTGCGCCCCCGCACCCGGTCGACGAACTCCTCCCCGTCCGCCGGCTGGTCCCCGCCGCCCTCCAGCACGTCGCCGGCATGTACGCCGGCCTCACCGCCCCACCCCTGATCATCGGCGGCGCCCTCGGCCTGACCGCCGCCCAGCTCACCACCCTGCTCGCGGCCGCCCTGCTGGTGGCCGGACTGGGCACGATCGCCCAGACCTTCGACCTGTTCGGGATCGGCGCCCGGCTCCCCCTGACCAACGGCGTCTCCTTCGCGGTGGTCTCGCCCTCCCTCGCGGCCCTCGCCTCGGAAGGGCGGGCGGACGCCCTGCCCGCGATCTTCGGAGCCACCCTGGTCGCGGGCGTCGTCTGCCTGCTGCTGGCGCCCGCCTTCTGCCGGCTGGTCAGGTTCTTCCCGCCCGTGGTCAGCGGCTGCGTCATCACCCTGGTCGGGGTCTCCCTGCTGCCCGTCGCCGGTGTCTGGGCCCGCGGGGGCGACACCGCGGCCCCCGACTTCGGCTCACCGGCCAACCTGGGCCTGGCGGCGGCCACCCTCGCCATCACCCTGCTCATCCACCGCGCGTTCTCCGGCCGCTTCCTGGGCCGCGTCGCGGTCCTGCTCGGCATGCTCGCCGGAACCCTGCTCGCGGTTCCCCTCGGCCGGGTGGACCTCGACGCGCTGGGGGAGGCCCCGCTGTTCGCACTGCCCGAACCGTTCGCGTTCGGCAGCCCCCAGTTCGTGCCCGCCGTCATCGCCTCGGCGGTGGTGGTCATGGTCGTCTCCATGACGGAGTCCACCGCCTCGCTGCTGGCGCTGGGCGCGGTCACCGGCCGTCCCACCCGGGACCGCACCATCGCCGGAAGCCTGCGCGCCCAAGGCCTCGCCACCGTACTCGGCGGAGTCCTGGGATCGTTCACCATCACCTCCTACGCCCAGAACGTCGGCCTGGTCGCCCTCAGCCGCATCCGCAGCCGCTACGTGGTCACCCTGGCCGGCGCGATCCTCGTCCTCATGGGCCTCGTGCCGGTGCTGGGCTCCCTGGTCGCACTGGTGCCGCTGCCCGTCCTCGGCGGGGCGGGGCTGGTCTTCTTCGGCTCGGTGGCCGTCGCCGGAATCCGCACCCTGGGCAAGGCCTCCCTGAACACCGGCCACAACAGCCTGATCGTCTCGGTCACCCTCGCCCTCGGCCTCTTCCCCATCGCCGGCCCGGGCTTCTACGACCGGCTGCCCACCCCCGTCGCCACCGTCCTGGGCTCCGGGATCACCGCCGGATGCCTGATCGCCGTACTCCTCAACTACCTGCTGAACCACCTGGGCCGGGGCACCGAGGCTGACCCGGACCAGATCCCCGCCGAGCAGGTCGGCGCACTCACGGCACGCACAACAACCACAGCGCAGACGGGGTTCGACGCGTTCGGGGCGGCCGGCGCCCCCGCACCGGCCCCCGCTGTGCCGGGTTCCGGCGGTGGCTGGCCCGCGTACGATCCCGCCCTCACCGGCTTCCTCGAAGCGGACGCCGAACCGGGCGAACCCCCTGCCGAGCCGGGGCGGTGGTCGGGAAAGCGGCTGGTGTGACCGTATGGGCGGTGTCGTCCATCGGGGGGATGCGTGCGCTGCGGCCCCGCTCCCCGCGATCCCCGGTCCGACCCGTCACCCTTCCGCGCAGGACGCTGCACCGAACCTGCGCAATGTGGGTAATGTGCCGGACCGGACCGGGCCGGCACAGACCGTGGCGGCAAGCGTTCGGGCGGAATGCATTCGCACCCATGAAGGAGCCGGCCGTTGAGAGAAATCCTCTTCGATGGCGGAAGCGTGGCGGCCGAGGCATTCATGACGACCCACTATGCGGAGGTCACCCTCGCCGGAACTGCCGTCGAGGACGAATTCAGCATCGTGCGCCGCGTTGCTCCGGAGGTGAGTCCGGACAGTCTGGCCCTGCGCTCCGGCTTCGACTTCACCTGCGAGAGCCTCGGGCTCTTCATCGACGACAACGCCGCTCCGCCGCGGCTGAGGAATCCCGACCAGATTCGGGATTCCGAATATTGCTCACCGTGCAACGGCGCCCACAGAGCCATCGTCCATCGCTCATCGTCCAATGTTCAATTTCCTGCCCCTTTCTGCCGGACCGATTCTGCGGGGTTCAAGGCGTGTCGAAAGAACACCGGACTCGCATTTCCGGATAGACCTGTACGGCCTGCACGGCTGCCCCTCGACACCAACGGGAGGTTCGCGGTTCGCGGTTCAGGGGGCAACGGAATGCCCCGGGCAGTCATCGGCGCCCGTCCCCGCGCCCACGCCGACCCCGTGAAGAGGAACCCATGCCACGACCGTGTGTCACCAGCGATACGGACATCCTCGCCGCCGCCCGACGTGCCGTCGGGGTCCACGGCCCCGGCCGCCTCACGCTTGCCCATGTCGGTGCCGAAGCGGGGGTGTCCCCGGCGACCCTCGTGCGGCGGTTCGGGTCCAAGCGGGACCTGCTGCTGGCGGTCGCCGTGGACGCCGCCGTGGATGTGGTCGAGCCCTTCCAAAGGGCCCGGGCCGCGCACGACTCGCCCCTGGCGGCGCTGCATGCCGTCGCCGACGAGGTGGTCGGCCGGCTCGCCACCCCGGAGGAGATGGCCCACCATCTCGGGTTGCTGCAACTCGACCTGTCCGACCCGGAGTTCCGGGCCCATGCCGCCGCCCACACGCACGAGGTCGACCAGCAGCTGCGGGAGTTGCTGGTCGAGGCCGTGGCCAAGGGGGAACTCGCGCCCGGCGCCGACGTGTCGCGACTGGCCCGTGCCGTCAAGATCATGACGGACGGTTCCCTGCTGCGCTGGGCGCTCACCGGGGACGGCCGGCCCGCCACACTGCTCCACCAGGACCTCGACCATCTCCTCGGGCGGGCCCGCTGACGGCCCGTGGCGGCCACCGCCCCGGCATCGACCGAAACCCCCGTTTTCGTCCGCTTGACGATATCGGCACGGCTCGTTATCGTCGCACTGACGAAATGAAGGAAGGGGCTTCGCCATGGCCGACATCACCCGCCGCTTCGGCTGGCGTCATCTGCGCTCCGCGCCCACCGCCCACACCCGCCACCACAAGCGCGGACGGCTGGTCCACGACGGGCGGGGGCTCAGCTTCTGGTACCGCTCGCTGTCCGCGGCGCTCTCCGAAGTCCCGGTCGACGACCGTGAGTTGGCCATGGCCTTCCACGCGCGGACCGCCGACTTCCAGGACGTGACCGTGCAGGCCACGGTCACCTACCGGATCAGCGACCCGGCCAAGGCGGCGGACCGGCTCGACTTCTCCATCGACCCGGACCGCGGCAGCTGGCGGGCCGCGCCCCTGGAACAGATCGCCACCCTCCTCACCGAGACCGCGCAGCAGCACACCCTGGACGTACTGGCCCGGACCCCGCTGGCCGGCGCCCTGACGGACGGCGTCGCCTCCGTACGCGACCGGGTCAGCGCCGGACTCGCCGCCGAGCCCCGGCTCCCGGACACCGGTATCGACGTGGTGGCCGTCCGTGTGGTCGCCATCCGCCCCGAGGCCGAGGTCGAACGCGCCCTCCGCACCCCCGCCCGCGAGCAGATCCAGCAGGAAGCGGACCGGGCCACCTACGAACGCCGGGCCGTCGCCGTCGAACGCGAACGCGCCATCGCCGAGAACGAACTGGCCAGCCAGATCGAACTGGCCCGCAGGGAAGCCGAGTTGATCGACCAGCGCGGCACCAACGCCCGCCGTGAGGCCGAGGAGAAGGCGGCGGCCGACGGCGTACGCACCGAGACCGAGGCGGCCCGCAAGGTCCGCCTGGCCCGGGCCGAGGCGGAAGCGGCACGCGAGACGGGCGCGGCCCGCGCCGAGGCCCAGGCGGCATGGCTGCGGGTGCACGACGAAGCCGGCCCCGGCACCCTGCACGCCCTGGCCGTGACCCGGCTGGCCGAGAACCTGCCGCGGATCGAGAGCATCAGCGTCGCCCCCGACGTCCTCACCGGCCTCCTCGCCCGGCTCGGCCGCCCCGAGGGCGGCACGGACGCATGAGCCTCGCCCCGCGCGCCGTGCTCGTACACCGCAGGACCGAGTACGAGGAACTGCTCGCCCGGCACGGCACGCACGGGCAGGCCGCCTTCTTCCTCTCCAGCCGCGGCCGTTCCATCGACGAGGTGGTCCGCCGCCACGACGCCACCGGGCGGGCGCTGCGCGAGGTGGCCGCCGCCGTGCCCCTCACCTGGCGCAGCTCCCGGGTGGAGCGGGCGGACCTGGACCGCTTCCTGTTCGCCCCGGAGGACGTGGTGGTCGTGGTCGGCCAGGACGGCCTGGTCGCCAACACGGCCAAGTACCTGCGCGGACAGCCCGTGGTGGGCATCGACACCGACCCGGGGCGCGGCCTGGGCGTCCTGGTCCGGCACCGCTGGGCCGACACGGCCGCCCTGCTGCGCGCGGCAGCCGCCGGGGGCCGGGCGGAGGAGCTGACCATGGTCGAGGCCGTCGCCGACGACACCCAGCGCATCCTCGCGCTCAACGAGGTCTACCTGGGCTCGCCCGGCCACCAGACGGCCCGCTACCGGCTCGGAGCCGACGGCGCACAGGGCGCCGACGAGGCCCAGGCCTCCTCCGGGGTGCTGGTGAGCACCGGTACCGGCGCCACCGGCTGGCTGCGCTCCCTGTGGCGCGGGAGCGGCAGTACGGCGGGACTGCCCGCCCCCTGCGACCCGCGGCTCCTCTGGGTCGTGCGGGAGGCCTGGCCCTCCCCGACCACCGGCACCACCAGGGTGGCCGGGGAGCTGACGCCGGGACAGGGGCTCCGGCTGACCGTGGAATCGGACCGGATCGTGGTGTTCGGCGACGGAATGGAGGGCGACGCCTTGGACCTGACCTGGGGACAGAGCGTACGGGTGGGCATCGCGGACACCTCACTGCACCTGGTGACCTGAACCGGCCGCTCCGCCAGCCCGCCGGTGCGGCAGCCCGGCCGCCCGGCCACCCGGCCGTCCTCCTCGGACAGGGCTGCGCCGAGCGCCGAGTTCAGAACAGGCTCAGCGCCGCGAGGAACGCGCCGGCTGCCCCGAGGGCCGCCAGGATCAGGAGCGTCAGCACCGTGCGCAGGGTGCCGCGGCCCGTCTCGACCAGCACCGCCCGTTCCGGACTCGACGGGAGGTAGCGCAGGCCCAGCACCTCGCCCAGCGGGCGGCGCCGCGCGACCCCGATGTCCAGCCGGTACTCGCGGCCGTCGACCGCCCGGAAACCCACGATCGCGTGCTGGAGGCCCGCCCGGCCCTGGTCACCCGGAAGCACGTAGGCGTCCTCCACCCGGCCCACGGCGGTCAGACCCTGCTCGAACGTCCGGCGGCGGACCAGCCAGTGACCGTAGGTCCGTACCGCGAGCACCACGGCCAGCGACAGCGCGAACAGCCCGAAGGAACCCGCCAGCAGCCGCTCCCCGCCACCCGAGAACTCCATGCCCCCGCCCCGCTCTGCCGGCCCCATCCTGCCCCGCCCCCCGAACGGTACGGTCTCACACCGGGCCCGGCGCCCACAGGAACGACGAGCGGTCTCCCGGAGCGGCGTCCCGGAACGGCCGGGACGGGGGCGGCCGGGACGGGGGCGGCCGGTTCAGCCGTTGCGGGTCAGTGGCTGCCCGGTGAAGGCCACCCCGGCCAGGCCGTGGGCCTTGAGGTTGCGGATGTTGCCGTGGTCGGTGCCCTCCGGCGTCGCCAGCACACCGCGGTAGTACTCGCCGAACGCCAGCAGCGCCTCCTCGTCGCTCAGCCCCTCCAGCAGGGCCAGGCCGAGCGTCTTGCAGGAGCCCTCGTTCTCGCCCGCGGCGTTCTCCAGCTCCCCGTTGCGGAAGGCCTGCGGCCGGTACGCGTAGTGCGCGGAGACGAAGGCCAGGGTGTCGGCGAACGCGTGCTCACCCGAGGCGAGGCTCGCCCGCAGCGAGTCCAGGGAGCCCGACGAGTCCGGCGAGGTCTGCGAGGTCGGTGAGTCGGGGCCGGTCAGATCAGCCATTTCGGTTCTCCAGGGTTGGCCGGACGGCCCGATCGCCGCCCGTGACCGGATGACGATACCCCCGCCCGCCCGGCCGCCGGGAAGCCCGCCAGATGGCGGAACGGGTGGCGTCCGCGCAGGTCACCGGGCACGCGCGGAGGATTCCGCGGCACGCCCCCGCGGCGCGGCGGGGGCGGACGGCGGCGTTGTCAGTGCGGGGCAGCATGATGACCTTCATGACCGAAAACAGTGCCCTGCTCTCCCCTGCCGGCTACGCGGAGGCCGTGACCACCGCGGTGGCGGCCTCGGCCGCGTACTACGGCGACGGGACCACCCCGCTCGGCGACGACGAGTACGACGCGCTGCTGCGCGCCATCGCGGCCTACGAGGAGGCGCACCCCGACGAGGCGCTCGCCGAGTCGCCGACCGGGAAGGTCGCGGGCGGGGCCGTGCAGGGCGATGTGCCGCACTCGGTGCCGATGCTCTCCCTCGACAACGTCTTCGACGCGGCCGAGCTCGCCGAATGGGCCGCCGGTCTGGAACGGCGGCTAGGGCACCCGGTGACGGCCTGGTGCGTGGAGCCCAAGCTCGACGGCCTCGCCGTGGCCGCCCGGTACCAGGGCGGCCGGCTGGTCCAGGTCCTCACCCGCGGCGACGGCCTGGCCGGCGAGGACATCACCCACGCCGCCGACGCCGTCCACGGACTCCCGCCGGTGCTCAGCGAGCCGATCGACGTCGAACTGCGCGGCGAAGTGCTGCTGACCACCGAGCAGTTCGAGGAGGCCAACCGGATCCGCCTCGCCCACGAGGCCACCCCCTTCGCGCACCCGCGCAGCGGGGCCGCCGGCACCCTGCGGGCCAAGGACCGCCCGTACCGAATCGAGTTGACCTTCTTCGCCTACAGCGCGATCGGCCTGGACGACCTCGGCCACGCCGCCCTGCTGGAGCGGCTGGCCGCGCTCGGTGCGAACACCGCCGCCAGCACGGCCGCCGCCCCGATGCGGTGCGAGACCGTGGAGCAGGTGCAGGAGCGCATCGACGTGATCGCCGGCCTGCGCGCGGAACTGCCGTTCGGCATCGACGGTGTCGTGGTCAAGGCCGACACGGCCGAGGACCAGCGGCAGGCCGGCAACGGCTCGCGCGCCCCGAGATGGGCGGTGGCCCGCAAACTGGCGGCCGAGCACAAGGTGACGCGCCTGCTGGCGGTGGAGTGGAACGTCGGCCGGACCGGCATCATCGCCCCCCGCGCCGTCCTGGAACCCGTGGTCATCGACGGGGTGACGGTCACCTACGCCACCCTCCACAACCCCTCCGACATCACCCGTCGCGGACTCATGATCGGCGACCAGGTGTTCGTGTACCGGGCCGGCGACGTGATCCCCCGGGTCGAGGCACCCCTGGCCGACCAGCGCACCGGCGCCGAGTCCCCGATCGTCTTCCCCGAGGCCTGCCCGCGCTGCGGGGACGAGATCGACACCTCCGAGCAGCGCTGGCGCTGTGTGCGCGGCCGAAGCTGCCAGGCCGTCGCCTCGGTGATCTACGCGGCCGGCCGCGACCAGCTCGACATCGAAGGCCTCGGCGGGACCCGGGCGGTCCAGCTGGTGGAGGCCGGTCTGGTCAAGGACATCGCCGACCTGTTCACCCTGACCCGCGAACAGCTCCTCGGCCTGGAACGGATGGGGGAGACCAGCGCCGGCAACCTCCTGGCCGCGATCGAGACCGCCCGCGGGGCCGCGCTGAACCGGGTGTTCTGCGCCCTCGGCGTCCGCGGCACCGGGCGGACGATGTCCCGTCGGATCGCCGCCTACTTCGGCTCGATGGCCGCGATCCGGGCCGCCGACGCGGAGACCCTGGCCGGGGTCCCCGGCATCGGCACCGAGAAGGCCCGTGTGGTCGCCGCCGAACTCCTCGAACTCGCCCCGCTCCTCGACAAGCTCCAGGACCAGCGGGTCGGCACCCAGGTCAGCGAGCCGCAGCGCCCCGCCACCACCGCGCCCGCCGCCCCCGGCGACACGGACGGGGACGACGGGGGCGACGGGAGCGGGGCGGACGAGGCGAGTGAGGGCGGGGCCCCGGCGGGCGGGCCGCTGGCGGGGCAGGCCGTGGTGGTGACCGGCTCCATGACCGGCCCCCTCGCGGTGCTGTCCCGGAACGAGATGAACGAGCTGATCGAGCGGGCCGGCGGCAAGGCCTCCTCCTCGGTGTCCAAGCGGACCACCCTCGTGGTGGCGGGCGAGAAGGCCGGCTCCAAGCGGGCCAAGGCCGAGGAACTCGGCATCCGCGTCATCGCCCCCGAGGAGTTCGCCACCCTGGTCGCCGACCTCCTCACCACCGACTAGCAGACCACCGACCAGCCGGCCACCGGCGGGCCGTCAGCCCGGATCCACCAGCGGGCGAGCCGTCGCCCGCCGGTGGGGTGTCCGGCCAGGCGACGCTTTCCCGGCCGTCGCGGACGAGGAACTCGCCGGTCTCGGCGGCCCCGGACTCCGTACGGCGCAGGGTGAGGGCCACCGCCCCGGATCCGCCGGCTCCTTGAGGCGGCCGATCTGCCCGAGGACGTCCTCGCCCGCGCAGTACGGCGGTCTTGCCCCAGGCCGCGTCGGCGTCCGAGAGCGAGTTGCTGAAAGGCCGCCGGGGTGCCGGTCAGGCGCTCTTGCCCATGAGTTCGACGAGTCCGGAGAAGCTCTCCGTGGCGCCGCCCGCCTCCATGCCGCGCCGGAACAGGGCGGTGACGGCGGCGGGCAGCACGGTGTCGACCCCGGCGTCGGCGTGGGTGTGCAGGACGTGTTCGACGCCGGCCGTTCCCATGGCCAGCCGGTCGACGTCGCCGGCATGGTCGCCGCCGTCGATCCGGCCCGTGTAGAACGCGAAGAAGCCGGGGAGGGAGTTGGCGGTGTCGACGGCGTGTCCGAGGATGTCGGAGGCGGTCAGCCCGTTCGCCCGGGCCAGGGCGATCGCCTGCCAGTAGCTCAGCATGGAGGTCCAGAACATCGTCATGCCGATCTGGTAGAGCAGTGCGGCGAGCCCCGGGTCCTCGCCGCGGTAGTCGGTGGTCCCGGTGATCGCTTCGAGGACCTCCCGGTGGCGCTCGAAGGCCTCCCGGGGGCCGCTGTAGAAGGTGGCGGACTCGGGTCGGCCGATGCCCGAGGGCGGGACGGTGACCCCGCCGGTGAGCTGTACGGCGCCCCGGTCGGTCGCCCAGCGGGCGGCCTTGCGGGCCTCTTCGGGGGTGTCGGAGCTGAGGTTGACCAGCACCCGGCCGGCGAGCCGGGTCTCGGCGGGGCCGAGCAGCTCGTACATCGCGGTGTAGTCGGTGAGGCTCAGGACCACCAGTTCGCTGGCGGCGAGG
This sequence comes from Streptomyces sp. NPDC033845, assembly GCF_055576225.1. Taxonomy (NCBI): domain Bacteria; kingdom Bacillati; phylum Actinomycetota; class Actinomycetes; order Kitasatosporales; family Streptomycetaceae; genus Streptomyces; species Streptomyces sp. NPDC033845. The sequence continues at coordinate 111,285 of NZ_JBVIRI010000008.1, read as the reverse complement.
GCGTCCCCGACGCTCGGCGCGAGCCGTGCGCCCCGGGCCACCAGTTCGTCCGCCCGGGAGGCGGTGCGGTTCCAGACGGTGACCTCGTGACCGCGGTCCAGCAGGGCGTCGGCCATGGCCCGCCCCATCGGACCCAGCCCGATGACGGTGACGGAGTTCCGGGTGCTGCGCGGGTTGCTGGTGCTGCTCATGGTGGGTCCCCCAGGAAGTCGGACTAGAACGAGCGCTCTATCCAGCGCCTGGGGGAAACGTAGCACAGCTCTAGAACGATCGCTCTAGTCCCTCTCGGGAGAACGGCTGCTCGTCCGGTCGGCAGACGGTTCCGGCCGGTGGCAGGGCGCCGTCGACGAAGTACCGGCTCTCGTAGGACTTCACACAGCTGCTCGCGTTGTTGAACAGCGCGGTGTGGCCGTACCCGTCGTTGGTGAGCAGCCGGGCGTCGCCCAGTTCCCGGGCCATCGCCTGGGAGCCCGTGTACGAGGTGGAGGGGTCGTACCGGGTGCCGACCACGAGCACCGGGTGCGCGGTGGGCTTGTCCCACGGCCCGTCGTACTCGTCGGCCCCGCGCGCCGGCCAGGTGGCACACGGTTCGCCTGACCAGGTCCAGAACCGGCCGACGTCACCGGCCCGCGCGACGCTCTCCTCCTCCAGACGCGGATAGACGCCGGGATCGCGGGGGTTGGGGCTGTCCCCGCACCACACCGCCATCGCCTGCTCGTCGCCCAGGTACGGATTCGGCTCGGCCACGGGCGGGGGCGGCGGATACACGGGCGGCTTCGGGGCTCGGCCCTGCCACAGCTCCTGGAGCCGCCCGGCGAGGTCCGTCCAGCCCGGGTCGACGATGTAGAGGGCGGTCACGGTGTCGGCGACCGTCCGGGCGTACGTCCACGAGTCCACCGGCCGCTCCCGCAGCCGCCGCATCAGCTCGTCGAACTTGGCGCGGGTCGCCTCCGCGCTGCCCGCCGAGAACGCGCAGCGGTCCGTACCGGCGGCTCCGCACAGGCTGAGGAACCGGTCCAGGGTGGCCGCGGCCGTGCGGTCGGAGCCCATCCGCAGGAAGGTGGGCGCGGTGGCGTCCGGCCGGTTGTCGTCGGTCCAGGCGGACGGCGCGATATTGCTGTCCAGCACCATGGCGCGGACCTTGTCGGGGAACAGGTTGGCGTAGGTGGCGCCGAGGATCGTTCCGTAGGACACCCCGAAGTAGTTCAGCCGGGTCTCGCCCACGGCCTGCCGCAGCAGGTCGAGGTCCCGGGCGGTGTCGGCGGTCGACACATGGCGCAGGAGCTCGGGGTCGCGCTGCTGACAGCGCCGGCCCAGATCCTCGTACGCCTTGTTCCAGGCGGCGCGCTCCTTCTCCCCGACGGGGAACCCCACCGGTTTGGACGCGCCCCAGGCCTCGGCGGCGGCCGTGCTGTCGAAGCAGTTCACCGCCGTGCTGCTGCCGATCCCGCGCGGGTCCCAGCTGACCACGTCGAACCGCTCCCGCACCTCCGAGGGGAGGGTCTCGTAGTTCTGCGGGACCTGTACCGTCCCCGGGCCGCCGGGCCCGCCCGGATTCACGAAGAGGGTGCCGATCCGCTGCGCCCCGTCGGCCGCCTTCCTGCGGACCAGTGCCAGCTCGATGCTCCGGCCGGCGGGCGAGGCGTAGTCCAGGGGCACCCGGGCGGTGGCGCAGTCGTACGGGCTGCCGGAGGCGCACGGACTCCAGTCCAGCCGCGGTACGGCGGGCGAGGGCGCGGGTGACGGGGTGTCCCGGGCCGCGGCGGGCCCGGGGGAGCCGAGCGCGGCCGTACAGAGCGCGGCGGCGAGCAGACCCGCCGCACGGCGGCGGCGGAGACCCCCCGGTCCGGACGGATGCATGGCCCGCCTCCTCCGTTGAGGGTGGGGGTGCCCCTCATACCACCCAACCGCGCCCGCCCCTTTCCCGCGACCGGAACCCCGAGCGCGCCGGGCCCATGCCGTGCACGCTGTCGAACGCCGACACGCTGCTGACCTGCCTCGCCCCGGTCGGCAACGAACCCGTCTTCCCGGCGAACACCCGCACCAGGCTGTCGGTGAACCTGACGGTGGACCCCGGCGCCCCGGACGGGGTGACGCTGGAGAACGGCGAGTGGGCGATCGGCACCGGCTACCCGGACGCTCCCGTGGCGTTCGCCGTCGCCACGCCGGTGCCGGGCCCGCCCGGCACCGACGGCGCGCCCGGTCCGCCCGGCCTCAACGGCACACCCGGTACGCCGGGCAGGGACGGGCTCCCCGGTGCCCCCGGCCCGGCCGGCCCCATCGGCGAGACCGGAGCCCCCGGCCAGCAGGGCGTCCCCGGGCACCATGATCGCCGTCCAGCGCAAGCAGAACGGCGAGAAGGTCGGCGACAACAAGCTCTGGTACCGGCTCCCCGACAACCGCGGCCGGGTGCCGGCCAGGTACGTCGTGGACAAGTCGCCCATCGCGCACTGCTCCTGACCTGACCTGATCCGCCGTGCACCGGGACGCCGTCTGGCGGCTGCCCAGCACGGTCTGCCGCATCACCGACCTGCTCGGTGCCCGGGCCTCCGAAGCGCTCCTGGACCGTGCCGTCGCGACCGCCGTCGGCACCATGACCGCCTCCACCATCCGGGACGGAGACGTGGTCCCCACCTTCCGCCGGTCCCGCTCGGACGGTGCCTTCGCCGCACCCGAACTGATCGCCGCCATCAACGAGGTCCCGCCGTGGATGGAGCAGGCCCTCGACGTGTCCTGCCCCGACAGCGAGTACTCCTACGGGCTCAACGTGCACAACGACGGCGACTTCTACCGCGCCCACCAGGACGTGGGCGAAACGGAGTTCGCCTCCCGGCGTCTGCTCACCTTCGTGTACTACCTGCACCGCACGCCGCGTCCCTTCGAGGGCGGCGCGCTGCGCGTGTACGACGGGGCGACCTCCCTGCACCCCGACGGTCGGGCCCTTGCCTGGGAGGACCGGGCCCCGCCGCGCCACGTGAACGTAAGCCGCGCCAGGTGACCGTACGCCGCGCCCTGCGCCGCGATTCGCGCGAATCCTTTCGCGGCGGTCGCGCCTCTCATCTCTGTGCGGACAACAATGTCGGCACAGGAACCGGAGGTTGTCGTGATCATAGGTGCCGTCATCGTCGCGGCCGTGCTCGTCTGCACGTGCGTACTCGTCGTGCGACGTCGTCAGGGGCGCTCCCGTGGCTGAGTTCACATGGCCCGGTGACCAGTTGATCGCCGCGGCGCAGGAAGGTGACGTCGAGGCGGCGGCCGCCCTGGTGTCCGGCTCGCACCCGCACGTGCAGCGGTTCGCCCGCTCCCTGTGCGCCTCGCCCCAGGACGCCGAGGACGCCGCCCAGGAAGCGCTGATCATCCTCTACCGCAAGATCGGGATGCTGCGGGCCTCCGGTGCGCTGGCCTCGTGGATGTTCCGCATCGTGCGCAACGAATGCCTGCGGCGCGCCCGGCTGACGCTCCGCGGCCACGAACCGGTCCCGGACGGGGTCGTGCCGTCCTCCGAGGACGAGGTGTTGCAGCGGCTGGAGGCGGCCCGGGTCGCGGCGGTGATCGCGGGCCTGCCCGCCGACCAGCGGCGCGTACTGATCATGCGGGACATCCAGGGCTACAGCGGGCGGATGGTCTCGGACGCGCTCGGCCTCAGCGGCGCCGCGATGAAGTCCCGGCTGCACCGCGCCCGTACGACGGTCCGCCGGGAACTCCGGGAGGGGCAGGTCCCCGACCTGCTGCCGGAGGCCGACCGTGGATGACCGGCGGAGCTTCGCCAGCTCGTCCCTGCCCCGCCATCTGGCCCGCGGGGCCCTGGGGTTCGGCTCCCTGGCCGGGGCGGTCCTCCTCCTCTCCGCGGCCGGGCCGGGCGCCCTCCTGCTCGCACCGGTCGGCCTGCTCGCCCTCCGCGGATGCCCCATGTGCTGGACGATCGGGCTGCTGCAGACCGTCTCCCGGGGCAGACTGCGGCGCTCGTGCCAGGACGGCCGCTGCGAACTGACCGTCGCCGGAAAGACCACCGCCCACCTGTCCGGCCCCGGAGCCGGCTCCGGGTAGCGCCCGAGCCGGTTCCCGGCCGGGGCCGGGGCGGTGCTGTCAGAAGGGCGGGCTATTCTTCCGGGCACCGCAAACCGACCGTGAGGACCACCAGAAGTGACCGGCCTGTCCGCCTTCCCGCTGCCGTTCCAGTCATCCCGTGTATCGGCGTTCGCCACGCCCAGGACGCTCCGGGAACTGCAGATGATGCAGTGCAGCGCCCACCTGCGCGCCAAGCCCGCCTGGTTCGAGAAGATGAACGACGCGGAGATCGTCGCCCGGTGGACCCGGGAGGCGGTGGCACAGGGCCTCACCGAGGCACAAGTGGCCTATGTAGTGGCCGAGTTGGCGCACTATGCCGCGCTGCGTGACGAGCACACCGGGATAGAGGTGTCCGCGGTGGACGGGGTGTGGCATTCGGACGCCCTCGTCGACGAGGAGCTCACCACCCGGCTGCGCGAGGCGGTCCGGGTGCTGGAGGAGGTCCCGGAAGCCGAGCGGGACTGGCATCCCGGATCCGACGGCCAGGTCCTGGACCTCGTGCACCCCTCGCTGTTCTGCCTGGTGCGGGGGGTGAGCGGGGAACCCGAGCGGGCCTGGCAGAACACGGCGCACCGCTACTCCCGGTACGAGTTCTCGGAGCGGTTCCAGTGGCTGCCCGCGGACGTCGAGGTCGGTGACGACGGGGCCGCCGCCTTCCGCTCGTACGTCAACAACGTCCACCCCGTGGAGCACCGCGCCCTGGCCGAGGTGCTGCCGGAGCTGTTCGCGCGCCTGCGCCCGCTGTTCGAGAACGTGCTCACCGATCTGCGGCATCCGCGCCCGCCGCGGATCGAGGCCGACCCCTACGGCTGGTACGACTCGGAGCCGGAGTACCCGAGCCGGGCCGCCTTCGGCGACGACGGGGCCTTCCAGGAGGCCCGCGCCGCCTGGGGGGAGGCCCACGAGGCCTGGTGGGAGAACCGCAGCCCGGTCCTCCCGGACGCCCCGGTCTTCACCCCGCCGGCCCCGCCCGAGGACTCCGCCCGCGTCGACCTGCGCGGCCGGGGGCTCCAGGTCATCGTCAAGCTCGCCACCGTCCATCTGACCCCGGAGGAGCCCGAGTACGCCGGGGGCTCCTGGCATGTCGAGGGCATGCTGAACGAGCGGATCGTCTCGACCGGCATCTACTACTGGGACAGCGAGAACATCACCGAGAGCCGGCTGGGCTTCCGGGCCGCGCTCGACGACCCGAACTACGAGCAGAACGACGACGCCGGGATGCGTGAGGTCTACGGCCTGGAGGACGAGGACGCGCTGAACCAGCAGCTGGGCGCCGTACCGACCCCGGCCGGACGCTGCCTGGCGTTCCCCAACGTCCTCCAGCACCGGGTGGACGCCTTCCGCCTCGCCGACCCGACCCGCCCGGGACACCGCAAGATCCTCGCGTTCTTCCTGGTCGACCCGTCGGAGCGGATCGTGTCCACCGCCGACGTCCCGCCGCAGCAGCCCTGGTCGGATACCTCGACCATGACGCTGGAGGAGGCGAAGACGTACCGGGAGGAGCTCATGAAGGAGCGGAAGTTCTTCGTCGACGAGCACAACGAACAGGTCTACGAGCGGGAGTTCTCCCTCTGCGAGCACTGACCCGGGGGCGACCGCCGCAGGAACGCGGCGGCCGCCGTCAGAGGTAGTCGGCGGTCCTGCGCACCTCGCCGAAGCGGGGGAAGGTGCGCCCGACGGCGAACTCGTGCTCGTCGGCGGCCAGGCCGGACATCGCGTCGGCGACGAACTCCACCTCGTAGCCGTGGTCGGAGGCCGCCCGGGCCGTCGATTCGACACCCATGGTGGTGACCAGGCCGGCCATGACCACGGTGTCCGCGCCGAGGGCGCGCAGCCGCTCGTCCAGGCCGGTGCCGTGGAAGGCTCCCACGGTGCGCTTGACCACGAGGACGTCGCCGTCCCTGACCAGGCCCTCGGCGAAGCCGCTGCCGGGCGGCTGCCGGTCCACGCCCGGACGGTCCACCCGGACCAGCACCACCGGCCGGCCGCTCTCCCGGAACGAGTCGGCCAACTCCCGGCAGCGCGAGAGCACTTCGTCTCCGGAATACGGTGCGAGCGGGAGGGCGATGATGCGCGGCATCAGGTCGACGAGGATCAAGGCGGTGGTCATGGCCGTGATCGTAAGCCCCGCCGCCGCCCCCGCCCTCGTCGGGTTCGGTCCTCCTCGGCGGCATCCCCCCGGGGGGGCGTCAGAAGGTGACCGGGTCGCGGACGATCGGGCAGGTCATGCAGTGGCCGCCGCCGCGGCCCCGTCCGAGCTCGGCTCCCACGATGGTGATGACCTCGACCCCCGCCTTGCGGAGCAGGGTGTTGGTCGTGGTGTTCCGGTCGTAGGTGAAGACCACCCCCGGTTCGAGGGCGACGGCGTTGTTGCCGCTGTCCCACTGCTGGCGCTCCGAGGCGTACACGTCCCCGCCGGTTTCGATCACCCTCAGCCGGGGCAGGCCGAGGCCTTTGGCGACCACGTCGACGAAGGGCCGGGAGCCCTCGTCCGTGAGGTGCAGACCGGTCGGCGCGTCCCCCGGGCGCAGCGAGAAGGTGTGCACCGCGTCCATGATCGTCGGGTAGAGGGTGACGATGTCCCGGTCGGCGAAGGTGAAGACGGTGTCCAGGTGCATGGCCGAACGGAGCTTCGGCATGCCGGCCACGATCACGTGTTCGGCCGCGCCGTTGCGGAACAGGGAGGCGGCGACCTGGGTGATGGCCTGCCGGGAGGTGCGCTCGCTCATCCCCATCAGGACGACCCCGTTGCCGACCGGCATGATGTCGCCGCCCTCGAAGGTGGCCTGCCCCCAGGACTGCTCGGGGTCCCCCCACCAGACGGTGGCGGCCCGGTAGTCGGGGTGGAAGGTGTAGACGGCCTTCATCAGCAGGGTCTCGTCGTGCCGGGCGGGCCAGTACAGCGGGTTGAGGGTGACCCCGCCGTACAGCCAGCAGGTGGTGTCCCGGGTGTAGAGGGTGTTGGGGAGGGGCGGCATCAGGTACTCGCGCGCCCCGGTTCCCTCCCGGGCCAGCGCCACGTACGCGGGCCGGTACTCGTCGGGCAGGTCGGCGGTGGACAGCCCCCCGATCAGGTATTCGGCGAGCTCGCGGGGGGCGAGGGACTCCAGGAAGGCCCGGGTGCCGTCGAGGAGGCCGAGTCCCACCTCATTGGCGGTGATCTTGCGGTCGAGGAGCCAGTCGCGGGCCTCGGTGATGGCCATCGTCTCGGCCAGCAGGGCGTGCAGCTCGACGACCTCCACCCCGCGCCGGGTCAGCTTGTTGACGAAGTCGGCGTGGTCGCGCTGGGCGTTCTCCACCCACATGACGTCGTCGAAGAGCAGGTCGTCGGCGTTGGTCGGAGTGAGCCTCCGGTGTGCGAGTCCGGGGGCGCAGACCAGGACCTTGCGCAGCCTGCCGACCTCGGAGTGCACGCCGAAGGCCGGGGGAGCGGTGCTTTCGGCGCCGGCGGCACCCGCGGTGCCGTCGCTGCCGTAGGTTCCGTCGGTGCTCAACTCGTTGCGCCTTTCGGTCGGGTGGGGCGGAGGGACGCGCTCATTCGGGTGCGGGTGCGGGTGCGGGTGGTGGGTGCGGATGGTCGGTGCGGGGTCAGAGCTCGATCCAGCCCATGGCCAGGGCGATGACCCCGACGACGGCACCCGCCACCGAGACCGCGCAGATCACGGCCTCGCGGGCGGAGAACACCGTGCGCCCCTGCTCGCGCCGGGCCTTCGCGAACAGGAACGTGGCCGGTGCGTAGAGGAGGAAGGACACCAGGACGAACTTGAGGCCGGCGGCGAACAGCAGGAACGCCGTGTACAGGGTGGCGAGGACGGCGACCACCAGTTCCCGTCGGGTGCTCCGGCCGGCGGTCCGGGTGTCGTCCCGGCCACCCGCGATCTTCACGGCGAAGCCGGCGGCGAGCAGGAAGGGGATCAGGCTCAGTGCGCTGGTCAGGTCGAGGGCGAAGGTGAAGGCGTCGTCGGAGAACATCGTCACGACCAGGATCACCTGGCTGAGGGAGGTGCTCATCAGGAGCGCGTTGGCCGGTACGTCCGCGGGGGTGGCGCGCCCCAGGAAGCGCGGCATGTCGTTGTCCTTGGCGGCGACGAACAGCACCTCGGCGGCCATCAGCGTCCAGGCGAGGTAGGCGCCGAGGACGGAGACGATGAGGCCGACGCTGACGAAGACCTGCCCCCAGGTGCCGACCGCGTGCTGGAGCACACCGGCCATCGACGGCTGGCGGAGCTCCGCGATCTCGGCCATCGGCATGATGCCGTACGACACGATGGTGACGGAGGCGAAGACGGCGAAGACGCTGAGGAAGCCGAGGATCGTGGCCCGGCCGACGTCCTCGCGGCGCTTGGCGTGGCGGGAGTAGACGCTCGCCCCCTCCACCCCGAGGAAGACGAAGACGGTGGCCAGCATCGTGCCGCGGACCTGGTTGAACAGCGAGCCGGCATAGTCGGCGCCGCCCCAGTTGGCCGCGAAGACCTCCGCGTCGAGGGCGAACAGGGCGATCAGGACGAACACCAGGATGGGGACGACCTTCGCGACCGTCACGATCCGGTTGATCGCCGCGGCCTCCCGCACGCCCCGCCGGATCAGCAGGAAGAACCCCCACAGCCCGACCGAGGACAGCACCACGGCCAGCAGGGTGTCGCCGTCGCCGAGCGCGGGCCAGACCGCGCCGACGGTCGACATGATGAGCACCCAGTAGGTGACGTTGCCGACGCAGGCGCTCGCCCAGTAGCCGAAGGCGGAGAAGAACCCGAGGTACTCGCCGAAGCCGGCCTTGGCGTAGGCGTACACACCGGCGTCCAGGTCCGGCCGGCGGACCGCCAGGGCCTGGAACACGAAGGCCAGCATCAGCATGCCGGTGCCGGCGATCGCCCAGGCGATCAGGGCGCCCGCGACACCGGTCTCCTGGGCGAAGCGGCGGGGCAGCGAGAACACCCCCGCGCCCACCATGGAGCCGACCACCATCGCGGTCAGCGTCACCAGCGTCAGCTTGACGGCCGGCGGGCCCGAGGCCGGCTTGGCCGCCGCGTTGGCTTCAACGTCGCTCATGGCTTCCCTCGTCCAGGCCCGGTGGTCAGAACGGAATGTATCCATAATTTGGGGCATTCGCCGCATACCAGCCCGTCGCGGCCCCGCGCGCCCACGGCTCGGGGCCGGACGCCCCGGCTCTCGCGCACGGGACCATTGCTCCGTTCTGTCGGGCTGACAGGCGGAATGCGGCTGTCGAGACGGCAGGCACGGAGAGGACACCGGTACGGTCGCCACCCGCGACGCATCCCTCCCGAAGGGCCCGGTCCGATGCTCCACACACGCACCACCCCCGCCGCCCGCCGCCGCCTGTTCCGCGAGCAGCTCGCCTCCGGGCGGCTGCTGCGCGTCCCCGGGGCGATCAACCCGTACTCGGCCAGACTCATCCAGCAGAACGGCTTCGACGCCGTCTACCTCTCCGGCGCGGTGCTGGCCGCCGACCTGGGCCTGCCGGACATCGGCCTGACCACCTCCACCGAGATCGCGGCCCGCGCCCAGCAGGTCACCCGGGTCACCGATCTGCCGGTCCTCGTCGACGCCGACACGGGCTTCGGCGGGCCCGTGAACGCCGCCCGAACCGTCCAGCTGATGGAGGACGCCGGGCTGGCCGGACTGCACCTGGAGGACCAGACTGACCCCAAGCGCTGCGGCCACCTCGACGGCAAGTCCGTCGTCCCCCGCGAGGACATGGTCCGCCGGATCCGCGCCGCCGCCGACGCCCGCCGCGACCCGGACTTCCTCCTCATGGCCCGCACCGACGCCCGCGCGGTGGAGGGGATCGGCGCCGCCGTCGACCGTGCGAAGGCGTACGTGGACGCGGGCGCGGACGCGGTCTTCCCCGAAGCCCTCGCCGGGGAGGCCGAGTTCGAGGCCTTCCGGAAGGCCGTCGACGTGCCCCTCCTCGCCAACATGACCGAGTTCGGCAAGGGCCCCCTCCTGGACACGGCCGCACTGGAGGCCCTCGGCTACAACATCGCCCTCTACCCCGTCACCCTCTTCCGCCTCGCGATGGGCGCGGTGGAGGACGGACTGCGCACCCTCGCCGCCGAAGGCACCCAGGAGTCCCTGCTGCCCCGTATGCAGACCCGCTCCCGCCTCTACGAGGTGCTCGGCTACGCGGACTACACCGCCTTCGACTCCGCGATCTTCGACTTCACCCTCCCGCCCGGCACCTGACCGGCCGGCCGCCCGCCATCCGCACGCCCTCCGCCGGGGTGCGTGCGGGGTCGTGGGCGTGTCATGCCCGTGCGGCGGAGCGCGGCGCGATAGATCAGACGGGACCCTCGCCCCGCCCGACTCCGCCCCGGAGGTCCCATGTCGCACAGCGGTGCGCCCCGCGCCGACGTTCCGCGTGAGGCCCCGGAGCGGGCGCCGCTCGTTCTCGGGTCCCTGATCACCGTCGCCGCGGTGGCCAACCTGAACCTGTCGGTGGCCAATGTGGCGCTGCCCGCGATCGGGAAGGCCTTCGATTCCTCCCAGACCTCACTGAACATGATCGCCGTGGGCTACTCCCTCGGCCTGGCCGCTTCGGTGCTCTATCTGGGCGCGGTCGGCGACCGCCACGGACGGAAGCTGCTGCTGCTCCTCGGCATCGCCCTCTCCATCCCCGCCTGTCTGCTCGCCGGGTACGCGCCGAACGACACCGTCCTCGCGATGGCCCGGATCCTCGGCGGGCTCTCGGCCGGCATGGCCTACCCGACCACCCTCGCGCTCATCACCGCCCTGTGGGCGGGCCCGGGGCGTACGAAGGCGATCGCGCTCTGGTCCGCGCTGGGCGGCGGCATCTCCATGCTCGGGCCGGTGATCGCGGGCGCGCTCCTCGAACGCTTCTACTGGGGCTCGGTGTTCCTGGTCACCCTGCCCCTCGCCGTGATCGCGCTGACCATGGCCCTGGTGTTCGTCCCCGCGCACGCCAACGAGTCGACCGAACCGGTGGACAACCTCGGCGGCGTCCTGTCCGTCCTCCTGATCGCGGGACTGGTGCTGGCCATCAACTTCGCCGCCGTCCCCGGCGAGGGGCCGCTGGTCATCGGCCTCGCCGTGCTGGCCCTGGTCGCCGGGGTGGGGTTCTTCCTGCGCCAGCGCCGGGCGCCCAACCCGCTCTACGACCTCCACATCGCCGGCCGCCGCACCTTCTGGGTCGCCGCCTGCGCCGGGATCATCGTGTTCGGCTCCATGATGGGCTCGGCGTTCGTCAGCATGCAGTACCTGCAGAACGTCCTCGGCTACAACCCGGTCGAGGCCGGCGCCGCCATCCTCCCCCTGGTGGTGATGATGGTGCTGGTGGCACCCCGGTCCGCGAAGCTGGTCGAGACGCGCGGCGCCCGGACGACCCTGCTGATCGGCTACGGGTTCCTCTTCCTCGCCTTCGCCTGGATGCTGGTGTTCTGGGACGAGGACAGCCGCTACTGGCAGATCGGCTTCGCCTACGTCCTCATCGGGATCGGCGCCGGGCTGGCCGGCACGCCCGCCTCGCACTCGCTGACCGGATCGGTGCCGGTACGCCGGGCCGGCATGGCCTCGGGCACCGCCGACCTGCAACGGGACCTGGGCGGGGCCGTCATGCAGTCCATCATGGGCGTCCTCCTCACCGCCGGCTACGCCTCGGCCTTCAACGCGGCGATCGCCTCCTCCGCCGAGGCCGAGAACGTGTCGGACCAGGTGCAGAGCGAGCTGACCAAGTCCTTCGCCTCGGCCGGCCAGGTCGCCGAGCAGCACCCCCAGTACACCGACCGGATCGTGGCGGCGGCCCGCGAGTCCTTCCTCCACGGCGACGACTGGGCCTACGCCGTCGGCCTGGTCGCGGTCGCCCTGGGCGCACTGCTGATCTTCTTCATGTACCCGCACCGGGACGCCGAGCGGGCCCTCCTGCGGGGCTACTACGAGGATGACTCGGCCCCCGCCGGGCCGGGCCCGGGCTCGGCCTTCTGAGCGGGGGCCGGCCGGGCGGGACGGCGGAGGAACCGCCCCGGGCCCTACGCAGGGGATGGTCTACAGCGGGCCGAGGAGGGCGCTGCGGCCGGCTGACCAGGCCGTGGCGATGTGCTCGGACAGGCGGTCCTCCAGCAGGACGGTGGCCGCGCAGCCGAACGCGATGTCGGCCTCCAGGCCGGGCTCGTCGGCGAGGAGGCCGCCGATGACCTCGCGGCGCACCAGCTGCTCGTGGACGGCGTCGGCCTCCACGTGCTCGGCGTAGAAGCGTTCCGCCGCCGCCCCGGCCCCGCACCGCCGCATGGCGTTGGCCAGGCGACGGGAACCGGGGGAGGAGGTGGTCTCCACACAGCCGAAGTGGCCGACGAGCGCACCGCGCAGCGCCCGGTGCAGCCCGAAGAGCGACATCAGGTTGACGGTGGCGAGGAGGGGCGCGGGGGCCCGGTCGAGATAGTGCCCGTAGGCGGGATCGAGGCCGAGGTCCACCATCAGGTCGGCGAACAGCCGCGCGTGCACGTTCTGGGCACGGCCCGCGCCGAACTCGTCGTACTCGACGGCCACCATCGCGGCCTTGGCCCGGCCGGTGAGGCGGGGGACGACCCAGAGGTGCGGGTCGGCCTCCTTCAGGTGGTAGAGGGAGCGCAGCGCGGCGTACTCGCGCAGTTGCCACAACTCCCCCTCCTTCTCCAGGAAGTGGCCGAGGCCACCCTCGGCGGGGTCCACGGGTTCGACGAGGAGCGGGGCGAAGGCTTCGCCGACGGTCCGGGCGGCGCCGGCGAGGTCGGTGCGGAGGGCGTGCAGGAAGCGGTCCTCCAGCCGGCGGCGCAGTCCCAGCAGCTCGGGATCCCACTCCCGGTCGTCGGGAACCCCGTGGAAGCCGCGGTAGTGCAGCTCGTAGAGGAGGTAGAGGGAGAGCTGGAGGTCCTCGCCCCAGGGGTCCGCCCGGAGGACGGCGTCGGGCGCGTACCGGGGTGCGGTGCCGTCCCGCAGCGCCTCGACGACGGTGCCGGAGAGCATGCCTCGCCCTTCGGCCAGGCGGGGCCCGGACGCGAGGCTCACGGGGGACGGGCTGGGCGGGGTCATGAGGGGCTCCTCTCCGCAGGGGGCGGGTCGTTGCGTACGCGGGGGCGGTGGCTGGTGTCGCACCACGGATAGCTGCGGCTGCGGCGGCAGGTGCAGATCGCGACCATGAAGCGGTCGGAACGCACCCGGGTGCCGTCGTCCAGGACGATCTCCACCGGGCCCTCCACCAGCACCGGGCCCTGCCGGTCGACCATCACCGTGCGGGCCTCCGCCACCACGGGAGCACCCGGAGGCGGGCCCGGGACCGGGGTCTCGGGCGGGGTCGGGCGCTCGGCGCCGTCAGAGGTACCGGGCACGGAACACCACCAGCTCCTCCAGTTCCGGGGCCTCGCCCGTCAGCCCCTGCTGCCGCAGCCATGCGCGGCGGGAGCGCAGTACCGGTCCCCAGGGCACCAGCACCCGGGCGACGACCTCCGCGGTCAGCCCCGCGTCCGCCATCCGGGCGAGGGTCCGCGAGGTCCCGCACATGCCGGAGTGCACCAGGAGCAGGACGCCGCCCGGGCGCAGCAGGGCGGGGGCGCCCGCGCAGATCCGGTCGACGACCGCCCGCCCGTCGCGGCCGGCGTCCCAGGCGCGCTCCGGCCCCCGGCCCGGGAGCCCGGCCGCCGGCGCGGGCACGTACGGCGGATTGGAGACGACGAGGTCGAAGCGGCTGCCCGCGACCGCCGAGGCGAAGTCGCCGCGGACCACGCGCACCGGCAGCCGCTGCCGGGCGGCGTTCAGCCGGGTCGTGGCCACGGCGCGCCAGGAGACGTCGGAGGCCGTGACCCGGGCTCCCCGCCGGGCGGCCTGGAGGGCCAGCGCGCCGGTGCCCGTGCCGATCTCCAGCACCTCCGCGCCGGGCGCCAGACGCTCCCGGGCGAGCGCCTCGGACAGCACCATGGTGTCCGCCTGCGGCCGGTAGACGCCGGGCAGGGCGATCAGCCCGTCGGACAGGGGGACCGGGAAGAAGGTCGTGGTGGTCATGGGGTACCTCCGGTCCGTGGGGAGGGGAACTGTTCCCGCGCCGACATCAGCGGTGGTCACCCGAGCCCGGGGCCTCGTCGGGGTCCTGCCAGGAGTCGCGACGGGCCTCGGCCTGCGGGGGCTGCCCGGCCGGTGAAGTGCCGGGGTCCTCGTTGCGGGAGCGGCGCCGGGCCCCGTACCAGAACGCCGCGATCAGCAGGACGACCACGACGAGTCCGGCGAGGAGCATCAGCAGGGACGAGGAACCTTCGGCCGCGAGGGGCGTGGATGCGAACATGCACGGCGCCTACCCGCGATCAGCGGTCCTGCACAACCTGCGGAGCAGGACATTCCCATTTCCCGTTTCCCGGCGCCGGGCACGTGCAAGGAGCACCGGACCGGGGAAGGCGCGTCGGGGACCGGACACCTGCGGGATGCGAGAAGGGACGGACACCATGGCACGACCGAGGATCGTCGTCGTCGGCGCGGGCTTCGCGGGAGTCGCCTGCGTACGACGTCTGGAGCGGACCCTGTCACCCGGGGAGGCGGAGATCCTGCTGGTCACTCCGTTCTCCTACCAGCTCTATCTGCCGCTGCTCCCGCAAGTGGCCTCCGGGATGCTCACCCCCCAGTCGGTGGCGGTGTCGCTGCGCCGCAGCCGCCGCCACCGGACCCGGATCGTGCCCGGCGGAGCCGTGGGCATCGACACCGCGGCCAGGATCTGCGTCATCCGGAAGATCACCGGTGAACTGGTCGACCAGCCCTACGACCACCTGGTGCTGGCCCCGGGCAGCGTGACCCGCACCTTCGACATCCCCGGCCTGGCGGAGCACGGCCGCGGCATGAAGACCCTCGCCGAGGCCGCCCATCTGCGCGACCACGTCATCGCACAGCTGGACCTGGCCGACGCCTGTGCGCCGGAATCGGCGGAACGGGCCTCCAGGCTCGGCTTCGTCGTGGTCGGCGGCGGATACGCGGGCACCGAGACGGCCGCCGCGCTGGAGCGGCTCACCGCGAACGCCGTCGGCCGCTACCCCCGGCTGGAGCGCCGCGAGATCCGCTGGCACCTCGTCGACATGGCCCCCCGGCTGATGCCGGAGCTCGGCGACCGGCTCGGCCGCGCCGCCCTCGACGTACTGCGCCATCGCGGCGTCGAGGTCTCCCTCGGCACCTCGGTGGCCAAGGCCGGACCCGAGGAGGTCACCCTCACCGACGGGCGTGTGCTGCCCTGCCGCACCCTCGTCTGGACGGCCGGTGTCACGGCCAGCCCGCTCATCGCCACGCTGGGCTCCGAGACCGCGAAGGGCGGCCGGCTCGTCGTCACCCCCGACCTGCGGGTCCCGGGAGCGGACGGAGTGTTCGCGCTCGGCGACGCGGCCGCCGTGCCCGACCTCGCGGGCGGCGGGGACGGCACCGTCTGCCCGCCCACCGCACAGCACGCCGAACGCCAGGGCAGGACGGCCGCCGACAACCTCGTCGCCACCCTGCGGGGCACACCGCTCCGCCCGTACGTCCACAAGGACCTCGGACTCGTCGTGGACCTCGGCGGCCGGGACGGCGTCGCCCGGCCGCTCGGCATCGGCCTGCGCGGGATGCCCGCCCAGGCGGTGGCCCGCGGCTACCACTGGGCGGCCCTGCGCACCGGGACCGCGAAGACCCGGGTGATGACGAACTGGCTGCTCAACGCCGTGGCCGGCGACGACTTCGTCCGCACCGGCTTCCAGACCCACAAACCCGGCACCCTGCGCGACTTCGAGTACACGGACCGGTACCTGACCCCCGAGCAGCTCCGCTCCCGCACCGCCGCCCGGGAGGGATGACCGAGGTCCCCGGCGGATCCGGACCACCGCGAAGGTTTCGGACCCGCCGACGAGGTAAGGCGCCGCGTATGGTGCGAATCGGATACACGATGATGACCGAGCAGGCCGGGCCGAGGGAACTGGTGTCCCACCTCGTGGGCGCGGAGCGGGCGGGATTCGACTTCTCCGTCGTCTCCGACCACTCCTTCCCCTGGCTGGAGTCCCAGGGGCACGCACCCTACGCGTGGAGCGTCCTGGGTGCGGCGGCGCAGGCGACCTCCCGGATCCCGCTCATGACCTACGTGACCTGCCCGACGTTCCGCTACCATCCGGCGGTCGTCGCACAGAAGGCCGCCACGATGCAGATCCTGTCCGAAGGCCGGTTCAGACTGGGCCTGGGCTCGGGCGAGAACCTGAACGAGCACATCGTCGGAGCCGGCTGGCCCGCCGCCCACGTACGTCTGGAGATGCTGGACGAGGCGGCCGGCATCATCCGGCGGATGTTCGCCGGAGGGTCGGTGACCCACCACGGCACGCACTTCGACGTGGACGACGCCAGGCTGTGGGACCTCCCCGGGACGGCACCCCCGATCGGGATCGCGGTCTCCGGCCCCCGCTCCTGCGAGATCGCCGGCCGGCACGCCGACCTCCTCATCGCCACCGAGCCGGAGAAACGGCTCCTCGACGGGTTCGACGCGCACGGCGGCGAGGGCAAGCCGCGGATCGGCCAGCTGCCCGTCTGCTACGACACCGACCGGGACGCGGCGGTGGCCCGGGCACACGAGCAGTTCCGCTGGGCGCTCGGAGGCTGGAAGGTGAACTCCGAACTCCGAGGCCCCGCCGGATTCGCGCAGGCCTCCGCGCACACCCGGCCCGAGGACGTCGCCGAGGCGATCCCCTGCGGCGACGACCCGGACGCCTTCGTCGACGCGGTACGCCCCTACGTGCGGGCGGGGTTCACCGAGATCGCCCTGGTCCAGATCGGCGGCGACCGGCAGGAGCCGTTCCTGGAATGGGCCGAGACCGCGCTCCTGCCCGTACTACGGGACCTGTGAGTGGGCCGCGCCCATGGACCGCGCAGCCCTCTTCGACGTGGACGGCACCCTCGCCGACACCAACCACCTCCATGTCGTGTGCTGGTGGGAAGCCCTGCGCCAGGGCGGACACCGGATCCCCATGCACGCCGTCCACCGGGCGATCGGCCTCCCCGGGGAGGACCTCCTCCCCCACCTCCTCGGTGAGCAGGGCCGCGACCGTGCCGGGGACCAGCGGCTCAGCACCGCCCACGACGTCCTCTACGCCACCTACTTCGACCGGCTGCCCGCCTTCGAATCGGCCGCGGAGCTGCTTCGCGCGCTGGCCGGGGAAGGCTGGACGGTCCTGCTGGTCACCTCCGCCAAGGACCGGGAACTCCGCGCCCTGCGCGCGGCCGTCGGCGCGGACGACGCCATCGCCGACACCTCGACCTCCGAGGACGTCGAGCACGGCAAGCCCGCACCCGACCCCGTCGAGCACGCCCTCGCCCGGGCGGGAGTGCCGCCCGGGCGCGCCGTGTTCGTCGGGGACTCCGTCTGGGACATGAAGGCGGCCGTCCGGGCCGGCACCACCGCCGTGGGGCTGCTCTGCGGCGGCATCCCCGGCGAGGACCTCGTAGGGGCCGGAGCCGCGGCCGTCTACCGCGACCCGGCCCATCTGCTGGCCTCCCTCGCCGACAGCCCCTTCGCCACCGGCCGAGGGTAGGTCGGGCCCGCCCGCCGATCCCCACATGGATCGGCGGGGTGCGGGCAGACGCCTGCCGAGAAGGGCCGTGAGCCGGTCGACCGAGGGTACAGAGCCATGGGCGGCGAGATGAGAAGTGTGGGTGTGGAAGAGGAGCTGCTGCTCGTGGACGAGGCGAGCGGCGCCCCGCTCGCCGTGTCCGGAGCGGTGCTGGCCGCCGCGGACCGCACGGTGTGGCGGGAGGGCCGCGGGAACGGTGGGGCGGACCACGAGTTCACCAAGGAACTGCACAAGGAGCAGCTGGAGTTCGCGACGAAGCCGGTCACCGAGATGGGCGAGCTCCACGAGGAGATCGTCCGGATCCGCGGCGAGGCGGCCCGGCATGCCGCGACCGCCGGTGCCATGGTGGCCGCGGTGGCGACCTCGCCGCTGCCGGTGCAGCCCTCGCTGAACGCCGGACCGCGCTACCGGTGGATGGGCGAACGGTTCGGACTGACCGCGCAGGAGCAGCTCACCTGCGGCTGCCACGTCCATGTGTCGGTCGCCTCCGACGAGGAGGGCGTGGCGGTCCTGGACCGCATCAGGCCCTGGCTGGCCGTGCTGACCGCGCTGAGCGCGAACTCGCCCTTCTGGCAGGGCGAGGACAGCGGATACGGAAGCTATCGCAGCCGGGTGTGGAACCGGTGGCCCTCGGCCGGCCCGGTGGACGCCTTCGGCTCCGCCGACCGGTACCACGAACAGGTCCGGGCGATGATCGACACCGGGGTCCTGCGGGACGAGGGCATGGTCTACTTCGACGCCCGGCTGTCGGCGAACTACCCGACGGTGGAGATCCGGGTCGCCGACGTCTGCCTCGACGCCGCCACCCCCGTACTGCTCGCCGCCCTGATCCGCGGTCTGGTGGAGACGGCCGCCCGGGACTGGCAGGACGGGCGGCCGCCGGCCCGGACCGGCACCAGCCTGCTGAGACTGGCCTCCTGGCGGGCCGGCCGGTCCGGGCTGGACGGGCCGCTGCTGCATCCGGAGACCATGCGGGAGACCTCGGCCGAGGACGCGGTCGACGCCCTCCACCGGCACGTACGGGAGGCACTGGAGCAGCACGGGGACGCCGAACGGGTCCGGGAGGGCCTCGCACACCTGCACGAGAAGGGGAACGGGGCACGCACCCAGCGCCGGCTGTACGCCGACGGGCGGGACCTGGCCTCCGTGGTCACCCGCTGCGCCGAACTGACGACCGGCACCTGAAACGGCCGTCCGACCGCCCGGAGCACGGCATCCTGGACCTTCCCCCGCACACGCAAGCACGCAAGCACGCAAGCACGCAAGCACCAGGGCCGGGCGGTCCCCGCACCCACCCCGGCCCGAACCCGGGAGCAGCACATGGGCGCCACGCCTCGCAGGGGCCGCCAGGACGACGGAGTCCACGGCGTGCCCGGTCCCGACACCCTGTTCGGGCCCGAGGCCCTGTTCGGTCCGGAGGACATCGACACGGGGCGGGAGCGGCCCGCCCGCGCGGCGGCCGGCCCGCTGTTCCGGGACTCCCCGGCCGCCCGCCGGCTGCTCTCGGTCCGCGAGATCCGGGCCGAGCCCGCCGCCGCGGCCTCCCCGCGCGGCCGGCAGGTCCTCGCCCGCTTCCCCGACGCCCAGGTCCTCCCGGTCGACTCGCACTGGAGGATCCCGGACCTGCACGGGAACGCCGGGAACGTCGACCGGTGGGTGCGCGTCAAGAGCGAGGTCCTGGTCCTGGGGGAGCGGAAGACCCTCACCACCCGGCCCAACGGCCGCTCGGCGGACTGGATCGCGCCCGGCCCCGCCAACGGCTGCGCGATGGCCTGCGCCTACTGCTACGTACCGCGCCGCAAGGGGTACGCCAACCCGATCACCGTGTTCACGAACATCGAACGCCTCATCGCCCACCTCGCCCGGCACATCGCCCGGCTCGGACCCAAACCGGAGCCGAACCAGTGCGACCCGACCGCCTGGGTCTACGACATCGGCGAGAACAGCGACTGCTCCGTCGACGCCCTGATCAGCGACAACATCGCCGACCTGGTCGCGTCCTTCGCCCGCTGGCCCACCGCCAAGGCCTCCTTCGCCACCAAGTTCGTCAACCCGGACCTGCTCCTGCTGGACCCGCGCGGCCGGACGCGGGTGCGCTTCTCGGTGATGCCGGAGGCCGACTCCAGGCTCCTGGACATCCGCACCAGCCCGGTGGCCGACCGGATCGCCGCCGCCGGGGACTTCCTGGAGGCGGGCTACGAGGTCCACTTCAACCTCTCGCCCGTGGTCCTGCGCCCCGGCTGGCAGCAGGACTGGGCCCTGCTCCTGCGGCAGATGGACGAGGTCCTGCCCGCGGCGGTGAAGGACCGGGCAGCCGCCGAGGTGATCATGCTCACGCACAACGAGGACCTGCACCGCCTCAACCTGGGCTGGCACCCGCGCGCCGAGGAAGCGCTCTGGCGCCCCGAGCTGCAACAACCCAAACGCTCCCAGAACGGCAGCTGGAACGTCCGCTACCGCGACGGGGTCAAGGCCGAGGCCGTCGACGCCCTCCGCACCCTCGTCACCACCCACGCACCCTGGCTCCGCATCCGCTACGCCTTCTGATCCCGCGAAGGCCCGGCTCCCGGCCGGGCTTCCGGCCCGGTTCCCGGCCCGGAGAGGTGGTAGACGGCGTAGGCGCGGTCGATCACCGGCATCGCCACGTTCCGGACCCGGATCCCGCCCGCCGTCATCCCGTGCTCGGTCCCCGCATGGGCGTGCCCGTGCACGGCGAGGTCGGCCCCCGCCCCGTCCATGGCCTCCGCCAGCAGATAGCTGCCCAGGAACGGATAGATCTCCAACGGCTCTCCCGCGAGGGTGTCCGGCACCGGGGCGAAGTGGGTGAGCGCGATCCGCAGTTCGCTGCCCCCCTCCTCCCGCAGCTCGCGCAGCGCCCGCCCGAGCCCGTCCGCGCACCTGCGGGTGTACCGGATGAACGCCTTCATCTCCGGCTCGCCGAACTCGCTGCCGCTGCGCCCCGCGAACCCGCCGCAGAAGCCCTTGGTGCCCGCGACCCCCACCGGTGTGCCGTCGACGTGGACGACGACCCCGCTGCCCTCCAGCACATGGACCCCCGCCGCGGTGAGCTCCTCCGCGACGGCCTCCTCCTGGTCGCTCTCGTAGTCGTGGTTGCCGAGCACCGCGATCACCGGCACGCCCAGCCCGGCCACCTCCCCGGCGACCACCCGGGCCTCGTCACGGGTGCCGTGCCGGGTCAGGTCACCGGCCAGCAGCAGCAGGTCCGCGCAGTCCCCGAGGGTGTCGAAGGCCGGCCGCAGGGACCCCGCGCTGCCCGGCCCGAGATGGATGTCCCCGACGGCCGCCACGCGGATCATGAGAGCTCCTCCGCCCGCCCGGGCGGTGCCGACCGGCAGATCCTCAGGTCCTCCCGCCACTCCAGGCCCTCCAGTTCCTCGGCCGCCAGCCGCAGGACCTCCGCCCGGCACTCCGGGCTGGAGACGCTGCCGGAGACCACCGCGGCGGCACCGTGCACCTCGATCCGTACGCCGAGCTCCGCGAGCTCCTCGCGGGCCAGCCGGTCGCGCAGGTGCTCGATGCGGTACTCCACCATCGTGTCGTGGGATGTCATGCCGTCTCCTCCTCTTCCCCCGCCGGTCCGGCGAGACCGGTGGGCCCGGAGCCCCCGCGGGTCCGGCCGCCGATGACGTCCAGCCGCTCCAGCAGGTGGAGGAATGCGTCGGCCAGCGGGGCGTCGCGGTGGTCGCGGTCCAACCGCGCCCAGTCGATCTGCTCCCGCAGCATGCGTGCCATCGGGAGGAGGTCTCCGAAGTCGCAGTAGTGCTCGCAGAGCGCGGACAGCCGGCTGTCCATGAGGTCGGTGGGTGCCAGTACGGGCATCCACACCGAGTCCACCGCCTTGACGTCGGCCCGGTCCAGCAGGGCGGTACTGACCGGCCGCCGGGCCAGTTCGAAGATCAGGTCGATCTCCTCCCCGCCGGAGCGGCCCTTGACGAGCCAGTCCTCGGGGGCCCTGCGCATCTCGATCCCACCGTCTTCCAGCGCCTTGATCGCCGCCTCGGCGTCCTGCGGGCGGACACAGAAATCGGTGTCGTGCTGGAATCCGGCCGGCAGGCCGTGCGCGAACGCGGCCACGCTCCCCGCCAGGGCGAACGGCAGGCCGGATCTCTTGAGGAGGGCGGCGACCAGTTTGGTGGTCTCCAGGATCGCCTGCGTGTGGTCCATCGGGAGGGGCTCACCGTCGCCGTGCGCCACGGGGACGGGATCCAGGCATGCTGTGCCGCTCGGCGGCTTCACCGGGGTCATGGAGTGCGCGTACCCCGTCGGCCTCCGTGAAACCTCCGCCGGACCGGGGTGGTCGGTGCTGAGCTTCATACGAGCGCCGGGCGGAGGGCGAACAGCTCGCGGGTGCCGGTCAGGTCCAGCACGCGCTGTGCCTGGCCGGGGGTACCGGCGAGTTCGAGGGTCCACTCCTCGTCGATGGCGCGGGCGCGCAGCGCGAGGAGGACGTGCAGGGCGCTGGTGCCGACGAACGTCACCCGGGCGAGATCGAGTACGAGGGTCCGGCCGGGCAGGACGAGGGCGGCCAGGGCGTCCTCCAGCAGGGGGCAGGTCCCGTAGTCGATGTCACCGCTCACGGACACCACGATCCGCTCGGACCGCTCGGCCGTATGGGCCGCCGCGGAGGCGCCGACGGCCGGCCCGGTGACGTCGACGGCGAAATCGTTGAGGCCCATGGGCGGATCCGCCGTTCGCATCGGAGCCCGGCACGGCCGCCCCCCCCTGGTGTCGCGGCGCGGGGTGGCCGGACCAGGCTGGTTGATACCTCGCGTATGCCCCGTCCAGGGCACCGCAACCAGTGGGGCCGCCGGGACACCGGATGCGCGGCCGCTGGCCGATCTCTGGTCTGGACCACAGGAAGCAGGCGTCACAGACTGGCCCGATGAACCCCTTGAGGATCACCCCGTGAGCGTGTCCCGGGCCGGCGAGCTGCCGCTGCACCGCCTGGAAGTCCCGCTCCCGCACCTCCTGCCCTTCGCCATCGGATCCTTCGACTCCATCGGGCCGCTGTCCCGCGCGAACTTCCCGCACCGGCACGCCTTCTACGAGATCGTCCATGTCACCGGCGGCCGCGGCACCCATGTCCTCGACCTCGCCCACCGGCCCCTGGACCCGCCCCACCTCTGCGTGATCACCCCCGGCCAGGTCCACCACTGGGAGGACGCCGACGGGCTCACCGGCCGGGTGATGCTGTTCAACGAGGACTTCCTGCTCTCCCACCCCGACGACGCCACCGCACTGGACCTGCTGGCGAGCCGCCCCTGGCTGACCCTCCGCGGCCACCAGGACGGCATCCCCGACCTGCTCGCACAGATGGAGGAGGAGTACCGGAACCTGCGCCCGGGCTACGCCGGGGTGCTGCGCGCCTACCTCCACATCCTGATCGTCCGGGCCCTGCGCAACGGCGAACCGGGCCCGGGCCGGGCGCCCGCCGCAGCCGGGCGGGCCGCCGAACTGGCCGCCGCCTTCACCCGGCTGATCGCGGCACCGGGCGGTACGGAGTCCTCCGTGGCCTCCTGCGCCAAGGAACTCGGCGTGTCCGTAGGCCACTTACAGGCCCGGGTGAAGGAGGCCACCGGTCAGACCCCGGGACGGCTGATCCGGCGTCGGCAGACGCTGGAGGCCAAACGGCTGCTGGCCCGCACCGATCTCACGATCCGACAGGTCGCCCGGGACAGCGGCTTCGCCGATCCGGCCTACTTCTGCCGGTTCTTCCGCCGCGAGACCGGCCTCAGCCCCGGTGACTACCGGGCGGCGATCGGCCGGGGAGCCCAGCCGGAGGCCGGAGGAATTCACCACGATCCCCGGATCCCGTCCATCGCGGCCGCCGCGGAAGGAACCGTAGGTTGACGCCGACGGGGCCGGACGACCCAGTGGGCGCCCCGGCCCGGGCCGCGCCCCACCGCGGACCGGTGGTCCGGCCCCGTGCACCGCCCCACCCATCCCCCGCCTTCCCCGCCCCACGAGTGTGAAGGAGCCGTCCCATGCCCAGCCCCGAAGACCAGGGACCCGATCCGTCGGCGCTGCCCGGCGGACACACCCCCGCGGCCCCCGGCCCCGCCCCCGACGCGGCCCCGGCCACCCGGCAGACCCGGCTGACCCGCAAAAACTTCCTCAAGGCCGCCGCCTTCGCCGCCGCCACCCCGCTGCTCATCGGCGGCGGGGTGGCCCTGGCCCGCGACCGCCGCGAGGCCGGTGCCCTGCTCGAACTGACCCCGGCCTGCGACGACGGCGACCACCCCACGGTGCCGCAGACCGAGGGCCCCTACTTCAAACCGAACTCCCCGCGGCGCACCTCCCTGGTGACCGTGTCCACGCCCGGGACCCGGCTCACCGTCAGCGGCTACGTCTTCGGCCGGGCCTGCCTGCCCGTCGCGGGCGCCCTGCTGGACTTCTGGCAGGCCGATGTGAACGGCGCGTACGACAACACCGGATTCGCCTTCCGGGGCCACCAGTTCACCGACGCCCAGGGCGCCTTCCGGCTGTCGACGATCGTGCCCGGGCTCTACCCCGGACGCACCCGCCACATCCACGTCAAGGTGCAGGCCCCGGGCCGGCCGGTGCTGACCACCCAGCTGTACTTCCCGGGGGAACCCCGCAACGCCACGGACTCGATCTTCGACGCCCGGCTGCTGATGAACGTCCGGCAGGTCGGCCAGGCGAAGGAGGGCACCTTCGACTTCGTCCTGGACGTGCCGCAGACCCCGTCTCCCTCACCCTCGCCCACCACGACCTCACCCGGCCCGAGCACCCCGCCCGGCGGCACCTGGGCGGCCGGAACCACCTACCGGACGGGCGACCGGGTCACCTACGGCGGTTCGGCCTACACCTGCCTCCAGGCCCATACGGCCGCCCCCGGCTGGGAACCCCCGAACACCCCGGCCCTCTGGCGCCGCGCCTGAGGGCTGCCGCCGGCCGCGTCCGCGGGCGGAATCCGACCCCGCCCGCGCGGGCGGGGTCGGGGCGGTGCGACTCTGGAAGGAAGTCCGGAGGGGAGGGGCGAGGAGGCGTGCGGTGGCTGCCATGGACTCGCTGGTGCTGTTCGCCCCGTTCCTGGTGCCCGTGATCAGCGGGCTGGTGGGCGGGGCCAGCCTCCTCATCCGCGACCGCCGCGAGGCGCGCGGCGCCGACCACCACTACCGCCGCCGGCTGGAGCGGGCCCAGCTGGAGATCCAGTTCATCAACGGCTGGATCCAGGCCAAGGAGCGGGCGCCGACCGACGGCCCGCCCCCGGACCCGGAGCCGGGCCGCTGGCTGGACGACTGCTACGCGTCCGTCCGCCGTGCCAAGGAGCAGTCGGGAAGCCGCAACCCGGCGGGGCCGGTATCGCTGCGGCGCCTGCTCCTGCTGGGGGAGGTGAGCGGCCCCGCCAAGAGCATCCGCATCGCCTACTGGATCGTTCTCGCCCTCTCCAACGCCGCCCTCGCATGGTGGGTGAACGCGCTGATCTCCGGTGTGCCGGACTTCGTGCACGAGGAGGGGGTGGCGGAGTCCGACGAGATCGGTTCCTTCCTGGTGGCGGCGCTGCTCCTCTTCGCGCTGGCGGCCGTCCTGTGGGTGGGGACGGTCCACCTGGGCGCGGCGGAACCGGAGCAGGTCTACCGCAAACGCATCGACTCCGACGCCTGGGTGGAGCAGGAGCGCCGGAGGCGCGAAGCCGTACGCGCCGACGCCAAGCCGTCCTGACCTGGCCGGTCAGGTCAGGAGCTCCACGTATCCGTCGGTCCCGTGCACCCGGATCCGCTGTCCGTCCCGGATCAGCCGAGTCGCTCCGTCCACCCCCACCACGGCCGGCAGGCCGTACTCCCGGGCGATCACCGCGCCATGGGTCATCACCCCGCCGACCTCGGTCACCAGCCCCGAGATCCCCACGAACAGCGGGGACCAGCTGGGGTCCGTGAAGGGCGTCACCAGGATGTCGCCCGGTTCGAGGTCGGCCGCCGCGATGTCCCGTACGACGCGGGCCCTGCCCTCGACGGTCCCGGTGGACACCGGTACGCCGGTCAGCGCGCCCTCCGGGACGTCCTCGCGCCGGTACGACCCGTTGAGGGCCTCACCGTCCGAGGTGAGCACCCGGGGCGGGGTGAGCGCCTGGTGGGAGCGGAACTCCTCCTTGCGCCGCTCCACGAGCCCGGAGTCCACCCGCTGGGTGCGCACGGCCTCCCGGAGCTCCTGGAAGGTGAGGTGGAAGGCGTCCTCGGGCTCGGCCAGCACTCCGGCCCGCACCAGGCGTCCGGCTTCGGCCAGCAGGGCCTGCTTGTAGAGGAAGGTGCGGCTGACGATGCCGTACTTCGGGTACTCGCGGTAGCCGATGAAGGTGCGGACCCGGTCGATCATCCGCTTGGTCTCCTCGGCCCTCCGCTCCCCGTCCGGCAGGGCCCGCAGCCGGGACAGCACGTCCTGCTCCTTCGCCCGGGCCTTCTTCAGGCCCTCCTCGAACTGCCGTCCGGCGGCGCCCGGCGTGAAGTTCCTGACGTTGTCGAGGATCGCGGGCACCAGCGCGGTGGGGCGCTCCCGCCAGCGCGGCCGGGTGATGTCGATCTCGCCGACGCACCGCATGCCGTACCGGTCGAGGTACGCCTCCAGGGCTCGGCGGGCCGCCGCTCCGCCCGGGACCTTGGCCAGTTCCTCCAGGAAGTCCCCGTCCGGGAGGCCGTCGGCGGCGGTGCTCCGCAGGAACGCCACCACCTCGGGCAGCGGGCGGACGAGGTCCGCGACGTCCAGCAGTTCCAGGCCCATCTCCGAGGTGATGTTGTCGGGAGCGGACAGTGTCAGGGTGTCCGCCGCGTTCTTCTCACCCAGAAGTTCCAGCAGGGTGTCGTTGAGCCACCAGCTGGCCTCCATCCCCGCCATGATCACCTGGAGGTTCAGCGGATCCCCCAGGACCCGCTTGTGCTCCTCGAAGGCCTCCAGCAGGAAGTCGAACAGCGCGGGACCCGACTTGGTCCGGATCTCGCGTTCCAGGGCCGCGACGGAGGCCCGGCTGCGCTCGATCAGCGCGGTGACGACGGCCGGATCGGTCTCCACCGGGGTGGGGGAGGGCCGCCCGGACCCGGCCCCGGGCCCGGAGACGCCCCCGGGGCCGGCCGTGGCGGGTGCCGGGATGAGGTCCTCGCGGGCGAGGACGGTCTCCAGTGCGTCCCTGACCAGCGGATCGCCCTTTCCCATGGCGTCCAGGAGACCGGCCCGGCTCGCGGGGGCGGCCAGGCGTTCCGTCACGTCGACGAACAGCCTGCCGCCGGCCTCGTGCATCGGCACCATGGCGGTCTGCTGCCACATGGACCAGCCCAGGGCCTTCATGGCGTCGGTCATCATCTGGCCGTGGCCGACGGAGACGTAGACCCGGTTCCGCCCGACGTCATCCCCGCCCCCGGCAGCGGGCACCGGCACCGGGACGGGGGCGGGCACGGGGAACAGTGTGGTGATCGGGCGGCTCTGGACGATCCGGAACCCGTCGTCCACCAGGCACCATTCGATGTCCTGCGGGCGGCCGAACTGCGCCTCGATGCGCCGCCCGAGCCGAACGAGCCGCAGGACCTGCGGGTCCGTCAGCGCGGGCTGCCCCTGCTGCCCCGCCGCCACGGCGACCTCCTGGGTGCCGCCGGCCGGCCGGGCTCGCAGGGCGCGGGACTTCGCCGCGATCGTCCGGCCGACGACCGCTCCGTCCCGCACGGTGAAGACGTCCGGGTTGACCAGCCCGGAGACCAGGGCCTCGCCTAGACCGAGGCCGGCGTCCACGGTGGCGAGGGTCCGGTCCCCGGTGACGGGGTCGGCGGTGAACAGCACCCCGGCCGCCTGCGGGACCACCATCCGCTGCACGACCACGGCCATGTGGACCGTACGGTGGTCGATGCCGTGCTGCCGGCGGTAGGCCACCGCCCGTTCGGTGAACAGGGAGGCCCAGCACCGGCTGATGTGCCGCAGCACCTCCGCCGGACCCACCACGTTGAGATAGGTGTCCTGCTGGCCGGCGAAGGAGGCCGTCGGCAGGTCTTCGGCCGTGGCGCTGGAGCGGACCGCCACGGGGGTCCGCCCGCCGAGCCCGTCCCGCTCGCCTAGCCGGCCGAGCGCGCCGGTGATCTCCGCCGCGAGGTCGTCCGGGACGGTGACGCCCTCGATGGTCCGGCGGATCCGCTCGCTGAGGGAGCGGATCGCCTCCCGGTCGTCCGGGGCGACCCGGGACAGGCGGTCGAGCAGCTCGCCGACCGACGGAGCCGCGGCAGCCACCACCCGCCGGAAGGCCTCGGTCCCGACGCAGAAGCCGTCGGGCACCCGGACGCCCTCGATCCGCGTCAGCGCACCCAGCTGCGCACCCTTGCCGCCGACGTCGGCGCCCCGCGTCTCGTCGACCTCGCCGAGTCCCCACACGTACTGCCTGGTCACCGCGACACCGTCCACTCTCGTCGAAACCGCCGGCCGAACCGCGGCCGACCTTGACACCACTCCCCGTTCCCGGTCCTTGCTTCCGCGTTTCCGCAGGTCGGGGGTGGGAGCGATGATTCTGCGGCAGGACGGGGGCCTTGTGGCAAGCCCCCCTGCGCGCTATACCTTGACAGTGGCAGGGAGATCCCTCTCCTTGCCTTTGCCATGTGCCGACCACGGTCCGGCGATATCCGACATTCGGGGCTAGCCTGACAAGGCGGTGCCCTGAAGGGGCTGCCGACCGACCGGAAGGCCTGAACATGGACCGACCCGTTCTCGTGGGTGTGGACGGCTCTCCGGCGGCCATTTCAGCGGCCCTGTGGGCGGCGCAGGAGGCTTCCTTCGCGGGCGTGCCGCTGCGGATGCTCGCCGTCGGCCATCCGGTGCCCGTCATGCTGCCGGTGGACGAGGCCAGCCTCGTCCACGTCGGTGTGCGCACCCGGGACTGGCTGGCCACCACGGCCGACGCCGTCCGGACCGCGCACCCCGGGCTGGAGATCCTCACCGACACCGCCCAGGGCGTCGCGGCCACCGAGCTGCTGCATGCCTCGGCCTCGGCCGGTCTGCTGGTGCTGGGGGTCGGCGACGAGGTTCCCGGCGGGGTCCTGCGGCATCCCGTGGCCCTGCTGGGCACGACGGCCGACCGGGTGGTCGCCCGGGCCGAGGTCCCGGTGGTCCTCGTGCACGGACCGGGATCCGAGGCCGCCGCCCCCGCTCCTGCCCCCGCCTCGGCCGCCGGGCCTGCCGCCGGTCCGGCCCCGGTACGCGGTGGTGAGGTCGTCATCGGCATGGATCCGGCCGGGGACCCCGCCGAGGTACTGGAATTCGCCTTCGCCCGGGCCCGCGAACGGTCGGCGACCGTCCACGGGATCCGGGTCTGGCACCCCGTCCCCGGCAACCCGGTCCCGGTCGGAACGCCGTCCGCACCGCCCGGCGTCGACGACACCCTCCGGGGTATCGAGCACCAGCTCGACGTCGTCCTCCGGGAGGCCGGGCAGGCCTACCCGTCCGTGCCCGTGCGCAGTTCCGCCATCCCCGCCGGAGGCACCTCGGCCACCCTCCTCCAGGCGACCCGGGACGCCGGGCTCCTGGTGCTCGGTCACCGGCTGCACCGGCACTTCCGGTCCCTGGGCCACACCGACCACGAGGCCCTCCACCACAGCCGCTGCCCCGTCGCGATCGTCCCGCACTCCTGACCGGCCTCGGCCCCCACGGAAAGGTGCCCTCCCCGCAGGGGGAGGGCACCTTCGCGCGCCGTCAGGGGCGGGTCAGATCCGTTCGGACCCCGCCGCGTCCGGGCGGGACCTCAGCGCCAGGCCGGCGAGCACGGCGACCGCACCCGCGCAGAGCACCGTGGCCGGTCCGGCCCAGTCGTACGGGCCGCCTACCGCCCGTTCCAGAGGTGCGAAGGCGACGATCCCGCCCACCAGGTGCAGGGTCACCACGGCCAGCGCCGCCACCGCCACGCCCCGCCAGACCGGCGCGGTGTCGCGCACCGCCAGCAGCACGCCCGCGCCCAGGCAGAGCACGAACACGGCCAGCGGCAGCACGATCCCCGATCCGGCCGTGGGCAGCGCCCCCGGATCGCGCGGCAGGTGCACGACCCCTACGAGCAGCAGCGCGGCCGCGGCGGGCCAGCGCAGCAGGTGCCGCAGGGCACCGCCGGCCCGGTCCGGGCCAGGACGGCCCGCCGGTTCGGACCACCCCGTCCGGCGTATCGGCGGCTCCGCTTCGGGCCGGGAGGAGGCCGGCCCCGATCGCGGTGGGGCCGTCCGCCGGTCGCGGCCGGAGGCGGCGGGGGCGGATCCGGCCGCCGGGCCGGGCTCCGGGTCGGGGTCGGGGTCGGGACCGAGGATGCTGACCAGCAGGGCCACGTCCTCGACGGACCTGCCCACGGCCGCGGCGCGCAGGGTGACGGCGGTCTCGACCCCGTCGTGCCGGTTCTCGCCCAGCAGGGCGATGATCCGCTGCACCTCGTGGACGGGCCGGGTGACCGCGGCCGCGCGGAGCGCCTCGTGCCCCGGGTTGGGGAGTTGACCGGTGCGCGCGAGCAGGTCGACCAGCTCGATGAGCTCCTCCACGGGCCGGCAGGTCGCCGCGGTGTCCAGCAGGGTCCGTACCGACCCGCTCTGCTCGGACCGCGCCTCCACCGCTGTCTGCGCCTGTGCGCCCGCCTGCGCCTGTGGCTGCGCGGACGCTTCCGGTGGTGGCGGGGGTGCCGCGACCTGGTCGGCGGCCGGTTCGGTGGCCGGTTCGGCGGCCCGTACGGCCGCGTCGGCCGGGGCTGACGCGGCCGCCAGGGCTGCCGGGTCCGGCGGGAGTGCGGATTCCGGGGGCGCGACCGCCTCCGGTGCGCCGTGTGGGTGCGGGGCCTGGTCCGGACGGGGTGCGTCCGGCGGGGGCGGGCCGTCCGTCGGCAGGGGGCCGCCGGTCGGGGCCTGTGCTGGGGGAATTCCTTCGCGGTCGTGGGGTTCGGTGGCCGCGAGGGGGCTGGGGTGATTCATGGAAAGCTCCGTTCGCCGACACACGGGTCTACGCTTCGCGTGCCGGTCATCGTGCGTTACGGGAAGCGCACGTCTTGTTACATTCAGCGGCACTCCGGGCTGCTGCGCCATTCGGGGCAGGCGAACGGGGGGTCCCCTCAGGGGCAGGAGTCGGGCGGACGGGGTGCCGTGTCCAGGGTCTGCCGCAGGTGGGCGGCCTCCTCGTCCAGCTGGTGGAGGAGGGCTTCGAGGGCCGGGGTGCGGGTCCGTCGGGCGGCCTCCGTCGTGCCGACCGTGCGGCCCACCGACGGGAGGTCCACCGGCAGGGCCGCCAGGCGTTCGTCCTCGCGCAGCACGAGCTCGGGCAGCAGGGCCACCATGTCGGTCTGGAGGAGCAGGGCCCGCATGGTCAGGATCGAGGTGCATTCCACCCGGTCCGCCGGGTAGACCAGGCCGCGTTCCACGAAGAGGGCGCCGAGTTCCTGCCGCAGCGCGGTCTGTTCGACCGGCAGGATCCACGGGTACTCCAGGGCGTCCGTCAGCGTGACCGGCCCCCCATCCGCACCCGTGTCCGCACTCGTGTCCGCACCCGTTCCCGCCCCCGATCCTGCCCCCGTGCCCGCCCCCGTGAGCGGATGGCCCGCCCGTACCGCCAGCATGATGCGCTCCCGGTACAGCATGCGCTGGTGCAGTCGGTCGCCCTCCTTCGGGGCGGGGCCCACCCTGCCCACGATCACGTCCAACTCGCCGCCCAGCAGGGCCGGATGGAGCACGTCCAGGGTTCCCTCGCGGACCACCACGGTCAGCCGGGGCCGCTCCCGTTTCAGGCGGGCGACCGCGCGGGGGAGCAGGACGTTGGCGCCGGCCAGGAGGGTGCCGACCGTCACCGTGCCCTCGTGGCCCTGCCGGAGGCCTTCCAGGTGCTCGGCGGCCCGGCGGACCTCGGTGATCACCGCCCGGGCGTGACCGGCGAGCGCCTCCCCGTAGACCGTGGGGCGCATCCCGCGGGGCTCGCGGACGAACAGCGGCAGATCGGCGATGGCCTCCAGCTCCCGCAGCGTGCGGGTCGCGGCGGGCTGGGTGAGGTGCAGGCTCTCCGCGGCCCGCGCCACGCCGCCGTGCTGGACGACGGCGAGCAGGAGGGTCAGGTGCCGGAACTTCAGCCGGCCGTCCAGCAGGTCCAACAGAGCCGTTCCTTCCGGGGGGTGGTGCCGGGAGGGCATGAGCATCCCATACCGGAATCGATATGGGAACGGCCTCATTAGGCATTGGTTCGGTATATCGAAGGGGGCGCATGATGTCCGCACGCACCGGGGTCGACGAACCGACGGCCCCGGCCTGGCAAGGGAGGTCTGCAAGGTGAGTTCACCTGTGCGGCATTACGTGGGAGGCGGGTTCGACGCGTCGGGCGATCCGCTCCCGCTCATCGATCCGGTGGACGGGCGGACGGTCGGCGAGGTCCCCTCGGCCCCCGCCGAGCTGGTGGACCGTGCGGTGCGCGCCGCCCGCGAGGCGCTGCGCGGGCCCTGGGGGTCCTGGAGCGCGGCCGACCGGTCGAAGGTGCTGCACCGCATCGCCGACGGGATCGAGGCCCGGTTCGAGGAGTTCGTCACCGCCGAGTGCGCCGACACCGGGAAGCCGCGCGAGCTGGCCGAGACCGTGGACATCCCGCGCGCCATCGCCAACTTCCGCTCTTACGCCGACCTTTCGGCCGGTCGTAGCGAGCAGTCCTGGCACACCGAGACCCCCGACGGGCGTGGCGCGCTCAACTACACCGTGCGCAAGCCGCTCGGTGTGGTGGCGGTGGTCTCGCCGTGGAACCTTCCTCTCCTGCTGCTGACCTGGAAGGTCGCCCCCGCTCTGGCGATGGGCAACACCGTGGTCGCCAAACCGTCCGAGCTGACTCCGACGACCGCCTGTCTGCTGGCCGAGGTGGCCGCCGAGGCCGGGCTGCCGGCCGGCGTGTTCAACCTGGTCCACGGCGCCGGCCCGGGCGCGGCCGGCCAGTGGCTCACCGAGCACCCCGGGGTGGACGCCGTCGCCTTCACCGGGGCCTCCGGAACCGGCCGTACGATCATGGGTGCGGCGGCGGCTCGCCTGGCGCCCGTCTCCTTCGAACTGGGCGGCAAGAACGCCGGGTTGGTGTTCGCCGACGCGGATCTGGAGCAGGCCGTCGCGGGGACGGTCCGGTCCGCCTTCACCCACAGCGGCCAGGTCTGTCTGTGCACCGAGAGGCTGTACGTCGAGCGGCCGGTCTTCGAGGAGTTCGCCGGCCGGCTCGCCGAGGAGGCCCGCGAGCTCGGCGGATACGGGCCGATGGTGTCCGCCGCCCACCGGGACAAGGTGCTGGGCCATCTGGGCGCGGCCGCCGCCGACGGCGAGGTCCTGGCGGGCGGCGGTGTGCCGCGCTTCGGGGACGCCCGGGACGGCGGCTTCTGGGTCGAGCCCACCGTGCTGGCCGGGCTCCCCGAGGACCACCCGGCCGTCCGGGAGGAGATCTTCGGGCCGGTGGTCCATCTGGCCCCGTTCGACACCGAGGCCGAGGCCCTGGCCCTGGCCAACGCCGGCCCCTACGGTCTGGCCGCCACCGTGTGGACGGGCGACCTCGCCCGGGCCCACCGGGTCGCCCCCGCCCTCGACGTCGGGATCGCCTGGGTGAACACCTGGAACCTGCGGGACCTGCGGACCCCGTTCGGCGGGGTCAAGGCCTCCGGGATCGGGCGCGAGGGCGGCCACCACTCCCTCGACTTCTTCTCCGAGCCGATGAACGTGTGCGTGAAACTGTGACCGCTCCCACCACCGACCCCACCGTGCCGACCGACCCCGCCGTGCCGACCGACCCGGACGTGCCGACCCACCCCGCCGTGCCGGACCGCCCCGCGGCCGTCGCGGAGCACGTCCGGCAGGCCGCCGCCCGACTCGACGAGGCCCGCCGCACCGGGATCCCCTGCGCCCCGGTCCGGGACCTCCTCCCCGCCGGGGACCTGGACACGGCCTACGCCGTCCAGGCGCTGCTGACCGAGCGCCGGCTCGCCGAGGGCCGTCGTCCCACCGGCTGGAAGATCGGGCTGACCTCCCCCGCCGTCCAGGCCCAACTCGGTGTGGACACACCTGACTTCGGTGCCCTCTTCGATGACACGGCGGTGCCCGACGGCGCCGACCTGCCCTGGGGTTCGGTGCTCCAGCCCAAGGCCGAGGCCGAGATCGCCCTGGTCCTGGAACGCGATCTGGACCACGAGCGGCACACCGTCGCCGACCTCCTCCGGGCGACCGCGTTCGCGCTGCCCGCCATCGAGATCGTCGGCAGCCGCATCCGTGACTGGGACATCACCGCCGTGGACACCGTCGCCGACAACGCCTCCAGCGGCGCCTACGTCCTGGGCACCCGGCCCGTGGCACTGCGGGACCTCGATCTGCGCACCGCCGGCATGGTCCTGGAGCGGCGCGGCGAACCGGTCTCCACCGGTGCGGGCGCCGCCTGCCTGGGGCATCCGCTGCACGCCGCGATCTGGCTCGCCGACACGCTGGTGCGCCTGGGCCGTCCGCTGAGGGCGGGGGACACCGTCCTCACCGGGGCGCTCGGACCCATGACCGAGGTGGCCCCCGGCGATGTGCTCGAAGCCCGGATCGACGGCCTCGGCACGGTCCGCGCGGCCTTCGGACCCGCCACGCCGACAGGAGAGGACCGATGAGCGGAGATCGCGCCGACACGCTCGCCGGGCGGCTGGACGACGCCGCCCGCACCGCCCGGACGATCCCCGGCGGCACCACCGGGCTCGGCGGCACCGAGGAGGCCTACGCCGTCCAACGGGCCCTGGTCGCCAGGATGGTGGCGCGCGGGGAGCGGGTCACCGGGTTCAAGCTCGGGTTCACCAGCCTCGCCAAGATGCGGCAGATGGGCGTCGGCGACCTGATCCACGGCCGGCTCACCGACCGGATGCGGATCGCCGACGGAGGCCGCTTCGACCTCTCGGGGCTCATCCACCCGCGGGTGGAACCCGAGATCGCGTTCCTGCTCGGCGACACCCTGGGGCCGGACGGCGATCCGGCGGCCGCGGTCGCGGCCGTGGCGCCCGCCCTGGAGGTCATCGACTCCCGCTACGACGGGTTCGCGTTCTCGCTGCCCGAGGTGATCGCGGACAACACCTCGGCCGCCGGGTACGCGATCGGCCCCTGGAGCGCCCCGGCCGGTCCGGCCGGTCCGGCCGACGCCCTGGCCAACCTGGGGGTGATCCTGGAGATCGACGGACGGCCCCGGCAGACCGGGTCCACCGCGGCGATCCTGGGACACCCGCTGCGGGCCCTGGCCGCGGCCGCCCGGCTGGCCGGACCGCTGCCCGCCGGCACCGTGATCCTCGCGGGCGCCGCCACCGCCGCCGTACCGCTGCCGCCCGGAGCCCATGTCCGCGCGACGGTCGCCTCCCTCGGCAGCGTACGGTTCGACACCGCCCCGGCACGGCCGGGGGCCACGGCACCGACACCCCCGGCGCCGACACCCGCCGGCCCGGGGCCGGACGGCCGCACGCCCGGGGGGCCCCGGTGATCGTCCCCGGCGCCGCCGAGCCCCGCGGCCGCTTCCCGCACCTGCGCCGGGCCGGGGACTTCGTCCATGTCTCCGGCACCAGCTCACGCCGACCCGACGGCACGTTCGCCGGCGCGTCGGCCGACCGGATGGGCGTCACCGACCTCGACATCCGCACCCAGACCCGGGCCGTCCTCGACACGATCGACAGCCTGCTCGGCGCGGTCGGCGGAAGCCTCGCCGACCTGGTGTCCGTCACCACCTACCTGGTCAGCATGAACGACTTCGGCGGCTACAACGAGGTCTACGCCGAGTACTTCGACGAGACCGGACCCACCCGCACCACCGTCGCCGTCCACCAACTCCCGCACCCCCACCTGCTGATCGAGATCAGCGCGGTGGCCCACCTCCCGCAACCCCCCGCGCCGGACCACGACCCCCGGCCGCCGCGGGAACCGCACCACGCACCAGAGCAGGAGCAGCACCCATGACCATGCGCCCCTTCAACCTCCACGCCTGGATCGAGGAGCACCGCCACCTCCTCAAGCCCCCGGTGGGCAACGTCCAGATCTGGCAGGACGCCGACCTGATGGTGACGATCGTGGGCGGCCCCAACCGCCGCACCGACTTCCACGACGACCCGATCGAGGAGTTCTTCTACCAGCTCAAGGGCGACATGGTGCTGCGGGTGATGGACGAGGAGGGGAAGCGGCCGAGGGACGTCCACATCCGCGAGGGCGACGTCTTCCTGCTGCCGCCGCACGTACGCCACTCCCCGCAGCGCCCCGAGGAGGACAGCATCGGCATGGTCGTCGAGTTCGCCCGCCCGCAGGGCAGCCGCGACGCCTTCGAGTGGTACTGCACGCACTGCCACCACCTGGTGCACCGCAGCGAGGTCCAGCTGACCTCCATCGTCGACGACCTCCCGCCGGTGTTCGAGGCCTTCTACGCCGACGAGACCGCCCGCACCTGCGGACACTGCGGGGCCGTCCACCCCGGCAGGGAGTGGCCCGAGGAACTGCGCCCTCGGACCGCCCGGGACGGAGCGGACGCATGACCGTCGTCGACACCCACGCACACGTCTTCCCCGAGATCACCCGCACCGAGTCCCGGCTGCTCACCGGATCCGAGGACGGCCCCTGGCTGCGCACCACCGACGGACCCGGCAGCGGGATGATGATGGCCGGCGACCGCGAGTACCGGCCGGTGAACCGCACCCTGTGGGACCCCGCCGAACGGGTAGCCGACCTGGACCGGCTCGGAGTCGACGTCCAGGTGCTGTCCAGCACCCCCCTGATGTTCGGCTACGGCCTCCCCGCCGACCGGGCCACCGACTGGTGCCGCACCGTCAACTCCCGCATTCTGGAATACAGTTCGCACGCCCCCGACCGGCTGGCCCCGCTCTGCCAGGTGCCGCTCCAGGACACCGGCGCGGCCTGCGCCCTGCTCTCCGAGGCGATGCGCCAGGGCTTTCGCGGCGTGCACATCGGCAACCACCTCGGCGACCGGGACCTGGACCACGGCGCACTGCTGGAGTTCCTCACCCACTGCGCCGAGGAGGACGCCGCCGTCCTGGTCCACCCCTGGGACCTGCCCACCGGGCCCCGCTTCTCCCGCTACATGCTCGCCTGGCTGGCCGGCATGGCCGCCGAGACCCATCTGACGATCCTGTCCCTGATCCTCTCGGGCGCCTTCGAACGGCTGCCCGCCTCGCTGCGCCTGCTGTTCGCCCACGGCGGCGGCAGCTTCCCCTACCTGCTGGGCCGCGCCGACAACGCCTGGCACCGGCGCGACCTGGTGCGCGCCGACAGCCCGCGGCCCCCCTCCTCGTACACCAGCCGGTTCTCCGTGGACTCGGCCGTCTTCGACCCGGGCGCGCTGCGGCTGCTCGTCGACGTGATGGGCGCCGACCGGGTGCTGCTGGGCTCCGACCACCCCTTCCCGCTGGGCGAGGAGGAGATCGGCCGGCTGGTGGGGGAGAGCACCCTCACCGGCCGGGAGAAGGAGGCCGTCCTCGGCGGCAACGCCGTCCGCTTCTTCGGACTCCACGACCTGGTGAAGGAGACCGTGCGATGAAGGCCGCCGTCATCGGTTCCGGCAACATAGGCACCGACCTCCTCATCAAGATCATCCGCGGTTCGGGGGCCGTCACCCCCGCCGCCATGATCGGCATCGACCCCGACTCCCCGGGACTGGCCCGCGCCCGCCGCCTCTCCGTCCCCACCAGCGCCGACGGGGTCCGCGGCCTGATCGCCCTGGACGGCTTCGCCGACATCGACGTCGTCTTCGACGCCACCTCGGCCGCCGCCCACCACGCGAACGCGGCCGCCCTGGCACCGTACGGAAAGACCCTGATCGACCTGACCCCGGCCGCCATCGGCCCCTACGTCGTCCCGCCCGTCAACCTCGACGAACACCTCGACGCCGACGCCCGCAACCTCAACATGGTCACCTGCGGCGGCCAGGCCACCATCCCCGTCGTCGCCGCCGTGTCCCGGGTCACCCCCGTCCACTACGCCGAGATCGTCGCCTCCATCGCCTCCCGCTCCGCCGGACCCGGCACCCGCGCCAACATCGACGAGTTCACCCACACCACCGCCCGCGCCCTGGAACAGGTCGGCGGCGCCACCCGCGGCAAGGCCATCATCGTCCTCAACCCGGCCGAGCCCCCGCTCCTGATGCGCGACACCGTGCACTGCGTCACCGACGACTGCGACACCGACCGGCTCACCGAGTCCATCCGGGCCATGACCGAGTCCGTCGCCGCGTACGTCCCCGGCTACCGCCTCAAGCAGCCGCCCCAGTACCGCCGCCTCACCGCCGACGACCCCCTGGCGGGCCTCGCCCGCCCGGCCGGCGGCGAACGGCTCCTGGTCTCCGTCTACCTCGAAGTCGAAGGCGCCGCCCACCACCTCCCCGCCTACGCGGGCAACCTCGACATCATGACCTCCGCCGCGCTGCGCACCGCCGAGCGCCTGGCCGAACGGACCCCGGCCCGATGACCCGCGTCTACGTCCAGGACGTCACCCTGCGCGACGGCATGCACGCCGTCTCCCACCGCTACACCCTCGACCAGGTCCGCTCCATCGCCGCCGCACTCGA
Source organism: Streptomyces sp. NPDC033845 (assembly GCF_055576225.1). Taxonomy (NCBI): domain Bacteria; kingdom Bacillati; phylum Actinomycetota; class Actinomycetes; order Kitasatosporales; family Streptomycetaceae; genus Streptomyces; species Streptomyces sp. NPDC033845. The sequence continues at coordinate 73,102 of NZ_JBVIRI010000008.1, read as the reverse complement.
CGCCGCCGGGGTCGACGCCGTCGAAGTCGCCCACGGCGACGGCCTGTCCGGCTCCTCCGTCACCTACGGCCCCGGCGCCCACACCGACTGGGAATGGCTGGAGGCGGCCGCCGAGGTCCTGCACCGGGCCCGCCTCACCACCCTGCTGCTGCCCGGCATCGGCACCGCCGAGGACCTCCGCCGGGCCCACGCCCTCGGCGTCACCTCGATCCGCATCGCCACCCACTGCACCGAGGCCGACGTCTCCGCCCAGCACATCGCCCTGGCCAGGGAACTCGGCATGGACGTCTCCGGCTTCCTGATGATGTCCCACCTCGCCGAACCCTCCCGGCTCGCCGAACAGGCCCGGCTCATGGAGTCCTACGGCGCCCACTGCGTCTACGTCACCGACTCCGGCGGCCGCCTCACCATGGACGGGGTCCGCGACCGGGTCCGCGCCTACCGCGACCTCCTCGACCCGGCCACCGAGATCGGCATCCACGCCCACCACAACCTCGGCCTCGGCGTCGCCAACAGCATCGTCGCCGTCGAGGCCGGCGCCCACCGGGTGGACGCCTCCCTCGCCGGACAGGGAGCCGGCGCCGGCAACGCCCCGCTGGAACCCGTCATCGCGGTCCTCGACCTGATGGGCCTCGACCACGGATGCGACCTCTTCCCCCTGATGGACGCCGCCGAAACCCTGGTGCGCCCCACCCAGGACCGGCCCGTCCGCGTCGACCGCGAAACGCTCACCCTCGGCTACGCCGGCGTGTACTCCAGCTTCCTCCGCCACGCCGAGACCACCGCGGCCCGCCACGGCCTGGACACCCGCGACCTGCTCGTCGAGGCCGGCCGCCGCCGGCTCGTCGGCGGCCAGGAGGACCTGCTCACCGACATCGCCCTCGACCTCGGCGCGGCCCCCGCCGCCAGGTCCGACGCCCCGGCCGACAGCACCGACAGCACCGACAGCACCGACAGCACCGCCCCTTCGTGTACCGAGGAAGTACCCGCATGCTGAACCAGCGCGCCGCCGACCTGGACTCCGCCGACCCGCTCGCCCGCCTCCGCGAACGCTTCATCCTCCCCAAGGGCGTCGTCTACCTCGACGGGAACTCCCTCGGCGCCCTCCCGGCCGCCGTCCCGGCCGCCATCGAGGACGCCGTCCACCGCCAGTGGGGCACCGACCTCATCCGCTCCTGGAACGCCAACGGCTGGTGGGAGGCCCCCCTGCGCACCGGGGACGCCATCGGCCGGCTCGTCGGCGCGGCCCCCGGCCAGGTCATCGCCGGGGACTCCACCAGCGTCCAGCTCTTCAACACCCTCCTCGCCGCCGCCCGACTGCGCCCCGGCCGGCCGCTGCTCCTCACCGACCCGGACCACTTCCCCACGGACCAGTACATCGCCGACTCCGTCGCCCGCCTGCTCGGCCTCGAAGTCCGCCGGGTCCCGGCCCGCGAGGCCGCCGCCGTCCTCGCCGCCGAGGGCGACCGGGTTGCCGTGGCCGCCTACGCCCCCGTCGACTACCGCACCGGCGAGCTGTACGACATGGCCGCGCTCACCGCGGCGGCCCACTCCGCCGGGGCCCTCGCCCACTGGGACCTCTGCCACGCCGCCGGAGCCCTGCCGATCCGGCTCGACGCGATCGGCGCCGACTTCGCCGTGGGCTGCGGATACAAGTACCTCTCCGGCGGCCCCGGCGCCCCCGCCTTCGCCTATCTCGCCCACCGCCACCAGCCGCAGGTCGACCAGCCCGTCACCGGCTGGCACGGACACGCCGAACCCTTCGCCATGTCCGGCACCTACACCCCCGCCCCCGGAGTCACCCGTGCCCGCATCGGCACCCCGCCGCTGCTCTCGCTGATCGCCCTGGAAGCGGCCCTCACCGCCTACGACGGCGTGCACATGGAAGAGGTCCGCACCAAGAGCCTCTCCCTCACCGGGTTCTTCCAGGAATGCGCCGACCGGCTCCTCGACGGCCTCGGCTTCGAGATGGCCACCCCGCGGGACCCCGCCCGCCGCGGCAGCCAGGTCGCCCTGCGCCACCCGGAGGCGTACCCGCTGATCTCCGCCCTGACCGCCCGCGGGGTCATCGGCGACATGCGGGCCCCCGACCTGCTCCGCTTCGGGTTCAACGCCCTCTACCTCCGGCACACCGACGTCCTGCACGCCGTCGAGGAGCTGAGGGACATCGCCACCACGGGAGCCCACCTGGCCCCCGAGCACCAGCAGCGCCCCACCGTCACCTGACGGCCCCGACGGGATCCCCGAGCCGGCCCGACCCCCGGGCCGGCACCCCGTCACACCCCGGAACACCCACACCCGACGCACCTCCCCCCACCGCCGAGACCTCCGAGGACTCCCATGCGAACCCTGCGCACCAGAGCGGTACTGGCCACGGCCGTGGCCGCGGCCACCGCCGCCACCCTGCTCGTGCCCGGCGCCACCGGCGCGACCGCCACCGCCCCGACCGCCGCCGACGCCACCAAGGCCGCCGGAGCCGCCGACCCGAACATCCCCGACGTCTGCGAGGACCGCCGCCCCGGTCCCGCCGATCCCGGCGCGTACGGCATGCAGCTCGACGGAACCTTCCGCCACCCCGCCCTCACCCCCGTCGACGAGGAGCACGAGCACTCCTTCCCGGGCCGCAACAAGGACTACGACACCCGCTCCTACATCAGGAACATGAAGGTCGAAGCCGCCTACGAGGGCGCGGACTTCACCCCCGACCACTTCCACACCTGGCAGAACATCGTCGACTTCGACGGCCGCCGCTACCTCTTCCAGTACGACCGCTCCGAGGGCCGGGTCTACGACATCACCGACGTGAAGAAGGTCCGGGTCGTCGAGAAGATGAGCCGGTCCGACGTCGGCGGCGACGAGAGCCGGGCGAACGGCAGCTGGGCCGCCCACGACTACTGGGGCGCCTCCACCATCCAGTGGAACAAGAAGCTCCGCGCCTACGTCATGGTGCAGAGCTTCGAGGACAAGCGGCAGATCTCCGAACTCACCGACGAGCCCGGGCACGACAAGTACGGCAACCCGGAAGGCGTCCGCAAGCTCCGCGAGAAGCCCGGTCTGAAGGGGTTCAAGGTCTTCCGGCTGGACGGCCCCCGGAAGAAGGACTGGAAGCTGCTCGCCACGGTGTCCACCGACGCCACCCAGAAGGACCCGCTGGCCTCCGACCCCGGCAAGGCCCAGCAGGGCTCCGGCTCGCTGGACGTGCCGTACTGGAGCGGCGACCGCTACATGTTCATCGCCACGGCCCCCGACGACACCTACTCCGGGACCGAGTACCCCACCAACCTCCACTCGGCCGGCTACCAGTCCTGGGACATGTCCGACCCGGCCCGCCCCAAGCTCCTCGACACCTGGCACCTGCCCGGCCAGCGCACCGGCGAGGACGCCGCCTACCGGGCCAACCCCCGCTGCGGCAACCGCACCAGCTGGATGGGCGCCCGGATGCCGCTGTTCCTCCCCAAGCCGGTGGAGCAGGGCGGCCGCTACGCCTTCGCCGCCATGGGCGGCTACGGCCTCACCGTCCTCGACGTCTCCGACCCCGCCGACCTGCGGACCGTCGGCCACCTCGACCTCCCGCCGTCCGTGGCCGGCACCGAGGGCGACAACATCGACGTCTCGCAGTACGAGAAGACCGGACTGATCTACTACTCCGGCTACCCCCTCACCGAGGACTGCTACGAGCCGTACAAGGACGTCTACCAGATCGACGCCAAGGACCCGAGGAACCCCCGGATCGTCGGCACCCTGCCCCGCCCCACCCCGCCCGCGGCCGCCGGCATCCGCGACTACTGCCAGCGCCGCGGCAGCTTCGGCCCCAAGCGCACCGGCTACTACACCAACCCCGGCCGGCACGACGCCGGAGTCCTCGGCTACGGCTTCTACAACGCGGGCGTCCAGTTCTTCGACGTCTCCGACCCGGCCCGGCCCGAGATCGACGCCTACTTCGTCCCCAAGGCCTACGGCAAGGACACCCCCGACTACGCCTACGGCAACCAGACCCACGGGGTCTACGTGGAATGGGACCGCAACATCGCCTGGGTGCTGACCAACCACGGCATCTACGCCCTGTCCTCGCCCAAGGTCCTCGGCAAGCCGCACCTCACCCGGCCCGAGAAGCCGTTCCGCAACAGCGAGTTCTGAGCACCGCCCCGCCCGCAGGGCACCGCTCCACCCGCAGGGCCCCGCCCCCGCCCGCGGGGCCCTGCCTCCCCCCGCTCGCCGCACCCGCACAGAAGGACGTCCCCGCCATGGCTGCTCCGGACAGACCCGCCCCCGCCCAGGACCCCGCCGCCCCCGCCGACCCCTCCGCCGGGGCAGCTCCGGCCGGGGGACTGGTCCGCTCCCTCACCCACCGCCAGACCACCATGATCGGCCTGGGCTCGGCCCTCGGCACCGGCCTCTTCCTCGGCTCCGGCTCCGCGATGGGCGCCGCCGGGCCCGCCGCGATCGTCTCGTACGCCATCGGGGCCGTGCTCGTCGCGATCATCGCCGTGCTGCTGGGCGAGATGTCCGCGGCCCACCCGGTCCAGGGCTCCTTCGGGGTCATCGCGCACAAGTACCTCGGACCCTGGGCCGGGTTCCTCACCCGCTGGACGTACTGGTTCAGCGCGGTCGTCGTGATCGGCACCGAGGTGGTCGCCTCCGCGCTCTACATCCGCTGGTGGTGGCCCGGGGTCCCGATGACGGCGGCGATCCTGGCGGTGGCGGCGGTGGTGCTCGCGGTCAACACCATCAACGTCAAGTCCTTCGGGACCACCGAGTTCTGGCTCTCCACCATCAAGGTGACCGCGCTCTGCGTGTTCATCCTCTGCGCCGCCTTCCTCGTCCTCTTCGGCCTCCCCGACAGCGAGGCCACCGGCTTCGCGCACCTCACCGACGACGGCGGGTTCATGCCGCACGGCGCCAAGTCCATCTGGATCGCCATGTCCGTGGTCATGTTCGCCTACGCCGGCTTCGAGGTCGTCGCCATCGCCTCCGCCGAGGCCGCCGACCCGCAGCGCACCATCCGTACCGCGATGCGGCAACTCGCCTGGCGGCTCAGCGTGTTCTACGTGCTCGCGATCACCCTGGTGATGGCCCTGATCCCCTGGAAGACCCTCGCAGCCGGGGACGGCAGCGTCGAGGCGAGCCCGTTCGTCCGGGTCTTCTCCGAGATCGGGGTCCCGGCCGCCGCGACCCTGACCAACCTGGTGGTGCTGATCGCCGCCGTCTCCGCCGCCAACGCCCACCTGTACGGGGCCTCCCGGCTCCTGCACTCGCTTGGCGACGACCGTCTGGCCCCCGCCCCGTTGGCCAGACTGACCTCCCGGGGAGTGCCCGCCAACGCCCTGGCGGCCTCCACCCTCGGCATCGCCGTGGCCGCGCTCCTCGCCTTCTACGACGTCGGCGGGATCTTCGGGATCCTGATGTCCATCGCCCTCTTCGCGGTGCTGCTGGTCTGGCTGCTGATCCTCGCCTCCTACATCGCCTTCCGCCGCCACCGGGACGCGAACCCGGCCGGGTTCACCGGGTTCACCGTCCCCGGCGGGCCGGTGCTCGCACTGGTCGCGGGGGCCGGGGTGCTCGCCGTCGCCGCCACCGCGATCGAGGTCCCGGACATGCGGCAGGCGGCGGGCGTCGGCCTCGCCTTCACGGCCTTCCTGCTGGCCGCGTACGCCCTGATAGCGCGGCGCCGGAAGAGCGCCTGAGCGGCGGGGACTACGGCCCGAGGGCCCCGGGACCCCCGTCCCGGGGCCCTCGGATGACCGGGCGGGCGGCCCGCCCCGTCAGAAGGTGAAGGGGGTGCGGTTGCCGAACGGGCCGGTGCCGGTGCCGGGGTAGAGCCACAGCGGGCCGTCCCCGGCCCGTTCCCCGGCGAGCAGGTCGGGCAGTCCGTCGCCGGTGATGTCGCCGGTTCCGACGAGGTGGGTGAAGGTGTGCCAGCCGCCGCCCATGGCGACCCGTGTCCCGAAGGCCCCGCCGCCGGTGCCCGGGTAGCGCCACAGCTGTCCGCCGGCGTCCACGGCGAGGAGGTCGGGTCTGCCGTCCCCGGTGATGTCGCCCGGCCCGACCAGCCGACCGAACCCGCCCCAGTCGGTGCCCATGGACACCCGGGTGCCGAAGCCCCCGCCGCCGGTGCCCGGGTACCGCCACATCCGGCCCCCGGCCTCCACGGCGAGCAGGTCGGGCAGTCCGTCGCCGGTGATGTCGCCGGTTCCGACGAGGTGGGTGAAGGTGTGCCAGCCGCCGCCCATGGCGACCCGTGTCCCGAAGGCCCCGCCGCCGGTGCCCGGGTAGCGCCACAGCTGTCCGCCGGCGTCCACGGCGAGGAGGTCGGGTCTGCCGTCCCCGGTGATGTCTCCCGGCCCGACCAGCCGGACGAAGGCGTCCCAGCCGCCGCCCAGACCGGCCGCGGGGGAGAAGCGCCCCCCGCCGGCGCCGGAGTGGCGCCACAGCTCGCCGTCGGCCCCGGTGGCGAGGAGGTCGGGGCGGCCGTCCCCGGTCAGGTCCCCGGTGCCGGTGAGGGCGGCCAGCGGTCCGGTGAAACGTGGCCAAGGAGTGCGGTAGACCACCCGGTTGGGCTGGTTCTCGTTGAGGTACCAGAGGTCCCCGCGCCGCGGGTCGTAGGCCAGGTTCTGGAGGTGCACCGAAGCGCGCTTCCACAGCTGGACCGGCTGGCCGGGCAGGGCCCGGTAGACACAGCTGTTCACGGATTCGACGTCCGGCCCGCCCGGAACCCACTCCACGTACTCGGGACAGGGCGCCGAGATCAGATGGACCCCCTCGTGCACGGCGACGCCCTGGGCCCCGACGATCGGCGAGGACCAGGCCTCCGTCGCCCGGACCACGCTGCCGGTGCCCTCGGAGGTCCTCCGCAGCAGCCCGTCCGCCGGGTCGAGGGGCCAGCGGACGATCTTCCCTCCGTTGCCGACGAAGCCCTGGTTCGCCCGGGAGGTGACCTCGGTGGTGACGATCGCCGGTGCGGAACCACCGAGGTCCAGCGAGGCGCCCGCGTTGCAGGGGTTCGGCGACGGGTTCTCCAGATGGGTGCCGCAGCCGGACGGGTTCCGGTAGGAGAAGGAGCCGACGGCGGGCAGCACATGGCCGAAGCCCTCGGCGGAGAAGGCGCCCGAGGGGCCCTTGCCCATCCCGGTGCCCGAGGCGTCGACCTTCCAGATGTGGTCCAGGTCGAAGAGGTGGAAGCCGCCGCCGAACCCCACGTAGAGGCGGTTCCGGTACCAGACGATGTCGTCGCCGTGCCCGGCCAGTGCCGAGAAGCTGCCGCCGGAGGGGACGACGAGGAGGACGTGGACGTAGCGGACCCGGGCCGGGTCGGTGGTGTCGGCGAAGCTCACCCGGATCCGGGTGTTGCCCGACTTGTACCAGCTGGCGGCGAGCACCCGGCGGCCGTCGACCGGAGCGTAGGGGGTCGCGTTCGTGGTGATGCCCTGCGGGGTCCAGGTGCCGGTCGTGGTGTCCTGGGCGTCCCAGCAGAATCCGGTGGCACCGGACTGGTACACCCCGTCGTCGGCCCGCTTGGCGGCCTCCGGGCAGGTGGCCGGGCGGCCGTCCCGGTCGGCCGAGTCCAGGACGGCGGCCAGGGACACGGGGGAGAGCCGGACCGGGTCGGCCTGTTCGAGTGCCGCGGTGGCCGCGGCGGCCGTGTCGTCGTAGTGCAGGCGGTAGCCGCCGGGATCCTGCGGCGCGAGCGGTGCGGCGACCGTGGACCCGTCCGGTACGGAGGGGGCCGCGGCAGCCGCCGGCCCGGCGACGGCCTGGACGGCGCCCGCCACCAGGGCGAGCGCGAGCAGCACCCCCGGCACCCCCCGAGCCCCCCGGCGTCCCGTTCCCCTGTCGGTGACGCGCATGACGCCTCGACCCCCCTGTCCCCTGTGTCGCCGACCGGTCGCGTGGCGGAAGAGCGCCCTGACCGGGATTGATCCACACCCTATGCACCTCCCGCCCCGCCGCCGCGGCCGACTCCCGCCGCTGTCCCCGTCCCCGCCGTGTCGTGTTGATTCGTCCCCGATGGTGTGGCTTCGTTCGCTTCGGGGGATTCGCCACCGCCGCCGGTCGACCGCGCAGGAGGAACACATGGCCCAATTGCTGAGGGTCCAGAACTTCAACGTCTCCAGCGACGGCATCGGCGCCGGCGCGGACCAGACCCTGGAGCGGCCGTTCGGCCATGTGGACCCCGCGAGGCTGTTCGCCTGGGCCGGGGCCACGGCGAGCTGGCCCATGCGCACCGAACCAGGCGGCAGCCGGGGCCTGGACGACTACCTCACCCGGGACTATCCCCGGAACATCGGCGCCGAGATCATGGGCCGCAACAAGTTCGGCCCCCAGCGCGGACCCTGGCAGGACCACGAGTGGCAGGGCTGGTGGGGAGAGGAACCCCCCTTCCACACCCCGGTGTTCGTCCTGACCCACCACCGGCGGCCCTCGCTGACCCTCTCCGACACCACGTTCCACTTCGTCGACGGCGATCCCGCCACGGTCCTCGAACAGGCCCGGCAGGCGGCCCGGGGCAAGGACGTCCGGCTCGGCGGCGGGGCCACCACCATCCGCGAGTTCCTCGACGCCGACCTCGTCGACACCCTGCACGTGGCCGTCTCACCGGTGGAACTCGGATCCGGCGTCAGGCTCTGGGAGTCCTCCGACGAACTGCTCGACCGCTTCCACCGGGACGTCGTCCCCAGCCCGAGCGGGGTGACACACCACCTGTTCTGGCGCAAATGACCAGCCGGTCAACGGGACGTGACGGTGGGCGTGACGGCGGCGGGTTGATACCACGGTGAGACTCCGCGGCGGCGTCCCCCGGCTAGCGTCGGAACGACCGCGGGGGCCCCGGCGGCGCACCTCCCGCCCGGCCACCACCTGCCCGAAAGGACCCGCAATGAAGCTCGTCCGATGGCTGTCGACCACCGCCACCGCCCTCCTCGCCGCGACCGCGCTGCTCACCGTGCCCGCCTCCGCCAGCGGCACCGCGAGCGGCGGCGCGAGCACCCCCGCGACCGCCGCCGCGGGCAGCTCCGCACCGGCCGCCGCGCTGGTTCCCACCGGCCCCAAGTACTTCCTGGGCACCGGCTACGGCCCGTACAACATCGCCGTCGACGCCGCCTGGAACACCGCCTACGCGGCCGCCGCCAACGAGGGCTACCAGACCTCGCGCTGCGCCCGCTCGGCCGGCCCCGCCGCGAATCCGATCGGCGGCAACGGCTACTACCAGGTCCTCGTCGAGATCTACTGTCAGGCGCCGCCCCCGCCCGGATCCGGCCAGATCACCGGCGTGCACTCCGGCAAGTGCGTGGACGTCAAGGGCGCCAGCCTCAAGGACGGCGCCCCGATCCAGCTCTACCAGTGCAACGGCACCGACGCCCAGGCCTGGCGCCTGGAGAGCGACGGCACCGTCCGCGCCCTCGGCCGCTGCATGGACGTCCAGTACGCCAAGACCGAGAACGGCTCCCACATCGGGCTCAACACCTGCCACCAGGGCCTGAACCAGAAGTGGGAGCTGCTCCCGGACGGCCTGCTGCGCAGCGTGCACTCCGGGAAGTGCCTGGACGCCCTGGGCTGGGCCACCGGCAACGGCACACGCCTCGGCATCTGGGACTGCGCCCCGGCCCACACCAACCAGCAGTGGCGCGGCGCCCCCCTGGGCAGCTGACCTCCGCTGACACGCCCGTCCGAGCCGGCCCCCCGGCCCGCATGCGCGGGGGGAACCGGGGCAGGAGGCCCCCACACTGGAACGATCTTGGGGGGTGCGGGCGATGGGCACACCGGTGCAGGGGCCCGGAACGGCCGGCGTCGGCGGACGGGCGCGGGTCCGGTTCCGGATCCGGGTGAGAGACCTGCTGTTGGCGGTCGGACTGCCGTCGATCCTGCTGGGCGGGCTGGCCCTGGGGCTGCGGACGCTCGCCTCGACCCGGACCTCGGCCGCCCTCTGGCCGGTGACGGCGCTGGTCCTGGTCACCCTGGGGCTGGGCGCGGCGGTACTGGCGGGCGGCCGCGACCGGCCGCGCCGCGGTTCCTCCTCACCCGACGCGGCGGCCGTCTGGCCCGCCGAAGCCGAACCGCCGGCCGTCACGGTCCCAATCGACGGTCCGCCCCCGGCCGCCCCGACGCCGGAAGTCCCGGTGGAGTACGGGGCGTTGGATCCGGAGGAGTTCGAGCACGCCATCGCCGCCCTCTGCGTCCGGGACGGCTGCACCTCACTGGAGGTCTCGGGCGGGGCCGGAGATCTGGGCGCGGACGTGGTGGCGACCACTCGGGAGGGGGAGCGGGTGGTGGTCCAGTGCAAGCGCTACCACCCGGACCGGCGGGTCGGCTCGCAGGACCTCCAGCGTTTCGGCGGCACCTGCTTCACCGTCCACGGTGCGACCGTGGCGGTGCTGGTCACCACCAGCGGGTTCACCGGGCCGGCCCTGGAGTACGCCCGGCAGTGCGGGATCATCTGCCTGGACGGGGAGGCGCTCGCCGCCTGGAGCGGCCAGCAGGCCCCGCCGCCCTGGACAACCCCCCGCCCCTGAACCGGGGCACGGCCCGAGGGCCCGGACCCCGCGGAGTGCGGGGGCCGGGCCCTCGGTGGTGCGTGGAACGGGTGTTCAGGTCACCGCACGAGACGGTAGGCGTTGGCGATCGTCTGACGGACCGTGTTGCCCTGCTTGTCCTTCAGGTCCACCCGGAACGAGACGCCCCCGGCGGTCGCCGGGTGCTTGACCGTCACCGAGCGGGCGCCCTTCGGGTCGGTGGTCACGGTCAGCGGCTGCCAGGTCTTGCCGTCGTCGTACGAGACGTTCACGGTGAGCGTGGCGAGCTGGCCGGCCGCGGCGGCCGCCCCGGCCACGTTCAGCGGCACCTTCAGGCTGCTGCCGGTCTTCGCGGTCCCGCTGAGGGAGAGCGCGGGGGAGAGCCGTACGGTCGACAGCGGCAGCCGGACGCCCTGGTCGGGGGCCTTGGCGGAGGTGAACGTCCAGACGCCCGTCACCTTGGTGCTGATGGTGGTGTCCTTCGCGGACCGGGTCGCCTCCTTGGTGAGCTTGTACACGGCGGAGGCGGCCGGGACCTCGGCGGTCAGCCACTCGCCCGGACCCGCCTGCGCGAGGGTCTTCCCGCCGGACTCCAGCCTGGTGAAGCCTCCGGTCGGGACCGCGTAGCCCGGGTGCCCGGAGCCGTCCACGAACAGCAGCACGTTGGCGTCGAGGGTGTTGCCGTAGCGGTTGGCGCCCTGCTCGTTGGGGGTGGCGGCCAGGTCGGGGCCGATCACGCCCTTGTTGAACTCCAGGGTGTGCCGCGCGGCCGGCTTGTAGGAGACGGGCCCGTGGTTGTAGATGACGCGTCCCGCGCCCTGGGCGTCGGCCTGGGTGGCCGTCCAGTTCCACAGGGTGCCGGTGGTGCTCATGTACTGGGTGCCGGACAGCGGGAGGGCCCGCTGCATGGTGGTGATCGGGCCGGCGCTGAAACCGTCCGGCGCCGAGGCGGTGATCTCCACCAGGCCCTGGGCGCCGGAGACGGAGGACCCGAAGCCGAACTTCAGCTCGGCGAGCTCGCCGAGCGCGACCGTGCGGGTGAGGCCGGTGAACCAGCTTCCGGTGCGGTGGAAGGACAGCCGGTAGTCGGTGGTCGGCGCGGCGGGCGACCGCCACACGCCGGACAGCTGGGACTGCATGCCGGCGGCGGCCGGGCCGAGCGCGGCGGTGCGGAACTGCGTCGCCCCGTCGAACACCCAGCTGCCGCTGACGATCGCGTCCTTGTCGTAGTAGCCGACGGTGGCGCTCACCAGCTTGGCGTTGCGGTCGGGGGCGGTGACGGCGAACGGCTTGGCCGCGCGGGCGTCCAGGGTGACGGTGCTCTTCGCGGTCACCTTCAGCACGGGCTGCACGAAGACCGCCATGCGGTTCTCCTTGCCCGGGCTCATGATCAGGCTCTCCAGCTGGTAGTCGCCCTTGGGCAGTCGCAGCACGGCCGTGCCGGAGGCCTTGGCGGGCACCTCCAGCCGCTCCTGCCCGTCACTGCCGGCCTTGGCGAGCAGGGTGGAGTAGGTGGGAGCCGGCTTGCCGGCGTCGTCGAGGTGCCGCACGGTCACGTCGTACGACTCGATCTCGCGCAGCACGGCCAGGCCGGTCCGCACGGACTGGCCGCCGCCCGCCGCCAGCACGGTGCCGCCGAAGGAGCCGTCTTTGGTGCCCTTTCGGGTGTCGACGGTGACGGTGGTCTGCGCGGTGCCGCCGGCCGGGACGGTGAGCTTGGCGTCCTTGACGGTGAACATCCCGGCGGGGGCCGGACGTCCGGCCGAGTCCGTGCCCGCCGCGGACAGCGCCAGGGTGACGGCCTTGGTTCCCTGGTTGCGGTAGGTGAGGGTCTTGGCCACCGGCTTGTCGTCGGCGTGCGGCCACAGCTGGGTGCCGAAGTCGAGCGAGCCGGGCTCCGAGACCACGGAGGCGGTCCGCGCCCGGTTCAGGTCGACCCGTCCGGCGCCCTGCTGATGGGCGTTCAGCTCGGGGCGCGGGGTGGCCGAACCGGTCAGCAGCGACTTGAGCCGGGCCCCGCTCCAGCCGGGGTGCTGCTGGAGCAGCAGGGCGGCCGCGCCGGCCACGTGCGGGGTGGCCATGGAGGTGCCGGACATGGAGACGTAGCCGTTGCCGCCGGTGGCCCCGCCCTGGGTGCTGGCGGCGGCGACGATGTCCACGCCCGGGGCCGTGAGGTCGGGCTTGGACAGGCCGGCGGCCGTGGGCCCGCGGCTGGAGAACTCCGCGATCCGGTCCTGCTTGTCGACCGCGCCGACGGTCAGGGCTGCCGGGGCGCTGCCGGGCGAGGTGATCGTGCCGGGCTTGTCGCCGTCGTTGCCGGCCGCGATCACGAACAGGGCCTTGCCGGAGAGCCGGGCGACCGCCGCCTCCATCGGGTCGACCTCGGGCCCGTCACCGCCGACGATGCTCATGTTGACGATCTTCGCGCCCTGGTCGGTGGCCCACTGCATACCGGCGACGATCTCGGACTCGCTGCCGAAGCCGTCGTCCCCGAGGACCTTCCCGTCCAGCACCCGGGCACCGGGGGCGACCCCCTTGTACTTGCCGCCCGACTTGGCACCCGAGCCGGCGACCGTGGACGCCACGTGCGTGCCGTGGCCGTGCCGGTCCTTGCTGTCGGGGGAGCTGCTGAAGTTCTTCTCGGCGATCTCCACGCCCTTGAGGTCGGGGTGGGTCTGGTCGACGCCGGTGTCCAGCACCGCGACCTTCACGCCCGTACCGGTGAAACCGGCCTTCCACATCGAGGGCGCGCCGATCTGCGGCACGCTCTTGTCGAGCGCCGCGCGGACCCTGCCGTCCAGCCACAGCCGGGTGACGGGCGCCGTGGACCTGGTCGAGGTCCCGGCGCGGGTCGGGCCCACCAGCCGCGACCACAGGCCGCCGGCCGCGGACTTGGGCGACTCGAAGGCCTCCCCGTCGACGGCGGGGAGCGCCCGCCGGTCCCGTGCCGAGTCGGCCAGAGCCTCCCCGAAGGCGCTGGGGGCCTTGGCCCCGGCGGCGTCCTTGCGGTACGAGACGATCAGCGGGAGGGTGCCCCGGCGCGCGTCGTCGTACCCGGCCGAGACCAGCCCCGCCACATCGAACAGCCGCCGGTCCAGGACCCCTTCGTCCAGCAGCCGCAGGGCGTCCTGCGGGATGACGTAGGTGTGTCCGGGGGTCCGCCGGATCGAGAGCGGTATGCCCTCACGGCCCGCGGCCCGGTCGATCCGCACGACCGAACCGTCCGCCGCCACGGCCACCCGGTCACCGGTGACCAGCGTGACGGTCTTCGCCGGCCCGGCCGGAGCCTTCTTCCCCTGGTGGGCGGCAGGCTTCGCCGCCGACGGCCCCGCGGCCGCCGCCGTCCCCGCGATCAGCGTCGCCGCCACCGTGGCGGCCAGCGCCGCCGTCCTCACTTTCGACACAGGTATCACCTGTGACCCCCCGCTCTCATGTGCATGCCACAACGTTCTCCCGGTATCACGCGTTCGGGGCGCGTTCGGTTCTCCCCGCACGGGATTCCGTGGATCATGCGAGGCGGCTCACCCCGGGACCACCGGCGAACCCGCCCCCGTGACCGACCGCCGCGCCGCACCCGAGCCGTCCGCGGGCACGGTCCACACCGCGCCCCCGTACGCGTACGCCACCGTGTCCGGACCGGTCCAGGAGGCCTGGTCGTCGACCGACCGCCGTTCGGCCAGGGGGTGTTCGCGGAGCGTGGCGAGGTCGAGGACATGCAGCCGCCAGGGTGCGCGCGGGTCGGCGGACACCTTCTTCTTGTAGGCGACGCGGGTGCCGTCCGGGGACAGCGACGGGCACTCGACGTTCTCCTTCAGCGCCCGCGCCGCCCACTTCCGCAGATCGCCCTCGACCAGATGGGTGCGCCCCCGGGTGGAGACGGTGGCGTAGAAGCGGTTGTCGTCGGAGGCGAAGGTGACGCCCCAGTAGTTGACGTCGGGCGCGTGGTGCCGCCGCCCGTCCAGGGTGAGCGGGATCTGCTCGATGCTCTTGATCAGATAGCCGGTGCGCAGATCGAGGATCGAGGTGCGGGTGGAGAACCCCGAGACCGCGTACGAGTCCCCGCTGGCGAAGGTGGTCCAGGCGAGCACCCGCCCCGAGGCGGAGACCCGGGCGCGGTTGGGGATCCCCGGCAGGACCATCGAACGCACCTCGCGCAGCCGCCGGTCCAGGACCAGCACGGAGGACCGGGCCGGCACCCCGGGCCGCAGCCGCAGGCACAGCCCGGTACCGGCAGCGGCGTGGAAGCGGTCGCAGCGGGGCCCGAGCGCCACCCGCTGCCCGGGAGCGCCGGGGTCCTGCCGGGCCACCCGTCCGGAGGCGGTGTCGCGGAACCACAGGCCGCCGGGGGAGCCCGAGTCGAGGGTGAAGCCGGCGTCCGCGGTCGCGGCGGCCGGAGCGGTACGTCCGGCGGCCGCCCGCACCGTGTAGGCGGTGGCCCCGCCGGCGAGCAGCAGGAACCCGAGGACGAGCGCCCACAGCCGGTACCGGCGTCCGCCGGTCCCGGGCCCCGCGGTTGCCGTGGCGGTGGCGGTGGCGGCAGCGGCCGTGGTCGTGGTCGTGGTCGTGGCGGTCGTCGGGGTGTTCTCGGTGGCGGTCATGCGGGGGACCCCTTTCCGGGGCGGGAAGCGGACACCGGGAGGTCGGGCGCGGGGAGGTCGGGCACTGGGAGGTGGGGCACCGGGCGGTCGGCCGCCGGCGAGCCGGCCGGCGGCTCGCCCGGCAGCAGCAGGACCGCACCGCACAGCGCGAGGACGAGCCCCCCGAGGGCCAGTACCAGCGCGGTCGTCGGACCCCACACCGTCCAGGCGGCCCCGAAGGCGGCCGCCGCGCCCACCTTCGCGAGCGCCTGTACGGTCTGGACGAGCGCGAGCCCGCCCGCCCGCCGCCCGGGCGGCAGCAGCGGCCCGGCGAGCGCCATCAACACCCCGTCGGTGGCGGAGTAGAAGACCCCGATCAGCAGCGGCACCCCGACCAGCAGCACCGGCGCGGGCGCGGCCGAGAGCAGCAGCCCGAGGGCCAGGAGCATGGCCCCGTGCCCGTACAGGAACAGCCGGCGGCGGCCGGTGCGGTCGGCGAGCCGTCCGGCCGGCACGGCCAGCAGCAGATAGGCCGCCGAAGCCCCGAGCGGCAGCAGCGGGAACCAGGCGGCGGCCAGGCCGGTCCGCTGCTGGAGCAGCAGGTAGAGGAAGGCGTCGCCGACGGTGGCCGCCCCGAGCAGCCCGGCTCCGAGGACGATCCGGCGCACCCCGGGAATCCGGAGCGGTGCGCCGAGACCGGGCGGACGGTGGCTGCCGCCCGCCGGTTCCCGGCGTCCGCCGGGCACCAGCACGACCAGCAGCAGCACCCCGAGCAGCCCGGTGCAGAAGCTGACCACGAACACGGCGTCGTACGCGCCCGCCGTCGCCCACAGCAGCGCGAACGCGGCCAGCGGCCCGAGCAGGGCGCCGGTGGTGTCCATGGCCCGGTGCACGCCGAAGGCGCGGCCCAGCCCCTCGGGCGGGCTGTCGAGGGTGATGAGGGCGTCCCGCGGGGCGGTGCGGATGCCCTTGCCGAGCCGGTCGGCGGCCAGAGCCGCGGCGATGCCGCCGGCCGCCCCGCCGGCCAGCAGCAGCCCCAGCCGGGAACAGGCCGACAGCGCGTACCCGGCCCCGGCGACCGCCTTGTGGCGGCCGCTGCGGTCCGCCGCATGACCGCCGGCGAGCCGGACCAGCGCGGTCGCCCCGTTGAACAGCCCGTCCAGGAAGCCGAACTGGAGCGGGGTCAGGCCGAGGCCGACGACCAGGTAGAGGGGCAGCACGGCGGTGACCATCTCGGAGGAGACGTCGGTGACCAGGCTGACCGAACCGAGGGCGAGGACGGTGGCGGAGACGCGCCGCCGCGCCCCGGAGGGGGCGGGCGGCGCGTCCCGGCGACCGGTGGTCGCGAGGTACATCAGTGGCAGGTGTAGGTCGGGCCGGTGTCCTTGACCTGGCCGTCGGCGCCGACGTACTGCCAGCTGTAGGTGGTGTCGGTGAGGTCCAGCTTCAGCACCCCGTACGTGCCGCTGATCCGCTTCTGGCTGTTGGGCTGCACCGTCTCGATGGGGTAGGGGTCGGCGCCGCCCATGCCGCCGACGATCTCGACGATGCCGTCGGCGGTGGCCCGGCCTGCCGGGTCCTGCCGGGCGAACCGCTCGTAGTGGTGGTCGTGCCCGTTGAGGACCAGGTCGGCCCGGGCCGCGTAGAGGATCTGCCAGACGGGCTTGGAGACCGGGTCGTTGCCGTGGCCGCCGGAGGAGTAGAGCGGGTGGTGGAAGTAGGCGGCGACACAGCCCTTGGTGTTGCGGGCCAGGTCCTCCTTGAGCCACTTGATCTGGGCGGGGTCGTCGAAGGAGTTGGAGTCGAGGGCGAGGAAGTGCCAGTTGCCCTCGTCGAAGCTGTAGTAGGGCTTGCCCTGGGGGTAGGCGATGGCCCCGAAGTACGCCTTGTAGCCGGCCAGCGGGCCGGCCGGGTCGTAGGTCTCGTGGTTGCCGGGAGCGGGCCGGGTCCTGGCCTTGAAGGCGCCCCAGGTCTTGTCGTAGTAGGCGCGGAAGTCCGACAGCCGGGCGTCGTCGTACTGGTTGTCACCCATCGTCAGGAAGAACTTCGGGTTGATCCGCTGGGCCTGGGCGGCCGTCTTGGGGTGGGCGCAGGAGCTGCTGGAGGCGGTGCACTGGGCGGCGATGTCACCGGCCGCGACGACGGTGAAGGCGCCGTTGCCGGGCGGGGTGGTGCCGCCGGTGGTCCCGTAGACCTCGAACTCGTGGAGGGAGTAGCCGTACGGGGTGCCGCGGGTGGTGCCGAGGACGCGGAGGTGGCGGCCCTTGCCGCCCAGCGCGGTCCAGTCGTCGGTGCCCCCGTTGCCGGCGGTCTCGGTGGCGAGCGCGGTCCAGTTGGTGCCGTCGGCGGAGATCTCGACGCGGTAGGCCTTGCCGTAGGCGGCCTCCCAGAGGAGGCGGACGCGGGAGACGGTGGCGGTGCCGCCGAGGTCCACGCGGAGCCACTGGGGGTCGGAGCCCTCGGCGCTGGCCCAGCGGGTGGCGGGATCCCCGTCGAAGGCCTTGGCGGCGGACAGGGCGGTCGTCTCGTCGGAGGAGGAGGTGGCGGGTTTGCCGCGGGACAGCAGCGGGTCGGCGGCCGCGGCCCGGTCGCCGGAGACGGCAGTTCCGGTGGAGGCGAGGGCGAGGCCGCCGGTGACGAGCAGGACTGCGGCGAGCAGCAGGGACAGGGCGGTGGTGCGCCGGGGTAAGGCGGAGGCGTGTGGCTGGTGCATACCTGGGACTCCCTTGGCCGGGAAAGGACGAGAGCTGGGCACCGGTGCGAGCAGCGCGGACCGACCCGGGACGGCGGGCGTACCGGGGCGCGCGCGTGCACGGCGGCCGGGTCAGAGCTCTCGCTGAGCGCGTCACGCCCGCCCCCGGGAGTACGGGGATGCGGGCGCCGCGCCAAGCCGCCGCCCGGATGCTAACTGATAGGAAACTTTCCTGCCAGAGCCTGTGCAGAGCCGCCGACCGGCGGAAGAAAATAGGATGGTCGGCACGCCCGGCTCGTTGCTAGGTTCATCACGTGCCGAAGCTGAATCAGATCATCGCAGTCGAAAAGGGCGTCAAGTCCAAGTCCCTCCAGGAGCTGACCCAGGCTCACCACGACGTGCAGAAGCCCGCCCTGCTGGCCGGACTCTCGCGCACGTACCAGCCCAAGGACGAGGAGGGCGAGCAGCTGCCGCCCGAGTCCACCCGGGTCCAGGTGAAGGCCGAGGACGTGCTCCGGGCGACGGCGGACACTCTGACCCGGCTCTTCGACGTGACCGCGACCAAGGACTGGGCCAACCGCACGGCCACCGCCGACGTGGTCGTCGACGGCAGCGTCCTCCTCGCCGAAGTCCCGGTCCCCTACCTGCTCTTCCTGGAGAAGCAGCTGACGGACCTGCACACCTTCGTGCGCAAGCTCCCGGTGCTGGACGCCTCCGAGTCCTGGAACCTGGACCCGTCGACGGACGCCTGGAAGACCGAGCCGGTCCGGACCATCCGCACCAAGAAGGTGCCCCGCAACCACGTCAAGGCGGAGGCCACCGAGAAGCACCCGGCGCAGGTCGAGGTGTACTACGAGGACGTCGCCGTCGGCTACTGGACGACGGTGAAGTTCTCGGGTGCGCTGCCGGCCCGCCGGGTCAACGAACTCCTCGACCGGGTGGAGCGGCTCCAGCAGGCCGTGAAGTACGCCCGCGAGGAGGCGAACAGCACCGAGGTCACCGACCGGCGGGTCGGCGACGCGGTGTTCGGCTACCTCTTCCGGTAGCCCCACGAACGCCCCCTGCGTGACAGGGGGTGCGCGAGAGCGCAAGCTGAAACTGATGTTGAAGCTGAACCGAGGGTGTCAGTTGGGGGTTCGAATCCCTCCCCCGGCACTACGCGCCGGGGTGGCCCAAGCCTGGCAGAGGCGGCCCTCTGAATCTCAGATTATCGCTCCAGTCTCAGTATTCGCCGCCGAACACCGGGTCGACCGAGCAGGGACGATCACCGACGGATGGGGGTTCAAGTCCCTCCTGCGCCTCTTCGTGGCGCGGTAGTTCAAAGGCAGAACACGTCGGCCTCAGAATGATCCCTGGCTCTTAAACGCCGCCGGTGTGCGCAATTGGGTGGCAAGCAGGAGCCCGGAAGCTGGACATGCTTCCGGGCTCCGTCACGTTTCCGGGCTCCTCTGCGTCCGGGCTCCTTGACGTCCGGGCGCCGTTGCGTTTCCGGCCGCGCGGCGGGTTTCCGCCGTTCCTGCGTACCGGTCCGGGCCCCGGGCAGATGACCGTCAGCCGTGCAACCGACCCCGGAGGCCAGCCGATGCCGCGCGTGTCCGTTCCGATGACCGTCCAGCTCGAAGTGACGGGTGCCCGCGTCCCGGTCCGGGCCCGCTTCTCCTACGACTCGGACGATCCGTACGCCGTCCGCGCGGCCTTCTACGAGGGGCTGACCGTGCTGGCGCAGTGGCGCCTGGACCGGCAGATGCTGTCGGAGGGGCTCGGCCGCGCGGTGGGGGAGGGGGACGTCACGTTCCGCCCGCACCGGGAGGACGGCGCCGAGGAACTCCGCGTCACCCTGCGCGGCCCGGGCCCCGGCCCGGAACCCGGCGACCGTGTGACGGCCGTGCTCTACCTCGACGTGCGCGAGCTCACCCCCTTCCTGGACCAGTGCCACGCCGTGGTGCCCGCCGGATCCGAGAGCCAGGACCTGGACCGGATCCTCGACGAGGTCCTCGGCCGCGAACCGGCCCCGGAGGGCGCGGCAGGCCAGGGACCTTCGGCCCTCCCGCCGGGGTCCTTCCACCCCTGCCCGTAACGGCGGTCACTGCCTAGCGTCGAAGGGGTGACCCCTCCCGACACCCCTTGCGACATCGCGCCCGGCACCGCGCCCGACACCGCGCCCGAGACGCCGACAGAGTCCGAGGGCGACACCGAGTCCGAGTTCGGGTCCGAGTCCGGTGCCGCCGGCCGGCGTGCGCCGGGGAGGGCACTCGGCCTCCTCCTGCTGTGCGGCGGCCTGCTCGGCGCGCTGGCCTCGGGGGTGCTGGCGTACGACCGGATCCGGATGCTCGAAGACCCGCAGTTCGTCCCGGGCTGCAACATCAACGCGGTGCTCAGCTGCGTGGACGTGATGCACACCTGGCAGAGCGACCTGCTGGGCTTCCCCAACGCCCTGCTCGGCCTGGCGGGCTTCGCCGCGGTGGCCGGGCTGGGGACGGCCGCGGCCGCCGGAGCGGTGCTCCCGCGAAGACTGTGGCAGGCGGTGTGGGCCGTCCTCGCGGCGGCCTTCGGCTTCACCCTCTGGCTGATCTCCCAGTGCGTCTTCGTGATCGGGGCGCTGTGCCCCTGGTGCATGGTCGTGTGGGCCGTGGTCATCGCACTGTTCTGCTACGTCGGCCGGCACCTCTCCGCCCCCGGCTCGGCGGCGCGCAGCGTCCCGCACTGGCTGGTGCCGGCGGCCCTGTACGCGGCGGTGGCCCTGCTGGTGCTCGGCGAGTTCGGCAGCCGGCTGTTCTGACCGGAAGCGGTCAGCCGAGGACGGTCGCCACGTCCCGGCGGGCGGCCTCGGACAGCAGCGGGGACCACCGGGTGAACAGCTCCAGCAGACCGGCACCGTTGCGTTCGCGGAAGGACGCGTTCACCTTCGCCAGGTCCAGCTCGTTGGCCGCCGTGAGCTCGGCGAAGTCGCGCCGCTGCTGAAGGGTCGGCACGAACTCCTCGCCGGTGAACCGGTCCCTGAAGACCGACGTGGCCTCGTCCGCCGAGGCGAGGCCGGGGTAGGAGGCCTTGCGGTCGCAGCTCGCGTAGAAGTAGACGAGCTCCTCGGCCTCCGCGCCGATCGCCTCGGTCAGCCGGCCCCGCTCGGCGAGGTCCAGGAGCACGAGCGGCAGTCCGTCGGTGCCGTAGAAGGCGTGGCACAGGGCCGCGGTCCGGAGCGCCGGCCGTCCGCCCCAGCCGGCCACCAGTTCCTCGACGCGCAGCAGATGGGTCAGGAGCGTGCCGCCGGAGTGCTTGGTGGTCTCCGCCCCCACCTCCTTGAGCAGGGCGATCGCCGGGGAGTCGTGGGGTGTCTGGGGGTGCTCGCTGTGCATCATGCGCCCATCATGGCGGGACCTCCTCAGCGGTGCCCGGCGCGACCGGTATGCGGACATCCGGAGACTGTCCGGATACCGGTCGCATCGGGAACAGTTGTCCGGTGGATCACCCGTACCCGTGCCCGCCGCCCGCTGCCCGGCCCGATGCGGCCCGGCGGGGCAGTACTGGAGCACTTGTTGAGCGCGCAACCTAACCAGGGGGCGCTCGTTGTCATCCCGGGCGCGCGAGGGGCGCGCTCAAGGAGCACAACCGAGGGTGTGCGCTAGCTGAAGTGGGTTACCCATCATGATGAACACCTCCGGGACGGCAGGCGGGGCGTGGCACGTGTCCGCGTTCCGTGTGGGAGTCGGGGAGTCGAATGCGCTGGACCTGGTCGGGGAGATCCGTGAGCTGCGCGCGAGGATCCTCTTCGACCACGGCCGCCGCCCCGACTTCCGTACATCGGCGGGCGGTTACGCCGACGAACAGGAACTGGACTTCGGCGCCTGGCACTTCGTGGGGCGCCGGGAGGCGGGCGGCCCGCCGCTGGGGTACGTCAGGCTGTCGACGCCGGAAACCGGCGCGCTCTTCCAGACCCGCGCCCACCTGGGGTCCGAGCGCTACGAAGACGTGCTCAGGGAGCACGGACTCGGTGTCGCGGAAACGTTTGAGCACAGCCGCCTGGTGGTGGAACACCAGGCCCGGAAGCTGGGCCTCGGTGTCCATCTCAACGCCTTCGCCATCGGCGCGGCGTGGTACCTGGGCGCCAAGGCCATGATCGGCACCTCGGGCACCGCCGACGGCCAGGACCGCTTCCACGAACGCTTCGGCTTCCGGGCGCTCCCCGGAACCCGCCGGCACGTCGACCGGTACACCGAGGACGTGGTGATCATGCTGTACCGGCCCGGGTCCTCGACCAGGGACGAGTTCACCGGCCTCGTCGAACAGCTACGGGAGGAGTTCCCCGCCGCGGTCGTCCCCGCCCGGGAAGCGGTCCTCGGCGGCACCCCGCCGACGGCGCACCCGCTGCGTACGGGGCACCTGCCGGGCCCGGGCCGCCTCCGGAGCCCGGGGCGGCTTCCGGGCGTCACCCGCCCGCGGGCCCAGGCGGACGACACCGACGGCCCCTGCTGGCAGCCCGTGCTCTTCGACCTGTCGCGCGAGCAGGACGAGTCGGCCGTCCAGGACCTGATCGACTCCGGCGCCGTCCGCGAGGTGATGGACACCATCGGCGAACAGCTGACGGAACTCGTCACCAGCCGCGACCCCCGCCTGCGCCCGTCACCGGAGGCCGTGGACCGGGCGGTGACGGAACAACTGGCCGGCACCGACGCCCACACGTACGGCACCTGGGTCTGGTACCCGTGGTCCGGCCGCCTGGTGCACCTGCTGCCCCGCGAGGAGTTCCGGCTCGTCCGCACGGACCGCAACCGGGGCCGGATCGAGCGCCCCGAGCAGCGTCGGCTGCTGGAACGCCGGATCGGGGTCATCGGACTCTCGGTCGGCAGCAGCGCGGCCCTCACCCTGGCCATGGAAGGGGTCGGGGGAGCGTTCCGGCTGGCCGACTTCGACACCCTGAGCGTCTCCAACCTCAACCGGCTGCGCGCGGGAGTGCACCACCTGGGGATCAACAAGTGCGTGATCGCCGCCCGCCAGATGCTGGAGATCGACCCCTGGCTGGACATCGAGATCTACCCCGGGGGCCTGACGGACGACACGATGGAAGCCTTCTTCACCGGTGCCGGAGCGGGGAACCCGGAGGAATCGGGCCCGATCGACCTCCTGATCGAGGAGTGCGACACCCCCTATGTGAAGCTCGCCGCCCGCGAGCGCGCCCGCGAGCTCGGCATCCCGGTGGTGATGGACGCCAACGACCGCGGCCTGCTGGACGTCGAACGCTTCGACCTCGAACCCGACCGGCCCCTGCTGCACGGGCTGCTCGGCGGGACGACCTCCGAGGACCTGACCGACCTCACCCCCGGACAGGCGGTCGAGGTCATCCTCGCCATGGTCGACCGCGAACGCATCAGCCCGGAGCTGAGCGCCTCCATCGACCGGCTCGGCAGCACCCTCAGCAGCTGGCCCCAGCTCGCCTCGGGCGTGGCACTCGGAGGCGCACTGACCACGGACGCCGCCCGCCGCATCCTGCTCGGCCGCCCGCGCCCGTCAGGCCGCTTCTACACCGACCTCGACGCGCTCACCGCCGGCGACCGCGACGTCCTCACCGCCACCCGCCCCGACCCCGCCTGACCAGCCCGGCACCCTTTCCCCACCATCGACTTCCCCACCATCGACCGCACAAGGGAAACCCGACATGTCGACAGACCACGAGATCCTGCACCGCGTCACGGCCATCGTGGCGGCCGTCGCCCAGCGCCCGGCCGAAGACCTCACCGAGCAGACCCGACTCGTCGAGGACCTCGACCTGGACTCGCTCCAGGTGGTCGAGATCGCCGTCCTCGCCGAGGAGGAGTTCCGGGCGACCGTGGACGACGCGCTGCTGACGGACGCGGAGGCGACCGTGGGCCACTGCGCACGCGTCGTCCAGGAGGCCGTCCTGAGGGGATCCCTCACATGACGGCCTCCGTACCGGCCCCGGCCGCCTTCGGGATCCACGGACTGGGCGTACACGTCCCCGACCGCCGGGTCGACAACGCGGCCATCGCCGGCCAGTACGGGGTCGACCCCGACTGGATCGAGCGCATGACCGGCGTCCGGCAGCGTTGCTACGCCGGTCCGTCGCAGGCCACGTCCGACCTGGCGGTCGCGGCCGCCGAGGAGGCCCTGGCCGACGCGGGCCTGTCGGCGCGGGACATCGACCTCATCCTGGTGGCGACGAGCACCCCCGACCAGCTGGCCGTCGCCACGGCCTGCCGGGTGCAACACCGCCTCGGCGCGGACCGGGCCTGGGCCACCGACGTCGGAGGAGCCTGCGCCGGATTCCTCTACGCCCTGAAACTCGCCCGGGACGTCCTCGCGGCCTCCCACCCCACGGGCCACGCGCTGGTCGTCGGAGCCGAAGCCTTCTCCAAGTTCCAGAACCCCACCGACCGTTCCACCGGAGTGCTGTTCGCCGACGGAGCCGGCGCGGCGGTGCTGGGACCGGCACCGGGCGGCAGGGGAATCCTGTGCAGCGCACAGGGAACCGACGGCGCGCTGGCGGACATCGTCGGAATCCGGGCCGGCGGCAGCGCCCGTCCGACGAGCGAGAGCACCGTCTCGGACGGCGGGCACTACCTCCACATGAACGGGAAGGCGGTGGCGGCCTACTTCCGCGACGTCTTCCCGCAGACCGTCGGGGAGCTCGTCCGCATGTCCGGCCTGCCCCTGGGGGAGATCGACCTGGTCATCCCCCACCAGGCCAACCCGCGCATGCTGCGGACCCTGGGTGCGGAACTGGGCATCTCCGAGGCCCAACTCGTCATCACCGCCGACACGTTCGGGAACACGGGAGCGGCTTCGATCCCCATGGCCCTGCACGTGGCACGGGCCGAGGGCCGCCTCCGCCCGGAGAGCACCGTCCTCCATGTCGCCGTAGGGGCCGGGATGACCTGGGCCGGAACGATTCAGCGCTGGCTCTGACCCCCGCCCCAGCCCTTCCCCGGCCTGCCCTGCCCCCGGCGAGTTCGCCCTCCGCGGCGCGGGGCGCGGGGCGCCGGGGACCGGGGTGCCGGGGGAGGCGCGGGGTGGGCCCGGGTGGTGCGGGGCAGCTAGCCTGACCGGATGACTGCGCGCGCCACCCCGGACGGGGCGACCCACGGCCGTCTGCTGACCCCGGATGCCGCGGACGCCCTCTGGGCCGGCCTCACGGCGGGAACCGGGATACCCGCCGCCCCCACGGTCTTCACCTCCACCCCGGCCCCGTGCCGGACCCCGCCCCCCGAGGGGTACCGGGTGCTCGGCGACCGGATCGTGCCCGTACTCGGCACGGCCGACGGCCGCACGGGCATCCCGGAAGCGGAGCTGCGGCGCGCAGCAGCCGCCCTCCGCGCACTGGACGCGCCCACGCCTGGAGCCGGGAACAGCGACAGCGACAGGGACAGGTACGGGAACAGGGACAGGGACAGGGACAGCAGAAACCTGATCCGCATCGGCCCCTTCACCACCGTCCCCGGCCACCAGCAGGCCGGAGGAACCCTCCAGCACTGGCGCCGCCACATAGCGAACGACCTCCGGAACGCCTCCGCCCGGACCGGTCCGTGCCAGCTGGCCGGAGTCGACTGGCGGCCCCTGCTGGTACGACGAACCCGCGGCCACGACCACACCTGGTGGCTGCCCCGCGCCGTGGTGAGACTCCTGGACGCCGCCGAACACACCGAAGCCCAACACCTCCTCCGTTCCACCCGGACGGCCCGCCCGCCCGTGGCACGAGGCACGGACAGGCCGGCCGCAGGCGGCGACGACCAGGGCCCGGAGGTCGCTCCGCGCCCGTACGGCGGAGAACTGGCGGGACGGCTGTACTCCGAGCTCAGCCGACACCCCGGCACCGCCCGAAAGGTGGCCGGCTGGACCTGCTCCGTCTGCCGGACGGCGACCGCCGCCGTCCTCGACCACTGCCACGAGCACGGATACGTACGGGCCCCCGTCTGCCAGTCCTGCAACACCCGCGAACGCCCCGACCACCTCTACCCCGACGACATCCGCGTGGGCAGCCGTTACACCGACCTCTTCGACACCCGCGCCACCACCTGGCTGCACCACTGGCACCGCTGCCCCGGCTGCCGCACCCGTACCACCCTGCCCCTGCCCCATCTCGCCGCATGGACGGCCCACACCGACTGCCGCCCGCTCCGCCCCACCCACCACATCCCCGGGGCCGCCCGGGGCCGCCAACCCTGCGGCGTGCTGCGGGTGTCCTGGACGGGCACCCAGAACACCCCCCGCTCCTGCCTCCTGACGGTCACCGTCGACCTGTGCCCCTCCGGCGAGCACCGCGTCCTGGCCACGGTCCCCTACCGCGAAGCCGTAGCCCGCTTCCGCACCTGGCTACAGCGGACCGCCCCCGCCCTCGCCACCGCCGCCCGCCCCGACAGCCTGGCCGGCCTCCCCACCCACCCCCGCCCGGTCATACCCGACACCACAACCGACGGCCTCTCCCTCTTCTGACCCACCCCAAACCACCACGCGTACCACGGGCAACGGCGTCAACACCGGTGTGCCGGTGACGTCGATCCGGGTGACCGGTGCCTCCAAATGCCCCGTCCGCTCCGAAGAGGGTGCGGCAGGCCCCATGGAGTGATACCCACGCGGAAGGACACCCCCATGCCGGAATCCACCGATGGCACCCTCGCCGAGCGCGAAGCGGGCAGACTGTTCCCGCGCGCCAGGCTGAAGGCCCCCGCCGACTGTGCCCGCTGCCAGGAGTACGCCCGCCGCCGCGATGCCGCCGAAGGCCCCTTGCGGGCCACGCTGGTGACCGACATGCAGGTCCTGATGAGGCGCTGCGCGGAGACGGACCACCACACCGGATGGTCGCCCGGTGTGCCCGACACCACGCAGGGACAGGGAGAGGTCTTACCGTGACGAACGCCAGGCCCAACGGGGGAATCCAGCTGCTGACCGCCGTCGCCCCGCGCAAGGACGAGGGGAGCAGCCCCACCGGGATCGTCGGCCGTCAGCTGGCCGGACAGCTCGTCGCCATGGGCCGCCGGGTACGGGTCCTCGCCGAACCGGACCAGCGCGGCGGCTGGCCCGGCGCGGTCGAGGTCGTGGAGGGTTCCATCACCCGCCCGCTGGAGTGCCCCGGGGCCTTCGACGGGGTCGAGGCCCTGTTCCTGGCCGGCGCGCACCCCTCCACCGTCGGGGACGCCCTCACCCTGGCGCGGACCGCCGGCACACGGAAGGTCGTCCTGCTGTCCTCCCACGGGCCGGAGTACGAGCAGGCCCATCCGCCGGAGACCTGGTTCTGGCTGGCGATCGAGAAGGCGGTGGAACGCTCGGGGATCGGATGGACGCACATCCGGCCATCGGCCGTGATGGGCGCCGTACTTGAGGGCACCTATCCGGCCACCGGCTCGGACTGGCCCGACAGCGTACGCACCGCGGGAGTCGTCCGGGAGGCCTTCCTGGACCGTGGCCACTACCCCTTCATCCACGAGGAGGACCTCGCGGCCGTGGCCGCGACGCTGCTCACCGGCGGCGACGACTGGACCGAGACGATCGTCGAGGCGGTCGGCCCGCCACTGAGCACCCGTTCACGGATCCGCAGCCTCGCCACCGCACTCGGCCGCCCCCTCGACACGCTCGAACTCACCCCGGAGGCGAGCCGCGCCGCCTGGCGGCAACTCGGCTGGCCCGACGGCGCGATCGACGTGACCCTCTACGCCCTGGAGGAGTACGGCGCCCGGTTCGACGAACTGTCCCGCTGGACGGCCGACCAACGCCCGTCCGTGGCGGAGATCATCGGCCGGTCGCCGCGCACGTACGAGGACTGGGCGCGGGAGAACACCGACGCCTTCCGCTGACCCCGGCGAGCCTGCCGGGACGGCGGGCCGCCCGTGGGTGGGGCGGCCCGCCGTCCTGCGGAGCCGGCGCCTCAGCGGCAGAACGGGATGTCGCCGAGGTTCTCGGCGTAGCGGGCGGCGATCCAGCCGCGCCCGTCGGCGAGCCGGTACCAGAGGTTGTTGTCGCCGACCTGCTCACCCTTCACCTTGCAGGTGACGGGCACGACCGTGCCGGGTCCCTGATGCGCGCCCTGGCCGGGGTCGCGGCCTGTGCCGCGCTCGTACGGGCCGACATGCTGCGCATCACCCTCGGCATGGAACTCCCGACGGCCGTCAGCGTGTTGTGGACCGTCCAACTCGTCCTCCTGCTCGCCGGAGCGACCGCGCTCACCGCGGCCGCGGACCGGGCCCGTGCCCGGGCCGAGCTGCCCCGAGCGGCACCCTGAGGTCCGGGAGGTCCGGGAGTTCCGGGGCCGGCGGGCAGTGGGGCCCCGATGCCCCTGAACCGGCCCTCCCGGCAGGTGCATAGGGTGACCCCATGTCTGTCACCCTGAGCTCCCGGAGGGCCGCCGCCGCCCTTCGTACATCCGCACGCTTCAGTGCCGAGTCACTCCTGGTCCTGGTGATGGCGGCGGTGAGCCTCTGGATCGTCGGTCGGATGTGGTCGGTGGTCTGGCCGCTCATAGTCGCCCTGTTGCTCACCACCCTCACCTGGCCGGTGGCCGCCTATCTGCGCAAGCACGGATGGCCGCCGGCCCTGGCCGCGTCCACGGTGACGGTCGGCTTCCTGCTGCTGGCCGCCGGAGTGGTGGCACTGATCGCGATCCCCGTCGGCTCCCAGTCGGGAGAGCTGGTCGACGGGGTCCGCGAAGGCATCCAGCGGCTCCGCGAATGGGCCGCCGGACCACCGCTCAACATCGGTGACGACCAGCTCACCGGCGCCGTCGACGCGGGCATGGACCGTCTGCAGAACAGCGTCGGCAGCGCGGTATCCACCGTGGCCACCGGCGTCGGCACCGTCTTCAACGGACTGGTCACCGCCGTCCTCGCGGTCTTCCTGATGTTCTTCTTCCTCAAGGACGGCCCGCGGTTCCTGCCCTGGCTGACCCGCCAGCTGCCCGGCCGCTTCGCCGTCGACGTGCCGACGGTCGCCGCACGCGCCTGGGACACCCTCGGATCGTTCGTCCGCTCCCAGGCCTTCGTCGGCCTCCTCGACGCGGTGTTCATCGGCATCGGCCTGTGGATCGTCGGCGTTCCGCTGGTGCTGCCGCTGGCGGTGCTGACCTTCGTCTCCGCCTTCGTGCCGATCGTCGGCGCCCTGTTCGCCGGCCTGGTGGCCGTGCTCATCGCCCTGGTGTCGAACGGTCTGACCGACGCCCTGATCGTGCTCGGGATCATCGTGCTGGTGCAGCAGCTCGAAGGAAACGTCTTCCAGCCGATGATCCAGAGCCGCGGCCTGGGCCTGCACGCGGCGGTGATCCTGCTCGCGGTGACCCTGGGCGGCAGCCTGGCCGGGGTCGTCGGAAGCCTCCTGGCAGTCCCCGTCGCGGCCCTGGTCGCCGTGGTGTGGAACTACCTACGGGAGCAACTCACCGACCCGCTGGAGGAGCCTGAGGATTCACCGGTGACCGCCACCGGCTGACCGCCGCACCACACCCGGCTTAGCCGGCACACCCGCCGTACGCCCGCCCGTCCCGCCCGTCCCGCCCGTCATGCGCGGCGTACGGGCGGTCAGGGGCCGGGCGGCGGTCCGGTCGCCGGAACGGAGGCCGTGAGCACGGTCCCCTCGCCGGGGGCCGACTCGATGGTCAGGCTGCCGCCGAGCTGCCGCACACGGGCCCGCATCGCCGGCAGACCGTGCCCGCGGTCACCGGCCGGGGCCTCGGGAAGACCGTCGGGGGGCGCGGGTGCGGGGGTGAAGCCGCGCCCGTTGTCGGCGACGTCGAGGATCACCCGGTCCTCCAGCCGGGTCAGTGTGAGCCGGGCCCCGGTGGCACCGGAATGCTCCCTTACGTTGGCGAGCGCGCCCTGCGCGATCCGCAGCAGGGCCGACTGCACCCGGTCGGGCAGCGGCGCCGCCCCCACCGTCCACACCGCCGCACGCGCCGCCGCCGCCCGGGCGCGTCGCGACGAGGAGGTCCTGGACGCGCTGGATCCGCTCGGCGCGGCACGCCGATCGGACACGACCCGATGACGGATGCGCGGGAGGCGTCCGACGAACCGCTGCTGGACCCGCAGGAGAGCATCCGGATCCGCGAGGGGATCGCCGCCGCCGTCCTCGGCGCCCGAGAAGGGCTGGCCGCATCGCTGGAACACGACCCCGGTGGCTATCTGCGACTGATCGGGGCCTCCAGGGTCGGCGCGGAGGAGGCGAGCCGGCTGCTGCGCGAGGCCGTGCAGGGGGCCAGGGCCGCCGGACACAGCTGGGACACCGTCGGACGTGTGCTGGGCGTGAGCCGGCAGGCCGCCCAGCAGCGCTTCGCCGCCAAGGCCGGCGATATCACCGCGGCCCCGACCGCACCGGGCGACGGGCCCTCCGCCGAACGCCGCGTCCTCAGCCCGCTGTCCGCGTTCAACGAGATGGCGGCCCTCGCCGAGGCCGGCCGCGAGGGATGGCACCTCGTCGGCTACGGGGCCTTCTTCCACGAGGTCGAGGCCTCGGCACACCTCTGGGAGCACTGCCGGGTACCGCTCGCCTCGGGCAGCCGGCACAGCCGGATGGAAGCGGACGGATGGATCCCCGTCGGCGCGGGCTGGTTCCCCTGGCGCTACTACAAGCGACAGCTCCCGGACGGCACGCCCACACACTGACCCGCCGCGGCCGTCTCACGGCCCGCCGCACCGCTGCACCCGCCGCGGCCGTCTCACGGCCCGGCAGGGCCGGTCACCCCTCGGACCGGTCCAGCGCGTCGAGGCCTTCCCTCCAACGCCTGCGCCGCTCGGCCGCGCTCTGCTCCCACCAAGGTGTCCCGCGTTCCCCGAGGGCGACCTTAGCCGACTGCACGCGGGCCCTGGCCGCCCGCTCGGCCGACCGGTCCTCGGCCCGCAGCGCCGCCCCCACGGCACGCCGGGCCGCCATCAGATGGGAGCGCAGCCGCGCGGCCGCCTCCTCGGGGACGTCCGGATCGGTGGCACGCCACCGGCGCCCGCCGATGACGACGTACCGTCCGTCGGGGGTCCGCTCGGGTCCTCCGGACCGCCGCACCACACCGCGAGCCTGCCACACACCGCCCGCGCCGGCGCGGCACCACCGGGCCGGAGCGGGCAAGCAGTCAACCCCATGGAACGGCGCCGGAACAGGAGGTTTCACCGGCAGAAGTAGCGTCGTGCATACTTTTTCCGGAGGGGTACGGCGTTCCGGCTGGGCCGCACTGACCAGGGGACATCCAGACATGGACACCGGCACACCGGCCACCGGCGGCTTCGGCGCGCTTCTGCAGGGTCTGCGGACGAGTGCCGGACTGAGCCAGGAGGAGCTCGCGCACACCGCGGGGGTGAGCGTGCGGGCCCTGTCCTCCATGGAGCGCGGCCACACCCGCGGCCCGCAGCGCCGCACCGTGCGGGCACTGGCCGAGGCCCTGCGGCTGGACCCGGCAGGCGCCCGGCAGCTGGAACACACCGCGAGCCTGGGCCGCCCCCGCCCGTCCCGTACGACGCTCCCCGACACCCCGGCCCCCACCCCCGGACCCGCCGCCCCCGACGCCGGACCCGAAACATCCGGACCCGAAACCCCCGCACCCCCCACCCCAGCACCCCCCACCCCAGCACCCGAACCGCCCGCACCCGGCCCCGCCACAGCCCCCTACCCCGGCGCACCGGCAGGCCCGGCCGCCCCGGCCGACCTGCTGCCGCGCGCCCCGCGCGGCTTCCACGGGCGGGCGCCCGAACTCGCCGCCCTGTCCCGGGCCGCGGTCGGCGAGGCGCCCGTATGCCTGGTCAGCGGGCCCGCCGGGGTCGGGAAGACGGCCCTCGTACTGCACTGGGCCCACCAGGGCCGGGCCGCCTTCCCCGACGGCCGCCTCTACGCCGACCTGCGCGGCTTCGGCGACACGGCCGAGCCCGCCCCCGTCGAGGTGCTCCGCGAGTTCCTGCTCGCGCTCGGTGTGCCGCACACCCGGATACCGGAGACGGCGAACGCCGCGGCCGCGCTGTTCCGTTCGCTCGCCGACGACCGCCGGCTCCTCGTCGTGCTCGACAACGCCCGGGACTCCGAACAGGTCCGACCGCTGCTCCCCGGCGGACCCCACTGCGTCACCGTCGTCACCAGCAGGCACCGGCTGCCGGGCCTGATCGTCACCGACAACGCCCGGCCGGTCGCCGTGGACGTCCTCGGCCCGGTGGACGGCACCCTGCTCCTCGCCGAGGTCCTCGGCACCGAACGGGTACGCGCCGAACCCGCCGCCGCACGCAGGCTCGCCGAACTGTGCGGCGGGCTGCCCCTCGCACTGCGGGTGGCGGCCGCCCGACTGGCGGGGCAGCCCGACCGGCCGCTCGGCGCGATGGCGGACGAACTGTCCGACGAGACGCGCCGACTGGGCCTCCTGGACGTCGAGGACACCGGCGTCCGCGCCGCGCTCCGCCTGACGCTGCAACAGCTCCCGCCCGAGGCCTCCCGCCAGTTCGCCCGCCTCGGCCGCCACCCCGGCACGCACGTGGACCGGTACAAGGCGGCGGCCCTCGCGGACACCGACCCGGCAGCCGCCGAGGCCTCCCTGGAACGACTTTCCGTCGCCCACCTGGTCACGGAGACGGCCCCCGGCCGGTGGACCATGCACGACCTGGTCCGCCTCTACGCACGCAGCCTGGACGGCGGCCCCGACGCACTGACCCGACTGCTGGACCACTCCATCGCCACCGCCCTCGCGGCGATGGCGGCGGCCGAACCCGGCAACGAGGACTGCTTCCCACTGCCGGCCGACCACCTGCCGCCCCCCGCCGTCCGGGAGTTCGCCGACCGGCCCGCAGCCGTGGCCTGGTACGCGGCCGAGCGCGACGAGCTCACCCTGGCCGTGGCCGCCTCCCACGCCGCCGGACTCCACGGCCGGACCTGGCGGATCGTCCTCACCCTGTGGCCGCTGATCGTCTGGCGGGTCCGGGACGGCTGGGCCCCGCTCCTGGAGACCGCGCTGGAGGCCGCCCGGGCCGACGGCGACCGGCACGGCGAGGCACGCGTACTCAATGTGCTCGGCTGGGTGCTGACCGAGGAAGGGCGAGTCGAGGAGGCGCTGACCCGCCTGGGAGCCGTGTCCGCGCTCGCCGCCCGCGCCGACGACCCGGTCGGCGAGGCGAACGCCCTCGTCGTCCTGGCCCTGGCCCAGTCGGCGCTCGGCCGCCTGGACGAGGCCGCCGAGGGATGCGGGCGGGCGGCCGAGCTGGCGCGCAAGGCCGAGGACCGGACCATCGAACGCCTCGCCATGCAGCACCTCGCCCGCCACCGCGCCGACGCCGGGAAGTGGCGCGAGGCCCTCGACACGGCGAACGAGGTCCTGGCCTTCGACGAGCGCGAGCGGCCGGGGACGCCCGACGTGCCCGGGATCCTGATCCTCCTGGTCCGCGGCGAGGCCCTGCTGGGACTCGGCGAGCAGGCCGAGGGCATCCGGCAGCTCGAACGGGCGGCCCGCGAGGCGGAATCCGCCGGCTACGACGACGGAGCCGTACGGGCACTCGGCGCCCTGCTGCGCGCCGCCCCCGAGGACGGACTCCGCGCACGCTACGACGCGGCGGTCACCCGCCTCACCACCCGCAGCTGAGGCGTCCGGACCGGCCGCTCACCCGTTGAGGATCTTCTCCTTCTGCGCCGCGAACTGCTCGGCGAACCTCTCCTGCTGATGGTGCTGTACGCGCCCGGAGACGGCGGAGGCGGTGCCGGCGACGACCGCGGTACGGGCGATGGCGCCGAGGAGGCCGGGGCCTCCGCGGTCCCAGCGTGCCCCCGTGACGGCCCGGCGAAGAACTCGTACCCTGGCCCGATGCGCCACCACGATCTTGTCGTCATCGGTGCGGGATCGGGCAACGCGGTCATCGGCGACGCGTTCGCCGGGCTCGACGTGGCCATCGTCGAGGAGCGCTGGTTCGGCGGGACCTGCCTGAACGCCGGCTGCATCCCCAGCAAGATGCTCGCCTACACCGCGCACATCGCCCGGACCGTCCGGGAGGCGGGGACGTACGACGTGGACGCGGAGCTGCGCGCGGTGCGCTGGCGGGACGCGCGGGACCGGGTCTTCCGGCGCCTGGACGCCGACCGGGACCAGGGCCGCCGAGGCCGTATCGAGGACCCCGCGATCACCGTGTACGAGGGAACGGCACGGTTCACCGGCCCCAGGACCCTGCGGATCGACCCGGCGGACGGATCCGCCGAGGTCGACGTCGGCGCCGGACGGATCGTCCTCGCGGCGGGCGGCCGTCCGCTGGTGCCCGGGCCCGTGGAGGAGTCGGGGCTGCCGTACGAGACCTCCGACACCGTCATGCGGATCGAGGCCCCGCCCCGGCGCCTCGCCGTCCTCGGCGGGGGTTACATCGCCGCGGAGCTGGCGGAGGTGTTCGCCGAGGCGGGGAGCTCCGTGGTCATCGTGGAGAAGGAGGAGCGTCTGCTCGGCCCGCAGGACGAGACGGTCGCGGACCGGTTCACCGAACTGGTCCGCTCCCGCTACGACCTCAGGCTCGGCCGCGAGGTCACCGCGGTCGGCGGTCGCCCGGGCGCGCTGCGACTGACCCTGGACGACGGGTCGGCGATCGAGGCGGACATGCTGCTGGTCGCGGCGGGCCGGGTCCCGAACAGCGACCGGCTCGGCCTCGAAACGGCCGGCATCGCCACCCACGAGGACGGCCGGGTGATCGTCGACGCACACCAGCGGACCACCGCGGAAGGCGTCTTCGCACTCGGTGACATCTGCACTCCGGTGCCGCTCAAACACGTGGCCAACCGGGAGGCGGAGGTGGTGGCGCACAACCTCCGCAACCCGGACGACCTGATCGCCGCCGGCCACGGGCCGGTTCCGGCGGCGATCTTCACCCGGCCGGAGATCGCCTCCGTCGGTGCCACCGAGCAGGAGTGCCGGGAGCGGGGACTCGACTACCGGGTGGGCACGGCCGGTTACGGTGACGTCGCCTACGGCTGGGCGATGGAGGACACCACCGGCTTCTGCAAGGTGCTCGCCGAGCCCGGCACCGGACGCCTCCTCGGGGCCCATGTGATGGGCGCGCAGGCCTCCGTGCTCATCCAGCCGCTGGTCCTGGCGCTGACCTTGGGCATCGACGCGGTCACCCTCGCCCAGGCCCCGTACTGGCCCCACCCCGCCCTCACCGAGGTCGTGGAGAACGCCCTGCTGGACCTGGATGTGGACCAGGACCAGGACCAGGACCAGGATCCGGACGTGGACCAAGACCAGGACCTCGACCTGGAATCGTGACCCGTGGGCCAGGACCCGTGGCCCGGCTACACCGGGGCCACCGGGGCCGGAGCGGGCTCGGGTGCGGTCAGTCGGCCGGTGCGCCCGAGGGCCGTGAGGGCGGCGGCGCAGCCCACGCCGACCAGGGCGAGGACCAGCCAGGGCAGGGCCGGCAGGCCCGCCGTCCGCGCGCTGTCGAGCAGGGCTCCGGTGGCGAGGTTCCCGAGGGTGATCCCGATCCCGCAGACCGTGTTGTAGAGACCGTAGTGGGTGGCCACCCAGCGGCCGCCGGCCAGCGAGACGATGGTGTCCATCTCGAACGGGTACAGGACCGCGGTCGCCACGGCCAGCAGCCCCGCACAGAACAGGAGCGGGCCGACCGCGAGGGCGACGGACCAGACGCCCGCCGCCGGAGGATCGGCCGCCGTCAGCAGGGGCGGCAGGAACGCCGCCCCCATCAGGGCCGTGCCGGCGCTCAGGCACCGGGCCGGTGTCCGGGTGCGTTTGCACCAGGCGGTGATGCGCAGCTGGCCGAGGAGGGCGACGAGCCCGGAGACGACGAACAGGGCGCTGGTGGCCACGGTGCCGGCCGACCCGTCCCCGGTGAGGCGTCCGGTCTCCAGCGGCAGGGCCAGATACACCTGGAAGGACAGCACGTAGGAGCCGGTCATGGCGAGGGAGAACAGCCAGAACGGCCGGTTGCGAAGTACCGTGCCGGCCTGCTCCCGCAGGGCGGGCCGGTCCGCGCGGGCGGTCGCCGGGTTCGTCGGGAGACGGCGGAGCTGTAGCACCGTCAGACCCGCGAAGAGGGCCGCCGCGACGGCGCAGGTGGTCGGGAAGGAGACCGAGGTCAGGGCCAGGCCGACGAGCGGTCCGAGCAGGATCCCGGTCTGGTAGAAGACGTTGAAGAGCGCGAAGGCGTCGACCCGCCGCTCCGGCCCGGCCTGCGCGGCCAGGTAGGCCCGTACGGCCGGGTTGAACAGCGCTCCGGCCAGGCCGGTGGCCGCGGACGCGGCGATCAGGGCGGGCAGCGAGTCGGCGAAGGCGAGCGCGGTGAAGCCGACGGTGCGCAGGGTGCAGCCGGCCACGATGAGCGGCTTGTAGCCGAGGCGGTCGGCGAGCATCCCGCCGATGAGGAACATGCCCTGCTGGGAGAGGTTGCGTACGCCGAGGATCAGGCCGACGGCCCAGGTGGCCAGCGCGAGGCTGCTGGAGAGGTGCGCGGCCAGGTAGGGCATGAGCATGTAGAAGCCGAGGTTGATGGTGAGCTGGTTGACCAGCAGCAGCCGGACCGTGGCGTCGAAGGAGCGGTACTGGCCCCAGACCCGCTTCATCGGCCGGCCCCGGTGGTGGCGGTCACCGGACTGGTCACCGGATCGGTCACCGGGTCCGTGAGGGGGTCCGATACGTCGGTGCACCGCGTCCAGCGGGTCACCTCGCGGACGGCCGGGCAGGCGATGAGGTCCGGTTCGGCGGGCGGGGTGTGGTCGAGGAGTCCGTGGGACCGGCAGTAGTCGTCGTTGAAGACGGTGTCGAAGTAGCGGTGGGGTCCGTCCGGGAAGACGGCGGCGATTCGGGTGCCCTCCGGCTGGGTACGGGCGATCCAGCCGGCGACCAGGGCGACGGCGCCCACGCTCCAGCCGCCGGTGGCGAACTGGCGCTCCGCCAGACGGCGGGCGGACCAGACAGCCTCGGCGGGGGCCACCCAGTGGACCTCGGCGAAGGCGCCGTAGTCGACGTTGCGCGGGTAGATCGAGGACCCGAGTCCGCGCATCAGGCGCGGGCGGGCCGGCTGGCCGAAGATCGTGGACCCGATGGTGTCGACGCCGACCAGACGCAGACCGGGGGTGCGTTCGCGCAGTCCGCGGGCGATGCCGGCGGAGTGGCCACCGGTGCCCACTGCGCACACCAGGACGTCGATGTCCCCGAGCTGGTCGGCGAGTTCACCGGCCAGGGACCGGTACGCGGCGACGTTGTCGGGGTTGTGGTACTGGTCGGGGGACCAGGCTCCGGGATGGTTCCGCAGCAGCCCGGCGACCTCCTGCCGGCGGGCCTCCTGCCAGCCGCCTTCGGGATGGGGCCGGTCCACGGTGTGGAGTTCCGCCCCGTGCGCGGCCAGCATCCGCTTCATCAGCGGTTCCATCCCGGGATCGGTGACCAGGTGCACCGGGTGGCCGTGCATGACTCCGGCGAGCGCCAGCCCCAGGCCGAGGGTCCCGGAGGTGGATTCGATGATGGGGGCGCCGGGTCGCAGATCCCCGCGTTCGCGGGCCCGGTCGACCATGTAGAGGGCGGCCCGGTCCTTGATGCCGCCGGGGTTGAAACCTTCGAGCTTGGCCCAGAAACCGCGCGGGGCGGCGGCGAAGGGCTCGTCGATGAACAGCACGGGGGTGTTGCCGACCGCTTTCAGCACGCTGTGCGGGGCGGCGGGCAGGGACAGTTCGGTCATGGTGCGGGTGTCCTTCGTGCGGCACGGCGCGCCTGCACGCCACCGGGAAGGGGCGGGTGGCCGTCCGGCCGTGCGGGAGAGGAGGGAGACGGAGCGGGGACGGAGCGGGGACTGAACGGAGATCGAAGGGCCTCCCGGGCAGCCGCGGCGCGGGCGGGGAGGCCGGGACCGGTCCGGGCTGAGGTCCGGCCGGAAGCCGGGCCCGGTCCGGTCGGGTCCGCTCAGGTCCGCGTGACGCACACCTTGCGGAGCACGGCCCGCCCCGAGCCGTCCGAGGACGGGGCGGTGGAGGCACAGCCGGCGGCACTGCCGTCCCCGGCGCCGTCCGGCGCCATCGGCGACCCGGCACCCAGCGCCTCCGGGGCGCCCGGGGCGCGGGGTTCCGGAGCCGGAGCGGCCACGTGCTCGTCATGGGCGTGGGCGCACGGCAGATGCTGGTCGGGGCACCCGGCCGGCGCCGCGGCCGTGCTCGTCATGGCGCCCGCCGTGACCACGCTCGTGTTCTCCGCGGTGATCGTGCGGTCGGGTACCGCAGCGCGATGGTGCCCACCGCTGTCGCAGACGCTGAACAGCAGTGCGACCAGGGCCGACGCCACCAGGGCGACCACCCAGGCGCCGCCGCGGCGGCGGTCACGAGACCCCGAGATGTTCCACACAGTGACGCCGACACTACCGTCCGTGGCTCTGCCCGGATGTGACGGCCGACTGCGCGGAGAGCAGGGATCCGGTCGGGCGGCAGCCGCGAAGCAGCGTCAACTCCGTTGCCCTGTCGGGCAGATGGCTGGAACTCAACACCCTCGGCGCGGCCCCGGATCGTCAGAAGGAGTGAATCCGTTCCGGGACCGCGCTCTTCGGCGTGGCGGGCCGGCCGCCGCCACTCAACTCACCGGGCGAGCTCCTGCTCTATCAGCGCCTTGAACGCCTCGTAGGTGCGCGGCGTCTGGATGCGCCGGCCGTCGAGGAAGAAGGTGGGGGTGCCCTGCACGTTCAGCCCCATGCCGTCCCGCTGGTCGGCCTTGACCCGCTCCTCCGTCGCCGGGTCCTTCACCGCCGCGTCGTAGCGGGCCATGTCCAGGCCGAGCTGTCCGGCGTAGCTGCGGAAGACGTCCGCCTGGGAGTTCCGGAGCTCCCCCCACTCCTTCTGGGTCGCGAACATCTTCTTGTACATGTCCTCGAACCGGCCCTGCCGGGCCGCGGCCTCGACGGCCACCGCCGCGGTCCGGCTGTTGCGGTGCCCGGGCAGCGGGAAGTAGCGGGCGACGAAGGTGACCCGGTCCCCGAACTCCTCCCGCAGCCGCTCGACCGTCGGGTGGACGGCCCCGCAGGACTCGCACTCGAAGTCGAGGAACTCGACCAGGGTCATCTCGCTGCGCGCGGGATCGGTCAGCCGGTGGCTGTCCTCCCGTACGGCCCGGGCCTCGCCCGGAGCGGGCAGCGGCGGGGCGGCCGTGGCCGCGTCGCCCGGCCGGACGAGCAGGAACGTACCGAAAGCGGCCGCCAGGACCGCCACGACGGCGGCGAGGGCGAGCAGGTTCTTCTTGAGTGTGGTCATGATTCTGATTCCTCGATGCTCAGGGCAGGGGGAGCGGGGCCGCAGTCAGTGGGCGCGCGCGAAAGCCCGGCCCGCCACCCGGCCGCGAGGCGAAGAGACGACCTAGACCTGAGCCAGACGGGGGGCCGCGCCGGACGGCAGTCCGGCCGCCGGGGCAGCGGTGAGCCCCGGCACGGCGCGCCCGAACCGCGGCGGTGCGCGCCCGGCGTACGGCCGGACCGCGCCCCTGCCCGGCCCCTCGGCCTCCGGCTCCAGACCCCGCGGGACCTTCCTCGGCCCGTGGCCCGCCGACAGGGGCGGCCAGACGAACAGGATCAGGGCGCGCAGCGCCTCAAGGACCGGTCTGCCGCGCCACAGCAGCCGCTCGGTCAGTCCGAGCAGGTGCGCGGCCAGGACCAGCATCACCAGATGCCCGGCGAAGAAGACCTCCGGCGGGACCCCGGCGGCCGATGCGTGGACGACCAGCGCCATGGGTTCCGAGGAACCGGTCACCGCCGCGCAGGCCCCCGGCAGCGAGTACGCGGCGTGGTACGCCAGCTGGGCTCCTGCCAGCGCCGCGACGAGCTGGCTGTCCGAGAGCCTGTGGCGGTTCAGCAGCACCGCGCTGGGCGCGGCGATCGCCGCCATGCACAGCAGCAGGGCCCAGCGCGGCATCTGCCCCTGGGCCAGCAGCCGGCCGGCGACCGGCAGCAGCACGCACGAGGCCGCCAGGGCCCCGGCCCGCAGACCGCGCACCACTCCGCGGGCCGACGAGGCCGGCCGCGCGACGAGAGGGGCGGACATGGGCGGCTGCCCTTTCGGGAGGTCTTCCGGAACGGACCTGCGGTTCGCGGTCGCCGCTCGCACAGGTCCCGGCGGTCCTCCGCAGCGTATCCCGCACCCCTGCCACCCCCACCCCGCACCCCCACAACCACCCCCGCCCCCACACCGACACCCCACACGGCACCGACGGCACGTAGGGTCGCCCGTGAACCAGAAGCATGATCGGCGAGATCGGCACGATCGAGACCGTACGACGGGATGAGGAGCGGTGACGACGGTGGCGCTGAACTGTGCGGTGCTCGACGACTACCAGGACGTCGCCCGCTCCCTCGCGGACTGGTCCCGCCTGGGCGACCGCGTCACCGTACGCACGCTCACCGAGCACCTGGGCACCGAGGACGAGCTGGTGGCCGCCGTCGCCGACTGCGAGATCGTCGTGGTCATGCGGGAGCGGACCCCCTTCACCGCCAGGCTGTTCGCCCGGCTGCCCCGACTGCGCCTGCTGATCACCTCCGGCATGCGGAACGCCTCCATCGACCTGGCCGCCGCCGACCGCCACGGGGTCACCGTCTGCGGCACCGCCAGCAACTCCGAACCCCCGGCCGAACTCACCTGGGCCCTCCTCCTCGGCCTCGCCCGGCACATCGTCCCGGAGGCCAACGCCCTGCGCACCGACGGCCCCTGGCAGTCCACCCTCGGCGCCGACCTGCACGGTCGGCGCCTCGGACTGCTCGGCCTCGGCAAGATCGGCGCCAAGGTCGCACGCGTCGGCGCGGCCTTCGGCATGGAGGTCACCGCCTGGAGCCGGAACCTCACCCCCGAACGCGCCGAAGCCGCGGGCGCCACCCTCGCCCCGTCCCTCGAACACCTCCTGGGAACCAGCGACTTCGTCTCGGTCCATCTCGTCCTCGGCGAACGCACCCGAGGACTCCTCGGCGAGCGGGAACTCCGCACCATGCGGCCCACCGCCTACCTGGTCAACACCTCCCGCGCCGACATCGTCGACCAGGCAGCCCTGCTGCGGGCGCTGCGCGAGGGATGGATCGCCGGCGCGGCGGCCGACGTGTTCACCACCGAACCCCTCCCCGCCGACGACCCCCTGCGCACCGCGCCCCGCTTCCTCGCCGTCCCGCACCTGGGCTATGTGACGCGCCGCAACTACGAGGGCTACTTCCAGGGCGCGGTCGAGAACATCGAGGCGTACCTCGCCGGAACCCCGGTACGCACCCTGACCAAAACCGGGTCCACCATGACGTATCATCAAACCTGAGCCCGCCGCCCGAACTCGGGAACGGCGCCGGCCGCGCGTTGGTGGTCCAAGGAAAGACACCCCACTTCCCGTGGGGGGATGCAGGTGCAAGGCCTGCCCAGCGCTCCACCGAGGTCCGCCGCCTTCCACCCGAAGGCGGCGGACCTCTTCGCGTCCGGACCTCTTCGCGTACGGGCTGGAGGCGGCGGCCGCCACCCGGCCCCCAGCCGGCC
Source organism: Streptomyces sp. NPDC033845 (assembly GCF_055576225.1). NCBI lineage: Bacteria > Bacillati > Actinomycetota > Actinomycetes > Kitasatosporales > Streptomycetaceae > Streptomyces > Streptomyces sp. NPDC033845. Next base: position 31,916 of record NZ_JBVIRI010000008.1, on the reverse strand, counting down.
CAAGGTAGGGCAAGCCCTACCCGGCGCCGACCCGCTAGCAGGCTCGTCGTGCCCGCGCAGAACCGCGAACCTGGGCACATGACAGACACCGCCACCCTCCTCAGCGCCCCGCAGGCGCCCACCGCCGCCGCACCCGGATCGGGCGCGGGACGCTTCCGCCGGGAGCTGGGCTATCTGCTGTCCGGCCTACCGCTGGGGCTGGCCGCGTTCACCCTGGCCGTGACGGGAGCCGCCGTAGGGGTGTCGACCCTGGTCGTGTGGGTGGGACTGCCGATCCTGGCCGGGACACTGCGGGCGGCCCGCGCCCTGGCCGATCGCGAACGCCGCCGCGTCACGGCCCTCACCGGCCGCACCTGGCCCTCGGGCCGACAGCGACCGCGCCCGCACGGCACGGGATGGGCGGGCATGCTGCACGCCGTACGCGACCCGCGCGCCTGGCGCGACCTCCTCCACCTGATCGTCGCCTTCCCGCTCCAGGTGCTCACCTTCAGCATCGCTCTGACCTGGACCCTCGGCGGCCTCGGCGAGCTGCTGTACGCCACCTGGTCGTGGTCCCTCCCGCAGGGACCGGACGACCAGGGCCTCGTAGAGCTGCTGTTCGGCACCTCCTCGCAGGCCGCCGACATCGCCTTCAACACCGCAGTCGGCGTGTTCCTGCTGGCCACCGCGCCCCTGATGATCCGCGCCCTCACCACACTCCAGACCCGCACCGCGATCGCCCTGCTCGGTCACCGGCCCGCGTAGCACCCGGGCCCGCTCGGCCTGCCCGACGCGTCGGAACCTACGAGGACGGTGAAGGGGTGCGGCGGTCCGACCGGACCAGGGCGAGGTAGTCGGCGGCCAGCCGGTGGCAGTCGCCGGGCCAGCGGGCGGAGAGGTAGTTGCCGTCCCGGACGGTGAAACCACGGCCGGGACGGGCCGCCGTGTCCCGGACCGGCAGCGGCGGCCCGGCCAGGAAGTGGGACGGGTGGGCGAGTGCCGCGGTCACCTCCGCCTGGACGGTGGTCGGATAGGTGCGGTAGTAGCGGCCCCGCCACATCCTGGTGAGGTTCCAGGCGGTGAGCTCCAGCAGCGAGGTCAGCGCGGTGGTGCGCCGGCCGTACAGCACGGACCGGCCGGTCGTGGGGTCCTGCGCGCGGGCGGCCAGCAGCACGCCGTGACACACCGCCCCCACCGGCAGCCCCACCAGCATCACCCGGGCGAACAGTCGCTGCGCGACGGCGTCCTCCAGCAGTGTCCGCATCCCCCGCGCGTGTCCACCGGGCACGAACAGGCCCTCCAGCACGGCCGGATCGACCTCCGCGTACGACCCGAACTCGGCGCCCTGCACCGGGCGTACGCCGACCGGCTGCTGCACGAGTTCTCGACGGCCGTCACCGTCGCCGAGCGGGTCCGGCAGTGGCTGGCGCACGCCCCGCTCGACAGCACCGCCCCGGCCCCGGCCCGGCCGAGGCGGGCCGGGGTGTCCACCTCCGGCGCGTACCGGCAGCGGCTCCGCGACCAGGGCGAGGGCCGGCCGGATACCGGCGGAATTCAGCCCGCGAGAGCCTCTCGGGCGGCCCGGAATGCCGCCTCTACCGACGTGGCGTCATAGGGAGCGAAACCGGAGAACAGGGCGGATTCCCTGTCCTTCGGCCGGTAGTCGAGAAGGAATCCCAGAACGGCCGAGCGCAGCTCGGGGGACACCTTCGCGCCGGCGATGAACAGGGGTGTCGGCAAGTGGTCCCGCCGGGCGATCACCCGCGTGCGTTCGGCATTGGCGGGGTCCTTCAGCCACACGTCCTCCTGGATGAACGTCGCGTCGGCCGTCCCCGTCACCACCGCCTCCAGCTGCCCCTCGTAGGGCGGGGTGATGATGAACTCGCCGAAGAACTCATCTATACGGGTGCCCAGTTCGTGGGTCAGCAGCATCGGGGCGAGAAAGCTCGTCGTGCAGTAGCGGTGGGCGATGGCGAGCCTCCTGCCGCGCAGCCCGTCAGGGGTGGCGACCCCGCCGTCGGCGCGGACCACGAGGACGCTCGGGATGCCGGTGGTGCCGTCCGCCGCGTAGACGGCGCTGGCGAGCGGGGCGTACGCGGGGTCGTCACGCAGCGGGAAGTAGTTGAGGACGGGGAGATAGGAGAACATCGCCGCGTGCTTTTCGAGCTGCTCGGTCAGCGGGGTCATGTCCCCGTGATATCCGGTCACCTGAATTCGGTGCGCATCGAGAAAAGCCGACCATTCCGGTGAGTCGATTTCGAGTCTCAGATTGGCGTCGTACATCAGGGTGACGGTGGCGTCCATTGCTCCTCCGATCGCGCGACCCGTCATCCAGTCTTCCCCCTCCCGCGAGGAGGTGCATCCGTGCGGCCCCTGGGGGAGTCGTACGGATGGAGCACCTTCTGCCCTGGCGTGCCACCGGCCGGCGGACGAACCTGTGGGGGTCGCGTTCCTGAGCACCAGCGCTCGTCGATCTTGAGTACGGCTACTCAGGCCTCCGGCGTTCGCCCCGACCAGAGTGGGGGGTGCAAGCCACCGAGTCCCGGATGACTGGAGAGTCCCGTGCGCACCGTCCCGACCCGCCGTTCCGCCACCGCCGCCCTGCCCGCCGGCCGCCGACTGCGGGCCACCGCGGCCACGCTCCTGGCCGGTGCCGCGGCGGTGGTCACGCTGACCGGCTGCGCCGGCCTGGAGTACCGCGAGTACGTGTGCCAGGACAGCGAGTACCCGGTGATGAGCGTCGGCGGCACCGGATCCGCGTGCACGGCCAAGAGCGAGGAGCCGCCGTCCGGCTACACCCGCTACCCGGCCGGGAAGGTCCCGCACGAGGTCGGCGACAAGTGGGACCTCTACTGGGACACCCACACCATCGACGCCGACGGCAAGACCGTCCCGGCCACCCCCTGACCGACCGTCCCGACCCCCTCGTGCGCGTTGGCCCCGCCGTTCCCCCGTGCGGGGAAACCGTTTGGCGGGGCGCCGCCGCCGCTGCTACCTTCCCGGAAGCCGTGCGAGAGAACGAGGAGGTGGTACCCGTGAACGCAGTATCGACATGGGTGCTCCCCTCAGGGGTCACGGTCGGGCGGTAGGTCGTCCGGGAGCGCCGATCACGAGCACTCCCGAAAGGCACGACCATGCGCTTCACCTCCGAACGGCGCCTCGAAGACGGCGTCCTCGAACGCGAATTCACCCTGGACGGGATCCCCGGTTTCCTCTGGACACCCGAGACCGCGTCCGGATCCGCCCCGGCACCGCTGATCCTCCTCGGACACCCCCCGCTCGGGCTGCGCGGAATGTACCCGCGCCTGCTCGACCGGGCCCGGCAGTCCGCCGCCGAGGGCTTCGCCACGGCCACCATCGAGCTCCCCGGGGCCGGTGAGCGGCCCCGCCTGCCCGCCGTCGACGAGGCCCGCGCCGATCTGCGCCGGGCACTCGGGGCGGGCGAACCGGTCGCCGACGCGACCGTCGACGCCCTCGTCCTCCCCCTGGTCGAACAGGCGGTCCCGGAATGGCGGGCCGCACTGGACGCGCTCCTCGAACTGCCCGAGACCAGGGGCCCGGTCGGCTACTCGGGGGGACTGATCTCCATCGGCATCCGGCTGGCGGCGGTCGAGCCGAGGGTCTCGGCCGCGGTCCTGTTCGCCGGCAGCTTCGTGCCCCGCAGCATGTTCGAGGAGGCCCGACGGGTCACCGTCCCGCTGCACGTCCTGCTCCAGTGGGACGACGAGGGCAACGACCGGCAGACGGCCCTGGACCTGTTCGACGCCTTCGGCTCGGCGGACAAGTCCCTGCACGCACACCTCGGCGGGCACACCGGTGTCCCGCCGCACGCGGGCGAGGCCGCCGTCAGGTTCTTCACCCGCCACCTGGAGTGAGCGCGGACTGACCGTACGGGCGCCTCCTGGAAGGGGGCGCCCGTGACGGATTCCTGGAACGGCCTGGGGCAGGGCTGCGTCCCTTCCGGATGACGGGGTGACGGCGACCGGGGCACCGGTCGGGGCGGAAGGGGCGAGATGGCGGGACGAACGACCGGCAGGTGGCTGGTGGCGCTCGCGGTGGGGGTACCGCTGGCGGTGGCCGTGATCGTCATGGCGGTGGTGTTCACCGGGACGGGCACCCTGGGCCGCAGCCCCCTCCACCAGGCCGTGGCCGCCCAGCTCAAGGCCGCGGGCGGCAACGGGACCGTACCGTCGGCGGAGCCCGCGGCCGGACCGTCGGCCGGGTCCGACAGCGGCTGCCCGGGTGGGCAGGAGGATCCGGCGGCCGCCCTGCGGCGCCTCGCGGGGCCCTCCTTCGGGCACAAGATCGTGTCCTCCACCGAGAGCGGCGACAGCGCCTCCGTCAATGTGGACCTCACCCCGCCGGACGGTTCCCGGATCCAGGCCGTTCTGGAACTGCACCGCGTCGGCGACCGCTGGCACCTCTGCACCGCCTCCGCCGGCCGGCTCGTGATCGACCCGGACCCGTTCTGACCGCCGCCCGCCCCGGACAGCCGTGACGGGTGGACGCCGCTCAGGGCGGGGAGGCGCCGTTCGCCCGGTGTGCCCGTACGACCTCGGCGAGATCGCCGAGCCGGTCCAGCCCGCCCACCGCCCGGGCCATCCGCGGATTGCCCTCCAGCCGCTTCCGGTGCCGGTCGAGGAAGGCCCAGTAGCCGGTGGTGTAGGGACAGGCCCGGTCACCGGTCCGGTCGGTGGGCCGGTACCGGCAGCCGCCGCACAGATCGCTCATCCGGTGGATGTAGGCGCCCCCCGAGGTGTACGGCTTGGTGGTCATCAGCCCGCCGTCCGCGTACTGCGACATGCCCACCACGTTCGGCAGCATCACCCAGTCGTACCCGTCCACGAAGCAGCGGTGGAACCAGTCCGTCACCGCCGCCGGGTCCCAACCCCGTTGCAGGGCGTGGCTGCCCAGCAGCATCAGCCGGGGGATGTGGTGGGTCCAGCCGGTGTCCCTGACCTGCGCCAGCACCGTGGACAGGCAGCGGGCCCCCACCGCCTCCGCGTCCAGCTCCGTGAACCACTCGGGCAGCGGCGCGGTGTGGCGCAGTGCGTTGCGGTGCCGATAGTCCTCGCCGAAGTGCCAGTACAGGTGCCATACGTACTCCCGCCAGCCGCACACCTGCCGGATGAACCCCTCCGCGCTGTTGAGCGGCACCCGGCCGGCCCGCCAGGCCTCCTCGGCCCGGGCCACGCACTCGGCGGGGTCCAGCAGCCCGAGGTTCAGCGAGGAGGACAACAGGCTGTGGCTCATCACGGGATCGGCGGCCAGCACCGCGTCCTCGTACGCGCCGAACCCGGCCAGCCGGTGCGTGACGAAGTGGTCCAGCGCGGCGAGGGCCTCCCGGCGGCTGGCCGGGAACAGTCGGGGCCCGTCGCGGCCCACGAACGTGATGTCGCCCTCCCGCTCCCAACGGTCCAGGTCCCGCCGCACGCCCTCGTCGATGGCGTCCTCCCGCGGCCGGTACGGGGGCGGCGCGCCCAAGGTGTCCCGGCCGCGGGGCGGTGGTTCCCGGTTGTCGTGGTCGAGGTTCCAGCGGCCACCGGCCGGCCCGTCCCCGTCCATGAGGATGCCGTGGCCGCGGCGGGTGTGCTCGTAGAAGTTCTCCTGGAGCAGCCGGCGTCCCCTCTGCCGGTCGGCCCAGTCCGCGAACTCCTTTCTGCCGACCAGGAATCCGCGGGCCGGATGCACGGTGACCGTCGGCAGCGACTCCACCAGCGCGAGGGCGGCCCGGGAGGTGGGGTGGTGGACGGAGACCGGAGCGCCGTCCGCCACCGCCCGGGCCAGGCCCTCCCGATAGGTGTCGGCCTTGACGTAGCGGGCGCTGTCGCCGAGCTCGGCCGCCCGGTGGCGCATCGCACTGAGCACCAGATGGGCCTTGGCCCGGTGGAAGCGGCGGCGCCGGAAGACGGCACGGGACTCGATCAGCAGCCAACGGGTGTTCCGAGGTGTCCCGCCGGCCGCCGTCGCGGTGAAGTGCGGACCGAGCTGGTCGCCGAACAACCAGTGCACTGGACTCATGACGGCATCCAACCATCGGCTAGCCTGCCGGGATGTCTGTGAACATCGGTTTCGACTTCCGCGTCTCGAACATCGTCGACGAACCCCAGGCCCTGGCGGTCGTCGGGGAACTCCGGGAGCTGATGCGGGACGAGAGCATCGCCGACCAGGTGCGGGTGGCTGCGGAGCAGCAGCGGGACGGTGCCTGGATCGTCGTGGGGAGCACCGACTTCCCGGTCATCGTGACCGGCTCCGGCGTGTGGTGCCCGAAGTTCGAGGGGGCCGTGGCCTGGTACGCGCGGGAGGCGGCGCCCGCGGCGACGGTGGTACTGGACTGGAACTATCCCGACGAGGAGTACTGACCCGGAGTGCCGGCCGGCTGTCCCACCGGGCAGGATGACGGACATGGCCAAGGGACAGAACACGGGTTTCGCGCTGCCGCCGGGGGCGACGGGCTTCGTCACACCGGAGGACGGCCCGCTCACGGAGACCGACCCCCGGGTGTTCCGCAGGGCCCTGCACGCCCTGCCCGCCTGGTGGGAGGGCAGGGCGGCGAGTTCGAGGCCCAGGACTACCCCCGGACCTTCCACACCTCCCGCCGCCCCCGTGGGCCGGCGTCTTCGCCGACGAGGGCCTCATGGCGCTGAGCGGCGAGCGACTCTCCACCCCACTCGCCGGGGACGGCTCCGCGGTCCAGGCGTCACCTGCCCCGCGGAGGCCTTCGGGATCGCCACCCATTTCCGACGGGCTACCAGAGGGTGGTGAAGCCCAGCCGGAGGCGGGCGTTGGCCTCGCTCTCGGTGAGGGAGCCGCCGCGCACGTTGTTGACCTGCCCGGCGTCGAGGGCCTTGTCGTAGACGCGTACGTCGTCGATGGCGCCGCCGAAGTGTTCCAGGCCGTCCGGTCGGGCCCCGAGGTGGATGTCGTAGGGACCGGCGGGGCTGACGTCCCCGGTTTCGCCGTGCGCGGTGGCGGTCGTGGCGCCGTCGACGGTCAGGCGCAGCGATTCGCCCTCGCGGACGAGGGCCACGTGGTGCCATTGCCCGTCGCGGTAGGAGGAGTCGAGCTTCGCCTCCAGGTATCCGCCGCTGCCGCTGACCACACCGCGGAGGGATTCGGTTCCCTTGGCGGCGTCGCGCTCCGCCTTGATGAACACCTGCTGCGTTCCGGCTCCGTTGCCGTAGGCCCAGAAGACGGGCTGGGCGCCGTCGGACTCGTTGTGCCGGAAGTGGGCGGTGACGGTGAAGTCGCCCGCCGACAGGTCCAGGTCGGGTGAGCAGCCGGAGAGACGGAGGTGGTCGTCCTGGCCGTCGAGGGCGATGGCCGTGCCGGAGCCGCGGGGGGTCAGCGCGGCGCCGCCGTGCACGGCCGCGTCGTCGCGGTAGGCGCCGACCGGGTCCGAGGTGCGGGGCAGCCGGACCCGGGTCGTCGCGCCGGTCGCCTGGGACGGGTTGAAGGTGGTGAAGTCGATGTTGCCGTGGGAGGTGTTGACGGCGGTCTCGTAGACCAGGGCGACCGCGTCCGAGCTGATCAGGCTCATGTCCGAGTACCCGGCACGGTCGGGGCCGACCAGCAGGCCGGTGGCCGACCAGTTCGACCCTTCGTCGGCGGAGGAGCGGACGGCGAGTTGCTGTCGGTCCGACACGCTGCCGCCGGAGCGGGACGGGGCCGAGAAGAGGATGCGGTCCTGGGTGCCGCCGAGGTCCTTGGGCGGCAGCCTGAGCAGGGAGCCGAACACGGGCGGGACGTCGAGGTCGGCCACCGGCACCCGGTCGAAGGGCGCGAGGACCGAGCCGGGCGCCGAGGGGTCGGGGAGCCCGGAGAAGGACTGGCCGCCGTCGGTGCTCAGCGCGGCGAGCCGGCGCTCGTTGTAGCCGCAGGCCGCGCTGCTGCGGGCGTTCACGTACAGCGACCCGTCGGTGCGTTCCACGACCGCGAGCTCGCCCGGGTTCGTCACCGTCACGGTGCCGCTCCTGATGGAGCCGGCGTGGCGGGCGCCGAGGCTCCAGGTGAGGCCGCCGTCGTCGCTGTAGTACAGCTGGCCGCCGCCGATGTCGTCCGACCCGTCGAGCGGGGTCCCGCGGTCGTCGCGGTGGTCCCCGGTGACCACGAGCCGGCCGTGGTGGGCGCCGCGGGTCAGCTGGATGCCGTGGCCGGGACCGGTGGAGACCCAGTTCCAGGTGTCCCCCTTCAGATGGGGCAGCGCTCTGTCGTCGCGCCAGCCGGCGCCCTCGTCGGCGCTGGAGACGACGCGCAGGTTCCGGACACCGCGGTCGCGGGTCCCGTTGGGGTTGAACTTCCAGTCGCTGGTGGCGTAGAGCACGCTGATGCGGCCGGTGACCGCGTCGACCACGGGGGAGGGGTTGCCGTAAGCGTCGTCGTCACCGGCCGCCGCGCCGGCCACCACGGTCAGTGCGCCCCAGGTCCGCCCGCCGTCGACGGACTTCTTCACCACGATGTCGTTGTGGCCTATGTCGTCGCAGGTGTCCACCCGGCCCTCGGCGAAGGCGAGCAGGGCACCGGACCGGGTCGTGACGATCGAGGGGATCCGGAAGCAGGTGTACCCGTCGCCGCCGACCACGAAGGGGCGGGACTTCGCGGCCACACCGGCGGCGGTGGCGGCCGGTGCCGGGGGCAGCAGGGCGGCACCGCCGAGGAAGGCGGCCCCGGCGACCCCGAGCACGGCGAGCCGGCCGGCCCGTCGGACCTGTCCGCGCCATGCGCGCCATACGCGCGTCGCGCGCGTCGCGTGCGACGGGCCGGACGGGCCGGACGGGTCTGCCGGGCCTGCCGTGCTCAACGGGCTTGCCGGGGAAGGCGGGTGGGTCGGGCTGTCGGATCGCATCGTGCTCCTTCGTTGCCTGGATCAAGGCTCGGAAGAGTGTGAACGATCACTGTGTGCCGGAGCCGGCCGGCGGACGGCCGCCGGCTGTCGGCCGCCTGACGGTCAGCTGAACATGTCGAGGTAGTGCTTCTCGTGGACCGGGTGGTAGTCGCCGAAGTCGACCGCGGCCGGGTCGCCGCCCGTCTCGGCGGCGACGAGCCGGTCGAGGTAGTAGTCCCAGCCGGGCCCCACCCCGCCCGCCATCGCGGGATCGTCGCCCACGGACTGGCTGAAGGTGAGCGTGGTGGTGCCCTCGTGTTCCACGAGCGTCAGGGTCATGTGCCAGGTGTGCTCCTGGCCGGGAACATGGGATTCGAGGACGAGACGGTGCGGGGGCCGGCATTCCTGGATGGTGAGGACCTCGGCCTGGTGCTCGTCGCCCTCGAAGAGCATCCGGAAGTCGACCGCCCCGGACGCCGGGTCGCCGGTCCACGCGCCGATCCAGCGGGCCAGCCGGTCCGACTCGGTGACCGCAGCCCAGACGTCCTCGATACCGGCGCGGAACGTGCGGTCGAAAGCGATGCTGTCCAGGCCGTCGATGGTCTCGCGGCGGCCGGTGGGGGTGCTGGTCATGCGGATTCCTCCTGAGGTCGTTCTCCGCCGGGCACGGCCTCGCCGTCGGCCCGGCGGTCACGGACGGTTCTGCGTACTTCCAGATCGAGGGCGTCGAACGCGCTCTCGGGGATCGGGGGGCGGCGCCCGCTGAGCTCGTCGACCAGCTCCCGGACCGGGTCGAGGCCCGCGCGGGCGAGGGCGTAGTGGCGCTCCCGTCCGTGGTCCTCGACGGTGGCGAGCCCGGCCTCGGTGAGCAGCCTCAGATGCTTGCTCACCGCGGGACGGCTGATCGGGTGCCGCGCCGCGAGGTCGACCACCCGGGCGGGGCCGGAGGCGAGCGCGCGCAGCAGGTCACGACGTATGGGGTCGGCCAGGGCGATGAACGGGTCCACACCTCATTGGTAACCCATGGGTTACCAATTGGCAAGTGCGGGCATGGCGTGACGTGCTCCGGTCAGGGGGTGCGGGTGGCGGTGTGCCAGGTGAGGTAGCCGCCGTCGAGGTTGGTGGCCGTGAGGCCGTACTGGGCGAGGAGGCGTGCGGCGGTGTGGCCGCGGAGCCCGGCCTGGCAGTACACGATCAGCGGTCGGTCGGCGGGGAGCTCGGCACGCCGGTCGCGGAGCTCGTCGAGGGGGATGTGGCGGGCGCCGGGGACGGCTCCGGCCCGGTGCTCGGCAGCGGTCCGCACATCCACGAGGAGCGCCCCGGCACTGGTCGCGGCGGGCAGTTCGTGCCACTGGAGGGTGCGCACGGTGCCGGTGGCGAGGTTGTCGGCGATGTAGCCGGCCATGTTGACGGGGTCCTTGGCGGAGCCGTAGGGCGGGGCGTAGGCGAGTTCGAGGTCGGCGAGCTCGGACGCGGTCAGACCGGCCGTGATGGCGGTGGCCAGGACGTCGATCCGCTTGTCGACCCCCTGTGTGCCGACGGCCTGGGCACCGAGGATCGCGTCGGTGGCCGGGTCGACGAGGAGTTTGAGGGCGAGCTGGGCGGCGCCCGGGTAGTAGCCGGCGTGGTGGGCGGGGTGCAGGTGGATGGCGCGGTGCGGGAGTCCGGCGGCGCGCAGGCGCTTCTCGCTCCAGCCCGTGGCGGCGGCGGTGAGGCCGAAGACCTGGACGATGGCGGTGCCGACGGCGGCGCGGCTCCGTACCGGCCGGCCGGCGATGGCGTCGGCCACCAGGCGGCCGTGGCGGTTGGCGAGGTTGGCCAGCGGGACGAGGGCGGGCTCGCCGGTCAGATGATCGGTCTTCTCGGAGGCGTCGCCGACGGCGTGGATACGGGGGTCGCTGGTGCGCTGGCGCTCGTCGACGGCGATGCCGCCGCGCGGCCCGAGGGCCAGGCCGGCTTCGCGGGCGAGCCGGGTCTCGGGGCGCACGCCGATCGCGAAGACGACGAGATCGGCGGGCAGCGTGCTGCCGTCGGCGAGCTCGACCGTGGCGGGCAGGATCTTGGCGGCCTGGGCGCCGAGGCGGAGGTCGACCCCGTGGGCCGTCAGCTCGTCCGCGAGCGGGCGGGCCATCTCGGGGTCGAGGGGAGCCAGCACCTGGTCGGCGAGTTCGACGAGGGTGACGGCCAGGCCGCGGTGGCGGAGGTTCTCGGCGACCTCGACGCCGATGAATCCGCCGCCCACCACGACGGCGGACCTGGCGCCGCCCTCCAGGGCCGCCTGGATGGCGTCGGTGTCGGTGACATCACGCAGGGTCAGACCGCGTTCGGCCCCGGGCAGCGGCGGCACGATCGGGTGGGCGCCCGGGCTGAGGACCAGGTGGTCGTAGTGCTGCTCCGTCTCGGCGCCGGTCTCCAGGTCCCGGACGGTGACGGTGCGGGCGGCCGGGTCGACGGCGAGGGCCTCGTGGCGGGTGCGGACGTCGAGGCGGAAGCGGTCGTGCAGGGACCGCGGGGTCTGGAGCAGGAGATCGCCGCGGTCCGGGATGATCCCGCCGAGGTGGTAGGGCAGGCCGCAGTTGGCGTACGAGACGTCGTGCCCGCGCTCCAGGACGACGATCTCGGCCTGCTCGTCCAGACGGCGCAGCCGGGTCGCGGCGGACATTCCGCCGGCGACACCTCCGATGATGATGACCTTCACGGCAGTGCTCCTCGTATGTGGGGGGTGGGGCGAAGGGTGTGGCTCGCGAACATCCGATGTCCGTATCGCGAAGAAAAATACCCCCTGGGGTACTCATGCTACGCTCGAAATATACCCCAGGGGGTACCAGCCGGAGCCGCCGGAAGTCGCCACACCCACGGAGCGCAGCACCATGAACCTTCCCCGCACCCTCGACGCCCGCCAGGCCGGCAGCCGTCTCCACGAGCTGACCGTCCTGGACGTCCGCACCCCCGGCGAATACGCCACCGGTCACCTCCCCGGAGCCCTCAACATCCCCCTCGACCAGCTCGCCCGCGCCCTGCCCGACCTCCGCAAGGCCGCCGCCACCGGCCGGGGCGGGCTCCTCGTCGTCTGCGCCTCCGGGGCCCGCTCCGAGAGTGCCTGCGCGACCCTCGCCGCCAACGGCATCCCCGCCGCCACCCTGATCGGCGGCACCGCCGCCTGGACCGAGGGCGGCCACGCCCTCCAGCACCCCGAAGGCGCCGCCCGCGCCACCTGGGGCATGGAACGCCAGGTCCGCCTCGCCGCCGGCGCCGTCGTCCTGACCGGCCTCGCCCTCGGCCGCCTGCGCCCCGCCTTCCGCCTCGTCTCCGCGGGCATCGCCGGGGGCCTGGTGTTCTCCGCCCTCACCAACACCTGCGGCATGGCCGCCCTCCTCGCCAAGCTCCCGCACAACCGCTCGCGCCAGGGCGACCTCGAAGCCACCCTCGCCGCACTCCGCGACCGCTGACCCCTGCGCTCCCCACATACCCCCTGGGGTACCATGGGTGACCGAGCGCAAATCCAGGAGGCCCCGGTGAGAGTCGACGACGACGCAGTCAACGCAGTTCTCAACCGTCTGCGCCGCGCCCAGGGTCAGCTCGCGGGCGTCATCGCCATGATCGAAGCGGGCCGCGACTGCAAGGACGTCGTCACCCAGCTGGCCGCCGTCTCCAAGGCCCTCGACCGGGCCGGGTTCAAGATCGTCGCCAGCGGTATGCGCCAGTGCATGGCCAACACCGACGAGAACCAGGCCCCCATGACCGAAGAGGAACTCGAAAAACTGTTCCTCACCCTCGCCTGACCCCGGCCGACCGCGACGGGGCTGCCCTCTACGACCGCGACGACCGGACGGCGGTCACCGAGCGGAACCGGCGGACGGCTTCGGCGAGTCGGGAGTCCTGGGCGAACGGGTAGTCGGTGCCGAGCAGGACGCGGTGCCGGCCGCCCGCATGCCGTACGGCCAGTTCCAGCGCCTGCGCGTTCCCCTGGGTATGACTGTCGAAGCACAGGGTGGACGCGGCGACCCGCGCGACGGTGCCGGGGTCGAGCAGGAAACTGGCGCCGCCGGCCCTGCCGACGATGGGCCGGATGCGCGGGAACCGCTCCGAGAGCTCCGCGGCCAGCCAGTCGAGCACCACGGTGGTCTGTTCCGCCAGCGCCCCCACGGACCAGGCCAGTGCGCCGGGTTCGCACAGTGAGGGTCCGACACCGGTTCCGGACCCGGTACCGGCCGGATGGTAGAGGACCGCGGCCCCGGCCCGGTCCAGTGCCGCGTACAAGGGGTCGTAGCGCGGTCCCAGGGTGGAGGTGCCGTCGACGGCCGGGGGCAGTACGACGCCCAAGGCGCCGAGCCGGTTCACGAGGTGGTCGAGCTCGCGCAGCGACGCCGCCACCTGGGGGAGGGGGAGAACGCCCAGGAAGGCGAAGCGCCCGGGGGCCGTACGGACGACCTTCGCCAAGGCCTCGTTGGCCAACCGGGCCGCCCGTGCGTTCGTCCCGGCCGGGCCCAGCCCCGGGAACAGGGCCGCCGCATTGAGGACTTGGCGGTCGATGCCGCTGTCGTCCATCTGGCGGAGGCGCCTGCGCAGCATCGCCTCGCCGTCGTCACCCGGCCCGAACTCCCGCTGATGGCGACAGTCCTGGCCGTGCGCTTCGAGGAACCCGACGTAGGCGCGCGGCCACAGATGGGCGTGCCAGTCCGTGACGGTCATGCCGCCGACCGCCTTCCGCCCAGTTTGCGCAGGCGCAGCCCGGCGTACTGCCGTGCCCGCTCCGTGCCCGTCGTACCGCTGTCCTCCCTGCTCGCTTCCATCCGCAGGCTCGGGTTCGTGTCCCCGCCGAAGCGCCGGCACACATGCACATGTGCCGCGTAGAGCCGCCGCAGTGCCTCTTCGAGCTCCCGGTAGACCGGGCCCCCGGCGACCACCGGCAGCAGCCGGGTGCCGAGGCTGTCGAGGGCCTGCACCAGGTGGAAGTGGTCACGGGTCTGCAGGCCGCTGAATCCCGCGCCCACCCGTGGCGGGGTCATGGTGGGACGGATCGAACGGGCGTAGAGCTCGGGGGAGAAGTCCGCGGCGTGCCGCATGGCGAGCGCGGCACTCGTGCAGAACAGCACGGTCTGTTCGAGATGGGCGGTCTGTTCGGCGGCGGTGCGGGCGTGGACGGCGCAGGCGGAGGTGACGGTGATGGCCTGGAGGTGCGCGAAGAAGAGGCGGTGCCCGGACTGCCAGCGCAACTGCGCGGTGCGCCCGTCGGCCGGGCGCGCCGTCCGGTCCTCCGGCGGACGTACGAGGCGTACGGGGTGTACGAGGCGTGTGGGGTGTGTGGGGTGTGTGGGGCGTGACGGCTCTCCGCTTCCGAGCGGCGCAGGCGCACGCGCACTCTGCCGGTACAGCAGGTCGGAGCCGGATCCCACCAGCGCGGAGCGTTCGGCCGGGTCGAGGGAGGAGGGGGTGCGCGCCAGGTCGAGGGCGGTGTCGATCTCGGCGACCAGCAGGGACCGGAGGAAGAGGTCGGCCGGGCCGTGGGCCCTGGCCACGCCGAAGAAGGCGTCGTGTTCGCTGAACGCGTCCTCCAGGGAGGGCGCCTCCTGGGGACCGGCCGGCTCGTAGTGGTCCGGGGCCAGCACCCGCCGCAGTCGTCGCAACTGGCGGGGCCGTACGGGGTCGTCGGCGGTCGGCGTATCCGACGAGGTCGGGCGCGGGGCTCCGAGTGCCGCTGTCAGGGCGTCGACGACCGCGGACGCGGCGGATCGCAGTTCCTCACCCGTGGTGGGGAGGTCGCGCATGGGGAGGAGGGGAAGCGGTTCGGTGGTCACGGCGTCGGTCCTGTGCTTCCGTCAGGGGCTACCACGTCAGGGCATAGTCCGGGTCCAACAGGGGTAGTGCCTCGCGTCCGGGTTCGAGGCGTTCGTGCCCGTCGAGCAGCAGGGTCCACTCGGAGGTCTCCCGCTGGGCCCGGGTCGTCTCGGCGAGTCCGGGGGGCGGGCCGTGCGGGATGCCCGGCGGGAACACGGTCACCGATCCCTGGCGCACTCCGCTCTCCGCACGGGACCCGAAGTCCCCGTCCGCGAAGAGCAGGAGCTCGTCGCCGCCGAGGTTGACGTGCTGGTAGGGCACTTTGACTGCCTGAGGGTGGTACTCCAGCAGGCGCGGGGTGAAGAACACCAGATCGGCGCCGGGCATGGCGAGGACCTGGTGGACCGGCGGCGGCGCGTGCAGCCGGGCGGTCACCGGCTCGAAGTCCGCGATGTTGAGCGCGTACGGGTACAGGGTCCCGGTCCAGCCGACGACGTCGAAGGGGTGACGGCGGTAGGTGATCGCCGTTCCGCGGCGGCCGTGCCGGGTCAGGACGGTCACACCGTGCGCCTCGCCGGCGGGCGGCGGATCGGGGTGCCGAAGGTCGCGTTCGCAGTAGGGGCTCCCCTCCAGGAGCAGCCCGTGCGGGGACAGATAGCGGGCCGGAGGGCCGATCCGGCCCGCCGACTCGAACACGGTCAGCCGCAGCGGAGGTCCCGTATCGTGCGCCGCCGGCGGAGTCCGCCGCCCCGGATCGGCCGGAGGCGCGACGGCCCCGGGCCGTGGTTCGGTGGACGGGTGCCACGCGTGCACCACCCCGGCCGGGATGATCACGAGGTCTCCCGGCCCGACCTCCAGACCGCCCATCGAGGTGTGCAGCCGGGCCCGCCCCGCCTCCACGTAGGCGCACTCGTCGGCGCCCGCGTTGCGGTAGAGGGGCGAGGCGTCGGTGGCGACGGCGCGCCAGACCCGTAGCCGCTCCCCGCCCACCAGCATGATGCGATGCCGCACCGCGTCGGCACCCGTCCCGGGGGCGGGCGCCGGCCGGCGGGGGAAGTGCAGGGCGGCGTGCGGACCGGAGGGATCGGACTCCGTGGACGGGGGCTGCCAGACGGCACGCCCTTCGACACCCGCGGGATCGTACCGGTGGTAGAGCAGCGAGGACTCACCGTCGAATCCGTCGTCGCCCAGCAATTCCTCCACCAGCGGGGACCCGTCCGGCCCCGCCCAGTAGATGTGCCGTTTCGGCGGATAGCTCCCCACATTCCTGTAGTGCGGCATCGAATTCCTCCCGTCGCCGATGCGCACCAGCCTGACCGCCCGGAATTCCCGCCGCGTCGTCCGATCGGGCCGGGAAAGGACGAAAGCGAATCATCCGCACCGCGCTCCACCCGCCGCGAACGTGCGTGCTTAGCATGAGAAACCACTGCACGCGAAGGAATTCGACCGAGGACGAGCCAGCGTGACTGCTATGGGGCGCGGAGGTGCCTATGAGCGTCGAACGAGTCAACCACGTGGTCCTCTGGGTACGTGATGTCAATCGGTCCGCCGATTTCTACAGCTCCGTACTCGGCCTGTCGGTGATCGAGCGGCACGGCGACGAAAGGGCCTTTCTGCGTTCTCCCACCAGCCCCAATCACCACGACCTCGGCCTTTTCCGCGCCAAGGCCGAGGGAGGGGCGAAACCGGGGACCCCGGGCATGTACCACACCGCCTGGCAGTGCGATTCGCTCTCCACACTCGTGGACATACGGGAACGCCTGACGGCGGTGGCCGCCTATCTCGGAGGCACCGACCACGGCGCCACCAAATCCCTGTACGCCAAGGACCCCGACGGCCTGGAATTCGAAGTCATGTGGCTCACCCCGCGCGAGACCTGGGTGGAGGGGCGCCAGCCGTTCGGCCCGCTCGACCTGGAGGCCGAACTCCGCCGTGCGGACCCGCGAAGCTAGGCCGGACGCCGCCGCTCACCTCGTCGTCGGCTGGGGACGCGGCTGCCGCTGCGAACCGTCCCCGACCCCGCGGCGGCCGGTGGTGAAGATGCGGTCGAGGTGATGGCGCAGGACCGCGACGGCGGACTCCGGTGACCGCTGGCCGACGAGGATGCTGGTGCCCAGGGTGGCCGCCATGGCGAGCAGGCTGATCGCCTCGGTCCGGGCGTCGGCGGCCGGATCCGCCAGGGAGTCCTCCTGGGCCTGGTGCAGCAGTCCGGTCAGGGCGTTCTCGGCGGCGTCGGGGTTGTCGATGAAGGGCTGCGCGGCCAACGCCTCGTCGGTCACCGACAGGATCGCGTACGAGCTGTACAGCAGGTGGAACGTACGGCTCTCCTCGTCGGTCGGCAGCGAGGCCAGCAGCAGCGCCTCCACGGCGGCGCGCGGCCCCGGGTCCGGGCCGGCGGCGGCCAGGCGGGCGGTCACCCTCGCGGTGAAGCGGTCGGTGAGGTGCGCCAGCCCGTAGAAGAGCAGCTTCTCCTTCGTCTCGAAGTAGTACTGCACCAGCCGCAGCGACACCCCGGCCTCGGCCGCGACCTCGCGCATGCCGACCGCGTGCAGTCCGCGGCGTCCGGCGACCCGGATGAGGGCGTCGGCGATCTGGCTCCGCCGTTCCTCGTGGTCCACGCGCTTGGGCATGTGCTGTGCCTCCACCGGCCGGTGTCGAGTCCGCGTCCGGAGCCGGGTGCCCCGAACCGGTTCATGGTACCGCCGTACCAGCAACATGGTACGGTCGTATCACGAAGAACGGATCTTCCCGGAGGTGCCCCGTGCCCGTATCCACCACGACCCGTGCGCGCCGCGACGTCGGCCGCTATGTCAACGACACGCTCCGCGACCGCTACTTCGCCGCCGAGGACGTGGTCCACGCCATGGGCGCGCCCGCCCGCTCCGAAACGGACGTCGAGACGAGCTTCGGCACCACCCACGTCTACCGCTACGGCCCCACCGACCCCGCGGCGGCCTCCCGCACCCCGATCGTCCTGATCCACGGCGCCGGCTACAGCTCCGCCATGTGGTACCCCAACACCCCCGGGCTCAGCCTCGACCGGCCCGTCTACGCCCTCGACACCCCGGGCGACGCCAACCGCAGCGTCCACCGCGAACCCATGTGGCAGCCCGAACGCGCCGCCCAGTGGATGGACGAGGCCCTCGACGCCCTCGGCCTCGACGAGGTCCACCTCGTCGGCTCCTCGTACGGCGGCTGGCTCGTCCTCAACCAGGCCCACCGCCGGCCCGAACGACTCGTCTCGGTCACCGCCCTCGACCCCGGCGGCCTGGAGAAGGTCGGCCTGCGCTTCTTCGCCTGGGTGTTCATCAGCCTGTTCGCCACCTTCGCGCCCAAGCCGCTGCGCCCCCGGCTCGCCGCATGGCTGGACCAGCCGGTCATCGCCGTCCCGGAGATGCGCAAGTGGATCCAACTCGGCGCCCGCGCCTACCGGATCCGCCGCCCCGCACCCCTCCCGCTCGCCGAGGACGCCCTGCGCTCCATCCGGACCCCGCTCTACGTGATCATGGGCAAGCACAGTCTGCTCGTGCACCCCAAGCGCCAGCTGGAACGCATACCCCGGCTGATCCCCGGGGCCCGCGCCGAGATCATCACCGCGACCGGGCACGGCCCGCAGATCGACCACCCGGAGGTGGTCAACGCCCGGATGCTGTCGTTCATGCAGTCCACCGACACCCCCCGCCCCGAAGACGGGCCCGCCTGACACCAGTCTCCCACCGCGGCAGGTCTGCGCATCGTGGAGGAGGTGGCCGCGCCCGACGGGCTCGTTCCGCCCACCGTCATCGGACAGGCGTCGAGCGTCCCGTCGGAGGATGGGCGCGTCGAGGTCCTGAGGGACTCGGCCGGGCAGGTCCTAGCTGCCCCCGGAGTCCTCCGTCAGCCGCGCCGCGTCCTCGATCCGCCCCAGGTTCCGGTAGGTGGTGATGAGGTTGGAGCGGACGAGCCGGGTGTCGGGGTGGTCGGGGCCGAAGAGCCGGACGCGGGCGGCGAGGACGGTCTCCTCCAGTCGGCGTGCGTCCTCGTACCGCCCGAGGTCGCCGTAGGTGACGGCGAGGTTGGCGCGGACGCGGTGGGTGTCGGGGTGGTCCTCGCCGAGCAGCCGGATGCGGGCGGCGAGCACGGTCTCTTCGAGTCGGCGTGCGTCCTCGTAGCGGTCGAGCCCGCTGTAGGTGGAGGCGAGGTTGGCGCGGACGCGGTGGGTGTCGGGGTGGTCCTCGCCGAGGAGCCGGATGCGGGCGGCGAGGGCGGCTTCGTGGAGTTCGAGTGCGTCGTGGTGCCGTCCGAGGTTGCTGTAGGTGACGGCGAGGTTGGCGCGGGCGAGGAGGGTGTCGGGGTGCTCGTCGCCGAAGGTGCGCAACCGGTCCGCCAGGACGGCCTCTTCGAGTCGGCGCGCGTCCTCGTAGCGGCTGAGGTCGCTGTAGGTGGAGGCGAGGTTGGCGCGGGCCAGATGGGTGTCGGGGTGGTCTTCGCCGAGGAGCCGGATGCGGGCGGCGAGGACGGATTCGTGGAGTTCGAGGGCGTCGTGATGCCGTCCGAGGTTGCTGTAGGTGACCGCGAGGTTGGCACGTGAGAAATGGGTGGAGGGATGGTCGTCGCCGAAGGTGCGGAGTCGGGCGGCGAGGACGGATTCGTGGAGTTCGAGCGCATCGCCGTGCCGTCCGAGGGCGCTGTAGGTGACCGCGAGGTTGGCGCGTGCCAGATGCGTGTCGGGGTGGTCGTGGCCGAGCAGCCGGATGCGGGCGGCGAGGACCTGTTCCTTGAGTTCGAGGGCGTCGTGGTTCCGTCCCAGGCTGCTGTAGGTGCTCGCGAGGTTGGCACGTGCGCCGTGGGTCGAGGGATGGTCGTCGCCGAGCAGCCGGATGCGGGCGGCGAGGACGGCTTCTTCGAGCCGGCGGGCGTCCTCGTGCCGTCCGAGGTTGCTGTAGGTCGCGGCGAGGTTGGCGCGGGCGTTGTGGGTGTTCCGGTGGTCGGGCCCGTGGGCGCGTAACTGGTCGCTGAGGACGGCTTCTTCGAGCCGGCGGGCGTCCTCGTGGCGTCCGAGGGCGTTGTAGGCGGTGGCGAGGTTGGCGCGGGCGGCGGAGATCTCGGCGTCGTGCCGGGGGTTCGTGGGATGGCGGAGCTCTTCGACCAGTTGTTCCCAGTGGGTGGCTTCGCCGTGGTGGAGCCCGCTGTTGTGGAGGCTGCGGCCGTAGTGGAACGCGAGGTCGTACCGTGCCGCGGTCCGGCCGAGTGCGGGGCTGCGGTTGAGGGTTTCGGTGTTGCTGCGGAGTACGGGCACCAGGTCCGGCTGGAGGTGTTCCACGCTGTGCTCGGGCCAGAGGGCCGACACGGCGGCGGCCGCGGTGTCGGCCAGACGTGCGGCGGTCGGCGCGGGGGTGGCTTCCTGGACGGCGCGGGCGGTGAGCGCGTGGATGCGGACGGCGCGGTGCGGAGTGCTGCTGTCGTAGGTGATCAGTGCGTAGCGGTGGAGCAGGAGGAGCGCTTCGCGGACCTGCTCGGCGCCGACCTGTCCGGTTCGGCCGTGCTCGGCTCCGGCCCGGCCGGCCGTGGCGCGCTCGGTGCCGCCGACTCCGTCCCGTCCGGTCTCGTCGACGAGGTACTGGAGCACTTCGGCCGTCTCCCACAGCCCGGTGGGCTGGCCTGCGGGGTCAAGGAGCGCGGCGAGGCGCAGGACGTGCCGTACCAGACCGTGCGGGTCGGCGGTTTCCGCGGCGTCGAGGGAGAGCAGGAGGGCGGCGGCGATCTGGCGTCCGTAGTCCTCGGTATCGGCCCAGGCGGGCAGCAGTTCGTCGAGACGGTGACGGCTGTCTCGCAGCCGGTGGAGGTACCGGGTGCAGGTGGTCTGCTGGTGGATGAGGTAGGCGGCGGCGTGCCCGAGGGCGAGCGGGAGCCGTCCGAGGGTTTCGGCGAGTTCGCCTTCCTGGCCGTCCAGCAGGTGGCCGTAACCGTCCGCGGTGAGCCGGCCGGCGAGAAAGGCGTGGGCCTCCTCGACCGTGTAGGCGTCGACGTCGATACGGGACCGGCCCTGCCCGGTCAGGGCCGGATCCTTGCGGCGGGTGGTGGCCAGCGTCCATCCGGTCCCGGGACGCGACGGCGGCCACCAGTCGGCGAGCGCCGCGGGCTCGGTGATGTCGTCCAGGACGACGAGCCAGGAGCGATCCGTCCCCGCGAGCCACTCCAGGAACGCCCGGGCGTCGTGCTCGGGGTCCGTACCGTCGGCTCCGGCGGCGCGTACGCGCGCGGCGGCCCGGGCGTAGCTGGTGATGACCTGGGTGGTGTCGCCGGCGGGTGCCCACAGGACGAGGTCGGTGGGCAGCAGGGCGGCCTCGTGCGCGTAGGCCGCGGCGAGCTGGGTCTTGCCGACCCCGCCGCCGCCGGAGAGCACGTGCGCGGCGGCCGCCGTACGGCCGGTGAGGACGGCGGTCCCGCTGACGGCACGGGCGGCGTCGATCGCCGCCCGCAGGGCTGGCCGGGGCTGGAACGCGGACGCGGGCCGCGGCGGCGTCCCGATCCGCACCGGCCAGGAGACCACCTCCCGCGGAGCGGGAAGGTGGACGTCGATCCGCCGGTTGTCGACTCGGCGGTTGTCGATCTGCCGGTTGTCGATCCGGCGGTTGTCGACGGTGCTCCCGGCCCCGATGGCACTGCCGCTGATGTCCCCGCCCGCCGCCGTCCCGGCCCCGGCCCGTACCGACACCGGCCCACCGGGCCCGCGCCCCGTCGCAGCGGCACCCGTATCGTGCGCCGTGGCCGGTCGGCCGCCGTCCGTGCCGCTGCCATCGCCATCACTGGCGCCACCGCCACCGCGACCGCCACCGCCCACGCCACCGTCGGCGGTGGACGGGTCGGTCGCGGCTTCGGGCTCCGGAGCGCGGTTGCGGCGCCACCAGGGGGTCACCGAGCCTCGCTGTCGTCGCCGAGCGCGCTGCCTTCGATGTTCCCGCCTGCGGCGATGCCGTCCCGCCCCGCCCGCACGTCGCCCGCAGGGGCAGAACCCGCCGCCCCTGCCCCCGTAGGACTCGGGCCCGCACCGGACCCGCCGGGCGTGCCGGAAACCGTGGACCGGTCACCGACCGCACTGCCGATGATGCTGCCACCCGCCGCAACACCGCCACGCCCGGCCCGAACCCGTAGACCCCCACCGCCGCCCCCGCCGGAGAGCGAACGTACGGACACGACCAGCCCCAGACCCGCCAGGACGGCCCCGACGATCCCCGCGACCTGCCCGGCCGCGTCGAGATCGGCCACCACCAGTGCCGTGATCAGACCCGCCGCCACGACCCCCGTCGCCGTCGCGGCCGCCCACGCCCACCCCTGGGACACACCCACCACCCCATCACCGTCAGGAACGCTCGCCGACCACCAGCCCGAGATCGCGACACCGCACCCGCACCCGCACCCGAATCCGCATCCGTATCCGCAAACCAGCTCTCCTGCCAACCCGACGGTAGTGCGAACCGCCCTCCCACACGGGGGAATCCGCGACTCGGGCAGCCGGAGCGCGGAGCCTGCCACCCGGCACGGATGCCGTCCACGGCCGAGGGATGCTCCCAAACTCCTCCCGGCCCTCAGGACTTCATGGCATCGTGAAGGTCAGTCAGGGATGCCTGACGCCCGAACGAAGGAGAAACCGGCATGGGCTGGGCTGACGAGACCGGTCGACACGAAGGCTCCGCGGTGGCCGTCCTGGCCACCGGTTGCGACGCACCCCCGATCGCCGCCCTCGGCGGCAGCACCGCCTGGTGGGACAGCGACGGCACGGTGTCCGAGCGCGCCGCCGGCGTCCGGGCGGCCTGCACCTGCGGATGGCGCGGCACCGAAGTCCACCCCGTCGTGTTCGCGGATCCCGAGGAGACGGAAGGCCACGGCCGGCGCACCGGACCGGTCGCCGACTGGGAACACCACGTCACCACCACCGAGGGCGCCGTCCCCGCGGACATCGACCGGCTGGTGAACGTCCTCAAGGAGCGGATCGCCGAACTCGCCCCCACCCAGCCGCTCGCGGCCCTGCGCGCGGTCGCGCTCCTCCAGGACCAGCTGCCGTCCCTCGCCCTCGACACCGTCCGTACGGCCCGCGCCGGTCTGGTGACCTGGGAAGCGATCGGCGCCTCCCTCGGCTGCACCCGGCAGTCGGCCCACGAACGCTTCGCCCGCCACCTCCAGGACGACGAGGACTGAGACAGCTGCCGGGCGGGGCGGCGCGGCGCGGGTCCGGTCGGGTGGCTCAGCGGCGTACCGAATAGCGCAGGTGAAGCACCCGATTCCCCTGGAGTACCACCTCAGGGTCCTCCAACAGGTGCTGCGCGTCGACCGACCCGAAGAACCGCCTACCGGACCCGAACACGACGGGCGCGACATCCATCCGCACCTCGTCGACCAGCCCCGCCGCGAGCATCTGCCCGCCGACATCGCCCGCGGCCACCTCGACGACGCGGTCACCCGCGAGCTCCTGCGCCTTGGCCATGGCCGCCTCGACACCGTCGACGAAATGAAACGGCGCCTTCGGATCCCAGCCCTCGGGCATCGGCCGGTGCGTCACGACGACCACATGCTCGATCCCGCTCGGCGGCTCCCCGCCCCAGCCGTCCGTCAGATCGAAGACACGGCGGCCGGCGATCGTGACACCGATCCCGTCCCAGTACGGCCGGGTGTAGTCGTACGAGGTCCGGGACACCTTCAGCACGCCGCCGGCATCCAGCGGGACGTCACCGCCGGTCAACCAGTCGAAGAGCGGTCCGGGCTGGTCGTTCTCGTCCGCGACGAACCCGTCCACGGACACCGAGCCGTACATGACCACCTTGCCCACAGGCTTCTCCTCTGCGTTCGGTTGGCCCAAATTAGCGCTTAGCGAGCCCCAGCTGCCGCAGGAACCCCATCGCCCCACAGCGCCCAGCTGGGCGGGCGTTCAGGGCCCGGGTTCGTCCTCCCAGGTCTCGGGCCCACCGCCGCGCCATTCGACCAGTGCGGGGTCGTCCAGCCGGACCTCGTCGGGATCCAGGCCGATCCGGCGCAGGAACTCCAGCAGGTCGGACAGCCCGGCGGCCCGCCCGAGGGCCACTCCGTTCGCTTCGACCCGCCGCCTGCCCTGACCGTCGGGCCGGTACACGACCACACGCAGCCCCCCGTGCCGCTCCGAGCTCACTCCGACCCCCACGGCGCTCAGCTCCCCGACGCCGCGCGGCAGCGCAGGCGTATGAGGTCGGAGTCGAGGTCGAGGTCGGAGTCGAGGTCGAGGTCGGAGTCGAGGTCGAGGTCGGAGTCGAGGTCGGGGTCGGGGTCGAGGTCGGAGTCGAGGTCGGGGTCGGGGTCGAGGTCGGGGTCTATGGCGGGGTCGGCGGAGGCCCCGCACCCACCGCTCACCTCACGCGCGGCGCGGCGCAGGTCCGCCGGGCCGCCGCCCCCGGCGGGGCGCACCCAGTACGGGTGGCTGTGCAGCCGCAGCGAAAGGGCGATCAGCCGACGCCGGGCCCCGGTCGTGCCGGCACCGAGCGGGGCCGCCGCGAGGTCGGCGTAGGCGGACAGCCAGGCCCGTTCGAGGGCGAGGAGGTCATCCGGGAAGCGGAACGTTGCTCTCACCCCCCAATGGAAACACGTGTTCGAATACTTTGCGAAGCCCGTACCGTCCCTGCCCGCGAGCGGCCATCGGCCTCGGCCCGCGAGGGGCGGCGGGAGAAGGCCCCCGCGTGGCATCCGGTCGGGGTGGTCGTCGAGGTCGACGGGCCGGTCGTACGCCGGCACTACGGCACGCACGGCACCGTCGAGCACGCTCCCCTCACGCCCACCGCCACCTTGGTACGCAACCAGCAGCGGGCCTTCGCGGAGCGTGCCGAGCCGGTGGAGTGGAAGGTGTCCATCTCACCGAGGACCTGCGCCTGGGCACCTTCGGCCACCCCTGGGAACAGACCCTGACCGTGTGGGGTCCGCAGCTCCTCGCGGCGGTCGAGGCAGACCTGACCGAGCTGCTCGGCGAACCGATCCGACGCCGCGCGTGACGCTGCCACCCCCAAGTGGCTGGTCTTCCGCGGCGCAAACGGCCAGAACGCCACCCGGGCCAAGCAGAACGCCGAGTGCGACCTCAGCTCGCCGCCTTCTTGTCGCCGGTCGAGGGCGTCCCTAAGGTGGTCGGGTCCGTGTCGCCGGGGGAGAGGTGCAGCGCGTGATGCGACGGTGGGTTCCAGTGGCCGCGGCGATCCTGGTCCTGGCCGCCTGCAGCTCGGCGGGCGAGGCCGAACCGGTCTGCGAGCTCGTACGAAAGCTGCCCGATCCGATGCCCGCGCCAACGGCCGTCGGCGTGTCGTCCGACTCCTACGTCAAGGAGGCCGAGCGGCTGGCCGAGGCAGCGGAACTCGCCCGGGTGGCAGCCCTGGAGGACAAGGACCACCAACCACTGGCCGATGCACTGGCCGAGGCCCGCCAGATCTTTAACGTCAGCTCTGACCTGAGCCTGGCCGAACCGCATGTCAAGAAGGCGCGAAGCCACTGCTGACCCACCGCACCGGCCCGGTCGGCCGTCCCGGCCGGTGCGGGAACAGACGGCTTGCCGCCCGCGGGCCGGCTCAAGCCGGCCGATCAGCGCCCGGCGCTCTCCTCCTCCGCCGACGGGCCGCTGCTCCCCTTGTCTTCACTGCCGGAAGCGGTGAAGGGCCGGGTCGTACACGGGGGCCGGGAACCGGGTGCCGGTGACGGCGTCGGGGACCGGGGTCCCGGGGGTGGTGGTCAGCGGGATCCAGCCGGCCCAGGTTTCGACTCGGTCGTCCTTGGGCTCGTCCCGGGCGAATCCGGCGCGGACCTTCATCGAGAACTCCTCGATGGGCATGGTCAGACAGGCCGTGTACTCGGCCTCCTCCACGCTGGGCCGCCGGGCCGGGTACGGTCCTGACAGCCGCCCGGGGATGACGCTCTCGACGACCTCCGCGAGCGCGTCCGCGCGCTCCTGGGCGTCCTCGATCGCGGTGGCCCGTCCGAAGACCATCACCGAGCGGTAGGCCGCAGAGTGGTGTGAGGAGGCCCGTCCCAGGATCACTCCGTCGATCAGCGTCGCCGTGACGCACAGCGGGATCCCCGACGCGGCCGCGGTGATGAACCGGCCGAAAGCGGAACCGTGGAGCAGTAGTTGGTCACCCACCCGCATGTGCAGGGTCGGGATCATACGAGCCGACTCCGCCTCCCCGAGCCCGGGACCCGCCAAACCAGCTCACAGCAAGGCGTCCGGCCTACTCCATCGCCCGGCAGGACCTGTGGCCGGGCCTGAGAGGGAGTTCGAGGAAGGCTGCCCGCCCGCTGAGTGGATTGCTTTCCGGGGCGGTGGGGGAGGTAGCGTCGGGCGTGCGGGAATTGCTGGTGATGGAGACGGTGCTGGTGCTGGTGCTGGTGTTGGTCGGGCTTGATGGTTGAGGTGTCTCGGGTGGATCCTGCCCGGTTCAGGAGTGGGGATCTCGGCGAGGCTGAGGCGTTTCTGTCCTCGGCGTATGCAAACGCGCGGGTCGCGCAGACGGACGCCCGACCCGCGGCCCGGCCCCGTGATGCGGGCCCGGGGGCAGGGCCGCGTGGCGGGCGTCTGGAAGTGGTCCGGCGGGCCGCCGAGGGTTTCAGCGTGGACGATCTGCGCGTGGGCTTCGGCCTGTCCTTCGATGCCGCGCCGCTGGACGCGGTGTGCGTGATCGCCGTACGGGCCGGCACCATCGAGGCCGGAGACGACGGGCAGCCGTGGCAGTCCTTCGGCGCGGGCGAGGTCTTCCTGCACACCGCCGGGACGCGCCCGTTCTCGGGCCGGGTCGAGAACGCCGAGTACATGGCCGCGGTGCTACGGCGTCCCGTCCTGGAAGCGGTGGCGGCGGGACTCGGACACGGGCACGGACACGGGCCCGGGCACGGAGACGGAAACGGGCGGCCCCTGGAGTTCACCGCCCGCAGACCGGTGGACGCCGACTCCGGCCGGATGCTGGCCGCGACCCTCACCCACCTCCGCGAAACCCTCCTCCGGGTTCCGCCCGCCCCGGCCACCGCCGCCGGCCCGGGCCGCGAGAACGGGCCCGCGGACCGTCTGTGGGACGCCGCCGGCGGGCGGCTCCTGGCCACCGCCGTCCTCCACGCCTTCCCCCACACCCGTATGGACACCGCCCGGATCCCCGCGGACAGCCGGGACGCCACGAGCGACACCCTGCGCCGGGCCATGGCCTTCATCGAGGAGAACGCACACCGTGACATCGGCCTCGCGGAGATCGCGGCGGCGGTGCCGGTGACCGCACGGGCCGTGCAGTACGCCTTCGCCCAACACGCCCGCACCACACCCCTGTCGTATCTGCGTCGGGTGCGGCTGGCGCACGCGCACGAGGACCTCAAGCGGGCCGCCCCCGGCACCACCACCGTCTCCACGGTCGCCGCCGCCTGGGGCTTCACCCACCGGGGCCGCTTCGCCGCCGCCTACACCCGCGCCTACGGCCACCCGCCCCACCACACTCTCGCCGGCGACGCGCCGACCCGTCCCGGCGAGCCGGGCAGTAGCCGTACGGCCGGGCCGGCCGACTTCGGTGGGAAGGTCCTCGTCCCGACACCGAGGGCGGCCACCAGAGCCGCCGCGCCCGCAGTATCCGCCGGGGACTGACGGGCCCGGACGGCGATCAGCGCTGAGGGCTCGCCACGGGCACGGCCGAAGTGGGGGTCGGCCCGGGTCGTCCGGCTGTGCACCGTGCCGACCGCGCCGACCGTTCCGACCGCGCCGACGGGAGTGAGCCGCGAAACGAAGACCACCTCGCTCCGACAGGCCTTTCCCTCGTGACAGGGTGTTATGTGGCATGAGGCCGTCCGGTGGGTACGGGCGGCAGCTGTGCACTGGTTCAAGCGGGAGGTTTGGTGGCATCGCAGGTGAGGGCGCGGTCCGGGACGGACGGCGCGTGGGCCCTGGTCTGTTCAGGGGAGTTCGATGTGGACACCTCGGGCCAGCTGGAGACGGCGGGCAGGGCGGCCGCCCCCGAGGGCCCGCTGGTCGTGGACGTGCGCCAGGTCGCCTTCGCGGACTCCTCCTTCCTGACGGTCCTGCTGCGGCTGCGGCGTGACCGGCCGCTGGTGCTGGAGGGCCCGCTGCCCAGGCAACTGCAGAGGCTGTTGGAGATGACCGGAGCGCTGGAGCTCTTCGAGTTCCGGGACTTCGGGACGGATCCCGACCGCTCCGAGGCCCCGGGCCCCGAGGGCTGCTGACCGTCGTCCGGCCCAGGCCCCGTCGTACGCCTCCGTGTCCGCGTTCGTGTCCGCGTACGTGAACGCGTGCGCGCACGCGTGAAGCGGCCCCTGGTGCCACCACCGAGCTGTG
Organism: Streptomyces sp. NPDC033845; assembly: GCF_055576225.1. Classification (NCBI taxonomy): domain Bacteria; kingdom Bacillati; phylum Actinomycetota; class Actinomycetes; order Kitasatosporales; family Streptomycetaceae; genus Streptomyces; species Streptomyces sp. NPDC033845. Next base: position 4,026 of record NZ_JBVIRI010000008.1, on the reverse strand, counting down.
GTGGCACCAGGGGCCGCCCGGCGCGTGCCGGTGATCACCGCTGCGGGCGGTCAGATGCGCGGGCCGCCGAAGGGGGCCCCGGTGCCGTAGTAGGTGCCGAGCTGGTCGCGGTAGCCGGAGTCGCCGAGGTGCTTGTCGCGGTGGAACTCCGGTGCGTCCTTGATCTGCTCCTTGGTTCGGTCGACGTAGATCTTCTTGTCGTCCTCGTCGATGCGGGTGATGGTGCTGGCGGGCAGGAGGACCTCCTTGCCGAAGATCCACACCCCGGTGTCGACCACGATGTAGCAGTCGTCGACCTCGTCGGAATGCTTGTCGACCTTGCCGATGCCGCCGTCGGTCGCCTCGACCTTGAACCCGGTGAGGTCAGTGGCGGGCAGCCGGTTGGTGGACGGCTGGTAGGCCCACATGTTCTCCGTCACGATGAAACACTCCTCATGTCGTGCGAGCCGGAATTGCATTCCGACCCAGCTGTTGTTCGCATTGTTGAAATGCCGGCTTAGCCGACTGCCGGAAATGCCGGCGCTACCACCGGTACCAGCGGCCGCTGCCGGTCTTCGGACGTGCGACGAATCCCAGCAACCAGACGACCAGGACCGCGATGGCGATCCACCACAGAATTTTCGCCACGAATCCCGCAGCCGCGAGAATGAGGACAAGGAGCAGTACCAGAAGCAGGGGACCCATTCTTATCAACCTCCGAACACGCCAATGCCCTGCGTTTTCCCGTCTACACCTCCGCTCGCACCGGCCGCCGGGACGGGAAGGGGGTGTCGCGTTACGCCGGCCGGCCGAAGAGCCACGTTGAGATGGCGCTCCGGGGGCAGAGAAGTAGCCATGGACGGCAATCGCGAGATGGACCCGGAGCACCGGGTGCCCGAGGACGTGGACGAGAGGACGGTGCGCGCACTGGGCGCTCTGTCGAAGGCCCTGGAGACCACCGAGCGGGCCCGGGGCCACCTCTACGGCTTCCACCAGCTGACCGGAACCGCCGACTTCGAGCTCGGCGATGCCGTCGCACTGCTGCGCGAGGCCGGGCACGAGGAGCAGGCGGCCCGGCTGGAGCACGAGATCCTGGGCCGCAACGTGATCCCGGGCCGCTGGACCTTCCAGCTCATCGAGGAGTACAACGCCACCTACTACCGGCCCTTCGCGGCCATGGAACGCGAGATCCTCGACGAGCTGGCCGCCGGACGTGACCACCTCCACGAGGCCCGGCTGAAGACCGAACGCCGGACCCCCGGCCATCCGGACCACACACCGACCCCCGGCGACGGCTGAGGCACCCCCGGCCGCAACCGCGGCCGTCCCGTGTCGCGGTGCATGAAATCTCGCTGGTGAAGCATGCGCGGAAGATGGAATGCGTCATATACGAACGGGGCTCCGGCCGGGCCGAGCACCTGGAGCAGGGTGAGTGTGAGCTCCCCGATCGCCCTGACCGCCCCGATCGCCCCGGCCGGTCCGTCCTCAAGCGACTGCGCGGGCTGGGCGAAGGAGAGTTCGCCTGGGTCCGGCTCGCGAGTCCTTCCGAAGGCGAGCTGCTCCGGCTGGCCGAGGAACTGGGGTTGCACCCCCTGGCCGTGGAGGACGCCCTCCACGGTCGGCAGCGCCCGAAACGCGAACGCTTCGGCGAGGTCCTCGCCATCGCGCTGAAGACCCTCCGGTACGTGGCGGAGGAGGCGGCGGTGGAGACCGGTGACATCCTCATCTTCGTCGGCCCCCGCAGCGTCCTCACCGTGACCCACGGGCCCATCGACCCCTGTGCCGAGGCCGCCCGACGGCTGGGCGCGGATCCGGGCATGCTGCGGCACGGGCCGTGGGCGGTGCTGCACGCCGTGCTGGACGTCGCCGTCGACGCGTACAACGACGCCGCCCGGCGGGTGCGCGGCACCCTCAACCGTCTTGAGGACGAGGTGTTCTCCACCTCCCGCGTCGACCACACCCAGGCCATCTACTCCCTCAAACGGGAAGTGCGGGAGTTCCGGGACGCCGTGCAGCCGCTCGTGCCGGTGGTCCAGGGGCTGCTGCCGGGCGGTGCGGCGGAGAAGGACCAGCCGCCGAAGGCTTCCCCGATCTCCCCGTACGTTCGTGACGTCGCCGATCACCTCCACCGCACCGACCTGGAGGTCCGGACCCTGGACGAACTCCTGGACTCCGTGCTGGGCGCCCAGCAGGCCCGCGTGGGTACCTGGCAGAACGACGACATGCGGCGCATCTCCGCCTGGGCGGCCATCTTCGCGGTCCCCACGATGGTCGCCGGGGTGTACGGCATGAACTTCGCCCATATGCCGGAACTCGGCTGGACCTACGGATACCCGCTCGCCGTCGGCCTCATGGCACTCGCGTCCGGTGTCCTCTACCGGGCGTTCCGCCGCAACCGCTGGCTGTAGCCACCGGCAGATCTCGGCAAGCAGGACTCCGGACCCCCGCCGAGCAGGGCGAGGTGCACAACGAACTGCTCCAGTCCCAGATCGAGGCGGTCACCCCCGTCTGCTGGAAACTCGACGAGGCCGGCGGCCATCTGCGTCGAGGTCAGACGCCCCGATGTCCAACCGGGTGCCGAGGACGCCGTCCTGCTCGCCGGAGTCGTCCGCGCGCTGGTGGCCACGGCGCTCACGGAGGAGAAGGCCGGTATGCCGCCGCCAGCGCCCCGGAGGTCCTCCAGGCGCCAGCGCCCCGGAGGTCCTCCAGGCCGCGGACTGGCACGCTGCCCGGTACGGACTGAACGGCATCCTGGTGGGCCGCCGAGGGAGGTCTCCCGGCCGTGACCGCGCTGATCACCGGCTCCATGTCCGCCGAGTGACCCCCGCCCGCCCCGCTGATGCGTCCGGCTACTCGACCACCGCTGCGGGACGGGCCCCGTGGGCCGGGTCGAGGTCGTGGCGCCAGGCCAGGCGCACATGTGTGATCCTGTCCCCCCATTCGCCCAGGTCGGCGACATCGGCCTCGAACAGGTCCCAGTCCGTTCCCTTTCCGTCCTCGGACACCTCCTGGGGGTGCCGGGCGTAGACGAAGAGCAGGGAGGACGACGCGGGGCCTCCCGACCGGGGTGGGGCGGGCGGGGGGAGCCTGACGGAGGCGATGCCGTCGAGTCCGAGTACGGCCAAGGCGTAGGCCTTGCGGTCGGGGGGTATGGGCGTGCCGTTTCCCTGGAAGCCGGGGGAGGCGAAGAGGGTGGCGTCACCCTGGGTCCTCGCCGCGGGTTCTCCCGACCGCGCGCCCTCCCCGGCCGGGCCGTGGGCTGATCCGTACGGGTCCTCCAGGGGGGAGGAGAAGTCATGAGCCTGTGCCATGCCGTTCCGTTCCTTTCTTCCGGCTGCCGCCGCCGGCCCGTGCTCCCGCCGCGTGGACGGTCCGGGCCGATGGCGGCTCCTCAGGCGCTCATGCTCGCTCCGGGCCTGTTCAACCGGCCCTCGTCCTCTCCGTACGGCGATCGGGGACGCCGTGTCTCCCGGGGCTTCAGGTGGGGCGACGGGTGTCGGCGACCTCGTGGCGGCGGTGGTCGGCACGGTCGTCCGCGAACCAGTAGTCGCCGGCGGCGAGTTGGCGGGAGGGGCGGTCGGAGCCCCCGACCGGCTCGACCGGGCGGGCGACACCGGCCCTTCCCGCCCTTCCCGCCGGGCCGGCGGGCATGTCCTGGAGGAGGAATCGGGTGCTGCCGCGGTGCGTCGGGTGTCGTCGGTGTTCGAACACAGGGGTGTCTCCAGCCCAGGGGTCGGTACGGATGGGAGGGGTGGGTGGCCGCGCGATGGAGCGGGCGCGATGCCCTGCCACCGTGACACGCCGGAGAGGGGACCGCCGCCCCGGAGGGCGCGGTGTGCGCCGACCGGGTGACGGGCCGGTCGGCCCGGCACCGGGCGCCAGACGATGCTCCCGCACCCGCACGCCAGGACCAGTGCCGGCCCGCCGAGCTCCTGCCCCGCTGCCCCGCCCTTCAGATGTCGAGGAAGCGGACGTCCTTGGCGTTGCGCTGGATGAAGGAGCGCCGGGCCTCGACGTCCTCGCCCATCAGCACCGAGAACAGGTCGT